>CAKQIY010000005.1 GCA_934247115.1 uncultured Coprococcus sp.
AACGCCACGTCCGTCAGAAGCAGCAGACCAAGCCAGACAATATTCTGTTTTATAACAAGTCCAAATCTTTTCATATTCTCTCCATTACTCAAGCTTGTATCCAACGCCTCTTACAGCTATGATCTTTGCCTTCATATCCAGTCCCGCCATTGTCTTTTTGAGTCTTGTAAGATTCACCTGCAGGGCATTTTCATCTATATACTCCGACGTGCCCCACACTGCCTCACAAAGTTTCTCCTTAGACACGACATCTCCTCCGCTTGTCATAAGTGTTTCAAATATACGTCCCTGATTCTGTGGAAGCACCGCAGATCTCCCATCTATATACAGAGTGTATGTCTGAGTGTCCAGAAGAAACCCTTCTCCTTCGATCAGGTTCTGTCTGCCCTCGTACCTCTTGAGCACATTTGCCACCCGGGCCAGAAGCCGCTCACGGCGGCATGGCTTCGTGAGGAATTCATCAGCGCCCAGCTCCAGCGCATGGAGCTCGTCCTTTAGCTGGTCCCTCGATGTGAGAACCAGCACAGGGACAGAGCTCCGCCTCTTGATCTCCCGGCATATGTCAAAGCCGCTCCTGCCAGGAAGATTGATATCCAGCAGAAGAATATCCGGAGCCATGTCCTGTATCTGTTCTATTATGTTGTCAAATCCATCTGGCTTAACTGCCCTGTATCCTGCCTTTGTCAGCATATCCAGAAGTTCATCGCACATGAGGGCATCGTCCTCAACCACCATCACACACTTCACCGTTTACTCAACCCTTTCCGGTGTCATCATCGCCATGAGATATCTGTTGCTTGAGCGTTTCACCGCTGTCATATAGATATATTCTACCACACACAACAGGATTATCATAACCGCAGCTATGATAAGTATCTGTTTCATACTGCCGCGCATGAATTCTGACAGGATTCCCGTGAGCAGGGCCCGCACGCCGAATATACTGCTGACAGCCGCCACAGCAACCGGGATTCCGAAATACCAGCCCACCTGTCTGTTTGCTGAACTGCAGAGCATTTCGTATGTTGCGCCGAGCTTCACAAGGGTTCTGTACCTTCTGCCGGACTTTCTCTGTCCCATCAGGAACTGAACACCGATTATGGTATTTGCGATTATGAGGAACACCACCGCCAGATAAAGCGTTATATATCCCGCAGCCACCGTGTAGAACATATTTCTTCCTATGTTCTGCAGATAACTCTCGTAATCAGCGTTTATACTCTCAAAATCTACACTATCAAGCTTCTCATTTTCATCCATTATGGCTTTCATGAGGCCCTTACCGTCCACGATATCCTTTTTGAGAACGGCATTTACATATAACTCGTAATTGTCATTTGTCAGTCTGGCAAATGTATCATCGTCCACGATAAGTCCGAACGACAGGGTTATCGATGAATCTGTCACGATCTTCGTGGTCTGGACCTCTCCGGTCAGATGATACTCATCTCCTCTTACATCCACCTCCGGGCGCTCTGCCAATACCTCATTCAGTAAACCTCCGCGGTAATCAGTAAAGAAATCCGTATAGAGTGCCAGTTCATTTTCTCCGAGCTCCAAAGGCTCCTTTCCCGCAGCCTCAAGCACCTTGTTGTACGCACTCTCCTGGATCAGGTAAGGGTATGTCATGTATGACATGTTATTTATAAGCACGTCCCTGTCCTCTGAAGCCTTGAGTTTTTCAAGTGCGGATATGACATTCCCCACGTTCACAGCATCATCATGGGACTCATTTTCACCCATCTTTATATAACCAAGCTTCATATCGAATACGTTCGAGAAATCCTCCATCACACCTGCTTCCTCCAGCTTCGCGCGGATATTCCTGCTGTCCGCCTCAGCGTCATCCCCATATGAGGCAAATGTATAATCGAGCACATGGTCCATATTCTGTCTGGATATACATATGCCAACGCCCGCACCGCAGCAGCACAGGGCGCCGAGTATGAGTATCGAGCTTATTGCAAGCGTTCCAGATTTTGTTACTACATTTTCGTGTACCTGCCTGAACCCGAACACGGCAAGTGGCTTTGAGCCATTTGCACGTCTGGCCAGTGCATCAACAAAGAGCCTGAGACCGAAAAACAGCAGGAACATGCCAACAAATCCCAGTGTTATGGTGACCGCCATATATTTTACGCTGATCCACGAATAGCCGCCTATTCCCTGACAGTATGCAGCGATAAGCGCTGCAAGACCGAGGACTGCACTCACACCATACACAGGAGCCGGAAGCTGTTTCTTCTCTGTCTCCGGTGTATCTACAAGGAGATCGCCTATCTGCTTTCTTGCAAGCTTACCGCTCAGTATGAGAAATGCTGCAAGCTTTATCGCTACAAATCCAACAGTTGTCAGTATGACTGCCTGCAGTGAAAATGATACGTGATGACCTATAACGCCAAGACCTACCAGTCTGGCTGTGAGAAGGCTGACCACCTCAGACACCAGGATCGCTATAGGAAGTCCGATGAGCAGAGCCACTACGCTGCTGCCCAGATCCTCCGCCATCAGCAGGGCAAAAAGCTTTGATCTCCTCATCCCCATCATTATATACATTCCAAGTTCGTGCCTCCGTCGTTCGAGCTGGTATTTGCTTGCATAGTATATAAGAAAGAACAACATGACCAGTGAAAATACATAGAACACCGCCGCTATCTGAAGAAGACTGTTCACCGCATCGCTTTCAAGACTTCTCAGGAATATCATCACATCCTGATGGGACAGCGCCAATATGATATAAAATGCCACTATGGACACGACCAGCGAAGCGAAGAACAGACCATTCTCTTTCCTGCTTCTCCGGCTGTTCCTCATTGCGAGTTTAAAGAACATTTGCGCTGCCTCCTCCCATCTGCGCCATCAGCTTGAGTATCCTCTCATAAAACTCCTGCTGTGACTCTCTCTCCATATCTCTTCTGAGCTCATGGAATATCCTGCCATCCTGTATGAAGAGTATCCTCTTGCAGAAGCTGGCCGCATTTGAGTCGTGGGTCACCATAAGTATGGTAGTGTTGTCATCCCTGTTCAGTCCCAACAGTTTCTCCATGAGTGCCTTTGCATTTCTTGAGTCGAGTGCTCCGGTCGGCTCGTCCGCAAGAATAATCCCCGGATTAAGTATGAGCGCTCTGGCGGCCGCAACCCTCTGTCTCTGACCACCAGACATCTGCGACGGGAATTTGTCAAGCACGTTATCTATCTCCAGATATGATGAAAGCTTTTCCAGTCTGCTTCTGCTCTCATCCTCGGATACACCGTGTATTGACAACGGAACCATAATGTTCTCTCTGCCTGTTAGATTGTCCAGAAGTTCAAAGTTCTGGAACAGATAACCTATCTCCCTGCCTCTATACTGCGCAAGCTTCGCACCTTTAAGCGCCTGTATCTCTTTGCCCTGGAGCTCTATGGTTCCGCTGTCAGGCTTTATGACCGTTGCGATACAGTTCAGCAGTGTGGACTTTCCCGATCCACTGCTACCCATGATGCCAAGGAACTCCCCCGGCATGACCTGAAATGATATGCCGTCCAGAGCCTTAGTCTGGTTTGGCTTTTTGCCATAGTATTTCTTCAGTGATTCTATCTTTAATAAACTATCCATATTGTTCACCTTTCTTTATTTTTATTTGGGGACGGAGGTACCTGACCCCTTTTGACCTATTTTGAAAAAACAAAAACAGCGCCGCTCTGATATCATAATATCAGAACGACGCTGTGATTAACACTTACACCTCGTGTAAGTTTTCCTCTCGTATAATCTGTATGTTTTATTGGATTTACTCTGCATCCTCAGTCTTTGGGGCCTCGTGGGCATCCATGTTCTTAGGAAGCACAAGATTCAGAATGACGGCAACTATGAATACAACAGCCACACAAAACTGATTCCCATAACTATAGGGCTTGTTCTTTACTCATTTTCTCCCCTGTATTTTTTTGTCCATTTCAACAGAAATGACTCTACCATAGTTCGTGCAATATAGACATGTTTTTTTGTCGCTTTTTCCTAATTTTTTTAGTATAATGTAAATGCTAATTTAAAAAAATGGAGGGATAACTATGGCATGGTATGATGAGGCAGTTTTTTATCACATTTATCCACTGGGACTTGCGGGAGCCCCAAAACAGAACGACTACGGTGAGCCTGTTCACCGCTTAAACACCCTGCTTCCATGGGTGGATCATATAAAGGAGATCGGCGGATCAGCACTGTACATCGGACCACTCTTCGAGTCCGTTGGACATGGCTACGAAACTACAGATTACAAGAAGCTCGACTCCCGTCTCGGAACAAATGAAGACCTGACTGCATTTGTGGCTTACTGCCACGAGCAGGGCATAAAGGTCATCTTTGACGGAGTGTTCAACCACACAGGCCGTGACTTCTTCGCATTCAAGGACATCCAGGCAAACAGAGAGAATTCACAGTACAAAGACTGGTACTGCAATGTGAATTTCTGGGGCAACAACGAGTACAACGACGGTTTCTCTTACGACAACTGGGGAGGCTACAACCTTCTCGTCAAGCTGAATCAGAAGAATCCTGCTGTCGTTGACTATATATGCGATGTGATCCGTTTCTGGGTAAGTGAGTTCGATGTGGACGGTATCAGGCTTGACGCTGCGGACGTCCTTGATTTTGATTTCATGAAGGCACTGCGCCGCACAGCAAATGAAGTGAAGCCGGATTTCTGGCTCATGGGTGAGGTCATCCACGGCGACTACAGCCGCTGGGTAAACGGCGAGACTCTTCACAGCGTCACCAACTACACACTTCACAAGGCTCTGTACAGCGGTCACAATGACCACAACTATTTTGAAATTGCGCACACTGTAAGACGTCTCCAGAACATGGGAACATTAAAGCTCTACAACTTCGTAGACAACCATGATGTGGAGCGTATCTATACAAAGCTCACCAACAAGGCACATTTTGCACCTGTACATGTATTACTCTACACTCTTCCGGGTGTGCCTAGCATATACTACGGTTCAGAATTCGGTATTGAGGGACGCAAGGAATATGGCTCAGACGACAGCTTAAGACCAGCTCTCAATATAGAAGATTACAAGGATTCAGTAAAAACCAACCCTTGCACAGCACTCATCGCCGCACTCGGCAAGGTACGTCAGGCTGTTCCTGCACTGTCATATGGCAGCTACGATGAGCTGATGCTCACCAACAGGCAGTTCGCATACGCAAGAGATCTTGATGGAACCCGTGTCATCGTGTCTGTAAACAACGACGATGCCCCAGCCGGAATGCACCTTGCAGCAGGGAACTGCACAGCATACATCGGCGCCCTGTCAGGCGAGAAGGTATCTGTACAGGATGGTCATATCAACATACCCCAGCCTGCAAACAGCGGAGAGATCTGGGTGCCTGAGGAAACTGACCTGAATGTCAAGCCGGTTAAGGTTGAGCCAAATACTGAAAACAAGACTGAGAGTGAAGCTAAAATCGTGGCTGATAACAAGGGCAAGGTAGATAGCGAAGCCAAGTCTGATGTTGAAGATAAAACTGCCAGTGAAGGTAAAGTAGTTTCTGGAACAGATACCGATATCGAGGACAAGAATGAAGCTAAATCAATGACAGAATCCAAAGACATTGTGACTGCTACAGAATCTGCAGATGCAAAGGAAATCGCGACTGACACTGAGGAAAATACAGCTACCTCCAATGAGGTAGAAGATTCCGCCAAGGAAGCCTCTATAAAGGCTGCTGCCGACACCCCGGTTGATCCAGAAACCATCACAGTTGACTGGAGCAAGTCTCCGGAATCCATGACAGTTCCTGAACTTCAGGCTGCTGTCCTGGCAAAGCTTGCAGGCAACGGACCTGTTGATGCGCAGATGAAGAAGACTGTCACAGACAACATCTGGCATGACTCTCTTGTGAACTGGCTGAAGAGCTTCCACTGATTTTCTCATAGCACCGCAGTTTTATAATTCAGTGCACAATTATCACATTTTATAAAAAAAAGCCAATAGATACAACACATGAGAATCTTGTATCTATTGGCTTGTTTTTTACTTTAATTGTGTACTTCTATATAATTCCCCGGTCCGCTGCCGCTTTCACAGCTCCAGCTTTACCAGATACGCCAAGTTTTTTATATGCTTGTGTCAGATGATACTTGACATTTGCCTCTGTCATATTAAGCCTGACCGCTATATTCTGCCTGGATAATCCCTCTGCCTGAAGCTTAAGTATACTCACCGCTGTTTCACTGAGCTGCACATCCTCTTCTCCAGCCTTCAGATATCCTGGATAAAACCTCTTCATCTTCTCTGTCTCCCGTTGAACCTGCTTGAAATATGCTTTTTTCCTTGCAAGTTTATCCTCCGGCATATCCACCGGCTGTATCTCCAGCCAGTCACAGGAATTCAGAAGACCATACACTGCTGCGCCTTCCCTTGAAATAACCCTTACAAATCCGTACTCATATGTCTTATCAAGCGCAGATCTCATATATTCTTTCCAGCTGTCAAGCCCCAGCCTATAGTTGGTAATAGCCATTAGCACATCACATTCCATGTCTATATACGTTCTCTTCATGACCCCAACATAGTACCTGAGCTTTTCCAGAAGACTATATGCCTGCCCGTCTCTGCCACTCATGAGATAATATCTCACCTTAGTGAGATATATGAACCTGTCAAATATCCTGAACTCTACATTTTCATCAGGAGCGGAAGCCATCCATTCAGCTGTGCTATTTCTTTCTCCCCTGTAGAGACAACATCTGGCCTTAAACGCCTTTATATTCGGAATTATATTCTTTACATTCTCATTCTCAGCTTTCTTCTCTAAACTCGTAAGAATGTCCAATGCCTCTTGAGGTTTTCCATTCTGCAGATGAAGCCATGCCTGTACTCCATCAGCCACAAAGCACTGCTCTAGCTTTCCCCCAGCCTCTGCCTGTATTCTTCCCTTTGCTGCCAGAGTTGCTATCTCATAATTATCCCCTGCCTTTTCCAGAAAACTCTCTGCCAAAGCCAGATTTACCATGCCTTTTCCGTACTTTCCAAGGACTATATCGAATGTTTTCCCCAATGTCGCAACAAGTTCTCTATCCTTCTTGCTCCATTCGCAGAAATCCTTTCCTCCGTTCATCAGGGATGGCAGATTGGCAGTTACTGAAAACTCCGGAAGTCTGATTTCCTTATTGAATACCATGATATAAGCAAGTTTCAGCAGCTGCATAACCTCCACGCTTCCTCTATGAGGCAATGATATATCCAAAAATATTCTCAAACTCTTTGCATTTTTGTGGGCACTGCCCTGACTGTTCTGTTCATACTGCTTCAGGCCGTCATACCACCTTTCGCTTTCCTCCGGGTTGAGCAGCAACGACTGCAGCATACTCATAGCCGACATAAGCTCCGGACTCTTTGACACCAACTGATCAGGAAGCTTCAGGTAATAGTCCTTCAGATCATAATAATATCCCAGGTTTGGTGCCTTTCTGGCGTTGTCAACCAAAATTGAAACTATCTGTTCTGTAGCCTGGGCTTTCTCATACATATTCAAAGCCTGACTGATTTCACCATTCAGACGGAAGAACAGCC
Organism: uncultured Coprococcus sp.; assembly: GCA_934247115.1. Lineage (GTDB taxonomy): Bacteria > Bacillota > Clostridia > Lachnospirales > Lachnospiraceae > Coprococcus. Next base: position 7,564 of record CAKQIY010000005.1, read on the forward strand.
CTGCATTCTCATATAGCGCTCTCATCTGTTCTTTTTCGTATTTTCGTGCAAGTCTCCTCCTCATGGAAACTCTCATATGATACTGCAGCTGATACCTGTTACTGCCATCTGCATCTATCCAGCTTATCATAAAATTTCCAAGCCATTTTGCACGCTCTATCAGCACTCCACTATCACTACGCCCTGTAATCATCTCAGCCTGCTTAGTGGTAAAATCATCCACCACAGATATCTCCATCAGAAATTCCTGCATCTCTATATCCCAGTTGTCATACACATGATACTCCAGATAATTACACATCTCCTCCACAACACGCCTTGCAAATCCATCATATTGCCCGCTTGTCAATTCCCCATCATATCCAACTTCTTTATATATTCCATTACACATCTCCAACGCGAATGGCAGACCTATCGTCTCCTGAAACATCCTTACCGTTTGTTCATCAGTCAGCTTAATACCAGCACATTCCACATATTTTTCTACGTCATCAAGCCCAAATAAAAGAAGCTTTCCATCCACCACATAAAAGCCTTCCTGAAATCTGACCGCAGAAAGCCATGGAGGTACCGGGCATCTTCCAATCAGAATAACCCACACATCTTCTCTCTTTATGAGGTCAATTATCATAGACCTCTCATAATCCATATCTCCCCAGGACAACTCATGCAGATTATCAACCACAACTATCTTTCTTACCGCACTCCGTTTTATATCCAGATCATCGCAATTCACATTTCCGGCATCAACCAAAATATAGTTCCGGCTTCCAAGATATTTACTGACCAATGTGGTTTTACCCGAACCACTGACCCCGAATATATATGCAGTTACATTCCCCTCATCCGCTGTCTTCAGAAGCCTCCAGGCTTTTTTCGGTTTTATAAAACAGCCTTTATTACCCGAAGCCGTATTCCCCATATGTACAAATCTCCTTTTCTCACTTTTTAATCCCGGTATAGATAATCAACACCCTGTATATATCAGCAAAGGTGCCTGCATCCAGCCCCAACGGGCCGGATGTCAGGCACCTCATGCAGATACTATTTTTATTTTACTATAATCTGCACAGCCTGTGTAGTGCCATTTACAGTAATTACATAGACCGTACACTTTCCTGCAGCCTTTGCCTTTATTCTTCCTTTGGCATCAACTGTAGCAACATTTTTATTTGTACATGCATACAAATACCTTGCACCATGTGTGCCATCAAGCACCATCTTGCTGGCATCTGCCTTGGTATATCCAGGTTTAAGCTGAATCGTCTGCTTAACTCCCAGCACGTAGCTCTTCTGTGGAAGCAGAACCTTCTTGATGTTGGTATATTTGCTGCTATTGGTAACTATATGAAGCATGACACTATTGTCTATATACTTCTTCTTACCATTTACCAGCTTATATGCCTTTACTCTCAGCTTGATCGTATCTAACTTAGCAAGTGATTTGCCATTAATGCTGGATATTGTAACTCGGGTTGCCGATGCGCCCTTTACCGATTTAATAAGACTTTTCGAGTTAAAGTTTACATAGCACTCCTGTGCATATATATCATATCCGTCAGCCTTGTTAACCTTACCCCACACAACTGTCACTTTGTTTCCGGATACTACTGCATGGATATTCTTATTGATACCAGCTGTATTTTGTGCCGGTATTTTTGCTACAAACCTGGCATTGATTTTCATATTCTTATTTGCAGCAACCTTTACCGAAGTTTTTGTACTCTTGAAGCTTCCTGTCCAACTTCCAAGTTTACAGTTATTTGCCGCCTTTGCCGTGCAGATAAGAACCGTTCCCTCGATCACTGATGCACCATTCTTAACTGTTTTGCCTTCCGCAGTCTTGATTGTGATCGATCCGTTTTCAGTCTTTCCAATAGCTACCTTCACATACCTGAACTTGAATGCCGCTCTTATATTCATGTTCTTTGTCACCGTAAGTTTCACTGTAGTACCAGTCTTGCCCTTGGCATCTCCGCCCCAGGCTGACAGGTCACAATGCTTTGCAGGAATTGCCTTGCAGATGATATCTGTGCCTTCCTGAACCAGCTGTCCGTCAGATATCTCCTCACCGTCAGCTGTTGTGACAACTATCGTACCATTCTTCGCAGTGGCAATACTTACCTTGGCATATCTTGCCTTGAAGGCTGCTCCCACTGTGATACTTCCATCAAGAGCTTTTTCAAATGTGCTCTCAGCCTGATCTGCCGCATCCTCTGTCCATGCATCAAAGTCATAGTACATATCCGGTGTTGCTGTGTATGTAAGAACAGTTTTCTCGTCAATCATTTCACCGTTCTCCACCTCTGTGCCATCTGGCTTTGTCACCTTTATGCTTCCATGCTCTGTATCTGCTATTGTGACAGAGTAAAGCTTAACTGCATCAACCTTAAACTCCATATTCTTTGTGACGTTTACATCACTTACAAGATATGCTCCTGTCTCAGTTCCATCCTCTGCAAGCACTGGCTGGACTGACATGATATTCTCTGACTCCTCTGAATTTCCAGCGTTCTCTGGTTCATCAATGATTATATCTCTGATTCTCCAGCCCTCAGCAGGTGTAATAACAACACTCGCATCTCCGTTCTTTCTTACCATATTATCAAGAACTACGCCATTGTCATTCTTGAATACCACATTGTCTGGTATCTTTGTAAGGTCTGTTATAGTGTAGGCTGTCTCTGGCGTGCTTTCACCACCTGCAGTCTCTATCAGATTATTATCTCTGTCATAATTTCCCTCTGCAGGAATGCCATATCCAACTTTGTCAACAAGCTCTGCACTTACCTCTATGCTGTTTGTAACATCATTTAAAAGTATCTCGTTGGTAAATCCAAAGTCAGCGCCTGTCTCTTCCTTGACAACCTTTCCGCCTCTGATGTACTTAACTGTCCATGCCTGGATCATATAATCGTCAGAAGGTGTTATGGCAAATCTTACATCCTTGCCCGAACCGATTCTCACTGAATTATTCTCAGCATTTATTGGCTTAAGTCCGCTTATATCTCCATCCTCGCCAACATAACCTGTACTGATTGCTATATTGTCATATTTCTTAACTTCATCCTCATTCTTGAATATTACATCTACAAGAAGTGATGGTGCGATATATGCATATACGGTCGTATCTGCTGTTATGTCAGTGATCTCATACGTGAGTTCCTCTGATGCAACTTCATTTCCATCAACTACCCAGTGCTCAACTGTGTTGTATTCATCCTTAGGAGTAACTGTGATCGTCAGATCCTTATGTCTCTTGAGCTTAACCTCTCCTGATACGATCTCAAGTTCCTCACCGTCTGAAGATGCTGTGATCTTCGCCGATCCGGTTCCTGTTGTACCTACCTTAACTGTATACTCTGGAATCTCCACAAACTTAACATATACTGCCACATCTGTGTAGATAGTCTTCACCTCATAGGTGGTCTGCTCCAGTTCAGTGCCTTCTATAGCCTGTGTACACTCAGGATCAAGATACCAGCCCTCGATCATCTGTCCATCTGCAGGAGCTGCCGTAAATACTGCATCTCCGCCGGATACCTGACTATCGCCGCTTGTGATCTCAGCCTTCTCGTCCAGTCCATATACCGCTGTCACAGTTCCAAGAGCATTATCATTTGCCTCAAAGGTAATGACTGACTTGAGTTCCTGCTTAGCAAAGTGAGCAACAACATCTATGTCAGATGCCACCTTGTCAACCACAAATACGTTGCTGCCAAGTTCCTCTGCTGTGTAATCCTTTGTTCCCTCTGCTGTCTTTACTGTAAATCCTGTACATTCCATGTACTGGTCGGCATCAGCTGTGAACTTAAGCTCTCTGTCTCCTCTGATATATGCAAGATTGCCTTCGAGCTCCTCGCCAGCTGTCACATTTTCTGCCTTTATCTGTCCTCCCTCATCTGATGACCAGGTTATCTTATAAGCCGGTTTGTCGAATACAGCTCTGACATCAGCTCTTGTATCCTTTGGAACCTTGTACGTGAATACATCATCCGTCACTCTCTGGCTTATTCCATTTACCAGCCAGTCTGCGACCTCGTAACCCTCTGCAGAAACAGCTGTAAACTCTACATCTGCCGTAGTTCCAAGCATATCTCCTGATACAAGATTCACACCTGATCTTCTGATAACTGCACTTACCTCACCTGTGCCCTCTGTCTCCGGACCAAATGTGAGAACGTCACCGATAAGTTCAAGGCCTGCCATTACTGTGATATCCTTCATATCCTTAGTCACAGTGATCTTCAAAGTATCATTTGTCTTCTTGTCTGAGAAGAGCTTAATGTTTTCTGTCTCATTGGTGAGCTTCTTTCCATCAATTATCCACTCCTTCACATTATATCCCATATCCGGTGTAACCTTAAAGGTGATAACCGAATCTCTGTAGATATCTGTGATCTCTGCTGTCTTGTTCGCCGTCTCATCACTCACTACAGCTCCGGTCTGTTCGTAAGCAGGAAGCTCCTTCCTTGAAACTGATGCCTGAATAGATCCATGTGTTCTGCCATGCAGCTCATCTCCTGAAGCCTTATCAATATCCTTCAGTGAATAACCCGCTTTGATTATATTGTCTATCTTCTTAAAGCTGAATTCTACTCTCACATCACATGCAAAGCCCTCTTCCGGAGCCGCCCATGTGAATGTGTAAAGTTCAGTGTCGGACGCACTCTCTGCGAGCTTGGCTGCTGCCTCACCATCAGCCTCTGTCCACTTATAAACTGAAACGCCACCATAGCTTACTGTTATATCACTAAGCTCATAGCCCTTATTAGAAGATGCCTCAAATACCAGTGAATCACCACTCTTATATGGGATACATGCTCCACTCTCGATGCTTTCTGTACCGTATCTGGCTGTAACGTCTATTCCGCTGTCTGAAGACCATGTGATTACCGGCTGCTTATAGTAGTACACAATTACCTTTGTATCCTTACCAAGATAGTTAAATGTGTACTTCTCCTTGCCAGCATCTAACTTTTCTGTCTCCACCTTCTCGCCATTTATCTCCCAGTAAGCTATCTCATAGCCCTTATACGGTGTTGCCGTAAATTCAACATCTGTACCCTGAAGCTGCTTATCTCCTGACTGAAGAACATCTGTTGTTCCTGCAACAACAGCCTCTATAGAGCCCGGAATCACACTCTTATCAGGTGTATCCTTCTCTGATTCCAGTTCTGAATCAAACACAAGCTTATACCTGTTTGGTGCTGTATAGGTTACAACATAATCTATATCAGATGTCACATTATATACTGTCATCTTCTTAAGATCTGTTGAAACTGTTCCAATATCAACACCATCAGCTGTAGTCCAACCATCCAGAAGGAGTCCAGATGGAACTGTAACCTCAATAGTTACATTATCGCCTCTCTTGATTTCATACTTTCCGGCCTCATTCTTCTCAATAACCGTAACGTCTCCATCTCTGTCCGCAGTAACCATGACATCAACGCCGGTAGCTGCGGTAGTTGTTCCATCGCTGCCTGCGACAACAGGCGAAACGCTTATCGCAAAATCTTCGGCTTCAGCAAAGTATGCTGTGATAACTGTGTTCTCACTGATCTCCTTTGCATCATATGAAAGTCCTGTATAGTTTGTAATCTGGTCATCAGCCTTAACGGTTCTCTCAACTCCGTCCTCTCCGATAACCGTCCAATGATCAAGCGTATATCCGTTCTTTGGAGAAGCTGTAATTCTCACCGTCTGCTCTACATGAATATTTCCACCTGAGCCAAATGCTTTTCCAGCCACACCATTTGTTATATACTTTGCTGACAGACTTCCGTTGTCAGGATTATCCGGTTCAAAACTGAGTGAATGATATACAGGCTCAAAGCCTACAACTACAGATATATCCTTGGTAAGAGTATCAATCTCTAACTGTGAACCTGTGTAGGTTCCGTTTCCGGATACTTCTCCGGCACTATTTGTAACCTTCTTACCATTCAGTGTCCACTCTTTAACCTGATATCCCTTTGCAGGTGATGCGTCAAATGTGACATCTGCGTTCTCAGGAAGCTTTGTTCCACTTTCAACCAGAAGGCTGTCTGTGACTGCATCCTTGTTTGTCTTATATTTAATTGCAATTGATCCATGGGTACTTGAAGTACCACCCGCTACAGTGTACACATTTCCTACGAGCTTATACTTGGCATTTACAAATTTCATATTGTATCTGTCATCAAGATAATCCATATTCGCTGTGTACTTATCATTTTTATCCATCAGGATATTATTTGTTATATCGTAGGTTCCCTGTTCCTGTGCTGTAACACCGGCCGATGAGATGACATAGTCCTTATCACGTTCAGGCATATATCCGCTGTCCCAAGACTTAAGCCCTGTCACATCTGCATCTTCACAGGATCTGTCTGAGTCGTTGATACCCTTTTCTGTATCCTTGGCAGTTATATAAAGATCAGCCTTGGATACCCAGATACTCTTAGTGGCAATATTTCCACCATTTTCAGCCTTGATGACAAAGTTTCCTGTTGCCTTTGGAACAAAGCTTCCATTGCTAAAGCTGTAGGTTCCTGCATCCGCTTCGCTATACTGTCCATTCTGGCTCTTGTATACCTTATATGTTGTTCCGTTCACCTCTGTGATATTGGATAATGCTCCGGTTTCTGACTCAACCTTTATAAATCTCATATTAACAGAGTCACCATACTGAACACTGCTCTCCGAGTCAAGAGAAACCATCTGACGTTCCTTATATGATGTATAGATGGTCATCTGGCTGGTGTAGCTCTCATTGTACTTGTCGTTACCATTGTAGCATGCATATACCTTATATGTTCCCTCACCCTGTGGGATCCAGTCTGCTGTATACTTGCCATCTTTGTATTCTGCATTGATGATCTCAAAGTTAGGCCCATCTACATAGAATGCCACGTTTCCTTCAAGCTTCTCTCCTGCTTCTGACTCTGCGTAGCAGGTAAGCTTTATTGTCTCACCGGTAACCTTCTTGTCGGGCTCTATAACTGTCCTCTTGTATGATGCAGTCTTTGTCATAGGCTTCAGGGATGACACCGCCACCTTTGTGCCGGAGTCGACCATAACTGAAGTATTGTATGACATTGAGCATACACCGATAACTTTGTTGTCAGCTGCATTTGTGTAACAGTACAGGCTATTTGAACCTTTTTCATCCTTCAACAGGTAGAAGTTGTACTTGCTGCCACTCTCTGTCCACTTAGTGTCTATCTTGTTGTATGTGATTCCTTCATATGTATATGAAACAGTCTCACCCTCAGCTACATCTGCCTTCGTAAGCGGATAGCTCTTGCTGGTTATAGTTGTTGAGCCTCCATTTACCGTTGCTATCTCAATAGTTGCCTTATAATCTGACTTTTCTGTAGACAGCTCAGTAGATTTAACATTAGAGCTTGTGAAGCTGGTTCCCTCTGGAACATTGCCATTGGCATCTTTATTGATCGTTCCATTAAATCCATAATATTTGCCATTACCAGTCTTCCATATGTATCTTGTTCCATCTGTCAGAAGGGTATACTCTGTTCCAGAGCTTGCAAAAAATACTCCCTGACTATACTGGACAGTCTCTTCCTTGCTTTGAGGTATGGTTCCACCGGCAAAGACAACACTCTCATTTGGCACGCTCTCCCCTTTTGTTACGTTGTACAATTCCAGATAGGATACACTAGGTGCCTTGTCAACTGTCAGTGTAGCCGGCTTGGTATACAGGGACACATCATTATAGTAAACTCTGCATCTGTACTGAACACCGTCCATATCTTCATTTACACCTGTCAGCTTCAGACTCGCTGCTGAACCACCCTTTGCGATGGTACTCCAGTATCCGTCTTCGTTGGTCTGCCAGCTGTAGCCTACATTTTTTCTGTTTCCGTTCTCATCCTCATACTGTCCACCTGCGGAGAATTCAGCCGTTCCACCTGAGTATGTGCTCGTATCCTGAGGATCCTTCGTCACCTTAAAGTTGGCACTGTTCTGAAGTGTGGATGCAGAAACTGACGGGCTGTATATACTCTTTGCACCGATAGCATCTACAGATCTTACTGAAAATGTATATGTTCTGTTTGGTACAAGTTCCTTCACCTCATAATCAGTTACTGTATATGGCACTGTAGCCTTATGGTTATAATTTCCGGCAGCATCCACCATGTATATCTCATAATAAGCAACCTTCTCCGATGCCTCCCATGAAAGGCTTATGCTGTTCTTAGTCGCATTCTTAACCGAAAGATCCATAGGCATATATGGCGGTCTGTCTACATTTCTCACGTCATAGCCCACAATATATGTAGGGCAGTTTGATGATGTGATATTGGTCTCACCTACCATAAGCTTCCAGTCAAATAAATAATCCGGGCAATCCTTCGGGACATTGTCTACCGTTCCTGAGAAGCTCATTCCCTTTGTAGTGCTTTCAGTATGACTGTAACCAGCCTCCGTGCTGCTGGTAACACCAACCTTTGTGCTATTTCCAAGGAAACCGCCTCCGCCTCCAACCTTGAGGTTTATCTCAAGAGAAGCTGTTATCGTGTGCTCTTCCTCTTCTTCCGTGCTGATCGTCTGGGTTATATCAGCTCCGCTGCTTGATGTTGAGCTTGCCCAATTTCCTGAGTATGTATATAAACGTCTGCCCTGGACTGCACCCGGATAAGTCTCCGGATATCCAGCTCTGCTCTTAAGAATATTATCGCGTATCTTTGTGAGTCCATTCGTCCGCTCCGCTATCTCATCATAATCGTCCACATCTATTACAGATGTAGAAATTCCCATAGGCACCGGCAGAACGAGCTGATCCCAATTGCCGGTCTTTGGATTGTACATGTCATACACATAGTACATATACTTCATGCAATACATTACCACCTGGTCTTCACCACCACCTGCGGCATTGTACTGAACCTCATATTCCACAGACTTTGACTTGTTGTACTCATAGCCTGCACCTATAGAGGTCTCAGCCTCCATCTCGGCACTTCCAAAGAGGGACACCTCCGTCGACGTATACACTCCAACCTTCTGGGTTATGCTTCCACCGTTAGAGGTTGAACTGCCTTTGCTCGTGGAGAAAGATGTTCCCCCATTATTCACGTAATCATAAGCTTCATTTGCATCCTTGAAATACGGACTTGCCTGAAGTATCGCATACACCTCCGGATTGGTGTATATCACATATTTGCTGTCGAATTGAAGCCTAACAGAGTCATCATCTATATCCGGAAGGCAGAGTGATATAAATGTTCCGTATGTATCATTTCTCCTATTTGATCCTGCTATTACACCCTCCTGTGAGCTGTAAGCACTGCCATCCACCTTAGAGAAGGTTGCTATATCCATCCAATAGTAGTCCTCTGAGCTGTTGACCTCGCCATCTCTGTGAGTTCCTACAACACAAATAAAGCTCTCCCTGTATCTGACTGCCTCTGGATCAGTGTCAATACATCCTGCTGATACCTCTCCAATCCATATCTGTTCTTTACCCTTACTGTCATTCTTTGGTTTTACCTGACTCGAGCAGAGGCTTATGCTGCCTATCTCCTCATTAATTCCTTCGTCAGCTTTGAAACTATATATCTCACCTCCAAAGAGAATGCTGTCCGAATGTGCAGAGCCATTGACCCCCTCAAGATCTGCACAGGCAAGAGGAAACGGTGCATATACAGGTCTGAATCTGGTATTAGAATCATTTGAACTGTAAGAATTAAATATCTTACTGCTCTTTGAACCAAGTTCATGAGTCATGAAACCTGACTTCACTACCTTCCCATTAACCGGGTTTATATAGAAATATCTGTAGGCCGCTTTTCCGTTGACAGAACTGTCCTGTGCCTCATAGCCCGCAGTCACGATAGTGGTGACAGCCACACTTCCGTCCGGAAGCATAAAATCGCCAAAGGTACAATTGGCCGACGCCATACCTGTTGCGCCGCCCTTTAAGGCTTCATGCTCAAGTCCCGGATACGCCTTTATCCCACCATCAAAATTGTAAACAGAGAGGAAGGACTGGTTTGCCAAGTCTGAGCTTCCCACGGATGCAGACACAGTCACCGCCAGCTCATCATCACCATTTCTGTCCAGATCTCCTGATGCAAGCCCCACTACCGGAATCTTGTATATCGTCTGATGCCAGGTGTCGCCACCGCCATATTTTGATGCCTCTCCAGCGGCAATCTTAAGCTGTTCTCCCTTATGAAACGCACCTTTTCCCTCACCAATATACACGTCAACAAGAGCCTTTCTGATACCGTTCTCATCAACATATTCTCCTGTATATACGAATATATCGTCTTTTCCATCACCGTTTATATCTGCCTTCTCCACCTCAAACATGGCATCCAGCTCCTGGACATATCTTCTTCCGAAGTAGGCCATATGCGAGCCTGTTATGAAGCTGCTGGCGTTATATGAAGGTGTATATTTTCCAACTGCTATTCTCTCTCCATCTGAGTTGATCTTGAAGATCTCTAGCTGTATCTTACCTTTATAGGTTACGTTATTATATTTGGTCGTACTTTTATCACCATAGGCACGAAGCTCAGCGATATAATTATCTTTTCCCGCGTCCGCATCGCCCGCATCACCCGCATCAAATGCAACGCTTGTGGCATAGATACCGCTGAAACTATTATACGCAGTCTTCATGCTGTTGCCCCTGTTGGAGCTGATCTTACTTCCTATAGTTCCACCTTTCCCGGTTTCAACCTCACCACTGATATTATAGTACTCATAAGCTCCATCCAGATTCCCGCCACCATCAGATACATCCGGCGTTCTGTTTTTATCACTATTTATTCTGTCAAATCCATTTCTGACAGTATAGACATTGTCGTCTATTCCATTCGCCGCAGCATACACCTCGCTGACCTTCCTGAGCTGCACTGTACTGCCAGTGTCATATGGCACAGGTGCCTCATCCTCATCCACTTTAAGATCAAGCTTAAGGGATTTATAGGTATTCTCATCAATGTCCCTGGTTGCCACCTTGTTGTCAGATGAACTGGCCGCCGCCTTCGCCGTTACCGGCAGGCTTAGCCCTGAGAACATTGACAAGAGCATACTGGCCGCCAGTGCCCAGCTTATCGCCCTCTTTCTCATATTAAATTTCCCCTTTCTTTCATTGTCAGTGATAAATTTTTGGGTGGCTGCAGAGCTCACATATATCTGTGGCGTATGAGCATCTGAGTCACCCGGTCAATTTACACTTGTTGTTTAGTGTTCCTTTTAATTATAGATTGCCAGCTTCCATATGTACACTAACCAAACGGCTAGTAATGGCCAGCAAAACCAAAAACAGGCAACTAAATACAATTATGTATATATTGTATCTATTTGCCTGTTTTTCTTATGTGTGATAATTTTGTGCTGCTTGCCTTTATTCTACTGCTCCCTAAACATGATCTTACCGGTTGTGGCGTCCATGCTGTCGACGATGGCAAGTGACTCAAGGTGATAACCAAGATTCCTGATAACCTGTCCGCCCGTCTGGAAGCCCTTCTCAACTGCGATTCCGATACCCTCAACGCTTGCGCCCGCTGACTTAACTATAGAGATAAGTCCCTGAAGGGCACATCCATTTGCAAGGAAGTCATCTATAATAAGGATCTTATCCTCAGGATTGATAAACTTCTTGGATACGATGACCTGATTCTTGCACTTGTGTGTGAATGACTCAACCTCCGCCACATACACATCACCCTCTATGTTGATACTCTTTGACTTCTTCGCAAATACAACTGGCACGTCAAAATGTCTCGCCACAACACATGCAATTCCTATTCCTGATGCCTCTATGGTGAGTATCTTGTTGATCTCAGTTCCTTCAAATCTCTTCTTGAACTCCTCACCTATCTGGTCAAACAGACGGATATCCATCTGGTGGTTAAGGAAGCTGTCCACCTTGAGCACGTTGCCCTCCTTAACTATTCCGTCCTTCATAATTCTCTCTTCCAAAAAGTTCACGTTGTAATCCTCCTTGTATATCTGTCATGCACAGACCACCACTCCACACCTTAAGCCGTATGTGTGATGATCCGTGCGCTATGATCTGATTAAGGACATCATACAACAACAATTTACGTTTTTCCAGACTTATTATCAGTATTGGCAAACGGATTTATTTTACTGTGATCTTCATCTTGAATGTTTTCTTATCTCCATTCTTGAGCATCACCTTGACATATGCATATGTCGTTCCCTTCTTCAAGGCTTTCACCTTTCCGGTCTTGGAGATCGTACATATCCTCTTATTGCCTATGCTGTATGTCCTGGACTTTATCTGTCCTGCTGTCTTGCCCTTAGGAACTACGACAGCCGCAGCCACGGTCTGTCCCTTTTTGATGCTCGCTCCGCTCTTCTTAAGCTTCAGCTCGTCGATAGACAGCTTCTTGCTCATGTTGACAGTTCCCGGCTTTGTAAATGAGCTGTGAGTCAGATTGTTCTTTCCAACGGCCCTCACCTTGAAGCTGTATGTCTGATTATTTTTCAGCTTTGTAAGGGTGCATGTAAGTGTCTTATAATTCACTGCCTTGTACTTTTTGTATGCGCCATTTCCAGTCTTGTAATATACCTCATATCCATATGCGCCTGACACCTTTGTCCAGGTGAGTTTTATGGATGACTTTGAAGCCTTCTTCACAGTCAGCTTCGCCGGAGCTGCAATATACTTCTCAGTCACCTTGCGCGTCTGTGTCCTGAAGCGCGCGTTTTTGAATCTGGCAGTGTACTGTCCTGTACCCGTCTTCTTTACCGTCGGTGCCTGAATCGTCTTATATGTCGTACCAACAGTCTCCGTCACCTTGTGACCTGCAAAATCAGAACAGCTTGCAACAGCTGTACACTTCGTATAATCGCTGCTCCATGTATACTTCACAACATCATAACTGTGCTCATGTGCCCTGATCCTGACTGTTATGTAAGTGGTTTTCACTGAACCAGCCTCAAGCTTTTCACAGCCAGATATATCTATATCTCCCCTCACTTTAAACTCTGCAGCTTTCACATTTGCAAATGAATAATTTGCCTTCATATCCGCCGTATCCCATACAACGGGAACCTTTGTATATGAGTGATACTTTGTATTCACTGACACATATTCCGGAAGGAGCTTCACAATCTCTGCAAATCTGATATGCGCTGTCTCCAGATCACTCGATTTCTTTATCGACACGATCTCATCATTTGTCGATCTCACAAATGACAGCTCTGAATTGCTCACCACAAATCTGTACTTTGAGTTGAGCTCCTCATATAACATCTTCTCCTCGTCGTTCTGAGGCACTGATGTCTTTACATACACTGTGTACTTTCCTACTATCGGCATGAAGAAGTCATCATACTTCATTTCATTCACCTTTACGTAAGATGTGAAGAGATTCTTTATACTGTCTACATCATCTGCATTTGCGCCATCCACGGTGATCTCTGCAATGTCTGTAACATTTCCATCAAACTCCTCGCTGTATATCTGGAGTTTCTGGGCTGACACATTTACAACAGCCTTTTCGATCACGACCTTCTGGGCTATCCTGTACTCCTTGCCATCTGCAAGTATGAGTGCCTCAACAGTCACGCTTCCAGGCGTCTGTGTCACGTTCCACTCGTCGCCCTCAAGAGTTGTTCCATCCTCTGAATCTGCTTCCGTAACCTTCCACTGTGCACTTACAGTCTCGGTTGCAAGAACTCCATTCTCATCACTGTATGTTCTCTCTGCCTTCAGTTCTGCCTTGTCTCCGTAGGTAACCTTTGCAGGAACATCTATAGAGTAGATATCCTCCTGGACATTTCCCTTGACCACATACTTCTGACCTGTGGACTGGCTGTCCGCAAGCTTTGAAGACTGTGAGGAATACTCGGCTGCTATCCTGTACACACCTGCCGAAGCCGGTGTCCATGATGTCTTTGCCACGCCTGAGCTGAGCTTCTCAGTAGCCTCCTCTACCTGGCCTGTACTTGTGTTCACCATGACAAATGTTACATTTCCCACAGGTACCTGTGCCACACTGCTTACATTTGCCGTGAGTTCAAGTGCGCCGTCCAGTTCTCCGCTCTCATCCGAAAGCTTTGCAAGAGTTGTGACCGTCGGCAGCTTGTCAAGTATGAGCAGCTTTGCCGTGTCTGATATGATTGCTCTCGTTATTCCCTGGCTCTCCTGTGATACCACGCATCTGTACTGTCTGCCGTTCATGTCATCTGTGACAGCCGGAACAGCCAGTGTATCCGTCACCGCCGAGTCGAGCTCCACGTCGTTCCACATATCCTGATCATCGTCAAGATACTGCCACTGGTATCTGACCTCCTTCTTGCTGCCTGCCATCGCCTCTACATTTATTCCAAACTCAGCCAGATCACCGGCAAACACGCTGGCATCCGACGGCTGTGTCGTTATCTTTGGCGCATTATCACCAGATCTGTATTTTGTCTTACCCACAACAGCCTCGCTGTATACGCAGGCAATATTATTGCTGCCTTCCTCTCCTGCTCCAACTGACCTGATTTCAAACGTGTACACCGTCGCAGGTGCGAGGTCATTTACCGTGTACATGGTCTGAAGTGAACCCGGTCTAGGCTCAAGATTTATCCTGTCCCCATTGTCTTCTACTATATCGATGACATATCCTCTCACTCCATCCATTCTGGTCGGTTTGTCCCATGTGAGCGTCACAGAATCATCTGTCGTCTGTGCCACCTGGAAATTCTTCGGAAGCGCCGGTGGTGACTTGGTATCCTTTACGAGGTAGCCCAGCATCTTACAAGGACTGCCATTCAGCTCCGCATCCCACATTCCGAATCTCCAACTGAATGAATACGCATCAGATGGTGAACATGCTACCGTTCCTTCAAATGAAGCTCCATCCACCGTTGACCATGTGCATCCACCACTTATCTCGGTTCCCATGCTGAAGCCTATCTTGACTCCCGCAGCCTTGGCAACGTAAGAAAAGTCTACAGATGTTCCATATGTAAATGTCTTGCTTGTGCTCTCAGTCTTGGTGATGCTCTGTGTGATCGAACCTCTTCCTGTTCCCACGTTCACAAAGTTGTCGCCACTTCCTGACACATCGCCGATGACCTCACCGCCGTCGAACTCATCATACTGACCTGAGCCTGAAGGATATGTGTACGGATCTCCCGGAGTATTTCTGAGCAGATTGCCGTCGATCTCCTCAAGGCCTCTCTGTCTCGCGATCTCATCATACTTCTCCACGCTGATCATACTCATTCTAGGGGTCTCCGGCACGCATACATAATATGGTGTCCAGTAGCCATCTATATGGGTTCCGAAATCTACCGTCACTACCTTTGTCTTTTCTACAAATCTTCCATCCTCTATCTCACCGTAGACTATCTTGTCCGTCTTTGTCTTAAGAAGATTGTCAAACGCCGTCTTTTCACTCACGTAATTCTTGTACTGGTTGAAATAATAAGAAGCCATATCGTAATCCTCGTCAAGCAGAGCCATATCGTACTTTTCAAGGGCTTCCTTTATTCCATTCTCTATAGCCTTGTATTCCGATTCTGCCGGAATATCATATGGTTTTACGTATGTCCAGTATCTGTATCTCGTATAAGGTGTCATGGCGAGAACCACATTGTTGTTCTCCGCATCACCCGAATACTGGATCGACGCCTCTCTCGCCTCTCCAAACTCCTCCTCGAAGCCTGCGTTGACCGTTGCAGACAATTCCATATCCACACCTGCCGCATCCGTGATTCCAAGAACGCTGCAGTCATTTTCATAACCTGTTATAACTCCCGCTGACACGCTGACTCCCGCTGAATCCGCGGTGCCGGTCTCATGTGATAATCCATATGTTGTACTTCCATTTGTGGAATAGTTCTCATCCACAGTCGCAAGATCTGAGAAATAAGGTGCAGCCTGCAGAACTGCGACAACATTTGGATCACTGTAGTATCTGTCGCTTCCGTCGTATCTGACTATCATTCCGTCATCGTCATAGTCGACAGGGCAGAGTGAAATATAACCATTCCACATACCTGAATTATCCACCATATTACGCTCGTAAAGTCTGGTATATGAACCACTGCCATTTCCAACATTCAGTCTGGATAGCGCGGACAGATCATACCAGTAACCATTTCCCGACTCTCTCTTCATACAGATAACTGCGATAACCTGCTCCTGTCCGGCTGAGTTGCCGTTAAAGTTGCCCGCTACGACCTCTGATATCCAGACATTCGTCATCTCTGTACCGCCGATCCTGACATCCGTGTAACCATTGTCATCGTTCCATGCATACTGTGACGCCAGCTTGGTCACACTGCTGGTCTTCGGCGTGATCTCGTATGATCCGCCATTTCCGCCGTTGAAATACGTATTCAGATTCGGTGTCGTAAGCCCTGCCGTGTCAAATGTATAAGTTCTTCCCTCCAGATAAAGTACATCGCCGAAGGATGAACCTCTTCCTGCAAATGCCTTGATCGCCACCGGCTCCTGAAGGTAATCGTCATAATATGTATGATCTGCTATATAACCGAGAGGTGAAAGGTTGTAAGGAATACCACCATACAGAGCCTTGTAAGCACCATCTCTGTAGCCGAACATCACAACATCTATAATGCCTCTGATGGAATAACCATCTGAACCGTCAACCGCATATCCACCTACCACGATCTCCTTGTAGCCGTCGTTGTCCATATCTCCCACAGTTATTCCGCAGAAGTTCATGGCCTGCATGGTAGACTTGTTATATGTTGCACTGTTCTTTATTCCGTACTCATCGTTCTTGAATGCAAGTCGTCTCGAATACAGCTCCTTGAACTCCCCATCTCCAACGCTGAATATTCCGAAAAATGAACCATCGCTGTGGAGCTGCTTTCTGTCTCCTTTGTTCGGGAATGACGATGCAGCCAAAAGCTCGGCTTTGCCATCGCCATCCATGTCCTCAGCCTCAAGGTCCATTATGACCGGTGTCGACTTTGAACTATCCGTTCTGCATCCCTTATCTATCACATCACTTGCTATCACCTTAACCGAGATGTCCCCTCCGTCAAGTGATGGCTTGTACACCTGAACCACGGATTTGTTGTATCCATATGAACCATCTGTCACAACATATTCCCTGGACGGCTTATACACTGCAACCTCATCACAGCCGTCACCATCGAAGTCACCCGATACAAGAACGGCATATGCACCGATCTCCTTTACGTTAAGACTGTCAAAGCCGAGAGAATATGACTCCCTGTATGAATACTTCTTTCCTGTTCTGGCATCGAGGAAATGCAGCTCCGCAGTAGCTCCTCCCCAGTGCACTCCGATCTCTGCTATGGTATCTTCATAACCATCACCGTCAAGATCCAGGGCAGCCATTCTTGAGCTTGCATAGCAGTCTGCGCCATCGCTCACGCTGTAGGACCAGCTCTCCTTCTGGTCTGCAGCCGCCTGCTTAAGTGAATGATCACCATATCCGCTGGTGCTTCCAACCTTGTTGCCATCGTACCAGCCCATATTCATTCCTGAACCATCGCTGTGATCCTTAAGATCCCTGTTATAGAAATCATACCAGGTCTTGCTGCTCGAATCCGCCTTACCTGTTATAACAAGCTCTGATATCTTGTTCAGATTCGCAGTCGCACCTATACCGCTCGTGTAAGGGTTGCCCGACACCGCATCTGTATCGCTGTTTTTCAGAGTAAATCCAAGCTCCTTATACATGTCGCTCTCATACGACTGGGCAGGTCTGTCGGGATCTGCCACATCATCACCCACAGTACCGGTGCTGTCAATGCTTGCCGTCTTTGTCGCCTTGCACACTGTACATGTGTACTTGATGATTCCCTTTGTCGTGGCCGTTGGCTGCTTTGTCACCACACCCTTGTCCCATGTGTGTCCAACCGCCTCAGTGGCTGTTCTCCTCTCGGCAGAACATGACTCACACTTCTCAAGATTGATTCCGGCATCCGTACATGTAGGTCTCGACACCACTCCTGCCTTCTTCCATGTATGTGTGTGCACCGTCATCTGGAGATACATATAGATATATTCTCCGCCTGCTCCACTGTTGAAATCCTGTGTAGCACCATTGGTCAGATTTTTTACACGTCCGGATTGCGGAACTGATGGTCCGAGCTGGCATCCACTTACTGCTGATTTTTCACTATTCTCATCAGTTGTGTATACCAGATATATATAATCTCCCCTGCTGTTCTGATTCAGATCACCATTGCCGCTGACCACTGTAGCCCCGGTATATCCCGTAGGCACAGTTGATGAATTTATGGCTGCAACCGATTTGATCGCCTCCATATAATCCGTCGTGGTTTTGTAACCAATATAGATATACTTACCGCCTGCATCCTTGTTCATGTCATAGTTGCAGACCGTAAAGCCATTCCTTGTGAGCTGATTTTTCGCCTCCCCTTCGGTGTCAGCTCCAGACACGGCGATCTCGCTCCAGTATACTTTCTCCGCCGCATTTACCTGTGGCACATGCAGCGTCGTCACGACCGCAGACACAGTCATGATCAGGACACACATGAACACCGCGTAGATCGCCTTTAAAAAACGTCCTTTTCTCATTAATTTCTCCTTTCCCTTTTTTCGCTTTATACAGCATATTTTTATGTCATATAAAAGTATAAATTGTGTGCTTTCCCCAGTCCAGCCCACTTAAGTTAGCTGAAAACCACATTTTTCGCAAACCAAAACCCAAACCTTATGTCAAACCATAAAAAATACCGGGCAGATTACATATAACGATCTGTCCGGTATTCATAATAATTTTTTATAGTATTCCAAGCTCTCTGGCCCTGTTCACCGCCTGCTGCCTGTTCCTCACACCAAGCTTTTTGTATATCATGGCACTGTGGAACTTGACAGTACCAATATTTCTACCAAGCATATCCGCGATCTCATCATTTGTCCTGCCTGTGGCTATGAGCGTCAAAACAGATTTCTCACTTGCTGTCAGCTCATCAAAATACTCATGCGGCGCCTTGAGATAATCCGGGAACTGCTGTCCCACCTTCTCTGCGATCTCCACGACTCTGTCAGTAAATTCATCATGTCCCTTCTCAGCCTGATACTCCCGCATCATAGATACCATACAATTGCCCTCATCTCCCAGTATCCTGTACAGCTTTCTGTGTCTTGCGATCTTCACCGCGGTGTCGAATTCCTCTATAAACTGTTCTTTTCTGCCCTCGCGGTAACATATCAGTGCAGACAGCATATAGCACTCACAAGAATCCATATACCTGCGTCCGCCTTGTAATATGTGCAGCAGCCGCTTCACCAGCACCACCGCCAGCATGCTCTTGCCGGTCACTATGTAACACCTTATCTTGGTGAGATATGCATAAATGTTCATCATGTATATCTCTTCATTCTCATCCGGAGCTTCATCCTCAAGCCACTTCTCCACCCGTTCCATGCGGCCATCATACATGGATGCCCTGCACGACAAAGCATTAAGGCTCGATATAGGTTCCTCTCCGCCCATCTTCTCTATCTTCGCCCTGATCTTTGACACAAGTGGCTCCGCCGCATCGCTCTGCCCGTTCATGAGAAGTATCTTCATCTGAAGAGCCATGGCCACAAACAGACATCTGGCATCGTCCTCCGCCTCGAGCAGCGGTATGGTTCCGGCGACAAGGAGAAGTGCATCAAAGCATCTATCATTCTGATAATACCACTCTGCGAGAGCTGTCTCATAGACGCCCTTGCCACTGGTTCCATACAGGCTTTTTATCGACGCCGTTATACGGTGCCTGTTCTTCTCGATCAGCGGTCCGTATATACAGAAATCCCGGAATCCATTTATTATGCTTGGGCTGCAGGCAGATATAGTCAGACTCTGTATTGGAGGAAGCTTCATTGCCTCAATGGTCCGGACTGTCCGGACGAACTGTGCTCCGCTTATATACGGCATGACCAGCTCTGTCGATAACAATATAAACCTGCGCCTCATTCCATCATCTGCAGGTTCCCCCTCCGGCTGCACCGTCAGCATGTCCGTATATCGTTTTGCCTCAGCCAGATTTCCCGCCAGTGACTCTATAAGAGCCCTGACACTTATAAGCGGGTATCTACCCTCATAATCCTTTTCATCTAATTTATAGAAAAATGACCTGCAGGCCCAGACCGCCGGCATGGACAGCGGCTTTCCAAACTCAGCATCCATAACCTCCAGCAGATTACCGTTCTGCTCCGCTGCAGTCAGTCTGTCAAACATTGCCTCAGCACGGACAGGTACAGCTACAGACTCTATATTAACCCCTTTTTTCATTTCTATCCCTTTCCACTCTCTGCGATTTCATCCTACTCCACCGACTTAAGCGATTCCGCCATATTTATCTTATCAAGCTTGACTGACATGACTCTGTTGACAAGGAAATTGAACACAAAAGTCAACACTATACTGTACACATAGCTCATCGGTGCTATATATGTATCAAATGCGACCATATCCACCTTGATCTGCCCTATGACAAATGCATGTAAAAACACTCCAAGCACAAGTCCCACAGCGATTCCAAATGTCGTCAGGACTCTGTTCTCCCTGAACACATAAGCCGAAGTCTCGTTTTTGAAAAATCCCAGAACCTTTATGGTCGCTATCTCCCTGAGGCGCTCTGTGATATTGATATTTGTCAGGTTGTAGAGAACGATAAATGCAAGAGCACCCGCCGAGAGTATAACTACAATTACTATATAATTCAGACTCTCCATCATCTTGGATATCCTGTTCTTCATATCCTTGTTGATAGTCACTGATGCGGTTTCTGCATCACCCATGAGATCAGCAGATATCTCGTGCGAATCTGCGCCTTCCTCAAGATTGAAATACACCGATTTGTATTGAGGTGCCTCCCCCATCTGATCCTCATATGTTTCAGGTGAGATATACACATAGTTGTATACATGATTCCTGAATATGCCTGATATGGAGACTCTTATCTCTTTCATCTCACTGTCTCTGACCGTTATTACATCGCCCGTTTTGAGGTCGTACTGTTCTGCCAGCGCAGTATTGATCACAGCTTCTCCTTTGCCCGGATATTCTATCTCCGCACCGTCTTTGTCCGCAAATTTCATATACCTGTCAACGTGCTCAGGTTCTTCCATGATGACCATGTTCACGGACTTTACGCCTCCGTCACACACCAGATCCCAGCTAGATTCACTGACGAGATCATAGCAGGATGTATCATTCTCCAGCCGGTCTTTCAGACTACTGAAGCGTTCATCTTCTCCATCACCCGCAATCGATGTATTCAGCGTTATCACTCCATCTCCGACCTGTATCTCCCCATACTGATTGTCCGCAAATCCGCTTATGGAATCATTTATTCCAAAACCTGTGAGCAGCAGCGCAGTACAGCCGCTTATTCCTATTATCATCATGAAAAAACGTTTCTTATATCTGAATACATTTCTGACACTTACCTTTCTCAGAAATTTCAGTTTCTTCCATATAAATGGGATATGCTCAAGGAACACCCTCTTGCCAGGTTTCGGAGCCTTAGGCCTCATAAGGCTTGCCGCAGTCTCAGAAAGCTCGTATCTGCAGGAAAACCAGGTTGTGCCAACAGTGCACAGAAGAGAAGCTGCCAGCACACCAATAACCAGCGTCCAGTCTGTGGTTCTCACAAGCGGCAGATGTATATACATCATATTATACGCATACCAGATAACCTCCGGGAATACATATGTACCTATAAGATATCCACCTGCACATCCTACCACCGCCGCAGTCCCCGAATAGATCATATATTTTCCCATGATCGCCGCCTTGCCATAGCCGAGAGCCTTCAGCATGCCTATCATAGATCGCTGCTCCTCAACCATCCTGTTCATGGTAGTCATACACACGAGAACGGCAACCAATATGAAGAATACCGGGAATACCTTTGCAACTCCATTCACTATGTCTGAATCACTCTCAAAGCAGACATATCCGATATTCGTCTCCCTGCCGAGTATGTAATAGTTCACACCATCTGCATCATCCAGCGTTATGTCCTTCACCATATCCTCCGTCATACCCTTTGCCATGAGGATATCCTTATACCTGTCTAACACACTGGTCTTGCATATTGACTCCCATTCGTCTTTCCTGTCGTCTATATAGTCTTCATACTCATCGGCATACAGATCAAACTCTCTGTCAAATTTCACGTATACATCGGTGTAGCATTCACTGTCAAATGCTTCAGGGCTGACATATACAAAGCCCGCGATCTTACCATTTCCAAGGGTTGTGGTGCCTCTTTCAAAATTAATATAAAGAGGGGAGTTGACAGTTCCGACAACGGTGAATTTCTTCACCTTAAGGATATCCTGTGTACTGCTGCCCTCACCTTCTGCTGCATCGTCATCTGCCACCTCTATGACATCGCCAATCTTTATACTGTCCATCTTGGCATCTACAACACATTCATCATCCTTTTCCGGCATGCGTCCATCCACAAGACTCAGTTTATTGATGTTTTCCGGGACTGACATAGTCTTCAACACCCTGTCATTTTCGCCCTGGTTCTTGTATAGGACATCCAGACTGTAACCGCCCTCAGCGTACAGCACATCCTTCTCCCCGGCAAATGAATCCACGTCATCATCCGTGTATCCCAGAGTTGACAGAAGATGCAGATCATAGAAATTTCCCTTGTCAAGGAAGTTCGATATGGTATTCATCATATCCGGCTTCGTCATCTTGAGCCCCGAGAAAAATCCCACGCCCAAGGCTATGATCGCCATGATGGCTGCAAATCTTCCAAATGTATTTTTTATCTCACGAAATGTCGTGCGTCTCATCATTGATTTCATAGGCCACCTACCATTCCAGATCCTCAACGTTCCTGATGTTATCATTCATAACCACTTTCTCCACAGTTCCACTCTTAACCGTGATGACTCTGTCCGCCATGGCTGTGAGTGCCTGATTATGCGTTATGACTATAACTGTCGTTCCCGTATTTCTGCATGTATCCTGAAGGAGCTTCAACACAGCCTTGCCTGTGTTGTAATCCAGAGCTCCGGTCGGCTCATCACAGAGCAGAAGCTTTGGATTCTTTGCAAGCGCCCTCGCTATGGCAACTCTCTGCTGCTCACCACCTGAGAGCTGTGCCGGGAAGTTTGCCATACGGTCCTCAAGTCCCACCTGCTTCAGAACTGTCGCAGCATCCAGCGGCTCCTTGCAGATCTGTGCCGCAAGCTCCACATTCTCAAGTGCTGTGAGGTTCTGTACCAGATTGTAGAACTGGAACACGAATCCCACATCATACCTTCTGTATGCCGTGAGCTGCTTCTTATTCAAAGTTGATATCTCTCTGCCATCCAGCTTCACACTGCCGCTTGTCAGAGTGTCCATACCACCAAGTATATTCAAGATAGTAGTCTTGCCAGCACCGGAGGCTCCGACTATGACACAGAACTCTCCCTTTTCTATCTCAAAATCCACATCACGGAGAGCATTGATCTCCACCTCTCCTGTCTTGTATACTTTCTTTACATCACGAAATTCTACGTAACTCATCCTGCACCACCCTTTCTATATAGATATATTACTGTTTTCGCTTTCCACACATACGCTTTTCCCTGAAAAAGCTATGCCTATCTTCAATATGTTTTTGATTCCATCCCTTGTCATCTGAACATCATACCTTCTGCCACTAATCTGAGCCAGAGCTTCATCGGCCAATTTGTCAAGCGCATCTTTTCCCAGATTCTTCTTCCACTTAAGTTCCATTATTATACCTGGATATCTTTCACCCCTTGGGAACATACATATGTCATATCTTCCATCACCTGACTCCCGGTTGGATTTGATCTTATACTGATTATCCATCATAGCTATAAGCCCTAGAACTAATCCGTGATAGAATCCTTCCGCCCCAGCATCATAAAAGCTTATTGCTTCATCCATATACTCAGCTATTGCATGCTCCAATTTAACGAAATCATTGACATACAGACTTTCAGCTATTTTATTAGCAGTTGTCCGGGTGATTGCACCGACCTCCAGCAAATGTGACAGAATTTCGCTTTTATAGACCGCCGCTATCTCTTTGTTCGGAATAGACACCTCACATAGATATGAGCCGTCTGCCTGGAGTTCTTTTTGGGGAGTCTTCAAATATCCTGCCACCAACAACAAACTGTAGATATTTGCCGGATCCTCTGCCAGTGATCTGTATACAACATTCTGATCGATTTTCGCAATGACCCTTTTCCCCTGTAATAATGAATATAAACTTTCAGAAATATCATCTGTGGCGTTTTTCAAAACATCGTCAAGTATTTCATTTTTTCCAGTATTTACCCAATACGCCTGAGGTTTACAGTCTCTGGAAATATAATTGATAACCGACCAAGGATTATATATTTCTTCGTTTCCAAACAAATATCCATCATACCATTCCGCGAGTTCTGCTTTCTTTTCAGGCACACCATAATACCCGAGCATAGTTTCTACTTCTTCACTGGTAAATCCAAAATACCTGTCATACTCATCATCCATAACAGAATTGACAGTAAGATTGTTAAGTCCACTAAATATACTTTCCTGCGCAATCCTAAGAATACCTGTCAGAAAGCCAAATGAAAGATTCTTATTATCCTTAAATGCTCCCGAAAAGAAATTTCTCATAAATCCTATAATCTCTTCATAAAAGTCCTTTGCGTACCCCTCCTGTATCGGCGTATCGTATTCATCAATAATGATTACAGGTGCTTTACCATAATAAGCATCCAGCATTTTGGACAATTTATCAAGTGCAGACGTAAGTTCTACCTCATTTGCCGTTCCATCGAGCATTTTTTCAAAGTATTTTTTTTCGTAGACCGATATCTTATCACTGTCTATAATCTCCTGATGCCTTCCATACTCCTCCTGGACAAGCCCTCTTATCTTTCCAATTGTAGCTTCCCATGTATCGAATTTCACATCTTTAAAAGTAAGAAATATAACAGGATATTTTCCCTGATGAGATTGGTATTCTTCACCGCACTTCCAGATTGCTTTATCCTTAAAATATCTGGAGGTGTCATCCTCTGATATCTCAAAAAACACTCTTAACATATCCATGTTTAAAGTTTTTCCAAATCTCCTGGGTCTGGTAAATAATGATACCAGCGGTTTTCTGTCTAGAAACTCCTTTATCATCATAGTTTTATCAACATAATAATACTCCGACTGTGCCCTTACATAATCTGAAATACCAATTGGTAATGATTTCTTTTCACAAGTATCTTTTTTCTTTATATACCTTCTATTGGAAACTCTGCCATCCACTGGTCTTACCGCATTATCTGGGATCTGCCATCTTCTTCCACTTTTTATCGCGCCACTTATCTTGCCTTTTTTACACAGATCATTTATAGTCCGTTCTGACAAATTCCACTCCCGCGCTATCTGCTTACAACTTTTCATTTTCACATCTCCAATCATCTGACAACATCCTGGCAAACATCACCTCTATATACTATATCTCCTTATTACGCATATTATACAATATTATCCGCAATATATCAAAGTATAACCGATATATTGCGGATATTTTTTATAAATCGCGGATATGTAGCCGTATAAATCCCCATATAACATAAAAAAATCCCCCATACCTGCCTCGTGCAGATACGGGGGACTTTCGTCTCATATCACTACTTATGCTTTTTTGACTTTGGTGTAGCTGGTTCTTCAGCTGCTACAGCGTTATGATTTGCTGTTGCATATACCTTCTGAACTGCTTTCTTTTTCTTCAATGGATGCTTTGGGTTTTTATCCATTTTGAACACTTCCTTTCTGTTTCCCTAAAATGTTATATAACAGAAATCTGCAGTACATATGCCGAACGGTCATCTGCACCACCGGTTGTGCTATCCTTTTCTTATCTTTGACTATGTTATAGTCCTCTATGCTAGCAATGTCAAGAGGTGAGTGCTAATTTTTTGTGAAGATTGTGTGAAGCTGTCTATGTCAATATCAGGTCAACTCTTCTAAGAAGGAAATTTGTTTTTGTACAGATTAGGTACTCGCATATTAACCGAAAAAGCGTACTTCCCCTCGGCAAAGATACGGTTCAGATACACCCAATTCCCCCGCGATTCATTGACACCATTTTCCCAATTGGATATATTGTGGGTGATATTAGCAAAAAGGAGCTGACAGCCATGCCGAGGATAAACGACGGAAGAAAAAAGTTCATAGCTTTTATCCTGATAATCATTCTCTCCTTTTTGTGCGTATGCTCACATTCTGACCATTCATGTATTTCCCATACTGGTCATACTGCAAATGCTGAGAGCACTCAGCTTTCAGAATACCATGCCGAGTCATCCCTTGAAAGCGGGGACATAAAGACCCCTGATGCAAATCGGATCATAGAAGCAAATATAGTCTACAATGTAAGAACCGGTGAACAGCTTACCAGGAGCAGACAAAATGTCAAAGGCTTCGAAGAGCTTCTCGACTGTGCCGGTCTATATTCTCTCATGCAGACAGCATTCATGTCTGCTTATATCCCAATTTTAATTACCAGAGGGGAACTGACCCCCAGATATGTGATCGTGGTGTATCTCCACCTGTGTGACGGGAAGAAGTATGTCCTTTTATCTCATGCTGCTGAGTTCATCCTGTGACATACCAAGCTTTACGCGAAGCACAGGAAGTTCATCGACAAATCTGGATATAAGTTCTTGTCTGTCACTCTCACTCATCCCCATGGAATCCTTTTCATTTCTCATGCGTTATCTCCTTCTTCAGATTTTCGTAGAGTATTGCACTCTACGAATTTTTTTTTATGATTTTTTGTTTTTTTGCAATTTATACATTGCAAAGGAAATATGTCATGAATCAAAAAATTAAACTCAATCCATCATTTGGTGATAATCTCAGGAAAATCCGAAAAGCTCACGGATATACACAGGAGGCAATTGTTGCAAAACTCCAATTGAAAAATATTGATATTTCCAGAAGCGTATATGCCCAGATAGAATGCGGAACATACAACATCCGCATCTCTGAACTTGTTGCGCTAAAAGAGATCTATGGAATTTCTTTCGATGATTTTTTTGAAGGAATATCTTCTCAATATTGACATTTTGGGGGTAGTTTTACAAAATCTACAATACACATAAAAAGTGGGAAGCATATCATATGCTTCCCACTCTTTAATGTTCATCTCTCTACAGATTGTTCTATATCATTTTCCCCTCAAAATCCTGTAATTCGTGAAATATATTATCTACTATCACTCGTTCTCCTTCTATTCGATATAACATAAAATATCTATGTCTTTCAAAATTAATTCTTCTATATCCCAGTTTTCTCAAACGCAGATTATCACATAGTTTCAAACTTGGAGCAATTTTTTCCAAACTTCTCTTCGTATTCTCAAAATCCTGAAGAACATTTGCCGCAGCCTGTTTACTATGTTTTTCAAATAAGAGATATTGAATAAAATTATCCAAATCATTCTCCGCATCTTTTGTCAAAACTACCTCATAAGTCATACTTCTTCCTCATATCATCTATCACAACATCAGCATCACGACATTCACCTTTTTCAGCATGTTGTCTTGACTTCGCCAGTTTGTCTATCATCTGTTCCTCTGTCATTGCCACATATGGATCTGTAACAACCCTTTTTATCTCAAATGGAAATCCATTATTTGCAACTGCCTGGGTAAGAAAAATTCTTATAGCTGTCGTAGTATCTGTTCCAAGATCATGAAATAATTTATCTGATTTTGACTTAAGTTCATTGTCTACCCTTACCTGTATTGTGCTCGCCATTCTCATGCACCTCCTAGTATTAATAATATGCAACCTCATCGCTTCTTTATAAATTATAATACTTAATTTATGCTAATTCAATACAAATGTATTGTTTCAGTAATAGCGTTCCATATGCAAAGGTTCCATATGCAAACACTATGACATCGGCATCATTCATATCCTCATATATTTCTATCATGTCATCCTGAATGAGATAATAGTTTCATTTTCACTCTATATATGATAATATGATTGTAGTTAGATATATCTAACCGTGTAAATCAAATTAGAAACTACAATATAATTATCGAACGGAGAAAATGCTATGAAGATAACAAAATGGGATGCGCAGGCAGCCGAGGATATCGGCCATGCGTTTGGATATTACGACTATGGGCAGGAAACAGGTATGGGAGTGTTCTACAGCAGCAAAGAGGCCGTGGCAAATTACATAGCCGGCTATGTCCGTATGGCATTTGAGGGACAAATGCTCTACGCGACCAGCGAACGCGGCGAGGGGTATATCGCCTACACCCTGCCGGGACAAAAAATGAATCTCAAGGCGGGCATGGCTATCCTCAAAGCTCTGTTTCACAACATGAGCCTCAAAGAGATGATCCGCATGGGAAAAGCTCTGTCCAAGGGAGGCAGATCTCTTCAAGATCGAATGAAGAAAGAGAAGAAAGATTTTATATTCGTCGGCATGGTCTGCGTCCGCGAACAATACCAGGGACAGGGATACATGAGAAAAGTTCTGGACATGGCTTTCTCTGAAGGAAACAGATTACGCGTTCCAGTCATCCTTGAGACGGATGCCAAGTCAAAGTGCGACAAATACATGCATCTCGGCATGGAGCTTGAGGGCGTACGCGATATGGGCGCTTATGGTAAAATGTACGATCTGATCAAGTATCCTGATTAGGGAACTAAAAATGTCAGCTAGATATATGCAAAAATTCATTGCTTATATTTATCTGACGTTTTTATTTTTTTCTTTTTGACTTAATCCAACTCTTCTGTCCATAAAATTTTCACTTATTTAATAAAAATCTTCGAAAAGATACAAACTTTCGATTTTCTGTATCCTTTGCGCATTTTCCGGCAGAAAAAAGAAAATTTTTTATCTTTTTAGGATAAGTCGAATTTTTCTACCCCAATATCCTCATTCCCCTTAATAATCTTCTTGACATCTCAGCCTCAAAAGATAAAAATAACAAGTGACTGACTAAAATTCAGCAAAGGATTCTACAGATACGAGGTTAGACAAATGTACCAGATAATGACAGCCGACGAGGCAATGGATCTTATAAATGACGGAGATGTGATTGCGCTCAACTCATTTCTCGGCATAGATACTCCAATTGAGCTTCATGAGGCATTATATAAGAGATACCAGAGGACAGGTTCGCCGAAGCACCTCACCGCTATATCAAGCGCGGGCTTTGGTGCGTGGGATGAGAACAAGGCGGCAGAGGGATACATAAGAGACGGCGCCGTTGACAAGATCATCTGTGGACATTTCGGTGCCATGTACAGCACCAAGAAGCTTGTCCTTGAGGACAGATTTGAGGCATACAATCTCCCACTCGGCTGTATCTCACACGCAATTCGTGCGCAGGCAGGCGGACTTCCGGGAGCACTCTCCAAGGTCGGGCTGGATATATTTGTCGATCCGAGACTTGAGGGACCGGGAATCAACAACATATCAAAGGACGACTCACTTGTTAAATACGTTGAGCTGGACGGTGAGGAATTCCTCTACTACAAGCTGCCGCTTATCAACGTGGCTATCATCAAGGGAACTGCTGCCGACCGCAAGGGCAACATCTCATTTGAAGATCTGTTTACCGCAGGAGATGCGCTGTCCATCTGTCAGGCTGTAAAGGCAAATGGTGGAAAGGTCATCGTGCAGGTTGACAGACTTGTGGCAAGGCCATCAAGACCGCACAACACCATCATTCCGGGGTGTCTGGTTGACGCTATCGTTGAGATACCGCCGGAGCCAAGACACGCATCATACGAATCCCTGACAGGAAGTTTTGAGATTCCATATTCACAGTGGCAGGACTGGGCTGAGATGCTTTCCGGCCGTACCAAGACAAAGAATGTTGTCAATACAAGCGCAGAGATCATCGGAAGAAGAGCTGCTCTGGAATTGAAACCTGACGATATAGTCAACATAGGTGTTGGAATTCCGGAGACTGTATCCAAGTATGCCAGAGAGAACGGTATTCTGGACAAGATAACCCTGACCGTAGAATCCGGTGGTGTAGGCGGATTTCCTGCATCGGGCAAGGTGTTCGGCGCTGTCATTGGCGCGGACTCCATCTATGACATGGCAAACCAGTTTGACCTCTACAACAACGGCGGTCTTGATATCTGTTTCATGGGCGGAATCGAGGTTGACAGGTTTGGAAATGTAAACGCCCACAAGGGTCCTGGCGCATTTGCCGGTGTAGGCGGTTTTGCAAACATCACCGCCAAGACAGCAACCGTTGTATTCTGTCTTACATTTGACACGAAGGGGCTTGCCGTGGAGGACAACGACGGCATCGTGACCATCAAAAACGAGGGAAGCATTCCTAAGTTCGTAAACAATGTCAGAAGCATCAGCTTCTCTGGAAAGC
Organism: uncultured Coprococcus sp.; assembly: GCA_934247115.1. GTDB lineage: Bacteria > Bacillota > Clostridia > Lachnospirales > Lachnospiraceae > Coprococcus. The sequence continues at coordinate 37,922 of CAKQIY010000005.1, forward strand.
GCGCGCTGGCAAATGGACAGAGGGTTATATACGTCACAGAACGATGCGTATTTGAGCTCACTGAAAAGGGACTTAAGCTCATTGAAGTGTACCCTGGTATTGATCTTGAACATGACATCCTAAGCAAGCTTCCTTTCAAGGTTGAAGTGGACGAAAGGCTGAGATAGCTCCAACTTCTTCGCTGATACTAGAACACAAAATTATCACTTATGTGCAAAAAAGTCTCGAAAAGATACACGGTTGCAAATTTTTGTATCTTTTTGAGACTTTTTCTATTGCAGGTGATATTTTTTTATATTTTCACCCTAATATAACCATTTTAGTGAAAATATAAAACCTTTAAGTCCACTTACATAATTTAGCCACGAAACAACTCCTCTACTTCCCCACCAGCTCCACGCACACGATCTCCGGATAGTTAAACAACCTCACAGGTATCACACTGTTGCCAAGGCCGCGACTGACTATCATCTCTGTGCTGTCCATATAGTATTCCCCTGCTGTGTATTCCGGGAAAAATCCCTGATCCGGCGTCACTATCCCGCCGACAAATGGCAGTCTGAACTGTCCGCCGTGGGCATGTCCGGAAAGCACGAGATCAACACCAATGCCGGCATACCTTGCGAGGTATTGTGGCTCATGTGCAAGGACTACTGTGAATTCTTTTTTCTCAGAGTTTTCATTATCAGCGGTCTCTTCCTTCTGTCCAGCTTGATCATTCAGCAACGTCCCAAGTGTACCATCAGAAAGGCTTCTATCGTCCAATCCGACCAGCCTGAATTTCGCATCACCCCTGGATATCTCCACAACCTGATCATCCAGGATAACCACCCCTGCATCAGCAAGTCCAGACATAAGCTCGTCATACTCAGAAGCCTCCAGCCAATATTCATGGTTGCCTGTGACATAGTATACCGGACATATTTTCACGATCTCATCCACAAATTGGACTGCGCGGTCTACATTTGTATGATTTGAGTCCACAAGGTCTCCGGTCAGGACAATCATATCAGGTTCACATTCTCTTATCCTGTCCACCAGTTTCTGATTATCCTTACCAAACTTTGCATTGTGCAGATCCGATATCTGGACTATCCGATAACCATCGAACTCTGCGTCAAGATGCTCTGCCTTATAAGTATAATACGTTGTCTCCAGGTGCCTGTTCTGATAGCTGCAGAACAAAAGCAGCGCAATAACAATAAGTAAAACAATCGCTGACTTTATATATTTTTTTCTGTTTGATCTTATATTTTTCTTATTCATGCCTGATAAAATCCCGTTTTTTCTTTTTTATTGTATATTACAATATCAGTGCATGTTTTTAAATAATATTTTCCTATGCTTCAAAAGGAAAAACCGGACAGATCACTCTGCCCGGTCTACTCCATTTTGCTATTGTATATTTCTTTGACATTCTTAATTCCTGTTATTTTCCAGCGTAATCTGGTCAAGTATACGATGGATGTACTTGTCAGGCATATCCCAGAATGTTATATCTCCCCAGTGATTGCCATATAGTATGAGTGTGGTAGTCTTAACTCTCTGTACCTTATCCAGATTTCCATCTTCATCGTACCCGTCATAGTCGGTGATCTCATCAGCAAGAGTGAACGTTTGTCCTTTTACATTCGTATAAGTACGCTCATTCTGGACATTTTCAAGCGTAACTTTATGTACAAAGTCATCGTTAAGTTCTCCAGATGCTCTGTTCTCCTCTATGAAATAGTCATACCCCTTGTATTCACCATCAATAGTTATAAATCTTTCTGCATATCCACTATCAAGACTATATACATACTCTACATTGGTAACTTCACCTGGCAGCGGATCAAACCACAGATCCATTCCAGCATCCGCCGCTGCATCCTCATAGCTTTCGTATTGATAAAATGTTGTAACATAATCTCCATATAGCTGATCATACTTTGAAACCCACTTAACTGAATCATCGCCCTGCACAGGCTCCAGATTCTCAATATCATCCCAGGAAATGTCATCATCATCTATATATTCATCGTCCAATTCACTATCTTCGGTCACATTGTTGGATACCGCCATCGACATTGAGTGATCAGTGAAAACCACTTTTCTAAAAACTGTTGATCCCGCATAGACAGACGCCGATCCTACCACCAGAACAGCCAAAGTCACTGTAGCCGCCTTGATAAGTCTGCTGCTATGATCTGGGAATTTCACGACTTTTTTCTTCTTGTAATTAAGAGCTTCCTCTATATATTTGTCATCTATATTGGTAAGTGCTTTCTCAACCAATTCTTTCTTCATGCCAGTTCTCCTTTACAAGATACTGTTTCAGTCTTTCCCTTGTTCTGTGCAAATGTACATTCACATAGTTGGTACTCAGAGACATTTCCCATATTTCTCGGAAGCATCCGTTATTGCCTCCTCACACCTTTTCAAAAATAATTCAATTATCTTCTGGTCGTCCATTCACAAAGTACACCTTTCTGTTGTGGTAATAGAGCATATTGAGAAGCACAAATACAACTAAGACCACTATCTCAGCAATACTTAATTTCATTGAGAAAACATCCTGAAATCTCAAATTAAGTCTTTTGTATATCTCCACAGCAACCCATATATACAAAATATTTCCTGCACAGCTAACTACCAGATAAATATAGAATATAAGCGGACCATTTTTCTGCAGCTTTGCCAGTTTGTGTCTTGCAGCCAATGCAAGCGGCGCAGAAATGAATGAAATTATGCCCACAATATATGTTACCATTTTGCTATATGTGAATACACCAGACTCAATTCCAAAATCATATAGCCACTGATATTCTCCCTTTCCTATAAAATATATAAAACCCATAAGCAGTGAAAATGCAGCCGAAATATACAAAAAAATACAAAGGAAATTATGCCACTTCATACCATATTTTACCTTGGTCTCAGGATCCACATATGGAATATCCTTAATCTCTTTCTTATTCAAGTTATCTGCTCCCATAATTACCTCCAGTCTATTCTTCCCCCAAACATATAGTCAAATAATTGGTCCCTGTTTCGCATATTACCTCAACATATTTCTTGCCATCGACAGAATATCCCGTCCAATATATTTCTCCAGACTCATCATAATAATCATCTGGATCTGAAACTGTATATCCATTTTGCTTACATATCTCTATGTACTCTTCTGCATCTTTTTTATCAGCATTGTAAACTACATACTCTGAAACAGCATCACTTACTATAGCTGGATACGGCAGATAATATCCTATCTGATCACGTGTCAGATAGCAATCTCCAAATTCAGGCTTTGGAAGATATTCAGCCCGGCTTGAGTCCTCCCATCTTGCAGTAACAGTTCCTGCCAGGTCTATATCACCGCCCAGCGTGATCTCTATGTTTCTGTTTACTCTTCTAATTGAGATATAATCATACGTGGAGCTTTCAGAGTAGGCAAAGAATCCATCATCAACCTTGATCACATCTTTGTTGAAACCTTCACTTTCATATTTCTCAACCAATCGATTGAAATCATCCTCTGTGACATTGTCGATCCTATATCCACAGCTATGTTCCTTATAATTATTCATGTACAAAATAACTTTGCCTATATCCGGCACAGAAGCTATATTGCTGCAGATTCCTTTAGCCCACTCCTTATAATTAGGATTTTCCGTGTCAAGTTGTACATTATCATTACCAGACTCCGTCACATCCGTCATTGCTCCAGCTTTTATCTGTTTCTCATAATCTCCAAGATCCTGACCTTTCACTCCAATGGCAAGCTGCCGCAGTCTTTTATATACAGTGTCATCTGTACACGTAATCTCATAGTACTCATCTCCCCTATCAGCATCAGCAGAGCAATACTCATCATTAATAAAAGCTATAGTTTTATCAGCTGCATCCAGCACATCATCCACGTCTATAATGAATTGAACTACAAAATCGAAGTATTCAACATCTGGCACATCTGAATAATCAGCCTTTGTATAATCCATCTGATTTACTAAGTTCGCCATCTCCTTAACATACGCCTCGTCAGATGCATATACAGACAATCCTACTGCCACCCGATCCGCAATCTTTGTACTGGCAAATACACCAGCTTTCTGTGTTCCTCCATCATTTCCACAGGCGGTCAGCGCCATGGAAGCCGCCAGCAGAAGTGCCATCAACTTTGTCTTTTTCATTGTAAGTATTCCTCCCTATATCAAGCCTTACTCCTGCGCATTCTGCACATTCTATTCATTCAATATCTCTTCCATTTCATTGTAGAACTGCTCTGCTCTCCACATCCTGTATGTATGGCCCTCATACAACATCTGTCCGCCTTCGCCTATTGATAAATACCTTGTGAGTGTATTAGTCTCGGCATCGTATACTTTTAGTTTTACTGTCTTGTATTCATCCTTCATTGAGCCTTTCGCCAAAACAGTACCTATAGTTCTGTAATATGGATGCTTATCAAGCAGCTCTAAAACCTTTTCTTTCTGTTCTGTAGTGAGCACCTTTTCTTCTGTAGTCTCCGTAACCGGATAAGCTACATTCTCATTCTTATCTTTCTCCACACCTTCAATTTCAAAATGTGCAGAAAAATCATCATCCACACTCAGCCCACTTCCCAGGGATCTTGGGCAGACGAATGCCACACACAGTGCCAGAATCGCACACACAATTACAATGTTACGCAGTTTCTTCTTGTTAAATTTCTTTGCTGCCTTCTCTGCCCCCTTCTCGTCAGTAGTATTCACATCCTTCAATACTCCGTTGTCACCTTTGTTATTTGCCTCTGAACGCATATGTTTTTTCCTCCCTTTCCTAGAGGCGAACATTTTACGCGCCTCTTCAACAATATACTTCCTTTTTTTCATTTAAAATTACAGTTTTAAAAAAATTTTTTATTATTTTTGAAGCTTAATCTGATCCAATATGTAATGTATATCCTCTTCTGGCATATCATCAAAGGAAAAATCTCCGAGGTTGCCACTGTCTGTTACTATTGTGTGAGTCATAACAATTTTCCTATCACTATTATCCTCTCTCACCTCATCAGCCAGAGTAAACACATCTCCATTTTTGTTGGTGTAAGTCCTCTCATTTTGAACGTTTTCCATGACAACTCTGAAATATATATCCTCATCTTTCACAAATGCTGCTCTCTTATCCTGCATTATAGAAAAACCATGTCCATTGTAAGTCGCATTTACAAATATGCTTTTATACTCATTGTTTTCACCATCGTCATAGAGACAATACGAATATTCCGCACTTGTCAACTCACCGGGGAATGGATCAAACCACACACTCATCCCGGCATCCTCAGCTGCATCCTTATAATTGTAGTAGGTGTACCTCGTATAATGATCCCCCTGAACAAGCTCATCGTGCTTCAATGCCCACTTCACAGAATCATCTCCCCGCACAGTTCCAAGACTCTCTACTCCGTCCCAATAGCTCTGATCAGTCGCCACATCATCTATATCCGCGTCTTCATATTCCAGATCCTCCTCATCAACCAGATCTGGATTTCCCATTATCATGCTGTTGTCGGTAAATGTCACCTTTTTATACACCTTTGCCCCGGCATATACTGTTGCCGATCCAACCGCCAGCACAGCCAGCGTCACTGTGGCAGCCTTTACCAGCTTGCTTGTCGTTCTCGGGAAATTTATTATCTTACTCTTCTTATATGTAAGCGCCTCCTCTATGTACCTGTCATCTATATTAGTAAGCGCTTCCTCAACCAATTCTTTCTTCATACCAATTCTCCTTTACAAGATACTGTTTCAGTTTCTCCCTTGTCCTGTGCAAATGCACATTTACATAATTGGTACTCAGAGACATTTCCTCCGCTATCTCCGGACTGTCCATGCAAAACCAGTACTTCTTGACAAACATAACCCTGTCCACTTCCTTAAGCCCTTCCAGAAATTTATTTAATCTGTCTGTAAGTTCCTGGGCAGTGATCCGTTCGTCCACCTCTCCGCATGCCGCCACGCACTCTGATATCTCATCCAGAGATGCGTCGTAGTAGGAATTTCTCTTCTCTGCGGTATTATGTCTGTATCGCTTGAGTGACAGATTCCTCACTATCTTGCAAATGTATGCCACAAATGGATCCGGTTCCTCCGGTGGGATTGTTTCCCAGAGTGTCAGATATGTATCGCTGACACACTCCTCCGCATCCTCATTGTTCTTCAATATCCTGTCAGATATTGATTTGCATAATTTTCCATATTTCTCGGAAGTAGCAGTAATTGCCTCCTCACACCTTTTAAAAAACAGTTCAATTATCAGCTGATCGTTCATTTGTCCATTACCCTCGCATATATATATCGAATCCTGGAAGTTATCTGTTAAAGATCTTTTGTCTTTTAACTTCCTCATACATATACTACCTTTCTGTTTTATCAAATTACACTTTCCGAGAAAAAATTTTTAATTTTCCATCTGTTTCTTCACCATCTGAAGAACACGCAGCTCCCTCTTTATCATAACCTCATCAAAATAGTTCTCACTGTGATACTCGTCATTTGCACGTATCGCCTCATCAATTGGCAAGACTCTTAGCACAAATCCCGCCTCACGCTCATACTCATCAAGCTCCTGGCCTTTATTTGTATTTTCTACATCACATATATAATAGAAGTTCTCCTGCTCAAATATCGTATTCTCCGATTTATCACTCTTCTGTCTTCGAAGTACACTTCCAAATTCTCTTATGCTATCAGGGATGACCACAAGCCCGGTCTCCTCGCGGACCTCACGGACAAGTGCCGCCTTTTTATCCTCTCCCTCGTGAATACCTCCGCCCGGAAATTTGTAATAGTGTTCCCGCTCACTGTAGACAAGTGCTATCATGTCTCCATGCAAAATGATTCCTCGTGCCGATGGTCTACGATATACCTTATAGCCCGCTTCGTAGTCCTTTATGTCTATGTCAAATAGCCTTCCCATTTTATTCTCCATTTCATCTTTTTTTCTTATCAATAAAGACATTTTTCATTCTATCATTTGTAACCTTAATTCTCAATCGCAATAGCAATACCAATAACGTACAAAAGTCAGCCACATCTCTGCACTCCGCAGATATATGACTGACTTTATTTACAAAAACTTTATTTTAACGTTCTACTTAGAATATTCCTCTATAACACACTCGTGTTTCTTAGTCTTTTTATCATAGTTTATTCCTACTAAAAGTATATTGCCCGTATACTCAAGCAGGGAGCTTGGATAATTCCTGTCTTTTATCTGATCTATCGCTGTATGTGCCGACTTGTTCCATTTCAACTCAACTAAAAGAACCGGATAGTCCTGCACATATTCAGGCTTTGGCAGAAATACAAAATCTGCAAATCCACGGCCTGCAGGAAGTTCTCTTACAGGCTTGAAATAATATTGCATTGAGCTTAAGTATCCTATCGCTAAAACACTGCTTAGAGAATTCTCATCATGGTACTCTATCGCCGATGCATACTCCATATGAATCTTTTCTATCTGTTCCGCTACAGTGTCTGCCTCCTTGTCAAGCGTTGCATCAAGAAGCCTCTTTGACTGTCTCTGAAACACTATCAATTCATCCCATGTTTTTCTCTTCGTTGCATTGGTAAGCTCCTGCCGTATCTCCTCATTTGGCACAAATGCCGTACACTTTTCCTGATCATATCCAAGATATCCAAGATGGATCAGATACGTTATCACATCATCTTTATTGGCAAAGCTCACCGTATCATTCTGAAACGATGATACATCAACTTCAACAGCATTTCCTGAAAGCATCTCTATTATCGCCGTCCTGAGCCCATCAAAGTTCATATTGATTAGTGGCACTATCGCATCATACGAACCTGTCTGAGACCAGTAGCTTTTGAACCGATCCTTTAACATAATACTCACAACAGCCTTGGGATTGTAGACTTCATATCCATCCAGCCTGTAACCATCATACCAGCATTTCACCTTTGTAAAATCCCGACCGTAATTTTCACATAAAGCTTTTACCTCTTCCTCGGTAAAGCCAACATACGGAGCAAGTTCCCCTGCATCCAACATGGTGAATTCATCAAAATTATTAAGTGCTGACTGAGTTTTTACCTTTTTTATAGGAAGTATTCCCGTAAGATACGCCAAATGTATAAATTTTGAGGGTTCACTTCCCTTGAAAAGCCCACGAAGAAAACTTATATATTCATTCTGGACAACCTGATTCTGTGCTTGATCACGGATAAGCACATCCCACTCATCGATAATGATTACGAATTTCTTTCCTGTAGCAGCATTTATACATGAGAGTACATCTGCAAGGGAATCTGCGTTTTCAGGAATAATCTCTGCGTAATATTCTCTAAGTTCCTCTATGGTATTCTCTGTTATATATGAGATAACTTTACCAGCTCCCCCAGCTGGTTCCATGCACCACTGTATATCAAAATGAAGCACATCATATTTATTCAGGTATTTCTGAAAATCCTCGTGCTGTCCTATTTTCAGAGAAGAAAACATCCGGGCAGAATCAAAGCCTTTGCTATAATATGCTGTCAACATATCTGCTGTTATGGATTTGCCAAATCTTCTCGGACGGCTGTTACATATAAACTTTGAAGTTGTGTCTATCACCTGATTTGTATATGCAAGCAATTCTGTCTTATCAACATATATCCTTGAATTGAGCACATCCTGAAATGCACTGCCTGTCGGATTGACAAATCTTCCCATGCCCGGTCTCCTTTCCATCACACCAATAAATCATGAAATTTATTATATGGCATATTCGTTAATATACTTTCCTATTACGCTTTATTTTAACATTGCTTATACCGTTTATCAAGGCACTTACCAATCTGCCATTTGACTCTGCTATCTCTTATTCGACCTCCGCCAGATCTTTCTCTCCTGGGCCTCCTTTATCAGCATGTCCCGGAAATCAGGATGTGCTATGGATATCAGTGCCTCCGCTCTCTCCCATGTGGAACGTCCTTCAAGATTTATCACGCCGTACTCTGTCGCCAGGAAATACACCTGACTTCTCGGCGAGGTGATGATATCTCCGTTGAACTGTGGCTTTACTCTGGAATGTTTCACTCCATTCCTGTCGGTGTGGGTGGAACTCATGCAGATAAACGCCTTGCCGCCACGGGAGCCCGATGCTCCTATCAGGAAATCGAGCTGTCCGCCGGTTCCGCTGATCTGGCGTGAACCACTGCTCTCCGCCGCAACCTGTCCGTACAGATCCACAGCCACGCAGCTGTTTATGGATACCATATTGTCTATCTGCGATATGACATATGGCCTGTTCACATACTCAAGTGGATATGCGGCGATTCCCGGATTGTCGTCCAGCCACTCATACAGCTCATTTGAACCTATGGCACAGCCAAATACGCCTTTTCCACGATCTATGTTCTTGTATTTATTTGTCAGCTTGCCCGCCTTGTACAGGGCTAGATATGCATCCGAGCAGAGCTCCGTGTGCATGGCGAGATCCTTGAGATCCGACTGAGCCAGCATCTCACCCACCGCATTTGGCATTCCTCCGATACCGAGCTGCAGCGTTGAACCGTCCACAATATACGGAATAAGCAGCTCCGCTATCTTCCGGTCAACCTCCCGCGGTGCCTGTGTTTTCACATCAGCAAATGGTTCATGCTCCCCCTCCACGATCATGTCCACATCCGATATATGAATACATTCATCATATCCGCCGCGTATCTTAGGCATGTGCTCATTCACCTCAACTATCACGATATCCGCCTTCCTGGCAATAGGGGCAGCCACACCGGTATTTACCGAGAAGTTAAAATAGCCATGCTTGTCCATAGGTCCCACCGACACCATGACCACATTTACATGGAGGAAATACTCATAGTAAGCCGCATTGTTGTGGAACACCATCGGTATATAATAGCATTTGCCCTCATCGCACAGCTTTCTCTCGTACTGCGAACAGTGCCAGCTATGATACACAAAATGCTCCTGACTGTCATCGCACTCTGCAACCTCTATAGGGCCAGCCATCAGATTGCCCCTGATCTTCACATCGTGCAGCTCATCTCTCCGCTTTGCCAGTGCCCTGTCAAGTAGTACAGGTTTTCCAAGGGACGATGTGTAATCGACCCAGTCTCCATCCTTGACACACTCCACTGCAGCCTCTGGTGTACGCAGCTTTTCTCTATACATTTGCTGAAAATCGAACATATAAATCCCCCTTTATTGAATAACGTTTCACCGCTTGTCCTCCCTCAACAGTCTCAATCACTATTATCAAATAAATCAAATATCATTTCAACATTTTTAGAGATATTCCAGCCCAAAATAACTGTAATATTTTTTCGCCTTCACTGGCACAATGCTCATTTACATCTAATTGCAGAACGCAAAAGAGCCCCCCGCATACCTGCACCTTGCAGATACACGGAGGGCTCTACGAATATTAGTCATCTGTTATTAAGTAATCACGCATTTCTTACATTATTCGATTGCGATGTAATTACTCTTCTCTACTTTCTTCTGCTCTTCCTTCTTAGGAATCGACAGTTTCAGTACGCCATGTTCATACTTTGCATGAATGTCTTCCTGGGTAACTCCTTCACCGACATAGAAGCTCCTGCTCATGCTGCCGGCATAACGCTCACGCCTGATATACTTGCCGCTCTTCTTGTCCTTCTCATCCTTATCCAGACCCTTTGCAGCCTCAATTGTCAGGTAACCATCAGCAAGCTGAACCTTTACTTCATCTTTCTTGAATCCTGGGAGATCCATATCTACTTCATATGAATCATCTGTCTCACGGACATCGGTCTTCATCATGTTCTTTGCATGCTTGCCATACAGCGCACGCTCGGTAGGTGCTAACGCTTTACTGAACTCCTTGTCAAAATCCTTTCCAAATGGGAAATAGTCATTCATCCAATCATCAAATAAATCTTCTCCAAAAATACTAGGTAACATAAGTCATTTCTCCTTTCAATCTCAAACAAGTGTCGGAAATTGTGGCTTCTTATGAAGTCCCAAGGCACTTAGACTTTTTGTTTACTGTTACTTTCAAAATAATTATCAAGATAAACTTTCGGGATTCTTTCTCTTCTTTCTAATCCCTTTCCTTATCTTTGACTATGTTATACACCTAGCTGTTAGCACTGTCAAGAGGTGAGTGCTAACTTTTTGTGAAAAATGTGTGAATACTTGACTTTTCAAGCACCTAGAATATGATTTTAGACTTGTTTACATACGATTTACATATTTTCAAACATTGTTACATAATTCAAGGGAGAATGTATTTACTCATTCTCCCTCATTTTGCTTTGTAGAAACTTCATATAGTTATTATACAGCCATCATGCTCTCCAGCTTTTCAAGCTCATTCTGTATTCTGTCATCATTAACATGGTTATATACGTCCATTGTAATTGATATATCACTATGTCCCATAATTCTTTGTAATACCTTTATATCAATTCCAGCTTCTGCCATTCTTGTACAGCCTGTATGTCTGAATGTATGCGCTGAAATATGCGGTAATAATACTGGCTGTCTACCTATATAATTATTCTTTGATGTTTCTTTTAAACTTCCACTACCCATGCGAACATAATAAAATATCCAAATGGTACAAAAGACATATCCTCTACATAATCTTTTGTGCCGGGAGAAGTTTCAGGAAAAGCAAACGCCCACCCCAGTAATGCTAAGTAACTACCAAGCGTTCCTTGCAGAAGCCCTAGTATTACCAAGCATATTTTTTTGATTACATTGTTCAAAATAAACACCTCCAAACAAAAGATAAAATGGAATTTAACCAATATCATTTTGCGTTCTTATACGAAAGCAGAATATGGCTTGGTGCAAACAATATTGCTGCGATAAGCAACAGAATTGACCGGCTCATAATTCCACTAAACAAGAACAAAACTGAAGGAATAACAGATAGTGCCAGTGCTCTGAATATGCTGCTCTTCTTAAAGCAAATTATCCAAATTGCACAATACAACACTATTAATATCGTATCCACAATAAGGTATATGGCAAATGCTTCGTCAGACCACCACCCGAACCATGTTCCAGGAATGTTAATTATCATAAAACCAAAGCAGCCAAACCTTCCTATCTGTTCTGCAACCTCAACAAATTTATTGCTCCATTTGTTTTCAAATCCATCTTTGCATCTAACTGCAAAAATAATATTGGGTATCATAATAACTGCAATCATTATCAGTCCGAATACATTTAACCAGTCCATATCTTCCTCCATAAATTCACATCACCACATGCCCTTGTCTGGGCGCACCACTGAATTTTATCTGATATTATCATAAAATCTCTGCAACACAATCGCCAACTCTTCCGGAGCTTCTATGTTCGCTTCATGACCTGTTTTCGCAAGTTCATGGAAACAGGCGTTGTTCAAATAATGGCAAAGTTCTTTCGAAGTTTTTTTGTTTGCAGTGTCCTTCTCTCCACAAATGAGCAATACCGGACAAGACACCTTATGCAGGGAGTCACTGAAATCCAATTCAGCCATCGTCCCGCACAGGCTGATGACATCTGCTTTTTTGAAACCCATTTTACTGAATACCGAATTCGGCATAAGATGGAACAGCATATTCTGAACTTTCAATAATTTTTTTGGCATTTTATATTGTGCTGCAATTAATACGAGTGCCTTTACTTTATCTGGGTGGTCTATCGCATAATTAAGTGCCAAAACAGCGCCTAGAGAAAGCCCACATAAGACAATTTCATCGTTCTCCTTATCACATTCTGATGAGAATGCCGAATATAATTCCTTATATGTAGCAGATTTTCCTTCTAACATCTCTGCCAAACTCAATTCGACACTACTTTCCGATACCTTCGTTTCTTTTATTACTCTATTCCAACTGTCTGGTTTTTGTCCTAGTCCATGCAAATATAAATACTTCATATAGTGTTGCTCCTTCAAACCAAATTTTATAAATTACATACCGCATATAGTGGTATATTTACCATCCATGGTTTCCTTTTTTTCTTCTCTTTCCACTGTAACAGATCATTCATTACAAATCGAAACATTATCACACCGTCCTTTCTCTGATAATATACAACATTTTTTATGGTCTATTCTAGCATTGTTTCAGCACTTTTTCCGACCTTGCTAGCTTTGTTTTTTACATTTTTTCCGACCTTATATCGCTGTAATATAACATTTTTCCATTACTGGTCATAAATTTGTTACATTTTTAATAGCCACACATGTCGATTCTATCAAAATAAGAAGAAGTCCGGGTGTTCCCGGACTTCTATCGCACAATTCTACATTATTTAAAAAACCAGAAAAGTTTCCCTCCATATGGATTTCTCTTACTGATCAACAGCGCAGAAACTGCATGTAATAATAAAAATGCACCGCTTATGATCGTCATTACCAGTTCAAACTGTGATAAGACCGACATGGAATTATCATTATAGCCTATATAAACGTTCTTGCTGTCCAGAATGATGCAATTTCCCTCATACCAAAACACATAGTCACCATTGACCGGCAAATTCGCCTTAATCTGCAACACCGTATAAGTTGGCCGAATGCCTTTCCCATAAATTGATTTGTAATTTCTGACAGCATTTCCGCTATATACCTTGACATGATTAGAGCTCTGCCGGGAGCTTTGATATGTTACAGTTCCTGTTGTATGATTCTTCGCGCAGGCATATCCGACCACCTGCGTCATACCCGCCACAAAGAAAATCAAAGCAACTACAAGTGCCAAAATCTCAGCCGTATAGAATGCATCCACCGATTTGTTCTTCGCATCTATCTCCTCATCACTACTCCATGGTTTATTACGGAAATTACGAATTGCAGATGGCAACAGGCAAATTGCACCAACCATCCCCAACAAGGATATAATCAAACATATAAGTACCGGCGTCTTTGTTCCGATAACCAGGTCTGAATTCACACCCTGTTTTGTCGATTCATCCATAAATGTGATGTTACCACTTACTAGCACCTTTTCATCCTGTTTTAGATGTGACTTGTTTCCAGAATAATAATAGTGGAAGAATATCGTTCCTCCATCCTCTCTGGCTCCATCTACCTTTAATACTGCATAGCCGCTTGTCCCATGCGTGTCTGCACTCGCAACCGTTGCTGACAATGCATTCGATGAAATCAAAGAAAATCTCGGCACACAATAAAACGCAGTCACAACAAACAAAACGACACACACAATGGCAATCACCATATTTGAAACATTCTTTTTGTAAGTCATATATAATGCCTCCATTCATTATCTTTGTGTGCCGATTCCTCAAATTGTTCAACTTTATTTAAACTTAAATATATTAAGTCCTGTTCCTTCATCATAAATTCTGTCAACTTTTCCATCAATTACTGAAATTACCATCTCACAGACTGCGCTGACAACAGCTCTGTTCAGATGTCCACCAAACACTTCACCCTTCTCATTTCCTGCGCTCATATGAAGATGTGCATAATATTCTCCGTCCATTGTACTGATTGTTCCTGTAAGCGATGTGATTTCATAATATCCTTTAAAACTGTTGGAGTAATATTTCTTTTCATCTATCTTATATACTCCGACCGTAAAATCGTTGATAGCTCCAAGAGCATTGATACTGGCAAGCTTTATATTCTCATTGACAGCAATTACCTTCAGTTGTTCCAATATCTCCTCGCCTTTGTCAATCCTTGCAATTATTGTGTTGTCAAATCTTTTGTATTCCATTTTGTTCCTCCATTTGTGGGGACGTTCCTTTTGTCACGAGGAGTGTCCCTATGTCATAATAAATTAATACAGGGGACACTCCTCGTGACAAAAGGAACGTCCCTAAATCTTCCCACTATATGGGTTCTGGGTTCCATCGCCCTGCAGGTGATCCAGTTTTTCATACTCTTGTTTCTGCGATTTTTCCCCTACCTCTTTCGCTTGTTCAGATTCCGGCATGAGGTATTTCGGTATATTGTACTCTTCCCCTTCTGATTCATCATCCAATATCAGAGAAGCCGCGTCTAACCCTAAATGCGTGAGTAATGATTCAGATGGAGTCCTGCCCATCTTCACATCTATGTAATACTTCACACTTGAGATAATTACGATAATTCCCACAATTCCACATACGATTATGCTTATTTCGGATAAGCCGATGCCTTCCCCGCTATCATGTATCAATGTAATAGATCCTATGCAGACTACAAGCATTATGATCCCCGTCAGCAATTCGATCACAAGTTTTCTCTCACCAGACATTTGGCCCTTACGCATTTTCACAAAGGCAAGTATTGATAACATGATCATGATAATTCCTATGCTCATCAATATGCTGCCCGGCAATGGCTTTCCGTCCACATATGCATCCTCTGGCTGATCAGGATTATATCTGATCTCCACCTTCTTGCCCACTTGCGGAGGAACCTTTGACGTATCATCATCCTCTAATTCATATTCCGTATCGTCCACAGAATACGCGTAAATAGCCGAATACATTCTCTCGTCATCGCTGTTTTCATAATACGACGATCCAGTTACCTTGCCTGTTGCTAAACCATAGTAATTATCCTTATGTATTCTGACTGCCGCCATCCATATTCCAACTATCATCATTCCGATGCCTATGACCATAATTATTATAGCCGAAACCTTACTGCTTATATTTCCACGATTGTTTCTTTGAAACATACTATACCCCTTTCCTCTTGTGGGGACGTTCCTTTTGTCACGAAGAGTGTCCCTGTGTCATGCTTATAATAATACAGGGGGACTCTCTTCGTGACAAAAGGAACGTCCCTAAATCATCAATAGAATTCCAGCCTGTGCTCCACCAGCTCACTTCCCTCATATACGAGCTTGAGTGAGAAAAATCTCTTCTCCTCTTCAAGCAGCAATTTCAGGAATATCGCATCCCCGCTCCACGTTGGAAGTGTTGGCACGATCTCTTTATCTATCCATTGAAGATCTCCCTCATCGCATATCTGAACTTCCCCATCAAATCCATCTGCGGTGAACAGGCACATAAGCTCATTCTCACACTCATTGCTTATAAATGTCACTATACCTCTGAATCGATATGATGTAAGCGTAAGTCCCGTCTCCTCCTTTATCTCTCTGAGAAGGCAATCTTCAGGACTCTCACCCTCCTCGGCATGTCCACCCACGCCGATCCATTTGCCTTTATTGATGTCCTTCTCCTTCTTTGTCCTGTGAAGCATCAGGTATTTTCCATCTTTCTCTATGTAACAAAGTGTTGTCATCTTCATCGCTATCCTCCCAGGGACGTTCCTTCTGTACCGAGGAGTGTCCCTATGTCCTAATCATGACACGGGGACACTCCTCGGTACAAAAGGAACGTCCCTACTTATTCACTATGTATATTCCTGCACACACCAAAACCAGCGACACCAGGCTTATCGGACCAAGCGCCTGCGCGCCCTCGCGGAGCAGCCACGCCGACAATATCACGCCGAACACCGGATTCATAAATCCAAATACGGCAACCCTGGATATAGGATTGTATTTGAGCAGCATTCCCCACAGAGAATATGCCACCGCCGATACAAGAGCCAGATATATGAGCATCAAAACTCCTTCGGTGGATACGGTTCTGAGTCTGCCTCCCATGGCAAAACCGGCAGCCGACAGAATAATTCCTCCAACTATAAACTGGTAGCCACTGAGCATGACCGGATTGTGTTTTGCCGAATATCTCTTCAAAAATACCGATGAGAACGCATAAGCCACTGTCGACAGAAATATCGCACCCTCTCCTGACAGGCTCATCTGAAAGTTCATTCCATTCATATTTATGAGAACAACGCCTGCAAATCCCACCAGACATCCGATCATCTTCTTTGCAGTGACTTTCTCCTGATGGAATATGAATCCCGACACTATGATGGCAACGAATACATTTACTGCCTCTATGATGGACGCCTTAACTCCGCTTGTGTGGGCGAGTCCTATATAAAAGAACAGGTATTGTATGACAGTCTGCAGCATCGCAAGCCACGCTATCTTGCCGGCGCATCCCTTCTCCGGCTTGATAAATCTTCCTTCCAGCAGACTTCCAAATATCACCGCAAGGATTCCCGCCAGCACGAATCGCATACCTGCGAACAGTATCTGTGCCGACGTATCCGCACTCTCTATATTCCACAGTCCATAACCTATCTTTATACAAGGAAATGCACTTCCCCACAGCAGACAGCACAGCATAGCACCGAACCACACAACACTGGTTTTCTGCATCCATTTGTCGTTTATCTCTATCTTATTCATGTTTACTTCTCTCTTATGAGCTTCACGCTGCTGTCCAACAGTTCAAGGATATCGTACACACTTCCCCAAACTTCAAAAACACCTCTAAATTGTCAAAGATGGAGATGTTTTAAACAATTGCGTGTCTCACTCTTTTTTATCGCAACCTCATTTTCTACCTGTTGGATCTGAAAACGTATATGTACTCTTCTGATATATCCACTTGTATCTAAAATAATATCCTAAAATAATATACAAATGCAATTTCAAAATTTTTATTCTTAAATTTCTATAATTGCATGTTCAACTTGATGCTCTTTTATTTTGTCAATGAGTATATGCATATTTTCTATTTCTAATTCTCTTTTTGTATCCCCATCCTTTGGTACCATACCCAATTTTTGAAATACAAATCCAGTAAACGTGTCACAATCTTCTTCTGTAAATTTAACGCCTATAGTGTCTTCAATATCACTTAATCGTATATTCCCTTTCACTTCCCACTTGTCATCACTTATTTTTATAATAGCAGTTTCTTCTTCCAACGATATTGGTTCAATATCATTTAAATCGCCAACAATTTCTTCTAATAAATCAAAAAGAGTCACTATTCCAACCACTCCACCATACTCATCTAGTACAATAGCCATAGATTGCTTCGATTGTTTCATATTTTTAAAAAGCACATCTGCTTTTGTAGTTTCCATAACAAAGTATGGTGCAGAAATCGCAGACTCTATAACCATATCCTTACTTTTTTCTTTTAATCTAAAATAGTCTTTTGCATTTAAAATACCAATAACATGATCTATCGAATCTCCACAAACGGGATAAAGGGTATGCCGTGTGTTGTGAATTGTTTCATCCCACTCCTTCACATCATCAGACATCCATAATATTGCCACATCTGTTCGATGTGTAGCAATCGTACCAGCCATAATATCATTAAATTCAAAAACTTTTTGAATAAATTCTTTTTCTTGATGATCTATTGTTCCTTTTTCACTTCCCGCATCAACAAGCATACGTATTTCTTCTTCACTCACTTGATCTTCCGTTTCATTTGGATCAATACCACAAATTCGCAAGACAATATTGGTTGATATTGAAAGAAATGAAACGATTGGCTTAAATAAGATAGAGATTCCCGTAACCAATCCCGAAATCCTCAATGCCAGTTCTTCAGATTTTTTCATTGCAATTCTCTTTGGAACTAATTCACCAAAAACCAACGTGAAATATGATAAAATCAATGTAATCAATATAACAGCTATGGTATCTAAAGTAGAACGTGGAATATTCGCACCCATTCCTACAACCCAATCAACTAAAGGTTCTGAGAAATTATCTGCTGCAAAAGCACTTCCTAAAAATCCCGACAACGTGATTGCAACCTGAATTGTCGCAAGAAATCGTGCTGGCTCTTGTGTTAATCGTACTAATCTCTTTGCCCGGCCATTACCTTGTTCTGCCATCCGTTCTAGTTTTGTTTCATTCGTTGATAAAACAGCAATCTCTGCACTCGCAAAAATCGCGTTTAATATAATTAAAATAATCTGCACTAATAAAAGAATAAAAATTGATGTACTCATAAATAAAACCTTTCTACAATAAAATTATCTAAATATCACACTTTCTAAAAACAACAAAAGACATGGTCTATGTTCTGAATACATAGTCCATGCCTTGCGATATATAAATAAAAATTCTATTGAATTGGTTCGCTTCAGAATCATTATCACTTTCGTCCAAGTAAATTTTCCTCCTTAAATAATATTGAGGTAGAGTATAACAAAAAGTCCCCTCATAGTCAATCTAAAAGCTGTAAAAGTTATGGTAAAAAAAGCTGTCCCCGCTAGGGTCAGGCACCTCCGTCCCCACATAAAAAGTCCCATGCATCTGCACCGTGCAGACACATGGAACTTTCTTATCTTATTACTCTATATTGCTATTCACATTTTAAAACACTACGCGTACGCTGATTGCGTACATCACAATTTATTTCAACATCATAGACGATGTCACATAAAACTACAGCATACCCTCTTTAATGATGTCGTGGTCTCTCAGTACCTTCTCGATCACCGTGCCCTGGATCTTCCTAAGTATAGGTCTCTTGAGCTTGTTCAGTGGTCCGAGATTTATCTCAAGCGGAGATTTGCCATCCATGAGCTTCACGCTGCTGTCCAGCAGTTCACGGATATCGTACACACTTCCCCACACCTCAGGAACACCTCTGTCCACACCGAGGAGTCCATACACAGCCTCCATGGCAGTTCTCACCGAATACTCTGTAGTAAATACGGTGTCACGAGGGGTATCGGCGAACTGTCCGAGGAATGCAAAGTTGGTGCATCCGTCCGGAATTACGTCTGGTCTGTCGCCCTTTGCTCTAGGCATGAAGAACGCGGTGATATATGGCATCATAGTTGGCACACAGACTGCGCTGTTTGTGGCCAGCTCCTCGATCTCATCCTCAGGCACTCCCAGATGGTAGAGCCACTCCTCCGTGATCTCCTTACCGGTACAATCCTTCATAGGTTTCTTGATATAATCGCCCGGAACATCTGTGAACAGGCCATATACCCATACACACACCTTATCCTTGTCCTGGGTCTTGAACTGTCCCTGTCTGTTGATGGTCCAGCTCATCAGCCAGCTTGAATCCTGACAGCTTACGATACCACCAGTGACAACCTTTCCTGTTCTCGGATCACGCTTACAGATATCCACGATGTAAGGAATGATCTTGTCGTCAAGCGTTGTGACTGTGGCTGACTCCCAATTCGTCTTAGATATATCAGAGCAGAACTTCTCAGGATGTCCAAATGAAGGATCCTGTGCAGCTATGTTCTTCCACAGGCTCCAGCAGCCGCTTGTTCTCACCTCTGCATCTCCATTTGGCGCATGATTCTGGTCTCCGTAGATAGTTCCCTCCGTGCAGCTTCCATTTGTGACAAATACAAGATCGTTCTCAGTGAGTGGAATACCCTTCTCTGTCCCATTTACCCTGCACTCTATGGTCTTTGCTATCTTCTTGCCGTCTCTCATGTCAAATATGACATTTGTGACTTCCGTGTTGTACTGGAATGTCACACCCGCATCCTCAAGATACTTCACCATCGGAAGGATCAGCGACTCATACTGGTTGTACTTTGTGAACTTGAGGGCCGAGAAATCCGGAAGTCCTGAGATGTGATGTATAAATCTCTGGAAGTAAAGTTTCATCTCCAGCGCGCTGTGCCAGTTCTCAAATGCGAACATCGTCCTCCAGTACAGCCAGAATGTTGAATCAAATACCTCATCGTCAAATACATCCTCTATTGTCTTGTCATACAGATCCTCATCCTTTGTCATGAAGAGCTTCATGATCTCCATACAACCCTTCTGGCTCAGATTGAATTTGCCATCTGTGTGGGCATCCTTGCCTCTATTCACTGTTGCTCTGCACAGTGAATAATTTGGATCCTCCTTGTTCAGCCAGTAATACTCGTCAAGAACAGATACCCCCGGAGTCTCTATGGAAGGTATACTTCTGAACAGATCCCACAGGCACTCGAAATGGTTCTCCATCTCACGTCCACCTCTCATGACGTAGCCTCTGGCAGGATCAAATATTCCATCGCACGCACCGCCCGCTATATCCATAGCCTCAAGAATATGGATATGTGAGCCCGGCATCTGTCCGTCACGTACAAGGAAGCAAGCTGCTGCCAGTGATGCAAGACCACTTCCCACTATATATGCGTTCTTGTCATCCACGCCCTCCGGCTTTCTCGGTCTGGCAAATGCCTCGTAGTTACCATTTGTATAATAGATTCCCTTGCTGTTCTTCTCATGCTTTCCGCGCTCCGTATTGCGGTACTCTGCATGTTCTGCCGCAGCCTTCTCCTTCTGAACTTTTGCCTTATTATGATTTTTAACTGTGAGCGCTGCTGCTCCTGCGCCGGCTGCTGCCTCCGCTGCGATTCCGATTCCTAATTTCTTCTTTGACATAAGCAATTCTCCTTTCAGTCTGCCGTCTATATCCATCTCATATCCCTATAATAGCTTGCCCAATTTTTATTTCATATTTACAAAAAAAGTGGAATGATAAAAATTTTATCATTCCACCCGTTTTGTATAAATTTATTTTGAATATTTCTCCATGAAGAGTATCACGCTCTGCCTCAACACTTCCATCTGTGACTTCATATAATATTCATCCTCAAATAAAGCATAATGCACGCTTGCTCTTACGAAGATGAAAATCAATGGAGTAAGAATATTGTAAGGAATTCCGATCTTAGGCTCAAGCTGTTTTGCATACTCTGTATATCTCTCATTGACTCCTTCAAAGAACCTCTTTCCATGCTCAATATACTTTGGATGAGTATACACCTGATACATCAGTCTATATTTTTTACCATGCTTCCTTGCCGTCCAATATGGTATTTCCTCAATAAACCGCATTACATCCTCTGCATCCTTTGGCGATTCCTTCATGAAATCATCCTCAACCTTTGACATACAATGTGCAGTGGACTGTACTATCAGATCATCCAAATCGTCAAAGTATGTATATAACACAGATGGGTTTGTATTGCATGCTTTTGCAAGGCCTCTTATTCCCACAGAATTCAGTCCGTTCTCGGCATAGCACTCATAGCATTTCTCCATCAGTTCTATCTTTTTAGCTTGAAACTGTTCCTCATTGCGTACTCTCACTTCACTGCCTCCTTCAAGTAACATCCTGCCAGCATTTAATCAGGCAACTTTTTTCATATTAGCACGACACATCTTGACTTGTCAGCTTATTTGGTTGTGGCAGACTTTGTTCTGCTCCAGTTTGAATAATATGTCTTTGTCGTACCATTCTGAGTAACCTTCTTATAAGTACGGATTCTCACATAATACTTTTTCTTTGTCTGAAGATTTGATAAAGCATAACTGGTTGTCGCATTCTTCCTGATCGTAACAGTCTTCGCTCCAGCAAATGTTGAAGATGTGCTGTACTGTAACTGATAACCAGTTGTCTGCGTTGGCTGCTTTGCCCACTTGACTACCAGCTTTTTCTTGCTCGCACTTATGCTGGATACGCCAACACCCTTCGGCTTAATTGTAAATGATTTTGTGAAAGTGCCGCTATAATTACCCTTGAATCTGATCTTCACAATGTAACTGCCCACTGCCTTTCGACCAGAAGCATATGTAACTGTGTAAGATGCACTTCCAAGTTTATTTCCTTTGCTGTCCTTGACCGTCACGCCCGGAGTTCTGACTTTGCCATTATAGGTGAGCTCTGTCGCTGCCAGAGTGATTCTCGCTAATCTTGGTATAGACTTTGACGAAATCAGCTTGCCACAGGCAGAGCACTTAACTGTAACCTTTCCATTGGTCTTCGCGGTCGCCTTAACGGTCGTCGTCTTTGCGGTATGTTTACCTGTTGCAGGAATCTTGAGCTTATCAAGTGTAGTTTCGGATGTACACTTTGCATCTGCGAAATATTTGTGGCATACCCCACAGTACCAGTACGCCTTATTTCCCGCCTTGGCGCAGGTAGCAGATACTGCTTTCACAGCCTTTATAGTGTGCGCTGCCGGAATAATGGTATCATCAATACTTATTTCCTGTTCACCACTCTCATCCAGGAAACATTTTCCGCAATTATCACAGAACCAGTACTCTATATTTCCCGGTGTCTTGCAGGTCTTTTCTTTAGCTTTCTCCTTGGTCGTCGAATGTCCGGTTGCCTTGAGTACATCATCTGCAATGTGTGAATCACATCCCTCATCCTGACATTTGTATCCCACATAACCATCCTCTGTACATGTCGCAGCTTTCTTTGTCGCCACATATGTGTGTGGTTTATTTGCCACCAAGACATCATAATCAGCCTTTACATTTCCAGAAGATATTGTAACCACATACCTGCCCGGCTGAGTCGAACTGTAATCTGTGGTCACATCATAAGGAATCAGCCTCGAGTTAAATCCACTGCTTCTTATAAGCCTTACGCTTACTCCGTTCAATGTGAGATCCTGACCATAGTAAAATGTTGTCTTTGCATTGTCAGTTTTTATATCCACCTTAACTGGATTAAGTCTGATTGGGTGGCCTGTGATATCAGCATTTGTCAGCATTCCAACATATTCATAACCAAGCTTGCTGAGTGTAAAATCGTCCACATATGATACATCACACTCTCGCCCCTGGACTGTTGTACCCAGAATCATATAATCAACATTTGACTTCTTTGCACCGACTCCATTATATATATAACATTTTCTAATCTTCAATTCATTACATAGACCTGCAAATGAACCATGATTATCCGCTGAATGTTTAAATTGATCAGTCCATG
Source organism: uncultured Coprococcus sp. (assembly GCA_934247115.1). Taxonomy (GTDB): domain Bacteria; phylum Bacillota; class Clostridia; order Lachnospirales; family Lachnospiraceae; genus Coprococcus. The sequence continues at coordinate 61,496 of CAKQIY010000005.1, forward strand.
CATTTGTCGCCATAAAACTCCAGCAGTTCTCCATTAAACTATTATGGCCTTGACCAACCATACCACCTGTATAGCTTTCACTATCCGTACTTTCAGATTGAACGTTTCCATCCTCTCTTCCACAGTATAGAATATTACTTCCTGTAACATAACCTGCTATATTCCCTACGCAACCTTTTACGTCCTGCTTCTTATTCGTGCTCTCTCTGACAATTGTCCACACATTGCGCAGAGTACAGCCATTTAGCTCACTGTTGCTTAGCCAGCCTGTGATTCCTCCAAGATATACTCTTCCGCCCGACATAATTCCATACGCATAACTGTCAATAACTTCACATCTCTCTATCTTTCCCTTATTCTCAACCATTCCGGCAATAACACCAACATAATAGTATCCATCTGCATCTTCCAAGTACATGGTAGTTTTGTCCACCGTCAGATCCTGCACCGTTCCACCCGATATACAGTTGAAAATGCCGTACTTGCTTGTGTTATTTAAACGAAAATCAACATTTGATATACTATGTCCATTTCCATAAAATGTACCACTGAATTTTCCGGTCACACTCGTGAAATAGTAATCTTTGTAATCCAGATCAGCTGCAAGTGATATATATGCGTCATTGTAATAACCGCCTGCAAATAAATTGAACTGCTCCTCAGTCTTGATCACATATGGATATTCCGATGTTCCATAACCACCGGCTAACTTTCCTGCCTTGCTCGTAAACGTATATGTATGAAGAAGTATCTTCTGATCGCCAATGGTACAATAAATATCCACTTTGGCATCTGTACCTTCCTCAAAGTCTGTGCCAAAAACAATTCTGTCGCCATTTATCGTAACTCCGCTGTCTGAAGACTCATAACTGTATTCGCATACTCCGCCAAACATTTTGACATAACCGCTTCCAAAGTATGCTGCCAGCAGACTATTAGAATCTGGAAGAGTTATGACCGCTCCCGGCTCCACATTCATTGTGCTGTCTTTCATATTTCGCATCAGATACCCTGCAGGTCCTTTATAGCTGACTTCAAGTCCCTCTATAGATGAGAAATGCTTGTTGAGATCATAAAAAACATGAGTTGTGGTCTGCATGCTCTCTTCAGTCATCGATGCAAATATCGCCTCAATCTGGTTCATACCGAGCTTTGAGCCGAAATCTGTGTCATAGCGAGTAAGATTATTTTGTGACATATATGTACTCTGAAACAGAGTTATGGACATATAATAGTAATTTGCCAGACTATATGTGTAGTAAGCCTGCGCCACAAAATCTTTAACCGCAGCTGCCGTCTCTGCATCAGAATATCCCGCAGCTTTATAGTATCTGCACAAAATATCTGTGACAGAACCCGGGCAGCTCACACCGCTCAAATCTCCGCGGAGATATCCACCCATTCTCTGAATACGATAGATCAATCCATTTGTCTCATCTGCTGCCCCCAGATTAAACAATTTATCATATGTGTTTTTGACCACCTCTATATCGCTCTCTGCCTTCAACGAATCTAAGTATGTTTCACATGTCTTGATATCTATCCTGAACGCATCATACATATCACAGAAATTCACAAGATATGTGTTATACTTCAATATTTCTGTGTTGTTATCCAAGGTCTCTTTAATATCTTTCAGCGCATCCCCAGTCTTGCTAATATTAGAAACCATTGTAGCATTTAATGCAGTCAGCGTCATATTCTGATCATCCAATCTCTGCTGAATATTGTACAGCTGTGATTCCACGCCGCTCAGATCCACATCATTCATTATGACCGTGCTTCCTGGCGACTCATTTTCATTCATTCCCAGCAGTTCCTTTCCTATACACTTGAATGTACCGCCTATCGCATCCTTAAATGACCAATTTTCCTTCTTTGCCTGCTCCATGGCACTCTTGCCTGCTCTGACCATTGTTCCGGCGACATCAAACATCGACAGCACATCTACAGCCTTGGCCTCCTTTGGTGCCACAGAGATCGTTCCAACCGTCATGCATACAACCAGAAACATGCTGACGATCCGTCTCTTTATTCTTTCCTTTCTCATAGACCATCCCCCTTTTGAATGATTTTGATACAAAATATTTATTAACCGAACGTTCGTTTATATTATAGCATATAGCAATATATGCCATCAAGTTTTTTTCAGCTAAACCAACCACGCTGCCAAAAGCACAGATCCTTACCGCTCTTTACTCTAGCGATACCTTCTATCGACGCCCTTCTGCCTGTAATATGCCGCCTTATTCTCGTACATTCTCTCATCTGCAGCCTTCACTATCTCGTCAAATGACTCCCAGTCCTTCTCATCACTTGACACATAGCCACATGATATTGATATGGACTTCACCTGCTGTCCAGACCATCCACCCACAACATCGTCAAACTCCTGCCGTACTCTCTTCAGCCTTCTGGTATTTACAAAGATGATGGCTGCAAATTCATCACCGCCCATCCTGTACACCTTACCATAGCTTCCAAAACACTGCTCCATACACTCGGCAGCACCCTGAAGCAGTTCATCTCCAGCCGCATGTCCCAGGGTATCATTCACTGATTTAAGCCCATTTACATCCATGGACACATACACATATACAGAATCTCCCGGAAGCTCCCTGACATCATCTATATATGCACTCCTGTTATAACATTTTGTAAGCTCATCTGTATAAGATCGTCTTATCAGCTTCTGCTCCCGTTTCTTATCCTCGTCTATGCATCTGGTGGTAAATATAACTTTTAAAGGACGTCCGTCCTCACCAACATCTATCGATATAAATGACAGTCTGAACCATCCAAGCTCCGTCACCATGAACTCACCTGATATGATCTTTTTCTTGATCAGTCTGTCCCCCAGACTATCCAGATCCATGAATTCCTGAGCACTTGCCTGATGTTCATCCACAACCACCTTATGGACGATCTCCCTCATAAGCTCCTTCGCCCCTGCTGCCCGCTCACCAGCCCTCAATATCAGGTCTCCTGCGGTATAGCGTGCAAATGTATCATGTTGAAGATCAAGCATATGCATGCTGTAATACATCCCCGACATGGATGTCAATATTGCCAGCTGTTCATTTCTCTCCCGGTTCGCACGAATCACCTTCATCACCATGCTTACCACCAGACCAGCGGCAAAGCACAGATACAGTGCCATGATAACCATGATTGCCGTATTGCTACGACTGTTCACATCCATTCTATATATAACACCGATCACATACTCTCCGGATCTGCGGAATACACATCTGTTTCTAAAGCCATTGATCTTTCTTATGCCTGTAAAACTGTCCTCGCCGTCCGGCAGCACATCATCAGTCATCGAAATGTCGATCTCATCAAGAGTAAGCCCTACTACCGGTTCATATGAACATCCATATATTTCTCCCGATTCGCCATCTGCCACTACAACACTCAGTCCATCATACATAGGCATATTGGCAACCACCGTAGATATCTCATTCTGTTTTACCTCATCCAGAAGTCTTCTCGGCTCGATTCCAACCTGTATCATCTTGGTGCCATCGTCGTTCCACGTTATGGCATACATCATATTCTTACCCCTCGATGTATTCGGAGTGACATCCTGACACATGGTGAGAGTCTTATCATCCAGCATAGGCTTGAAATACGCCATCTGCTCCCCGGAATCAAAACTATATCCAAAGTATTCGGGATTGGTACCGGCATATATCACACCATCCGTATTAAACAAATGCACCTCATCAACAGATATGAGTGCAGCGATCTTGCGGAGCTCATCCACATCATTTGCCACCTCAGGCTTTGCATCAACTATATACGCCACTGCCTTAGCCCTGACCATATAATCTTCCTTGAGGGAGTCTATAAGCTCATCCTCACTTGTCTTATTTTTCTCGATTACATTGCTGACCTGATCCAACAGCACCTGCGAGGTTCTGTCAAAACTCCTGTTATTGATAAAGCTCAGTATGACCGCCTGGATGACCATCGCAACCAACACGATTCCCCCCGTTATCAGTATTATCCCCGGCAATTTTCTTTTCTTATCTATCATTCGACTCATGAGCACTCTCCCCGCGTATTCCCGTAGTAATAGATTTCCTTATTCTGATCCGCTTTCTGCTTTTACATCTCGCTTTCAAAGTTATGAATGGAATTTGCTATATTTCCACGAAGTGTGGTGCTAAGCTGCTCCACTATTTTATGATAATCGTCTTTCATCCCCTTGTCTACCCAGTCAAGCATAATCCCCACAAATCCATACTTGTAAAAGTCTGCTATGAACTGCTTATCAGCCTCCGAAAGGTTGTCCCCTGCGCATTTCTCATCCACTACATCCGCTATGAGCTGATACGACAGCTTATACAGATAATTTTCTATCTTTGCCTTATCCACCGACCTGTATATATTTGCGATAAAGGGCTTGTTCTCCAGCACAGCCTCAAACACCTGTATCATACCCTCCTGCCAGGTATCATAGGTCTTCTTATCCTTCAGCGCCTGCTTCCCATCCTCAATACACACCCACTCCGCAAGCTCATATATGTCCTGAAAATGATAATAGAATGTCATCCTGCTTATCCCGCAGTCTCCGGTGAGATCCGCTATCGTTATCTTGTCAAACGGCTTCTCCTTAAGAAGCTTTTTCAGAGATGCCTCAAGTGCTTTTTTAGTTGAATTTGCCATGCATACCTCCTGTTATCTAAGCTGTGCATATCATCCTTATAAACAAACATACTCATAAAAAACAATGTTGCTTCTTATGAGTATATCTTTACATTTATTATATTCTTTTTTTGACAATTCTCTACTTAAAAATGTTATATTTCCTTATCTTTCTTCTGATCTTACGTCTGTTCTTCTCGTCTCCAAAGAAGCTGCTGAGCTTCTCAACAAACAATGTCAGATACCTGAACATGGATTCCGCAGCAAATGCAAATACAACCATGAGCAGGAAGCATATGTTGGATATCGAATCTATGGCAAACAGCCTGCCGAGGAAAAGTCCACAGAACAGCAGTCCGACTATGTTGATAAGAAGTACACCATACTTCATCTTGTTGAACGGATGGCTGATCTTGATTATTATCATAAATCCGACAACCGCAAGAAGCATTGTGCCGGCTGTGGCTATATCCTCACTCGGAAGATTGAATACCTGTCCGCAGATTACAAGTGCTCCGACCGACAACACATCCGTGAGTCCCGCAGGCAATGCTTTTAGCATGACATTTGCCATAAAGTTTCCCTCTATACGATTCCTGTTCGGCTCAAGTGCCAGCAGGAATCCCGGCAATCCTATGGTGAACATGCTTATGAGTGATATCTGTGACGGCTCCAGCGGATATGTGATCGCAAACACCGCTGAGAATATGGCCATCAGCAGTGAAAATATGTTCTTAACAAGGAAGAGGCTTGCTGATCTCTGTATATTGTTGACAACCTGTCTTCCCTCATACACCACATATGGCATACGTCCGAAATCTGAATCCAGAAGCACCGTCTGCGCCGCCTGTGCAGCCGCTTCACTTCCGGATGCCATGGCTATACTGCAATCCGCATCCTTCATTGCGAGTATATCATTTACACCATCACCAGTCATGGCAACCGTGTGTTTCTGTTTCTGGAGTGCCCTGACTATGAGCTGCTTCTGTTTAGGCGTAACTCTTCCAAATACTGTATATTTATCCACAGCCTCAGCTATATCCTTCTCAGATGCCAGAGTCGACGCATCCACATAGTTCTCTGCTCCATCTATGCCTGCACGCTTTGCCACCTCTGATACTGTGGCAGGGTTATCTCCGGATATGACTTTTATGGCAACGCCCTGCTCTTTGAAATATGTAAACGTACTCTCGGCATTTTCCCTTATTGGGTTTGAAAGCACTATATAACCAATAGGAGATATGCCTCCGAACGATTTTTCCAAACCACTGGAATCATTTCCTGACTCCGCCATAAGAAGGACTCTGTATCCCTTGCTCTGGTACTCCTCTATCTCTTCGGATATCTCATCGTACCTATCCTTCATTATAAACTCCGGAGCACCCAGCATATAGTCTCCCTCGACAAACGAAACCTTACTGTATTTGTTCGCCGATGTGAAAGGCTGTGTCTTGAGCAGTGTCCTGCTGCCCTTCTCTATCTCATTCTTATCCACATAAGCTCTGATCGCCTCCATTGTGGCATTATTGTCCTCAATGACCGCCGAGTAATCCGCCAGCAGATGTGCAAATGCTCTCTTGTCCATCTCGGCATCGCTGCATCTGCCGCTTATCACCAGCTCTGTAACCTGCATACCCGGCTCAGTGATGGTTCCGGTCTTATCCACACAGAGTACATCGACTCTCGCGAGTGTCTCTATACTCTTCATGTCATGCAGCAACACTTGTTTCTTCGCAAGTCTTATTGTGCTGAGCGCAAGCGCAACAGTTGTGAGCAGATAAAGTCCTTCAGGGATCATTCCGAGAACCGCCGCAACCATCGATACAACGCTCTTCTTGAATGTCTCTCCATTCATGATATACGCCTGGCAGAACAATATGATTCCCACTGGTATGATGATGATTCCAACCCATTTTACAAGTTTGTTGATGTACCTGATCATCTCTGACTGTTCGCCGTCACCCATGGCTTTCGCCTGGGCTGTGAGCTTTGATATGTATGACTCATTGCCCACCTTGTCAAGCTTGGCATAGCACTGTCCGGACACCACAAAGCTTCCGGACATGAGGCCATCACCTGATTTCTTCTTGATCTCGTCTGACTCACCGGTGAGCAGGGCTTCATTTACCGATATACTGCCGCTGAGCACCGTAGCATCAGCACATATCTGATTGCCGGCAGACAGAATGATGATATCGTCCTTAACCAGTTCCTCTGATTGTATCTGCTGCTGTTCTCCGTCTCTCACAACTATCGAATGCGGCGCATTTAACATGCTCATCTTATCAAGAGTCTTTTTTGCACGCAGCTCCTGAAATATTCCTATAACCGTATTGCCTATGATGACCGGCAGGAAAGTCAGATTTCTGAATGATCCAACGATACATAGCAGCACCGTAAGTATAAGGAATATGAGATTGAAGTACGTAAGCAGATTGGACTTGACGATCTGCCCCACCGTCTTCTGCGTACTTATATCCGTGTGATTGGTCTGTCCATTGTCGATCCGTTCCCTTACTTCCTCCGATGTAAGCCCCATAATCGGGACTCCTCGTGTATCCAAATTGCTTTCTGAATTTGTATCCAAATAAAACACCTCTTCCTGTGTATATGGTCGGCAAATGTTATGCACCACGCAGCATTTTGCATCGGCTGCCCATGACATCTCATGATTTCTTTAATAAGGTTCTATTATAAGTACTACAAGTAAGGTTATTCAAGAAGGATGGCAGATATTTCATATTTTTTTAAGAAACCTTGTGTCTCCTTAACGACAAACGGGCGGCCACCTGGTTTGAGATGTGTATACATTTAAAATTATTTTAAAGTAAGTTATTTGAGATAATTCTCAGCATATTATATTGTAATATTACATTTTATTAATACTTTTTTTATATTATAATGTGATTGGTCATCAAATTGGGGAGGATGACAAGTTTTTATTTTTAAGGGGGATTATTCTAATGACGAGAATCGTGAAAGACTACCGGAGAAACCCGGAAAACAAAAAGGCACTGTACCTGGCGATCGTTTTTTTGATACTGGGTGGACTTGGCTGCTTGAAGTATATCGTACCGGATATCATTGCATGGACTCAAAGTATTGGCTGTGAACAGACAACCGGATATGTAAAGTATTCTGAACAGTATGATTATTATTCCGGTCGTTACAGAAAAGCCAGCAACCATACGGTAACCTATGATACAATCGTCGAATACACCATTGATGACCAGACATATACCCAGACCGTATACACTGGTACTAATTACTTTAGCATGGGAGAATCCGTCAAGGTATACTACAAAAAAGACAATCCAGAAAATGCCGTGACTGACATTGCCATGAAGAGAACTCCTACATTCCCTTCTGTTTTCCTGTTTGGTCTAGGTGCCGCCTTACTCATATTGTACTTACTTCCTTTCAAGATAGTTGATGACTGAGCCGGCTAAACAAAATGAGCATAACACATTTCCCATCTGGGTATCATTGTGTTACGCTCATTTTTTATGCAAGCTGCGAATCAGGATCCGCAGCTGCATCATATTCTATTATCATAGCATAAGCCATATTTGATATATTGACTGCACTATGGTCTCTGTCCCATTGCGCCCTCAAGTGTGATTGTCTCACCACTCATGTACTTGAAATCCGGAGACGCGAGTGCCACGCATGCCCGTCCGATCTCCTTCTCTACGTCTCCGAAGTGTCCCATTGGCGGCATCTTTACATTTGCCTTGAACGCATCCGGATATGCCTTCTCAAAGTTCTCAAGCTGTGATGTCCATGCGAGAGGACATACTATATTGACATTTATTCCATCTGCTGCCCACTCTGTAGCTGCCACTCTTGTAAGACCTCTGATACCTTCCTTCGCAGCCGCATATGCGCACTGTCCGTAATTTCCAAAGAGACCTGCACCTGATGCAAAGTTGATGACTGAACCCTTTGTCTCCTTCAGATATGGATAGCATGCCTGCATATAGTAAAATGCAGCGTAAAGACCTGAATAAATGGCAAGGTCAAACTGTGCTGTTGTGTGATCTGCGATGGTAACACCTGATGCAGATGCCTGTGCATTGTTGATGAGCACATCTATTCTTCCAAATTCCTTAACCGCCTGCTCCACAACATTCTTGACAACGCTCTCGTTGTCTGCACCTGCGTTTACATCAGCTTGGACTGCAAGAACCTTGATTCCATATTTGCTCTCAAGCTCTGCCTTTGCATCCTCAAGCTTCTGGACATTACGACCTGTAAGCACCAGATTGGCACCTTCCTTGGCATATGCTGTCGCTATTCCGTATCCGATGGATCCACAGCTTCCATCGCTGAGAACGGCACGTCCGCCTCCTGTTATTATCGCTGTCTTACCTGTTAAAAACCCCATAAGTGTATACTCCTTTCCTGGCCATGTCTACTTTCTTCACACCGCATAGATTTCTGTCAACCATAACATATATCTATAATTTCATAGCCCATGTCTATTATTATAGCCACACGACCGACCCAAAACAACTCCTTCACCTATCTTTAAATGAAAATATTTATGCATAACTTTACTTAACCCGATATCATGTTCTCTCAAAAATTTTAAATAAACCAGCTTGACTAAATCCGATTTCGGATTTATATTAAATAGCGGTGCTTCCCGAATAAATATCATATATTTTTGAGAAAAAATTTTCTCATTGCTAAAGGCTTAGATTTGCACCCCAAGAATAACTAAAGGAGTTTTTCATATTTTATGATCGCATATAAAGACAGTCATTTACAAGAACAGCTGCGAAGATTTAACACTCTCTGGAAAGCCCAGGACGATATCTGGCAGGAGGCTGCAAAGAATTCCGGGCTTCCTGAGACTGCTTTCTGGATAATTTATATATTGACCATCGAGAATAAACCTGAACTTACTCAGGCCGAGCTGTGCGACACGTGGTTCATCCCCAGACAGACATGCAACTCTGCTGTTAAAAAACTGGAAGGCAAGGGGCTCATTTCCCTGACAACACACAAGGGTGCAGGGAACATCAAATACCTGTCACTCACGGAAAACGGAGTCTCATTTGCCAACAAATATATCACGCCACTGACAAATGCTGATATTTCATCATTTTCGAGTTTTACGGATGAGGAAAGAGAACTTCTGCTCTCACTCATGCATCGTCAGCTCGATTACCTTAAGAAAGGAACTGAAGAATTATGGAAATAAGACTTTCTGATTCGTTTACATATAAAAAGCTTATAAGATATGTGCTGCCGTGCATTGCCATGATGATCATGACATCCATCTACAGCATCGTGGACGGCTACTTCGTCTCCAACATCATAGGCAAGAATCCATTTGCAGCGGTCAATCTGGTCATGCCTGTGCTGATGGCGATATCCGCCATAGGATTCATGATCGGTACAGGAGGCAGCGCACTGACCTCATATTATATGGGACTTGGGGAAAAGAAAAAAGCAAATGAGGTATTCTCGATGCTGGTGTGGCTTATCATCATCTCGTCCTGCATTGTGGCGGTTGTAGGATTTGTCTTCATGCCCCAGATAGTCGAGCTCCTCGGAGCCAGCGATGCTATACGCTCAGATGCCATATTATACGGAAGAATACTCATTCTGTCAGAGCCGTTTTTTATGCTTCAGAACAGTTTTCAGAGTTTCCTTACAACGGCAGAAAAACAAAACCTTGGTCTGCTGGTCTCAGTACTTGCGGGTATCACCAACATGGTACTTGATTTTCTTCTCATGTATGTGTTCCGCCTCGGCATAGCCGGAGCTGCGGCTGCCACAGTGTGCGGACAGATTATAGGAAGTGTAGTACCGCTCATATATTTTGCGGCCAACACTACAGGATCGTTGAAGCTGACGAAAGCAAAGTTTGACTGGAAGTGTATTTGGAAAGCCTGTGGAAACGGCTCTTCTGAGATGCTCACCAACCTGTCCACCTCCCTTGTGTCTGTGGTCTATAACCTGCAGCTTATGAAACTTGCGAATGAAAATGGTATAGCAGCATATGGTGTGATAATGTATGTGTCATTCATATTCATGGCAATATTCTTCGGTTATGCCATCGGAGTCACGCCTATCATCGGTTATAACTACGGTGCCGGCAACAAAAAACAGCTGCACAGCCTGCTTAAAAAAAGCCTTGTGATCACCGCCGTCACAGCTATAACAATGACGGTTTTGTCCGAGGTTCTGGCACTCCCTATCGCAAGAATATTTGTTGGCTATGATGATACGCTATGCCGTATGACCCAGACCGGTATGATGCTTTTTTCCATATCATTCCTGTTCTGCGGATTCAACGTATTTGGCTCAGGTTTCTTCACAGGTCTTGGCAACGGGCTTGTATCCGCAACCATATCTTTCCTCAGAACACTGGTGATACAGCTTGCAGCGGTTTTATTGCTTCCTATGGTGTTTGGCATCAATGGAATCTGGTGCGCAGTGGCTGTGGCGGAGGCTTTGACCCTTGTCATAACCATCACCTTCCTTGTGAAAAATAAAAAGAAATACGGATATTAAACAAAATAAGCCGGAGTACGTGATTTTAAGTTATCACACACTCCGGTATTTTTTTATCATATCACCTTATTCACTATATTTCGAAGCTCTGCATAATTGCATGCAGCCAGTACATCCTCGTCCGTCTTGTTCTGCAGCGAAAGATACCACACCGGTGTCATTCCGGCATTTTTCGCTCCCATGACATCTTTCTTGTAGCTATCGCCCACATAGATGACCTCATCGTTCTTTACGCCCAGCTTTATAGCTATCATATCGAACATCCTGCGGTTCGGCTTTTCTATACCAGCCTCCTCGCTTGTTATCATTGCGTCAAGTCTGCCCGTAAGTCCCAGTCTGTCTATCTTCCTAAACTGGATATGAGCAGTCATATCTGTACAGATACCTATCTTTATCCCTCTGGCTTTCATATCATCTATAAACTCCAATGCCCCGGGAAATATGGATATCCTGTTCAGAAAATTGTTCCAGAAATAGTTGTACACCTGCAGGTCATACCTAAATGGTGATACCCCCAGGATCTCCAGCATCTTCTGGAAGTACAGCACCCTATTGTGCTGCGCCGCCATATCCCAGGCAGAGAGCTGATCCTTTACCATGTCTCTGCCTTCTTCAAATGCTTTCATCACTGTCACTTCATCCATATGAAGAAGTTCATTTGCCACGTATCTCACAGTGTCTTCCACTGCCTTATCATTCTCGTGAAGGCAGTCGTATAATGTATCATCTAAATCAAATACTATTGCTCTTATCATATCTACCGACACTCCCTTCGAACTTCCTTGGTGATCGTTGTTCCACCGGACTTATACCAGTTGTCCACAAAACTGTCAAATTCATCCGGATCTGCTTCTCCTGTAACTATCTTCAGATAAGTGTTGCTCTCCAGATTCTCAAGGTGCCACCAGTCTGACACCATGGTCTCAGTCTCACCGAAGTACAGAGAATCGACTTTATTTGTACGCGCATCATTGAGGATCTTGCATGCAGTTATACGGGATGTATATGCCGCCCAGTCCTCCGATGACGCATTATCTTCATTCTTGAGATATGAATCACACGCCTCATAATAAGATTGTTCCAGCAGATTCAGATCATCCGGCTGCCTTACGCCAGAGAACACATGGTTCAGCTCGCCATAACATATCTGAAGTGCATTGTTGTAGTCCACGTTCATTGCAAGTGGTCTTGCGGTAGGATCCACATTGAGTTTGTAGTAATCCTTTATAGCCTGATTGTCTTTGTCTTCATATCTTATATAGTCAAACAGCACACTTATTATCTTGCACACTATCTCCGGGTGCTCATATCCCTTTCTGACAACCACGAAGTTGCCATACGGAACCTGAGTGTGATAACTCGTTGAGCCGTTTTCCTCTGTGGCAAGCAGATATGGTTCCCACTTTGCTGTTGGATCGGCCGCTACAGCGTCCATAAGAGGATTATTTGGCGCCCACCATGGTCCGAAGAACGAACCACACTGTCCATTCACTATGAGTTCTATCATGTTGCTGCTTGTCCGCATGAGGAAATTCCGATCCAGAATCCCTTCCTCGTACATCTCATGTATATGCTCCAGAGCTTTCTTTGCCTCCGGCTGTATAGAACCATACACAACATTTCCGTCCTCATCCTTTATCCACTGTTTCGGAAATGCCCCATATGCGGCAAATACAATGTCGAGCGTGTACTCGCTGCTATAACCACAACCGCCGCAGAGACTTGTGTCTGCCACCAGCCCTACGGTACTTCCTACACCATTATTTCCCGGATCTTTCTCAATAAACTGCCTGATGATCTCCTCCGCATCCGAAAGTGTTCTCGGAGCCTCAAGTCCCAGCTTATCCATCCAGTCTTTTCTAAGCCATATCAGATTTGGTCCATCTGATATATTTGTCTCAGGTATGGCCATGATACGGTCATCAAATGTGACCACATCCATGATACTGCTGCCATAACTCTTATATATGTTCTTTATCGTTTCACTCATACAGTTGTTATAACTGTCTGTGAGATCCTCGATCATGTCATTTTCCACCAGATACTGCAGCTCATCCATATCCTGGACGATCATCACATCCGGAAGAGCCTTCTGTGCTATAACCATGGATACATTATCATCATACTGATCATCAGCAGCCTCAAATATATCCTGGTTCTGCACATTCAAAACGTCATTTAGTATTTGTGTATATGCGTTATTTTCATATGTCTCTCCCTGTGGGAGATTTGAATTATTTGCACCGGACAGCTTTCCCAGGGTATAGGTGAGCTGTTCCGGATACCTTCCAAGCGGCGTTGTCTCCGCAATATGCATGGCAGACTCATATTCTGCATCTGTGGTCACCTTAGACGGGTTGGAGGGGGGGTTATTGTCCTGGCAGCCACATATTATTATAAGGGTAATTGTTAGCACACATGTTATTATTTTTTTCAGATACTTCATTGCTGGCATATGCTTTCCTCATTCCACTTAGGTTTTGCAAATAATTTCATATATTATCCTTAACCCTTTACGCCTCCAGACATGCTATCCTTGTAGCACTTCTGCATTACCATAAAGAGAATGATAATCGGTACGGATATCAGCACTGCACCAGCCGCAAATGAGTTGAACCAGTTGTACACATACTCTTTCTCGAGCATGTTCCAAAGTCCGATGGATACTGTGTAATAGTCCTTGTTGGCTCTGCATATAACCTTGGCAAACACGAAATCAATCCATGGTGCAAGGAACGAATTCAGAACCGTATAAACTATGATCGGACGGCTGAGTGGTATGATAACCCTTGTAAATGACTGCCATCTTGTAGCACCATCAAGGTACGCTGCTTCTTCCAGCGACTTTGGTATAGTATCAAAGAAGCCTTTGGCGATATAGAATCCAAGTCCTGAACCGCCTGAATATACAAGTACCAGAGCAACCCTGATGAGTGAGCCTTCTGAAAGTCCCAGAACTTTAAGGATGTAATACACAGCTATCATAGCCATGAATCCCGGGAACATTCCAAGTATAAGTGCCACATTCATAAATGGCTTTCTCAGTCTGAAACGCATTCTTGACATACAGTATGAAACTGCAAGCACGAACGCTGTTGATATTATACATGAGAAAATTGCTATTATCAAAGTATTCTTGAACATCTGCATAAAATCCAAGATACCTGTGTCTGTAAAAAGCTTTGTGTAGTTCGCCAGAGTCAGAGACTTTGGCAGCAGAGTTGAAACATACTGTCCTTTCTCACCTCTGAAGCTTATCATGATTATCCATGCGATCGGCAGTACCCAGATAACCGAAAGGATTGCCAGTATGATATGGACCACGATGTCGCCCAGTGTCCATTTTCTTCTTGCTTTAATCTCGTTATTTGATTTAGCCATTACTGAAATCCCTCCTCATCTTTATATGATGCGGTGTTGTGGTAAGTTACCAGTGACACAACAGCGAGAACTATGAATGTCATGATACCTATAACAGCACCTAAGTTGTAGTACTGATTATCAACCGTCAGCTTATAGAGCCATGTGACAAGAAGATCTGTCTTTCCGGCAGTCTTTCCAACCGGGGTAGGCGCTCCATTTGACAGAAGGTAGATAACGTTGAAGTTATTGATATTTCCTGCAAATGTTGTTATCAGATATGGTGCTGTGACAAACAACATATATGGAAGAGTAATCTTGAAGAAGATCTTTACCGGACCTGCGCCGTCAACTCTCGCAGCCTCGTATATCTCCTCCGGTATGCTCTGGAGAATTCCTGTGACCTGCATGATGGTAAATGGAATTCCTATCCAGATATTGATGACAATTACCATGACTCTGGCAAGTGTTGCATTGCTCCAGAATGGAATAGCATTGTCGATTATTCCGTTATTTATAAGTAATGTATTGACGATACCATTCTGACTGAAGATCGTTCTCATCAGAAGAAGTGATACGAACTGTGGAACCGCTGCTGAGAGCATGAAGATCGCCCTCCACATACCCTTTGCCCTGGTTCCCTTTCTGTTGATCACCATTGCGAGTATCATTCCGAGGAAGTAGTTACTGAATGTGGCTGCCACAGCCCAAACAAGCGTCCAGCCAAGCACTGACCAGAATGTACTTCCTATTGCATCACTAAAGTTCAATATCTTTGCAAAATTCTTCAGTCCAACCCAGTTGAATATAACTGTATGTGAATCAAGCTTGCTGTAATTTGTAAATGCCATAAAGATCATGAAAACCAATGGCAATATCGTAAATACAACAACTCCAAGTACAGGAAGAGGAAGAAGAAATGCATGAAGATTACTGTCAAACAGACTCTTCACATCGTCCTTGAACTTTGGAACCTTTTTGCCTTTATCCCACAGGCAATACGCTTTGTATGCGCTCTCTATACTTACTACCCAAAGGCAGATGAATGCGAAAATTATAAACAGTGTTGCCACACCGTACAGGAGCATGAGCAGAGAGTTGTCACCCTGGGTATATTCAAATACACCCTTTGCTTCATTCCAGACCTTCTGCTGTTCCTGACCACCCAGATGGAAGAGATCCACCAGGAGTGATGCTCCGTGCTTTATCATAAACCATATAAACAGTACCTCAAGTACCAGATACGAAAATCCCTTTACAAACTGTTTTCTGACTATGCTTCCAAACCCCAAGATCAGAAATGAAATTCTGGTAGCTATGTCTCCATTTGCCGCCGCCTGTGCAACGGTATATGGGTAATCAGATCTTCGTATTTTCTTTATTTTACCTTTTTTATTTGTTATAGCCTGAGCCATCCTAACACCTCCGTCTCAAAGTAAATCATTATCTCTTCTTATTACAAGTGCCCCATCACCTGTAGATGAATGGAGCACCTGTTTTTGAAATATATAACTAGTATTTTTACTGTGCTACATCAGTGTTAAGTGATGTGTTGAATGACTCTGTCATATCTGCTGCGTTGTCATGTGTAACCTCACCATTTACGAGAGACTTACCAAAGTTCTCTGCTGGTGTCCAGTAGTTGCCCATCTTAGGAACAAATGGCTGGATGAATGCTGTTGTATCGAATGTAGCATTCTGAGCTGTAACAAGTGCATCGCCCTTAACTGCATCGCTCTCAAGAAGGCTTGTGTTACATGGAACGATATTTCTTGCTGTGTAGTGTGACTCCTGTGATGCCTCATTTCCAAGGTAGAGTGCAAGTGCAACTGCAACCTGTGGATACTCGCAGTTAGGATTTACAGCGATTGCCTTTGATCCTGCAAATGAGAGGAGCTGCTTGTCCTCACCACCGATCTTGGCTGTTGGAAGAACTGCGATTCCGAGATCATCGCCAAGTGCATCGTGTAATGCTGCGTAATCCCATGAACCTGAGAACATTGCTGATATTGAACCATCTGTCATACCTGAGATACCAACACCTGACTCATCATTTACAAAGTTCTTGTTGTTTACAAGATCTACAAGGTAGTCTGTAACAGCCTTGCCGTTGTCGCCACCGAAGTTGATTCCTGCATCATTGTCTGTTCCATCACCGAACATTGTTCCGCCATTTGCAAGGTAGAATGCTGCGATGTACCATGAGTTTGTGAGTGGGAATGAAACCTTACCCTTCTCAAGCATTGTGTCAAGGCTCTTTACATCATCCTCTGTAAATGTCTTCTTGTTGTAGTACATAAACCATGTATTTGTTGTAAATGGCACACCATAGATACCTCCATCAACTGTGATAGAATCTACGATCGCCTGTGAATTTGTTGACTTAACGTAATCTGCTGTGCTTCCGCCGAGCTCTGAGATAGCACCTGCATCGATCAGAGTCTGTAACTGGTCATTTGCGAACATGTATACATCTGCTGACGCTGAAACATCCTGTGTTACAGTCTTTCCTGCATCACCCTCACTACATGTACCATAGTCAAATGTGATATCCCAGTTTGGATGCTCTTTCTTGAATGCCTCACATGTTGTCTGTAACCACTCGCCGTAATCAGGTGACTGATCCTCTGCTGGACCCCAGACTGTAAGTGTTGTCTTGATCGCCTCTTCCTCTGAAGCTGCCTCTGTTGCTTCTGTAGCCTCTGATGCATCACTCTTTGCTGCTGTTGTTGACTCGTCCTTTCCTGAATCTCCACATCCTGCCAGCATTGACATTCCCATTGCACCCGCAAGTGCAACTGCTGCAAATCTCTTAATTCTCATAACCGTTCCTCCTTAAAAATATAGTTTTGATTGAATGTTTTTAACACCTTTGCAGTACCTTTACCTTATGTCATTATTATAAGAAAACGTTTCCAATCCGTATATATCAATGATTTTAGAATCATGTTGGATTTTTTAGATATGTTGTTTTTTTGATGGGCGGGCGCCTCCAGAGTGTGCCACGGAGATCCGCCGTTATGCAATGTTATTATGTCCACAAAAGTATAAAAAAATGTACCTCTTGAGCTTTAATAAGCTTCAAGAGGTACATCCACTCTTTGTATTTTTGTATAATTTTCTAGTTTTCTACTCTCTTTGGGAAGTGGAGCATTACTTTCGTGCCGGCTCCCGGGGTGCTTTCGATCTTCACCGCGTACTCCTCTCCATAATATAGCTTGATCCTCTCGTTTACATTTGACACACCATAGCCATTGGACGACTTGGACAGGATCAGGGCGGCCTGGGTCTTTGTCATTCCAACGCCGTTGTCTGACACAGTGAAATCAAGAAAATCTCCATTCTCCTTCCCTTCTATGCGTATCTCTCCTCTGCCATCAGTCTTGACGTCAATTCCATGTCCTATCGCATTTTCAAGCAGCGGCTGAAGTATCAGATTCAATGTTTCATATTTTAAGATACTGTCATCTATGTCGTACACCACATCAAAACTATTGTCATGCATGGCAAGCTGGATATCAAGATACGACTTGATATTTGCTATCTCATCTTTGACAAGCAGAATGTTTTTGCCTTTATTTAAGGCTGTCCTGTAGAATGTGGACAGAGACAAGGTGATCCGGCTTATGTCTTCCTGCTCCGCCTCAAGGGCTTTCCAATTAATCATAGACAGAGAATTATACAGGAAATGCGGATTGATCTGAGCCTGAAGGGCCCTCATCTCGTATTCTTTTTCCTTGATCTTGCTCTGATATACCTCATTGACAGTCTCATCAAGGCGCTTACTCATGCTGTTATAACCATTTATAAGATCACCGATCTCATCTGTACTGTCATTTTCTATAACCATGCCCAGATTTCCTGTCTCGGTAGCCTTCATAGTCTTCTGAAGATTTTTGATTCGCTTCGTTATAAACTCTGATATCATATGTATGCATAATATACCTGCAAACATACTTACCAGGAGTGCCACCACGGCTATTATAAGTATCGGTCGAACCGATGAGATTATAAGTTTGTTCGGCTTGTATACACATATGTTCCAGCCGGTCGCCTTGGATGTCTTATCTATAAACTGATACCCTGAATTATCCATCTCTCTCAGAACATCGAATTTATCCACATCCAATTCATACGCTGACTGCTCATCGGCAAATGTATTCTTGTTGAATATCATATGTCCATACTCATCCTCTATGATAAGCCCATAATTATCAAACATTGTCTCTGTATAAAACGGTTGAAATACACTGTCATAATCCACGCCTACATACAAAATGCCCTTGGCGCCTTTCTGCTCCAGCATAGCCATCCGGCTGACTGAAAATGCAGTGCGGCTTTCCATGTCAATATGCCAGTGTATATTGTTATCCAGTTCATCATATTCATGCGTTCCATCCGCCAGATCCTTTAGCGGTGCAACCGTTGACCCATGTTTTACATCGCTGGCATCAGTATATATCGTGACCTGATTTACATCCTCATGGAAATACATGATCGATGCCAGCAGAGGATCGATCACCGTACTGAACTGCTCATAATTCTGGTATGCCGACTGATCCGCACTCAGTATCTTTGCAATCGACTGGTTATACGATATATATTTAGAGAGATTGTTATATATCTCCAGTTCATTGTCCATGGAATCCGTGGTCTGGCTGACATAAGATTTCAGGATCGTTGTCTCCCGGTCCCACAGAATCTTTTTCATCTCCATGTACGTTATACCCAGTATTATCATAACAGGCACAAATCCGGCCAGCAGATAAATAACAACCATTTTGCCGGTCAGCTCCATATCACGAAATCTCTTCTTGAGTCCACCTTTGTTCATCTACGATCCCCCTGCTTAACGAGTTCTGCAATCGCCCTTTTCCAAGTCTACTGTATGTCTACTCTTCTCCTGTAACACCGCTCTCCCTGAATTTCTGAGGACTCACTCCATAAAACTCCCTGAAACTCGAACAAAAGTAGGATACATTCTGATAACCACACATCGCACCTATATCTACAATCTTTGCCATACTATTCTCAAGCATATCCCTTGCCCGCTCCATTCTGTATGACTTGATAAATTTGCTCAGATTCTGTCCCGTCTCTTTCTTGAACACTGTGCTGAGATAACTTGGGGCAAGATATACCATATCCGCAAGCATATCTATGCCAAGCTCGCTCCCGTAATTCCTGTAAATATACTGCTTTACCATCTCCACTTCCTTATGTCCGGTCTGACTCTTGTCCTCAAAGCAGGCCGCCAGTCTGTCTATCGCAACCTCGACGAGACCTGTAAGGCTCTGAAAATCCGTCGTCATATACATCTTTTCAACATCCTTGTTAAGATCCGCCTCACCTGTTCCATCTATACTGCCATATATGTCCTTTAAAAGATTTGAGTAGAGAAACTTTATATATATCTGTGAACACTCATTCTTGTGCCTGTACTTTTCACAGAATTTGTCAAAATGCTCTCTGAGTGCATCCACATCCTTCATCTTGATGTCCTGTTTCATCTGTTTCATGAGAGTGTCATCATCAAACTGGATCATTCCTGACGAATCGCCCTCCATATTCGGGTAGAACACCTTTATCTCCGGATGATAAAACTTATTGTCCATAAGCTCATCAAGCTCATCTACCTTCTGTTTCATATCCTCAGGGTTCTCTATATCCGATGAAACTGCTATAAAGCATTCCTCATCGTAATCACTTTTAATTATCCTGGCAAGCTCCTGGGCCGTGTAAACCGCATCTGTTTCATCGCCCAGAAAAATAAGTTCCTGCTGTTGATTCAGATTGAGGTATCTCTGTATTCCAAGTGCCATTATCTTCTCATTTTTCTTGAAATCCACATCTCGTCTTCCAAAGAAATCGTGATTAAATTCTACCAGCAGAATTCTCTTAAATCTGGCGAAATCGAGGTTCAGACCGTTGTACTCTCTGCGTATGCTCTCTATATCTTCGCCATTTACAAGCATATATAGTGCATGTTCATATAGGAATTCCATGCTCTTATTCTTGAGTTCATCCGAGGCTTTAGCCGCCTCAAGCTCATCCACAACCTTCTCCAGCGTCTCCTTAAACTCCTTCGGATCGACCGGTTTCAGTATATAATCCACAACCCCCAGCCTTATTGCTCTCTTTGCATAGTCAAATTCATTGCAGCCGCTGAATATCACGCATCTCATTTTCTTCTTCTCATTTACCACATTGTCAATGAGTTCTATACCGTCCATGAATGGCATCTTCACATCGGTTAGAAGGATATCATAATCCTCCTGACGTATCTTCTCCAATGCATCAAGACCGTTTACTGCCTCGTCGATATCAAATTCCATATTCAGCTTTTTCAGAAGGAATCTTATCCCGTTTCTCTCTATTCTCTCGTCATCAACGATCAGTATTCTATACATCTCTCCACTGCCTTTCTTTTTCTTGATGTGAACTGATTTCGTATCACATTCCAACTTTCGTTATTCAATTATAACCGACTTACTTCTCATATGCCACCTAAAACCATCGCAAGAATTCTTTATTTAAATCAAATAGGGCATCAAAAGGGGACGGAGGTACCTGTCCCCTCCGTCCCCTGCTGGGAAATATACTTTATTTTATATTATAATCTCCAGATGTCCTTGTTGTACTCAGCTATTGTTCTGTCTGATGAGAAGAATCCAGCCTTGCTGATGTTGACAAGTGCCTTCTTTGCCCAAGTCTTGCGGTCCTCGTAATCTGCAAGTACGCCTTCCTTGGTCTTGATATAATCCTCAACATCCAGGAGTGTCATGAACCAGTCCTTTACGATAAGTTCGTTGTGAAGTCTCTCAAGGCTTTCCTTCTGTCCGATCTCAAGGAGTTCATCGCTCACGATGAAATCAACAAGCTTCTTGATCTCTGGCTGCTCGTAGTAATCCTTTGACACATAATCAGCCTTTGCATAGTGGTCGATAACTGCCTCGCTTGACTCGCCGAAGAAGTAAATGTTGTCCTCTCCTACAAGCTCTCCAATCTCAACATTTGCACCATCTCTTGTACCAAGAGTGAGCGCGCCGTTCAGCATGAACTTCATGTTACCGGTACCTGATGCCTCCTTTGAAGCAAGTGAGATCTGCTCTGAAATGTCACATGCAGGTATGATCTTTGCTGCCTTTGACACATTGTAGTTCTCGATCATGACAACCTTGAGGTATGGGCTCACCTCCGGGTCATTATCGATGAGCTGCTGCAGGCAGAGGATAAGATGAATGATATCCTTTGCGATGGTGTATGCAGGAGCTGCCTTTGCGCCAAATATTACAGTTACAGGAGTCTTTGGAAGATTTCCTGCCTTGATATCGAAGTACTTGTGGATAACCCAGAGTGCGTTCATCTGCTGACGCTTGTACTCATGAAGTCTCTTAACCTGTATATCAAAGATAGAATTCTCATCTATGTCAATGTTCTGTGTCTCCTTAAGGTAATCCTTGAGAACGACCTTGTTCTGCTTCTTGATATCCATGATCCTGCCAAGGACTGCATCATCATCATAGAACTTAGCAAGGTCATTCAGCTTCTCTGCATCCTTCTTGTAGCCGTCACCGATAAGCTCTGTGATATAAGCTGCAAGCTGCTCGTTGCAGTGGAGAAGCCATCTTCTGAATGTGATACCATTTGTCTTGTTGTTGAACTTCTCAGGATAGATCTTGTAGAAGTTGTTCAGCTCAGAATCCTTGAGGATCTCTGTGTGAAGGTATGCAACACCATTTACACTGTGGCTGTAGTGTATATCAATGTGTGCCATGTGCACTCTCTGATCCTTGTCGATGATATATACGCTCTCATCCTTATATCTGTTGCGAACCTTCTCGTCCAGTTTCTTGATGATAGGAACAAGCTGTGGAACGACCTTCTCAAGGTAAGCAAGCGGCCACTTCTCAAGAGCCTCTGCGAGGATAGTGTGGTTAGTGTATGCGCACACCTCTGTCACGATCTCTGTAGCCTCGTCAAATGATATTCCCTCAGCGGTAAGAAGTCTGATGAACTCAGGAATAACCATGGAAGGATGTGTATCATTGATCTGAACTGCTGCATAATCTGCCAGGTCATGAAGATTTGAACCCTTTGCCTTAGCCTCATCAAGAATGAGCTTTGCACCATTTGCCACCATGAAATACTGCTGGTAGATACGGAGAAGATTTCCAGCCTCATCGCTGTCGTCCGGGTACAGGCAGAGTGTCAGGTTCTTTGCAATGTCTGTCTTGTCGAAGTTAATTCCGTCTGGCTCCATGATGGACTCGTCAACGCTCTCGATATCGAAGAGGTGGAGCTTATTTGTTCTGTTCTCGTATCCGGTTACATCTATATCGTACATTCTTGACTTCACTGTCAAATTGCCAAATGTGATAGTGTTGGTAACATCTGTCTTCTCAAGCCAGCTGTCTGCCTCAATCCAAGGATTTGCAGTCTCCTTCTGGTAGTTGTTCTCAAATACCTGCTTGAACAGACCCATGTGGTAGTTAAGTCCGATTCCATCTCCATGAAGTCCAAGGGTTGCCATGGAGTCGAGAAAACATGCTGCAAGTCTTCCAAGACCACCATTTCCAAGTGATGGCTCCGGCTCAACCTCTTCTATGTCGTAGATGCTCTTGCCGTTCTCAGCAAGCACCTGCTTAACCTCGTCAAATACACCAAGGTTGATAAGATTGTTTGAGAGAAGCTTTCCAATGAGGAACTCTGCTGAGATGTAATAAACCTTCTTCTGTCCCTCCTCTGAAACCTTTCCGTCTGCGAGTTTCTTTGTCATATCAAGGAGTGCGAAGTATATCTCCTCATTTGTACAATCCTTGATCTCCTTGTTGTATTTCTTCATGCAAATATCCTTTAACATAATATCCTCCTTACAAATATACGTCTTCACCCTGTTTCTTCCATACAGTCTGGTGAGATCCCTTAATTTATCTATATGTTCCTGTGTAAATTCCCATGTTGCGCCCTTGGTAAGCCTCCACTTCCAGTTGCCGCCAAGCGTTGATGGATAGTTCATTCTTGCGCTGTTGTCCTTGCCAAGAATATCCTGCATCTGAAGTATGACCGTGTCCGCTGAACTCATATAAAGCGCATGTATCATCTTCTCTGCCACATCATCCAGGCTGTCAGCCATGAGATACTTCATCATATATTCCTGAAGCTCCTCACTCTGTCCGCTGATATAACTTTTCAGCATATCATTATCGTGGGTTCCGATATACGCTACGTAGTTCTTTGCGTGATTGTGCGGCAGATATTCATTTGCCGTGTTGCCGTCAAATGCAAATTCCAACACCTTCATGCCCGGATAACCGGATTCCTTCACCAGCTTCTGAACCTCTGGCACGACCACGCCGAGATCCTCCGCTATAACCTTGGATGAGCCTATGGCACTGTCTATAGCATCGATGAGTTTCTTTCCCGGTCCCTGTCTGTAGTAGCCGTCCTTCGGCTCGCCATTTGCCGGGATGCTGTAGTATCTGACTATCCCTATAAAGTGATCTATACGGATCACATCGTAGAGCTTTGCAGATGCAGCAATTCTCTTCTTCCACCACGCGAAATCATCCTTCTCCATGACATCCCAGTCATAGATCGGGTTGCCCCACTTCTGTCCGTAGCTTGAGAACATGTCCGGTGGGCATCCTGCCACAACGGATGGTGCAAGACTTCCAGAAAGCTGGAACTGATCCGTGTTCGCCCACACATCCGCACTATCCAGTGCCACATAGATCGGAATGTCACCGATGATGCTTATTCCATTTCTATTGGCATACTCTTTTAATGGCGTCCATTGCTGGTAGAACTTGAACTGAAGAAATTTGTAGAATTCCACATCATCCGCAAGTTTTTCCTTATAAGCTGCCATAGCCTCCGGCTTTCTCTTCTTGATCGCCGGTTCCCACGCAAGCCATTCTCTGTTGTTATGATCAGCTTTGATCGCCATATACAGCGCATAGTCATCTATCCACTGTTCATTTTCCTCTATGAAATCTGCGTAATCCCTGCTGCCTTTGTGCTCTGATCTGCCAAATGCTTTTCTGAGAACTTCATATCTCTGTCTGTATATTCTGGCGTAGTCGATCTCGTCATCACTGTCAGCCCATTTGTAGGATTCTACCTCCTCTTTCTTGAGAAGCCCTTCAGCTATCAATGTATCCAGATCGATAAAATACGGATTGCCCGCAAATGCTGAAAACGACTGATAAGGACTGTCACCGAAGCTTGTTGGTCCTATCGGAAGCACCTGCCAGTACTTCTGCCCTGCTCTTTTCAACATATCAACAAAATCATAAGCATCTCTTCCCATGGTTCCAATTCCATATGGTGATGGGAGGCTGCTTATCGGCAGGAGTATTCCTGCGCCACGCTCCAACGCTTTACTCATATATGATACCTCCTGAACAGTTCCTGTTATGATTTGTATTTTATTAGCATTCCGCCTTTTATGCTTGCATTATACAGGCAATTAATTGTACAATTCTATCATCTATCAACCTGGGGGGACGGAGGTGCCTGACCTCTTTGACGAAGTGGAGGGTTATGTAAAATGAACAGTCTGGAATATGAAAACCTGCTGGAGAATAAGACTCATGCAGATCCGATGTTTCCATATAACACGTATCTGTGTTCTATACCGTTGGACTTCAATTCGGTATCGCTGCACTGGCATGAGTTTATGGAAATAATCTATATCAAAAAAGGAAAAGGAAATGTTACTGTGGATTTCACCACGCATTACGTAGAAGAAGGGGACATCATCATCATCCTGCCCGGACACATCCACGGTATTTCTCAGCACGAGGGCTACTCCATGGAATACGAAAATATCCTGTTCTCCGTTGACATGTTCAGATCAAAGAATCATGACTCACTGGACAGCGAATTCTTCTTACCACTCCTGGCGGGAGATGTGGACATAAAGAGCATCTACGACAGGGATGATCCATTGTACCCACAGCTTTCCTCATGCCTGAACCGTGTGGATAAGCTTTGCTCTGAAACTCCCAAAGGATATCATCTGGCTCTGAAGGGATGTTACTTTGAATTTTTCTACATTCTGTTCACCAACTCCATGGTCAGGGATGAAGCAGACAGAAAGAACCGTGCCAGAGATCTTGAAAGGACCAAGCTCATCCTCTCATATATAGATGAAAACTACAAAGAGGCCATATCCATTACAGACATAGCCTCCTACTGTGGATTCTCAGAATCCCATTTTATGCGATTTTTCAAAAACACCATGGGGGTGTCATTTGTATCATATCTGAACGACTTCAGGCTGAATGTTGCCGCAAGACTTCTCACCACAAATGATGAGAGTGTGCTGTCTGTAGCAGAAAACTGCGGATTCTTCAACCTGTCATATTTCAACAGGATGTTCAAGAAAAAATATGGCGTGACACCGAGCCGGTACAGAGAAACCCACAACTGACAGCGGGGAGTATATCCCCTGCTGAAAAGGAACCACTCAAGCTGCGCCATGCAAACTTCAACTATGCATCAGATCTTGAGTATGAATTTTTCATCTGATTGCTCAGCTCGTAAAGCACCTTCCCAAGAGTGTCGCTTGCCGCCTGCCTTACCATATCCGCAGTCTCCCGGTTTGCCTGCTGCCTGAGTTTCTGCCCCAACTTACTAATATCATCTGTCTGCGCTCCCCTATCAGCTCCCAGAAGATCATCATACCTGTATATGATCTCATGTGCCTTAGACATGACTTTCTCGTCATATCTCTCAATATGGAACACCGATTTCGCATACGATGCATCCGCCATCGCCGCGATCATACGGCTTGTCCAGTAGAAGTTGTCCGTGGACACTTCCGAGGATGTATTTGCCAAATATTCCGGCACCTCATCAACATTTGTGTAAAATGGTGCCATGACATTAAATGCATTTGATGCAAATGCCAGCCACTGGATGGCACTGCTGTCCTCATCTGCATACGGCCTGATCTGCATTGCCGACATAAAATCCGTTCTGTTCACTCCGATTGACCTATACGCCCCACGAAGGCTTTTGTCACCGTAATTTCCATATGGATCATACTGAGTACCCTGATAATGAGAGGACAAAACATACTTCACGTCCTCCATGGTTATCTTCTTCTCTGGTATCATACACCACGGAATATCGTCCGACACCGGGGTAAAGTCCGCATCCGGGCCATCCCAGACAGCAGAATTCGGATTAAGTGTCCTCTCCATGAACCACGCTCTCGGCGTATTATACACATGGTCCGCGTCGTCATGGCTGCCAAATATATCCCGCGGGAATATTATACTTGTATATGTGCCATCCGACGAATCGGTCTCTTTGTTGGTGTCGTCGACTTCTTGTCCACAATCATCGTTCTCATCTTTATCCTGCAGCTCTCCGGTCTGTGATATATTCTGCAACATCACGCACTCCATATTCTCCACGTTCAGATGATGTTTCTCTATAAATTCCGGAAGATCCGCTGAACACATAAATTCGTTCTGTGCCCCAAATGCATCTGCCATGTCAAATTCATCCATGCCGAACTGGTTTGGCATGACAACATACACGTCATCTGGAACCTTTCTCGCGATCCAGTGATGTCCGCCGATGGTCTCAAGCCACCAGATCTCATCCACGTCCTGAAATGCTATTCCATTCATCTCATAAGTTCCGTACTGTTCAAGCAGACTTCCAAGGCGAATTACACCCTCTCTGGCACTTTTTATATATGGAAGAGTGATGGACACGATGTCCTCCTCACCTATTCCACCAACCTTCTCGGGCTTATCTCCGTCTGCTGGCTCATAACACACAAGCGGGTCCGCCCCGAGCACCCTCGGATTCGAAGTTATAGTCTCAGTTGCAGTCATCGCCACATTTGCTGCATTTACTCCGCTGGCCGCCCAGATTCCCTCACCGCTTAGAGCGTTCGGCACACAGGTGTATCTCATCGGATCATCCGGAAGCTCTATCTCCACATGGGAAATAACAGACTTGTAAATGCGCGGCTGCTCCTCAGGATGCACCACAGCATACTTCTTCGGAGTGTATGAACCAGCCCCCGAATCATCATTTCTCGCTATTATCGTTGAACCGTCATATGAGGCGGCCTTACCCACTAAAATTGTTGTGCACGGCATGTGTGTTCCTCCTTCTTATTTCTCAAATTTATTTCTTTTCTTATGTTTAATATCCAATCTTAATTTTACAAAATATGGATTTTTTAGTTTTGCAACTATATAATTTCCTTCATAGCTTTCTTCATCACGTCTGCTTTTCAAAGACTAAGCCTGTCCAAAATTTCAAAGAGGCAAATACCACATACCCCACCAGTGCCCCCAACGTGTTCATCACCACATCATCCAGCTGGCAATATCCGCGCTCCGTTATAAGCTGCACTGTCTCTATCCCAACGCTTATGAGGAATCCCCACAGCACTGTAAATTTCTCCCAGCCTATTTTCTTCCTGAGATCCGGCTTTCTGTCCGTCATCGAAACCGCCAGCGGATACAATATGCCAAACGGCACAAACAGCAATATATTCTCTATGACAAATGCGTGCGCCTGCGGTGTCTCTCCCCATGTTCCGAATAATGTCATATCTATCCCCTGACGGGAACCAGGTTCCCTTGACAAAAATACAGTGATGAACATAACCACCATATATACGACAAACAGAAACCAGACGATGACATTCCACATATGCGATCTGACCGATACTGTCAGACCTGTATGCTGCCTGCTCCCAGGCTCTGCACCTTCCATGCTGCTCAGCTTTCTGGATCTCAATCTATTACATATAATGTACACTACAATGGCTGCTATACCACATATGATTCCTATTGGAAGATATCCAGCAACTTCCATAACATCTTTCACTACATAATCAATCATATCTTCTCTTCCCTCTTATATATCAGTCCATTTATAATCTGTTTTGACAGATGCACCAATAACGAACACATTTTAGTTCATCCGGTCTTACTTGGCAAGTCCCATAATATAATTGGATTTTACTCATTGTTTACATTCAGCCTGTCTGTTATACTTTGTACATGTGTGCACATTTCAAGCATAACATTATATACTATTCATGGAATGAGGAATAATTTTGACAAATTTAAAACGAATATTAAAGATATCTTTTATTAGTCTTGGAGTTATCGCAGGACTCGCCCTGCTGCTTGTAGCAACACTTACTATAACAGAATACAGGCCAGATGACACCGAGAAGCTGGATATCACATATGCACAAAACCCTTCTGAAGACAGGGGTGGTTCCTCCAAAACACTTTCTGCAGGGACCCAACTATCCATATTGACCTGGAACATAGGGTATGGTTGTCTTGGCACCAATGCGGATTTCTTCATGGACGGCGGATCCAGCGTATACACTGCGGATTCCGATCAGGTTCATGACAACATGTCATCCATAACTTCCGAACTTACTTCACTTGCACCTGACGTAATATTGCTTCAGGAGGTGGATGAAAGATCATCGCGAAGCCACAGGATAGATGAAACGGAAATCATAAAAGATGATCTTTCTGCGTACAGCAGTGCATATGCATACAATTATAAGACTCTTTTCGTACCTTATCCACTCCCACCTATAGGCCAGGTTGCAGCAGGCATCATGACGCTGAGCTCTTATCCCATCACCAAGGCGGACAGGATTCAGCTTCCATGTCCATTCACCTATCCGATGAGGCTGTGTAACCTGAAAAGATGTCTGCTCGTCTCAAGAATCCCCATCGAGGACAGTGACCGAGAGCTCGTTATCGTCAATCTCCACCTTGAGGCATATGACTCTGGAGAAGGAAAAGCCGCACAGACACGTATGCTCGCCGATATTCTTCAGGAAGAAGCTGATGCCGGCAACTATGTTGTAGCTGGCGGTGATTTCAATCAGACATTTGCAGATATCGACCTGTCCGGATATCCACTTCAGTCGCCTGAGCTCTGGGCTCCTGGAACGATAGATGCCTCTGAGTTCGGCACATCATTTACATGCCTGACTGATCCATCAGCTCCTACCTGCAGATCACTGGATCAGCCATATGCAGGAAGCGATCACAGCAGCTTCCAATACTATGTGATCGATGGTTTCATCGTATCTTCCAATGTAGAAGTTAATAATATACACACCCTAGACCTGGATTTTCAAAATTCTGATCATAACCCAATAAGGCTGGAGATCACTCTTAAATGAGTGGCTCCAGCCCTTTTCTATATATACTAATTTACTATCTACTTTGCTCTGAGAACATAAAGTCTTGAATCATAGTCCCCACAAGGCATATCATCTCCGACTATCTCTCCCGCAGATGTATCACTGGTGATAAGTCCGAGGTTCATCAGCTCATCGCCGTAGCATGATGGGCCTGCGATGACATTGACTGCAGAATTCTCTCCTTTATCTCCTGACACTTTCTCATATATCAGCTTTCCATCCGGTGTCTTACTCACTGTGAGTGCCTGGCCTCCGAGCACATTGCAGCTGTATAATGCATCCGGATCCAGACCATGGAGCTTCATTCTTGTAAAGCATTTGTTCGGTGTGTAGAGTGTTCTGAACCATGCCACGATGGCGGTCTTCTTATCGTCTGATACGACCATCCAGCCGCACTCCTCATCGTCAAATGGACTTGCAAGTCTGTAGAATGTTCCGTACTGGATCACCTCACGGTATGCCTTCATGAACTTAACCTGCTCCTTGACCTCCTCTATCTCCTCGGCTGTGAGCTTGTTCAGATCCAGCTCATATCCAAATGTTCCGAAATATGCAGCATTTGCACGAGTCTTAAGCGGCGCCTCTCGTCTTGTCTGATGATTTGGCACAACCGAAACGTGGCTTCCCATACTGCTGATCGGGTAACACATGGATGTTCCATACTGGATCTTGACTCTCTCTATGGCATCCGTGTCATCACTTGTCCAGCCCTGTGGCGCATAGTAGAGAATGCCCGGATCAAAACGTCCGCCGCCGCTGGCACATGACTCAAAGAGTACATGTGGAAATGTGCTTGTGAGTCTCTCATACAGATCGTACACACCAAGTATGTATCTGTGGAACACCTCGCCCTGTCTGTCGGCTGGAAGAGCCGCACTATAGCACTCGGTGATACTTCTGTTCATATCCCACTTCACATATGACACCTTTGCCGTGCTGAGTATCTTTGCCATCATCTCATATATTCTGTCAACGACCTCTTTCCTGGAGAAATCCAGAACGTACTGGAATCTTCCATGTGAGTCGTGTCTTCCCGGAACCGAGAGTATCCAGTCTGAGTGCTCTCTGTAGAGGTCTGAGTCTTTATTTGTCATCTCAGGCTCGAACCAGAGTCCGAACTTCAAGCCTACTTTCTCTATATCCTCTGCAATTCCTGTGATTCCCTCCGGGAGTCTGTCTGGATTTGCAACCCAGTCTCCAAGACCTGCATGGTCTGTGGTTCTGGCTCCAAACCAGCCGTCGTCAAGAACGAACAGCTCAACTCCGCACTCCTTTGCCTTCTGTGCGATGGCTATGAGCTTCTCTCTGGTGAAATCAAAATATGTAGCCTCCCAGTTGTTGATGAGGATCGGCCTTGGCTTGTCTCTCCACTCGCCTCTTGCAAGTCTCTTCTGATACAGCTTGTGGAATGTCTGACTCATCTTGTTGAGGCCCTGGTCTGAATACACGATGACTGCCTCAGGAGTCTGGAAATGCTCACCTGCTTCAAGCTTCCAGTCAAATGTATCTGGATTTATTCCGGCAAGAATACGGGCTGTATTTCTCGTGTCGACCTCTGCCTGTATCTTGAAATTGCCACTGTAGACAAGACTTATTCCGATTGCCTCGCCCTGATTCTCGTCCGTTGTCTCCCTCTTCAATGAGATGAACGGATTATGCTCATGGGATGAATGGCCACGGTTACTGCCTATGGACTGTACTCCCTGCTCAAGATCTCTGGTTATTATGTGGCGCTCCCTTGCCCATGCACCTGAAAGCTGCATCCACTGATAATCAGGATCCGGGAGATCCAGACACATACTGTAGGCAGTGGTGAGATGTACCGCCTCTGTGCCTTCATTTACATACTCTACGCTCTTCGCTATGACCGGTCTGTCACTCCATATCGTATAGAGCATTCTCGCCTTTATGCCTGTGAGCGAATCCTTCAATGTGATGATCAAAGTCTCCGCCTCATCATCATTCTCTGTGTAGGTTGCCGGCAGCGACTGAAGCTTAGGCTTGCCTGTATTTACCTCATGTGATACATACACAAAATCTGATATCCTGCTGCCATTTGACTGAAGGACTTCCACCATCGGCGTCCTGTAATCTGTGGTTCCGTATACAGGAAGCTCCTGCTTCACCGACTCAAGAGAGAACAACCTGTCGTCGTCATATACATACTGGAACATAGGTCTCTGGACAAGCTCGAGAAGATGTGAAAAATTCTCTCTGTCCTTTATCGCCTTGCCATAGTACAGATTTCCCAGATGTCCGTTTGGGAGCACCGTCATGATGTAGCTTATCTCACCATTTGTAAGGTGAAATGTCTGTGTCTCTTCATGAAATATAATACCCATAAGTGTATCTCCTTTTCTCCATTTATTTGTCTGAGCAGACAACCTCCGTTACGCCTGTACACTGCGCACCCTCTGCTCTTAAATCTCATGTCTGACTGCTTTTTATACAGCTATTTTAATATCTGGGTATTATATTTTATATGGAAAAAAGTTGACCAAATATGGTACTGCTGATGGTTAAGTTGGGTGATTATTCTGAACTGTGAATACGCTTTGAACATTAAGACATATCTTTCATTTAATGATCCATTCACTTTGTCTATAGATTTGAGCAAAGTATCCCTAAAGTATACAGGCAATGAAAAAAGCCTGAATACTGATACCAGACCAACTGTAATTTTCAATCAGTCTCCACCAATATTCAGGCTTTTTCTGCCAGCCCCGGCTTACACCGCGTACACCACAGTCTCATAAGGTCTGAGTGTACCATCGTAATCCGCATAATTACCCATAAGCACATCCGCAGTCTCAGGAATTGCGCAGCTCACATCCTCACCGGTCATGTTGACAACAACATATACCGATCTGTCTGCGCTTTCTGCATTTGCTCCAGTTCCACATGCACACTCAATCTGAACCGGCTTGCGCCTGTACACTATGATTCCTGCATTATTCGTCTCCACATCCTCCAGGTCTCCGTAGATGAGAGTCTGTGTGTACTCCGAGTGATTTCTGAGCTGTATCATCGCCTTATAAAAGTTAAGCACAGAATCCTTATCAGCGTTCTCAAGCTCCACTGTCTGGAGGTCACACTGATTGTTGCATGCCAGCCATGGCTCATGCACTGAGAATCCGAAGTTCTTTTCGCTGTTCCACTGCATCGGAAGTCTCGACTGGTCACGGCTCCTTATATTTACGGATTTCATCGCCTCAGTCTCACTGTATCCGGCTTCAAGGCATCTCGCATACTGTCCCTTGGAATTGATATCGTCAAGCTCATCTATGTTGTCAAAATGAGTGTTTATCATGCCAAGCTCCTGTCCCTGATATACAAATGGCGTACCCTTCAGGAAGAAGAACAGCGCGCCAAGCGCCTTTGCCATCTGTGTTCTGTATTCAGGAATATCTCCAGCCGGGAAGTATTTGCCTATACTTCTAGGCTGATCGTGGTTTTCCAGATAATTTGCTGCCCATCCGATCTTCTTCACAAGCCTCTGGTTTGTGAACAGCTTGTCCTTGAACTCCTCTATCGTCCAGTCTCTCTGGTGCATCCAGAGATCGCCCGGATTGATATCTATGTCTGTGTAGCTAAAGTCAAATATCATGGAGAAATGTCCATCTCTTCCAATGTATCTGTCCAAATCCTCATTTGGAACTCCAGGAGTCTCTGCAACAGTCACAAAGTCTCCTCTGCCATATGTGTTGAGTTTTAACTCGTGAAGAAACTCATCTATTCCCGGTTTGTTGAGACAGCATTTGCCAACATCACATCTGCCGTCCTCGCCGTCTGACGGCATAGGCGGGAATGAGAGGTCTTTCTTGATAAATGTGATGGCATCCATTCGGAATCCTGAAACTCCCTTGTCAAGCCACCAGTTCATCATGTCGTAGAGCTCTTGTCTCATCTCCGCACATTCCCAGTTGAGATCCGGCTGCTCCTTCGCAAACGAATGGAAATACCAGCTGCCGTCCTCAATCTGTGTCCATGTGCTTCCACCGAAGTTAGATCTGAGATCTGCAAGTCCATCTATGTTGTCCTTAAATATATAATAATTTCTGTATTTGCTGTGTCTGTCCCGGCACGCCTCCTGGAACCATCTGTGCTGGTCTGATGTGTGGTTGATGACCATGTCCATGATTATCTTGATGCCATTTTCATTTGCGCATCTTATAAGTTCATCCGCATCCTCTATGGTTCCAAACTCAGGATTCACATCGTAGTAATCCGATATGTCATATCCGTTGTCCTTCATAGGCGACTTGAAGAATGGACATATCCACACAGCGGTCACGCCAAGTTCTTTGAGGTACGGCAATTTCTCGGTTATTCCCTTCAGATCTCCTATGCCATCTCCGTTGCTGTCATAGAAGCTTCTAGGGTATATCTGGTAAAATACCGCCTCTTTCCACCATTTTCTGTCCATATTTTATGTTTATCCTTTCACAGCTCCGGCTGAAATTCCCTCGATTATATTCTTCTGAAGTATGATGAATATGATCACGATAGGGATGATACAGAGAAGTACTGCAGGGAAGATGAGCTCCCAAGGATTTCCGTACTGTCCTGACAGACTCTTTGCATAATATAAGCTCAGCGTGAGCGTCTTTTTGTCGTTATTTCCTATTACGAGGAATGGAAGAAGGTAATCGTTCCATATCCACACTGCATTTGTGATGACAACTGTCATTGTCGTCGGTTTTAAGAGTGGCATTACCACGTATCTGTATATCTGGAATATATTTGCTCCATCGAGCATGGCTGCCTCCTCAAGTGACAGCGGGATACTCTTGATGAATCCTCTGTACAGCAGAACCGACATACTGATTCCAAATCCTCCATACATAAGGATCAGACCTGGTGTGTTCTTGAGACCCAGCTTGTCCATCAGTGATACCAATGGGTACATAACTGACTGGAAAGGTATGAGCATGGCTGCTGTGTATGCGATGAAGAGTATATTTGCCACCTTGGAATCTGTCCTGGCAATTGCCCATGCGGCAAATGAAGATATGATCACGATAAGTGCCACAGCCGCAACTGTTATGAGTATTGTCTGAAGCAGGCTGCTGCCGAGATTTATCTGCTCAGCTGCATTCTTCAGATAGTCCAGATTCCATGACTTCGGGAGAGCTATTGGAGATGCTACTATCTCCTGCTGTCCCTTGAATGAATTGACGATCAGGAACCATATCGGGAATATGGTCACGATTGCCAATACAGCGAGTATAACCACTATGAGTGCTCTTTTGATCTTGCCTTTTACTCCCATTATGATTCAATCTCCTTTCTCTTAGTGATCATTACCTGAGCTATAGATATAACTGCAATGATAACGAAGAATATAACTGCCTGTGCCTGTGCCTCTCCGTATGCCGGAGGAGAACTCTCTCTTACTGTTTTCAGTATCATGTAGGATATCATGGTCGTTCCGAAATTGCCCTCTGTCAGTGAAACGTTGAGGTCAAGCATCTTGAAGCTGTTTGCCAGTGACATAAAGAGCACTATCGTAAATGAAGGCATGAGAAGCGGAAGTGTGATCTTCCTGAAGCTTGTCCAGCCTGTGGCTCCATCTATTCTGGCAGCCTCATAAATATCCTCTGAAATATTGTTGAGTCCGTTGAGGTAGATTATCAGGTAGTAACCTGCAACCTGCCACACACCAACGATTGCATATGCCAGAAGTGCTTTCCACTGATTCTGAAGCATGTTGTTGAGCACCTCTACGTGTACCACACCGTCTGTACCAAACAGTGTCTGTGAAAATACATTTTCAAATATGAAACGCCATACATAACCCATGGCGAGCATTCCAAGTACATATGGAAGGAACAGTACAGTTCTGAAAAGTCCCTTGCCCTTGGTAAGCTTCTTGATCATGAGTGCCAGAAGAAGACTGACAACATTCTGTGCTATTACTGCAAGTACAGCATATATGGCCGTGTATCCAAGTGACTGAAGAAAATCCTTCGACTTGAATATGCTTGTATAATTCTTAAGCCCCACCAGTGCATTCCACCAGTGCTCCCCACCTACGAAGTATGAACCTCTCCACTCAGTGAAGGAGTAGATCACACCCTCTATAAAAGGAACTATGATAACCAGCAGAAACAACACTATAGAAGGCAGAACCATAAACCAGAATTTTCTCTTGTAAAATCTCTTCATAGTTTTTCCTTTCCTACATTGAACACCAGCCATGCCAAATTTGCCTTCGGCAAATGGCTGGCGCTACATGTCAAGTTTTCATAGAAAACCTGACACATCCCATTTAGCACCGATTACTCTTTGATGCTGTCCTTCCACTTTGTCAGTGCATCTTCCACACCTGTTCTTATAGTGTTCTCATCCCACTGATCAGGATTTGTAAACAACTGCTCCTGAATAGTTGCACCGATGGTATTGAGTCCCCATGACTCAGGGAAAGCATCGAAGTCATTGCCCATCACAAGGTCATTGCTCATATAGTATACAAGTGAATTGCTGAGCGGATTCTCAAGCTTCTCGCTCTCGTCTGCGTTGAATGGTACAAATGCGAATTTGTTTGTGATGTAATCTTTTCCTGTATCTGATGTGTAGAGCCATACAAGGAAGTCCTCAGCGGCTTTCTGCTCCTCTTCTGAATCCTTCTTGTTGATAACGTAATACTGTGAAACGAACTCAGGGATTGAGCTGTTCATCTTGTCAACTGTAACACCCTCAGCTGAGATGTCACTCTGCTCAAGGTTAACCTTCATTGGGAGCATTGTAAGTCTTGATGCCTTGTCTGCATCCACACCCGCGATGGTTCCGTATACCCAGTTACCCTGCTTGATGAACATTGCCTTACCCTCAGCAAATGTCTGAACTGCCTGATCATATCCCGTCACTGTTGAGTTGATGTACTCTGATCCACGCTCTACCTTGCCGCTTGGTCCTGCTGTGTAGCTTGAAAGCATGTCGAGCTCCTGAACCATCTTTACAAGTGGCTCCTCAAGCTTATCAACATCTTCCTTTGTAGCTGCTGCCGTTGCATTGTAGT
Organism: uncultured Coprococcus sp.; assembly: GCA_934247115.1. GTDB lineage: Bacteria > Bacillota > Clostridia > Lachnospirales > Lachnospiraceae > Coprococcus. Next base: position 98,278 of record CAKQIY010000005.1, read on the forward strand.
TAGGGAACACTGCATTCAGTGCGTAGTTTGTATAGTGGTTTGCATATGTCCACTTCTCCGCACCTGCGATTGCAAATACTCCGTTCATGTTCTCTGTTGTGGCTGTCTTGTCCTTTGCCGTTGTGTATGCATTGCCTGAAAGTGTAACCTTCTCGCCACCCTTGCCGTTTATGTAATCATCGATTGCCTTGATCATTCCTGTGAACTCTTCATAATTGGCACTTCTGTAATCAGCGACAAATGCGTCTGCGCTGTCAAGTCCAAATACATCACATATCATCTGTGTATCTGCGATAAGTCCGTAACCCTCTACGTTGTAAGGGATTCCGCAGCTTGCTCCGCTCTCATCTGCGAGCTGCATGCTCTCTGGAATTGAATCGTAGATTGACTTTAACTCCTCATTCTTTACTGATGTTGATGGAAGTACAAATCCGCCCTCATTCCACTCTGTGAACTGTGCCTGGTTTATCGCGTACAGTGTAGGATAGTTCTTGGAATTCATCTCTGATCTGAGTGTCTCCATGGTCTCCTGTGTACCACATGTGTAAACCTTAACCTTAACTCCTGTCTCTGTCTCATAATCCTTGCACAGATCCTGGATGCTGTCTGCAATCTCAGACTTTGTGTTGTAAATATACAGATCGTAATCCTTCTTTGCTGAACCACATCCTGTCATGGATGCAAGTCCAAGCATCATAGCTGCTGAAAGCGCACATGCTACTAATTTCTTTGCTCTCATAACCTTTTCTCCTTTTCTTGCTTTGAATTTTTCCCTCTTGTTAATTCTCGCTATCATTTATATTGTTCCGATAAAACACATTTCATAAGCGCTTAAATGAAACATGTTTCATTTGCATTAAGATTATCATATGAAACATGTTTCGTCAATAGGGGATTTATAGAATTTTTAGATTTTGTATCTTTCTGACTTATTTCTTGCAAAAAGCGATAATTTTGTGACTTTAAAGACCTTCACAGGTGAACTTACACTTGAAATTCGTATCGCTGTTACGGCGAACTCAAAGCTCTCGTAAAAGCACAGATTATTGTTTGTACCCGCATAAAAAAGAAGTTCATGATTTTTGAGGGGCACCTCATTTTCTCTTCATGAACTTCTTTTCGTAATCATACTATAAAGTTGTATCGCCTTTTTCTACGCTCACCGGAAGTAGTATAAGATTTCCGTCTATATGTGTGTTTCTCTCTTTTGCGCTGTCGATCTGATCTGCGGTTGCACTTTCAACCTGTCCTTCGGCATCATCTTCCTCCTCCGGTCCGTCAATCATCTCCATAAGCTGGCGAACTGCCTCCTGAGCAATCTCCTTGTACGGCTGGTGTATTGATGTGAGCCTTGTCGTGCTTGCATTGGTTATGTACGTTCCGTCGTATGCCACGATCGCCAGGTCATCAGGAATCTTTTTGCCTATGGCAAGTGCCGCCTTGAGGAATGCTATCGCCGGCATGTCTGCGGCAAATACACCGTCCACATCCGGGTACTCCTCAAGTATGCATTTTGCCATCTCAAAGTATCCCTGGAAATCAAAGTCATTCCACTGAACAGGAACCCTTCTGGATTTTATCCCATTCTCGGCGAGGACTCTGTCAAGCTCCTCATGACACTCATACGACATGATATTCTTGTCAGTCCTGATTCCGGATATATGGATGACGTATTTGCATCCACTGTTTATGAATTCCCGGGCAGCAAGCTGTCCACCCATCTTGTGGTCAGACACAACGACAGGGAATTTGTCTCCCACCATGTAATCCAGCATGACCATAGGCTTGTCTATCCTCTGATATTCCTTTGCTGTGCTTGTGGTTGTTCCGCATATGATTCCGTCCACGATATTGGACTTTAACAGCTTGAAACATTCCTTCTCCCTCTGCTTATCATCCGATGTGGAAAAAAGCATGAATTTATACTTTTTCTCGTAAAGTATCTTTTCAATCTCCGATGCCAGTGATGAGAACCACGGGTGCTGGATATTTGGAACCAGCATTGCTATGGAATTGGATCTGCCCTTGAACATGCCGCGCGCAAGCTCATTTGGAACATAATCCAGTTTCTTCATCGCATCTTCTATCTTCTTCTGAGTCTCGGGTTCAACTTTTGCCGTGCCGTTGATAAGTCTTGACACTGTGCAGATGGCGACCCCCGCCTCCTTCGCAACATCTCTTATACTTGCCATTTATAAATATACTCTCCTTATGAATTTCAGACTGTAGTCCATGAAACTTGTTTCATAAGAAGAGTATACCATAATACTTTCTATAATGTAAATTGTGTAATATGACGATAATCAGCTCAAAAGCTCATCTATCATAGCTCCGTCAAATGTCACACTCTGGACGTGTTTTACCTCGATCTGGTAGAGTGCATGTGCAACTATGTGCTCCGCTGCCTGCTCTATATCTCTGATTCCGGTCACGCCGTCACACTTCCTGATGACCGCATCCACGCCGTCAGGAAGGATTATGCACTCGCTCCCTTCAAGTCCTATGCGCTTGAGAACTTTAGGCAGAACGAATTTGTTGAATATCTCCTTCTTCTCATCCGGGGTGTAGTCCGGTATATCTATGACAGCAAATCTCGACATGATTGGCTTGCTGATGTTCTCCTTATCATTTGCCGTTGCTATAGGGTATACACCATTTGTCGGGATCATGCACTCCATGTAGTTGTCGGTGAATCCCAGGTTGTCCAGCAGTGTCAGCAGTACATCCGCAGGATTGCCGTTGCCCTTGCCGGAGTTTGCCTTGTCCAGCTCGTTGATAATGAATACAAGGTTGGACTCACCCGCCTGTGAAAATGCCTCCATGATGATTCCCGGCTTGGCATTGGAATACACTCTTGAGCTTCCTGTCAGCTGCTCCGGATCATTGATGGAACTCATGTCAAGGGTCGTCCATGGAAGTCTCAGTATTCTTGCAACCGCGTAGGCTATCTGTGACTTTCCTGTTCCGGCAGGTCCACAGAGCAGAAGTCCGTATGCAGGAAGTGTATGTGTACGGTTGATCTGGATGATCGTCTCGATGATCCTCTGCTTGACCTTCTCCATTCCGTAGAGTTCTTCGTCCAGTATCCTTCTAGCCTCATCAGGATCTATCGCCTCAAAATAATTGCTCTTCCACCTGATGTTCATCGCCATTGACAGTGCTCTCTGGGCGTGTCGTCTCTCCTCAGGGGATACCTCGCTGGATCTGGCAACCGCAAGATTTCTTCTAGCCCACAGTCTTATATTGTCAGGAAGTGTTCTTCCGGCGCAGTGCATGAAGTCAATGATGCTCTGCATGCTTGTGAGCTTCATGTCATCGCCAAGTGCCTCCTCCTCTTCTTCCTCCTCGGATTTCTCCTCTTCTGAAGGGGCATCGCTGGCAAGAAGTCGCTCTATCATGAACTGAAGGAATCCGTCATTTGCCGACAGCTTTGCCCCGCCGCCGAACTCGGTCTCCCTTATCTTGTATACCGCATAGCCCTCCGGTCTGTTCTCTCCTGACAGACGGACGTTGATGTGATTTTCGCCGAGCCATTTGAGAAGGCTTACAAATCTCGCATCTATCTTCAATATATCAGCGGACTGGACTCCGTCCACCTCGTCAAACTCAAATGCTGTTCTCTTGATCGGATTTGTGAACTTTCCGCTGGAGTGGTGTGCCCACTTCCTGTCCGTGTTCTCCAGAAGCATGATCGGCTTCTCCGCTGTGGCTGTTCTTTCCGATGACTGAAATGTCTCATATGTAACTATGTTCTTATTCTTGTTGTCACTTCCACTGAAATCAAATACTGGCATATTTCCCTCCCTGTTTAATGATGTTCGTCAAACACCCGCATCCATCTTTCCCGTTTAAGCCTTGTGGTGAACAGAATTCCTCTGAAACAGAGCTCCACGCACATGGCGATCCATACACCATAGAGACCGACTCTCGGTGCAAGTATGGCTGCAAGCGGTATCCGCACGCACCACATACTGGCAAAGTTCATGCAGCTTGGAACCAGAGTGTCCCCGGCTCCCCTGAGGGCTCCCGAAGCAACTATGGATGCGGCGTAAAATGGTTCGGCAAATGCCTCTATCCTCAGCACTGCCGCACCTAGATTTCTTATCTCTTCATTCGGTGTCAGCACACCTATCATGGCCGGAGCTGCTATGTACATGAGGACTCCACCAATGGTCATAACCGACACACCTAATCCCATTGTAATCCATGCCATCCTTCTGGACAACTGTTTTTGTCCGGCTCCCACGCATTGTCCCACAAGTGTGGTTGCTGCCGCCTGCACTCCGTAGCCCGGCATGTAGCAGAAGCTCTCCGCAGTCACCGCAAATGAGTTGGCTGCGATGGCTATCGTTCCAAGTGGTGACACGATCTTTGTTGACATTACATACGCTGAGCACATGACCATCTGCTCAAGACCCACAGGTGCCCCAATCTTCACCGCTTTGACAAGGGTGTCCCTGTGAAATCTTATGCGCTCTCCCTTTCTTAAGTGAAGTGTCCTGTTCTTCCACAGAAGTGCAGTGACCATGATGGCACAGGTGACCGCCTCAGCCGTGATGGTTCCAAGTGCCGCCCCGGCAACGCCAAGGCCAAGTCCCGGCATGGTAAATACAATATTTTTCAGGTGCACAATTCTTGTCGGGAATATAAAGAACAAATTAAAAATCACGTCCATAACACAGCACATGACATTCAAGATCCCCGGAAGTCTCATATTTCCGGAGCTCTGATGCATTCCGCCCGCTATGCTGTTCATCTGCAGAGCGGGAAGTCCCAGCATGTACACAAGGAAATACTGGCTTGCCATCTTCTGTATCGCAGCTTCACCGCCGAGCCATCCCGGAAGCGGTTTGCTTATGAGTGCTGCGATAAGTGCAAGCATGGCGCTTATGCAGAGCGCTATTATAAGTCCCTGTTTCATTATATTTCTGGCAGATTTATCCTCACCAGCGCCCACAGTCTGGGCTATCTGCACAGTAAATCCTGTAGTCACCGCAATGCACAGCCCACCAAACAGCCATGTCGTGGACGAGACAAGTCCGATGGCTCCCGATGCATTTGCACCGAGACGCCCCACCATGGATGCATCGATGTACTGCATGACAATGGACGAGATCTGGGCAAGGATCGCCGGAATACTGAGCCTGACCGTAAGTCCTATCTGCTGGGATGCGGTCATAGACTTTCCAGATATCATGTCCTTCAGCAAGTTTTCACTGCTACTCATCTATATCTCCTTTTTTAGCCGCATTGTCTATGTTTACCGTCTCTGCGTTCATTTTTCTGAATGCCGTGATTCCCTCGGCAAGTCTCTTCATGCCCTCTTCCACGATCGACCTTGGACATGCGATGTTAAGTCTGATAAATGCCTTTCCGTTCTTACCGTATGAAAGTCCCGGCGACATATAGAGCCCGGTGTTCTTCCTGATGAATTTCGACAATGCCTTAGCATTGCCGTCTTCGCCGGCAGCGCCGCAGATTTCGCTGCAGTCAAGCCAGAGCAGATATGTTGCCTCCGAGTACACTACCTTTATACCCGGCACTTTTTCAGCTATAAACTTCCTGACATACTGCTTGTTCTCATAAATATACTGTCTGAGACTGTCCAGCCACTCGCCGCCTTGTGTAAATGCTGCTATCGCCGCATCCACCGCAAATGCATTTGGCTCGGCAACCTCGTCTGTGTTCAGACCTCTCCACATCTTGTGTCTCAGGAATTTATCCGGAACCACAATTGCTGCGGTCTGAATTCCCGCTATGTTGAAGGTCTTTGTCGGTGCAATACAGGTCACACTTATATCCCTGCATGTGTCCGATGCAGTGGCAAATGGCACATACTCCTTTCCCGGATCGGTGAGATCGCAGTGTATCTCATCCGAGATGACCGTCACACCATACTTTGCGCAGAGCTCTCCCACATGAGCAAGCGTCTCCTTATCCCAGATCTTTCCCGCAGGATTCTGTGGATTGCAGAGTATCATGAGGCTGGTCTGTGGATCTGCAAGCTTTTCCTCAAGATCCTCAAAGTCCATGGCATATCCCTCGCCGTCATATTTCAGAGGACTCTCCAGTATGTTGCGCCCATTGTTGTATATTGAATTGAAGAAAATATTGTAGACAGGGGTCTGCACCACCACATTCTCCGCGGGTGTGGTGAGCTTTCTCACCGCCGTTGATATGGCTGGGATGACTCCGGTGCAGAACACCAGCCAGTCCCTGTCTATTGCAAATCCGTGTCTGCTGCCCCACCAGTTCACATAGGCATCTGCCCACTCATCCGGGATGATGGAATATCCGAATATCCCGTGCTCCACCCGGGCTGCCAGTGCCTCCCTGATGCACGGAGCCGTCTGAAAGTCCATGTCTGCCACCCACATTGGCAGTTCGTTTTCCGGCACGTCCCACTTCAGGGAGCCTGTGCCGCGTCTGTCTATAACCTTGTCAAAATCAAACTTCATAATCAGCCCTCCTGTACTAATATTTTCGTCTTTGACGGATCTACCTTGTCTTTTTCTATTATCAGGTTGTCGATGTGCTGGGCTTTGATGGTTCCTGACGTTGGATTCATGACGCTGTCTATCTTGCTGCAGATATCAGCGTCCACTGTTGAGTATTCGAAGGCAAGTGTTGTGTTGATGAGCTTGCAGTTCTTCATCACAAGGTTGTCGATGTAGCACATGCCCTGAAGGCTCTCTATGGTACAGTTCACCAGGGTAAGGTTCTTTGCGTTCCAGCCAAGATACTCGCCCGATATGAATGAATCATATACCGTCACGTTCTCTGTATTCCAGAATGCATCCTTTGAAAGCAGATTGGAGTTTCTTATCTCCACATTCCTGCATCCGTCAAATGAATAGTTGCCGTCAAGCTTAAGGTCGTCTATCTTCATATTATTGCTGTTCATGGCAAAATAGTCGCCTTTTGCTGTCACATGATCTATTGTCACGTCATCGCAGCTCCACAGTGTCTCCTCCGCATGGGTGAATGTCACATCCGTAAGCTCCAGCCCTTTACATCTGCGAAAATTCTTCGGTGCCTGGATGAGCGCCCGCCTCACCGCGATATTATCAGTGTACCAGACTCCGGCTCTCGCCATCTCAAACCAGTGGCAATCCTCCGCAACGATGTTCTTGCTGTACCACAGCGGATACTTCCATTTGAACATGCTGCCGTAGAGATTTATGCCGCGGCTCTCCTTAAGCGGAGACTCGCCGTCGTCAAATATCGTATCATATATATCGAGATTTTTTCCCATGAAAAGAGCTCTCTCACCTGTCAGAAACTCCTGTCTTATAATCTTCTTTTCTTCTTTATTATCCATCTCGTTCATCTTCCTTTTGTATATTCTCTATTATATTATTGGCCTATTATCGCCATGTTATCACTTCTGGCAAATGCGAATATGACTGAGCTTATGACCACCATGAGCGGCAGTGCAAACAGTAATATATTTATTACCTGAAATTTGCTATATTAACAGACTTATCCGCTTAAATCAAGGGATTCTCAACCAGTCTACTTTATATTATAATCTACACATACAAGTCCGGCATGTAAATAGGGATCTCATGTCTGACATTTTGGGGAAACAACAATTTCAGGGGGTACATTATGATTTTAACATCAGGGGATTCTATCAGTATTTTTTTCAGACTTTTACCTTATACGACTTACATTATTCCAATAGCATCATTCATCATAGCTGTGGTCGTCGGTCTTTCCATACGGGGTAAAGCATACCGTATCGAACGGGACTATACCAGAACGTCCGCCGATATCACATCTGTCAGAAGAGTCAGTAAAAGAACCCATATCAACTATGAATACCGCGACCAATCCGGAGTATTGCACAATGGTTTTCTTTCCGTCCGCGGTCTAACAAATTACAACTCCATGTCGTCCATCGCAATATATTACAACCCGGAGAATCCATCCGCATCTTATACGGAAAAAACTTTGAGCAGTGACAAAAATGCACCATTCATCTATGGGGGTGCGGTTCTGCTTGGAACTCTGGTATTTTTATGGAGAAGACGCTGATTTCTCAGCGTCCTTTTTTATTATGCCCTGATGAGATCCTTTGCCACCTCACCTGCTATGATAAGTCCTGCAACAGATGGTACAAATGCCACACTGCCCGGGATGTCTCTTCGTTCTGTACATTTGTGCTCTGCTCCTGGAGGACAGATGCAGTGGTTTCTGCAGCTTATCGCCATATCTTCGATCGGCCTTGTCGGAATCTCTTCAGAGTATACGACCTTGAGTTTCTTGACGCCCCTCTTCTTCAGTTCTCTTCTCATGACCTTCGCAAGAGGGCACACCTTTGTCTTGTATATATCTGCAACCTTGAACTGACTTCCGTCAAGCTTGTTTCCCGCACCCATGCTGCTGATGATCGGAATGCTCTTCTCCTTACACTTCATGACAAGAGCGATCTTGGCTGTCACGGTGTCCACCGCGTCGACCACATAGTCGTAGCTGTCCCAAGGAAAGTCGTCCGCGTTCTCCGGAAGAAAGAAACATTTGTGGACCTCTACATCCACCTTCGGGTTGATATCAAGCATCCTGTCCCTCATAACATCGGTCTTGTACTTTCCCACTGTGCTTCTGGTCGCTATGATCTGCCTGTTGAGATTTGTCAGACACACCTTGTCATCATCTATCAGGTCAAATGCTCCGACACCGCTTCTGACCAGCGCCTCGCATACATAACCGCCAACTCCGCCTATTCCAAATACCGCTACCTTAGAGCCTGCCAGCTTGTCCATGGCTTCCTTGCCAAATAGCAGCTCTGTTCTCGAAAACTGTGTTAACATCTCTTATTCTCCTACTATGATATATATCCCACTACAACTATATACAAAATAAGTTTTTTTTCAACTGAAATCTTATTGACATCTGGCCCTCCGTCCCGATTTATATCGAATACATGTATCCGATCCGGTCACTGTACTCCTGGGTGAGATCAGCTATGGTTTTGTTGTCAAGCACATTGTTGATGGCAGCCTCAAGGTCATCCCACACCTCTCCGATGACATCGTTCATGACCATGTTGGTATCGCCATCCTCATCAACTCTGTTATCTATCGGAGATATCCTGCCCTCTATTGCTCTAAGCACCATACCAACTGTGATCTCCTCCGCCGGCATGTTCAGGCGATAGCCGCCCCTTGGTCCTCTCACGCTCCTTAAATATCCTGCCTTGAGCAGAGATGATGTAACCTGCTCAAGATATTTGTCTGACAATCCGCATCGTCTTGCCACGGCCTTGACTGTAACCGTGCTGCCGCTGTTTATCGATATATCTACCATGAGTCTCAGTGCATATTGTCCCTTTGACGATATTAACATTTTTCTGCCTCCTGTTCATTGTTATATTTTACCTATAGAATTACTATGAATTATTCTTATTTTTTTTGGCAGGGAGAAAAGGCAGCTATGTCATTGATGTACATGCCTTATCTCCGTGCCAATTATTTTACGTTTAATTCACTTGATTTTTATGATTATGTTTCTATGCTGCCTACCATATATTGCTGATCAGATGCTCAAGTTATACCCTCTTTTTTAACCCATTCAGGTATTCCTCAACATAATGGATAACTGCTGCGCCATCTCCCACTGCTGTCGCCACCTGGCGCACCGCCTTGGTCCTCACGTCGCCCGCAGCAAATATTCCCGGTGTACTGGTCTGTCCGGTCTCGCCCGCTACAACATAACCAGCGTCGTCAAGCTTCACAACGTCACCGAGGAAGTCTGTGATAGGGCTTGTGCCTATGGCTATAAATACACCGGCTACCGGAAGCGTAAAATCGCTGCTGTCAAATTCTGGTATATTATCATCCGATGTATTGACATTTGCCACTGCATCTGTCTGTCCACTCACTGTTTTCGGTGCCTTCACTGAGACCTTGAGTTCCAGCTTGCCCGGCGTTCCACATATCTCTGTCACCTGTGCAAATGGATGGAATTCTATATTCTCAGTCTCAAGCACCTGCGCTCCGAGTATCTTCTCGCCTCTGAACTCATCTCTCCTGTGGATCAGATGCACCTTGCTGCACATCTTTGACAGATACAGGGCATCCTCAAGGGCTATATTTCCTCCGCCCACAACTGCGACTTCTTTGTTCCTAAAGAACGCTCCGTCACATGTGGCACAGTATGAAACTCCTGCACCTGTAAATACTTCCTCACCCGGAACACCAAGCTTTCTGTGCTTTGCGCCTGTGGCTATCAGAACCGCCTTTGTCTCTATGCTGCCGCCATCCTCCAGGATGACCTTTTTGTGATCGCCGTGATTCTCGATGGCCGTCACCTCTCTGTCATCAAACTCCACGCCAAATGTATCTGCGTGTTCTCTGAACTTCATACCCATGTCAAAGCCGCTTATGCCCGGCAGTCCAAGATAGTTGTCCACCTGCTCTGTATTCACGATCTGTCCGCCGGAGAATGCCTCCTTTTCCAGTACCACCACGTCCATCATCGCCCTTTTGGCGTAGACTGCGGCGGACAGGCCCGCAGGGCCGCTGCCCACAATAACCAAATCTCTCATATTTCCTCCTTGTCGAAGAAGGCCGCTGTCATGTTTGTGTGATGCTCCAAGGCTACGCACGACTCTGTCACCTTGTCTTAGCTCCTGACTGCATTCGCTCCCGCCCCCTATAAGGGCAGGGGGGCTCCCGCTCAGCAAGGAGCGACAAGCTTCCGTCGTCTATGTGCTACCCGCCTTTGGAGCATCACATAAACATGACAGCTTACTCTTCGATAACCGTTAGTTCTATTATGTTATTTCCAAACCACTCTTTTAATACTTATCTAATTATTTCTACAATATAGGAATATAAATTCTTTTTTAATGAGACATCTTCTGACCTACTAAGTCTCTCTAGTTCTCTTTGTATTGCTTTATCAGCTCACAGGTTTTGGCTATGTCTTCCTTGCTGTGTGCGTAGGACACGAACATTGCCTCGAACTGTGATGGAGCAAGGTAGATTCCGTTATCCAGCATGTATGAGAAA
>CAKQIY010000006.1 GCA_934247115.1 uncultured Coprococcus sp.
GTAAGACGATTAGTGCTGTGCCAAAACTAATTCCTAATTCTTCAAACATTTCATTACCTCTGTCAATTCCGATTTTATAAATTGTCAAAAAGCAAAGTATTACATTCCATCCTTTGAATGCTATTTCATGTGTTTCTCCTACGCGCAATAAATTTGCAATGTGCTTTTTTTGCACATCGCCCCATCCATTAGAACTTTTATCGGAAAAGCCCATAAAATAATCATAACAAATATAATCCTGTTCCACAATCTCCTTACACCACAAGGAGAAATCCATTTACAACACCAAAAGGGACACTCCCCAATAATCTCTTACCGGAAAGTGTCCCTGTTATTTGATTTCCCTATGAATCAGGTCAAATTACTTTGCGTTTCTGTAGATGATATCGTTTCTTCCAGGACCGTTTGAGATCATTGTGATTGGGAATCCGATATGCTCCTCAACGAACTCAATGTACTTTCTGCAGTTCTCTGGGAGATCCTCGTACTTCTTGATTCCTCTGATATCTGTCTTCCAGCCTGGAAGTGTCTCATATACAGGCTTTGCTTTCTTGAGCTTTGATGTTGTTGGGAAGTCTGTTGTAACCTCACCGTCGATATCGTAGCCTACACATACAGGGATCTCATCAAGATATCCAAGTACATCAAGTACTGTAAATGCAACATCTGTTGTTCCCTGGATACGGCAGCCATACTTTGATGCCACGCAGTCGAACCAACCCATTCTTCTAGGTCTTCCTGTTGTTGCACCAAACTCACCGCCATCACCGCCGCGGCGTCTGAGCTCATCTGCCTTGTCGCCAAATATCTCACTTACGAACTCGCCTGCTCCTACTGCGCTTGAGTATGCCTTACATACAGTGATGATCTGCTTGATCTCGTATGGAGGTATACCTGCACCGATGGCACCGTAAGCTGCCAGAGTTGATGATGATGTAACCATAGGGTAGATTCCGTGATCCGGATCCTTCAGTGAACCAAGCTGACCCTCAAGAAGGATGTTCTTGCCCTCCTTGATCGCCTCATAGAGGTATGCTGATACGTCACATACATAAGGAGCAACCATCTCCTTGTACTCCATGAGTGTGTTGAATATATCATCAACCTTTAAGAGTGGCTTGTGATACAGGTTCTCAAGAAGAACGTTCTTCTGTACTATAACTCTCTCGATCTTCTCCTTCAGTGCTTCCTCATCAAAGAGCTCGCTTACCTGGAAACCGATCTTTGCATATTTATCTGAATAGAATGGAGCGATTCCTGACTTTGTTGATCCAAATGACTTACCTGCAAGTCTCTCCTCCTCGTACTCGTCGAAGAGAATGTGGTATGGCATAACCATCTGTGCTCTGTCAGATACAAGGATCTTAGGCATTGGCACATTTCTGTCTGTGATGGACTTTATCTCCTTGAAAAGAACAGGGATATTGAGTGCAACACCGTTTCCAATGATACTTGTTGTGTGACTGTAGAACACTCCTGATGGAAGTGTATGTAAAGCAAATTTACCATAGTCATTGACAATTGTGTGACCTGCGTTGGCACCACCCTGGAATCTTACGATTATGTCTGACTCCTGGCCTAACATGTCTGTGATCTTTCCTTTTCCTTCGTCGCCCCAATTGGCTCCTACAACCGCTCTTACCATAATACTTTTCCTCGCTTTCGCAGCATTTTGAAATATTTTCTGATATCCGTATTGCAGCTGTTCAAATGCCTCTGTTTTGCAAATTATTCACAAGCCAGATAACCACAATACTTTCTTATTATAGCACTATTATGTCATAAGTAAAATCAATATTATTTATAGTTATTATAAGTGTATCTTATATTTGTCTTTACTTTTTGATAAAACCAACATAAACTATAAATATGATGGATTTTGTCCACCTCAAACACCATTTTACTTATATTATATATGCATAATTTTTTAAGCAAAATTATTTCAATCGTACCGTTATAGAACGGTAAAAAGTCCTGAATTATTTTGCAATAAAACATATTGTTGACACACACATATTAAACGATCTCTATTGAATCTGGAGGAAATTATAAATGAACATAAATTTCGAATATTACAAGATCTTCTACCACGTTGCCAAAGCATCCAGTATATCCGCCGCTGCCAGGGAGCTGTGCATATCCCAGCCAGCTGTAAGCCAGGCGGTCAAAGCTCTGGAGCAGGCGATCGGCATAGAACTGTTCATCCGAACAAAGAAGGGCGTCTCACTGACAAATGCCGGAGAGATCCTCTACTCCCACGTTGCAGCGGGATGCGAATCCATATCCCTGGGTGAACAGCAGCTCTCACAGCTCCTCCACATGGAGACCGGTGAGATAAGGATAGGTGCAAGCGATATGACACTTCAGTTCTATCTCCTTCCATATCTGGAGCATTTCCACCAGCTATATCCGGGGATCAAGGTTCATGTCACAAATGCGCCTACCCCCAGCACGATAAACCATCTGCTCTCTGGCAACATAGACTTCGGTATAGTCACAAGTCCTCTTCCAGCAGATCCTCACATGGAGATCAGGCAGGCTAGGGAGATCGAGGACATCTTCATCGCCGGGCCAAGATTTTCATATCTTCAGGGCAAAACTCTGGACTACCACGATCTGGACGAGCTTCCGATCATTTGTCTGGAACACGACACAAGCACCCGTTCATACGTTGACACATTCCTGAGCCATGAGGGCGTGACTCTGCAGCCCGAATTCGAGTTGTCTACCAGCGATATGATCGCTCAGTTCGTCATGAGAAATCTCGGCATCGGCTCCATCATGGCTGACTTCGCCCAGAGCTATATAGACCGCGGCGATCTGTTCCGCCTGCAATTTAAAAAGCCCATACCAAAGCGTCACATGTGTATCATCAGTGACAGGCACCGTGGTATGAGCGTTGCTGCAAATAAACTTATGGAGTTGTTGTAGAAATCATCCCCACACCCATATATCATAGTAAAATAGAGCATGTTCGTCCATTTGAACACGCCCTATTCTTATCACATATTTCTATAATTTGGAATCAGTTCATCGCACAGCCCTGTCTTTTCAAGCAGTTCTCTTGATGAGTCACCGTAGATTCCCACTATATGTCCGGCTCCGGCTGCCGCCGCTGCCCGGATTCCCGAAGGTCCATCTTCTATGACCATGGTTTCTTCCGGCACTGCCCCGATGCGTTCCATGGCACGGATGTACATATCAGGAGCCGGCTTAGCATTCATGGTTCCATCGTCATATGCACAGAGCGTTATGTCAAACCATCTTCCGAGATCAAACTCTTTAAAATAGAATGCCAGATTTGTCATATTTGACCCTGTGGCTATATTTATATTTATCCCCTGTTCCTTAAGTTTATCAAGGTATGCCTCAAGGCCATCCACCAGCTTGAAGTTTGCAGTATCCGCCATATACATCTCTCTGTACATAGCCTCCTTCTCCTCGGTAAGTTCAAGTATCCTCTCCTCAGTGAGCGTGCCCTTTCCCATGAGATATTCCAGAATATCCTTGTTCGTGTGCCCCAGCACCTGATGCTGAAACTCCTCCGTGCTCATCTGTCTGCCGGCAAGCTTCTCCGCATAATCCTTCCAGGCTATCTCATGATACTTTCCGTCAAATATCATGGTGCCGTTCATGTCAAATATAATGTTCTTTATCTTACTGTTCAATCTATTCATACTTGTCTCCTATATCTACTGAATTAAAACGATTTATTAATACTAATACATCTACATGATGTGAAAACATCGACATACTATTCTGCACCAAGCAAAGAATACTTTATATGTCATAAAACAACATTTCCATCATTTATCAGCACTAAGCAAATGCTTGTACGTTCCATCTATTCCTATCGCTCCAAGCGGCGCAGTCACCACGATCGCCAGCACGGCAACCGACAATACTATATTACCACATGCCAGCCCCGCCGCAAGTGGAACTGATCCGATGGCTGCCTGAACTGTAGCCTTCGGAAGATACGCGATGACACAGAACAGCCTTTCCTTCCATGTAAGTGATGTATGTGCCACACAGATCAGAACACCAACCGTTCTAAATGCCAGCGCGACAAATATCATAAATAGCGCCGGAAGTCCTGCTGCCAGGGTGTATCTGATATCCACAGCCGCACCCACAAGCACGAACAATATGACCTCCGCCGCAAGCCACAACTTTCCAAACTTCTGTGAGAGCCTTCCCGACACCGGCTCTGGACATTTGAGTTTCAAGACACATGCCATGGCCACCACAGCAAGGAGCCCCGACACTGACACCTTTCCCTCAAGCCATCCCTCTATCGCTATAAGCAGGAAGGAAAATCCCAGCACGATGATGACCTTCATGCTGTTTCTCACGCAATGTTTCCTTGCATATGATGTCTCAAAGAACAGATAGAGCCCATATCCAACAACAACTCCAAGCAGTATTCCAAGCACGATGGATATTGGAATGTTCACAAAATCCATGACATGAGCACTTCCGCCCTGCGCCATGCTGAGAAATGTGGTAAAAAGCACTATGACAAATATATCGTCGCAGGATGCTCCCGCAAGTATCATCTGCGGAATTGCCTTGTCAGTTCCGTACTTTTTCTCTATGAGATTCACCATTCTCGGAACAACGACCGCCGGTGATACCGCGCCTAGCACCGCGCCCATGACAGCTGCCTCTGTGCGGTTTATTCCAAGTATAACAGGTGCGCACAATATATATCCGATAATCTCGAATGACGCCGGGACAAATGAGAGCAGCACAGCCGAGCGTCCCGACTTCTTCAGATCCTTAAGGTCAAGAGACAGTCCCGCCTTGATGAGTATGATGATAAGCGCTATCTTTCTGAGATCCGCAGATATGGACAATATGGACGGATCAAAGAGATCCAGCACATACGGTCCAAGAACAATTCCCGTCGCCAGCATTCCTATGATGCGCGGCAGCTTAAGCCTCTGACAGATGGCGCCCATCGCCAGTCCGACGATGAAAATTAATGCAAGTGATGTCAACATGATAAATAATACCTCCTTAATTTAGCAGACGCATCAGTGATTGAAAAGTGTTAGGCATAAAAAAGCTGATGCTTTCTGCGACAAAAATAATCGTAGAAGTCATCAGCTATATCAGCAGTTTAGGTTGCCCATTCAGGCTTTCCAAGGGAGAACCTCATTCCCTTTTATAATAATTCTACATCTTTATCCAGCCAAGTGCATTTGCAACAGAGCTGAGCAGGATAATGATGGCAAATACAGGGCAGAGATATTTGATCATGACTACAAATACCTTCTTTCTCCTGAAGGCACTCTCGCCGTGAATTATCTCATCCTCTATCTTATCTATTCCAACTATCCTTGACACAAGCAGGCTTGTGAGAAGTGCCGCTATAGGCATCATCACCGAATTGGTGAGGAAGTCGAACAAGTCAAGGAACTGCATGCCTATGATCTTGATTCCTGCCAGCGGGCCATATCCCAGGGATGACAGACTTCCAAGCGCAAGCATGATAACTCCCACCAGCACCGTTGCCTTCTTTCTTCCCCATCCAAGCTCATCCTCAAATGTTGACACTGCACTCTCAGTAAGTGCTATGGAGCTTGTAACCGCTGCGAACAGTACGAGCAGGAAGAACACGATTCCTATGACAGTTCCAAATCCCATGTTCTGGAATACTTTTGGAATAGTGATAAACATCAGTGATGGTCCGGCCTGAAGGGTATCCGGATCTCCCCCAGAGAATGCAAATACCGCCGGGATTATCATAAGTCCCGCCATGATCGCTATACCAGTGTCGAATATCTCTACATTTCTGGTCGAATCCTCTATCGCCGTATCTTTCTTCATGTAAGAGCCAAATGTTATGAGTATTCCCATGGCAATGGAAAGCGAGTAGAACATCTGTCCCATGGCAGTAACCACTGTCATCCACGAGAAGTTCTTCACATTTGGCACAAGGAAGTATTTTACTCCCGCAAGTGCACCCGGTCTTGTCACGGAATATACCGCAATGATGACTGACAGAACGATGAGTATAGGCATCATGATCTTGGATACCCTCTCTATTCCATTCTGCACACCGGCAAATATAATGATAAGTGTGAATGCACAGAATGCCACAAAACACAGCTCCGTTGACACTCCATTTGATATGAAATCGGTGAAATATCCATCCTCAGCCAGCAGCTTTGCGTTTCCTCTGAAATACTCCACCAGATATTTGATGACCCAGCCGCCGATAACCGAATAGTACGGCACTATAAGAACAGGTATAACGGCATTTATCCAGCCGCCAAACGACAGCCATTTCTTCTTTCCAAATGATTTGAATGCTCCAACCGGACTCTTTCTCGTCATTCGTCCGATCGCCGTCTCCGCAACTATCATAGTATAACCAAATGTAAGTGCAAGCACGATGTATATTATGAGGAAAATTCCTCCGCCGTACTTTGCCGCAAGATAAGGGAATCTCCATATATTTCCAAGCCCCACCGATGCACCTGCCGCCGCCAGCACGTACCCCAGCTTGCCCGAAAATGAACTTCGCTTACCATTCTTCATATCTTCCATATACCTTCACCATAGTTTACCTGGAATAATCCCCGTAATCTTTCCTTCCACGTTTATTTGCATACATATGTGATTCTAACATGACCCGAGAGGAAAAGCCACTATATATTTGAAGATCATACAGACTGCTGACATCTCGCCCTCAACAACCTTTATCCTGCCCTGCCTGATGAAATGTTCTATCCTCGCCTATGCAGCCCATATCCAGCATGAAACCAAGGCAGATCACCTCGTCAGAAGAACCCTGTATCCACAGTGGCTGGCCATTCTTATCTTTCCCCAATACCACCTATCAGTCTATCAATCCCCTGATATGCCGTTTCTGTCCGTGCTGAATATGTGCCATTCGGTGAATCGCCCTGCATAACAAACAAGATTTCTTCATCAGTTTTCGTGTATAAATCAATTCTGTCAGAATACCAGTTATAAACATGATACGGATATTTATTTAATATCCCATCTATCTTTTCAACATCACCATCATCATACCAGATAATATCCTCTGCACAAAACTCAAAACAGGATATTGCCGCCTCATATATCAACATTCCCATCATAAATGCAGACAAACTATTTTCAGCCCGGCCGATCTCGTTGACCGTGCCATCGTCATCCGTTTCCACAACATACACAGGTGGATCATCCTCAGCCATATCAGTCCTTCTGATCGCGACCTGATAAACTCCCTGATTCTCATTCAAGATATAAAAATATCCTTTTATCTTCTTTGTCCATTTATACCTGCGCTGAAAATCAAGAGTAACCCAAGGATCATTGCTATGATCGAACAGCCCGCTTGTTTTACCACATTTCTTCCAAATCTCATAAAGCGTACTTGGTATGCTCTCAAATCCCACTCCCAGTTCTGCTATCTCCTCATCTGTATATCCTACAAATGACTTGATATTGTATATTTTTTGTAATAAAGCATAATCCATATGCATTTCTCCCTAATTCTGATTCCATAAAATACCTATAGTTCTATACTACATTTCTTTTTACGTTTAAAATGTTCTACAATAATTTGCATCTAACTTCTTCATGTTACTATATATTCAGCTTGTGTGGTGAACATATGTTTGTTATAATATATTTGGTGCTACCCTATTCGGTAGGCGGTTAGTCCTTCAGCAGAGGGACTGTGACCCTCTGATTACATAGAAATCATCTTGTATGAAATCTTTCTAAGGAGGGATACCTATGTTGACTCTTGAAGGACTCATTGCAGTTTTAAGTTTCGGCTTAACTTGCTTTGAACTTGGATATACACTCGGTAAAAAATCACGAAAAAAATAATCGCCCCCGGTCTGGTAAACTGAGGCGATTACTTTAATCAATTCATATACTAGGCTAACCGTCTATCGGTAGCATCTTTATATTAGTATGATACCACTATCAAAAAGTAATGTCAAAAATTTTACCACACAAATTTTGCATTCGATATTCACTTTCACTGGATTTATCTATCAACGATGTCATACCCTGCTGCCGCCAGAACTTCAAGTGCATCTTGAAAATTCTCCTTCTTCACCATAACATAATCCGTATTATATGTGGATACTGCAAATATCGAAATTCCGTTATCCGCCAGAACAGATGCGATTTTTGCCAGAATCCCGATCAAAGAAAAGTCCAATACGCCCTGAATGCGGAAGGCTCTCCAGCCATCATCACGCTTTATAACATTTGCCGGCACTTCACTCACCGGGCATACCAGAGACTTTTCCTCATCAGTTTTCCCTATAAAACAATACTCAGAATCGAGATTCGCATACGTGTAATCCTCCACCTGACACACTGAAAATTCCTCATCAATCTTTTTTATCTCCATGACCTCTCCTTGAATTCTATTTTTTATTTTGTAAGCACCTTTTTGCAATATTTATGTGCCCCACAATGAGGACAAACTAATTTACGCCTTGTTAATGTATGTGCGCCCATTACATATGACTTCATATCAGGAACAAACCTAGTGTTGCAATCAGGGCATTCAAATGCTCCTGCCTCTCTATCAAGAATACACGCAATCACAATTCCGCCACAGATAACTACTAGCCCTATTGCGATAAGCAGAACTCTCAGCCAGTTCTCCATCTCCAGAATTCCTGACAATAAAAACAATGGAAGTGCCGCAACTATCGTAAGTGCCGCGACCATTGCAGACAAAATAATTTTCTTTTTGCTTTCCTGTGCCTCTCTAACTAAATTCACCATATTAACCTCCGCTTTCTTTCGATAATCCTCTTCAGATACTCTTTCGCCAGACAGCAATTCATTCACTGTTATCTCTAATTCATCACATAGTGGCAACAATAATGAAACTTCTGGAAAACCATTTCCTCGTTCCCATTTTGAAATTGTTTTATCGCTGATTCCAAGTTTTTCAGAAAGCTGTTTTTGAGTATATCCCTTTCTCTTTCTCTCATCAGCGATGAATCGTCCAATTTTAATCTGGTCCATATGTTTTCCTCCTTTCTGGTTCCATTATCTCCCCATTTTATTGCCAATCACACCCACGATGCGTAGAATATGGTGAATCTATGCGAGTTCTACGCTCCGTAGACTAGGCAAAATAAGCTATTTCCTCTGAATGTTCCATACATATCCCCTTGCATTTATTATCAATGCAATTGAACATACCACTGTCATAAGCAATGGCACCACAACAAATCCGGCACTAATATTTTCTTTACTTCTAAATCACTTACCATCTACGACAGCCTGCAAACCATTATATATTCCTCATCATTCTCATCCACAATCTGGAATCCAACTTTTTTGTACATTCCGACTGCATAGTTCTGCTTTTGCACAGACAGTGAACCGCTCTTATATCCACAGTTTTTCAGCTCCGCCAGCATCCTTTTCATCAGCTCCGTTCCAATGCCGTAATTCCTGTATTCTTTGAGCAGTGAGATTGCAAAAGACGGTGTATCGTCATCAACATGCCCATAGTCGTCCATAATACGAACCCACACAGCTCCAACAACTTTATCATTTGTCTCTGCGACAAATGCCATATCCCCCGCTCTGTTTCCAAAGTCGTCAACGTACACTCGCAATTCCGTCTGATTAATAATGTCCCTTGGAGGTGCCTCCATGCCCTCTGGAATAAATATTGCCTCGTATAAAAATGTATCTAATATCCCGGTTTCTTCCTGCTTTATCCTTCTTATTTTGTAATCCATAATGCCCCCTATTTTTTTTCTAAAATAGAATCACAATCTCTTCTTTATCGGATGTCTGATAACAGTTTTACATTTTTCCGGTGCAGTTTTTCTTGGGTCTGATAGATAGATTTCGTGATGATGTCTTTCATCAGTGAAATCATTTACATACCCATTCTCTTCCAAATATTTATCCATCACTGCTACTGTCTCAGGTTCATTATCAAATGCTCCTATATGCATGATCTGCACACACAAGCCTTCATCAATACTCAGAAATTCTGCACAAGTACAATCAATCTTTTTCTTCTTTGACGCAGTCTCCACCGCCCAATCAAAATTCTTCTTTGTTATAAAATCAGGAAGACGAATAACAGAAATCCAGTTAAATGCAGATTTGTCAGTATAATCCACACCTTCAACATTATCCTGCCACCAAAAGCCTTCAAGTGGCGGGACAACATATTCAAAAAATCCCTCTATTTTGTAATCAGTCTTATAACTCATCTTGAGAGTGTACGCAACAGCATACAAAACACCAATCGCAGCTTTATATTCTCCGCCCTCTTCATTCGGGTCGCCCTTGCCCCTTACCGCTATGTAATTCGCCTTTGGAATCGTTACGATCTGCGGCATATTTTTCGGTAAATAAAACTCTTTGTATTCTTTCTTAAAATCAAACGCCATAACTTATCTCCTACCTCAAATACCAAATTTCACAATCTCCATCATCCGTAAACATCTCTATCTCGTAAGTAAGATTTCCATCCTTATATATCTCATCGTATATCTTCCCTAAATCTTCCGTTTTTCCGTTCACTACGCTCCATCCCTCATCCGGCAGTTCCACGCTACAATTACTTTCCTGAATATCTCCAACTTTAAGTCCTATAACGTATTCAATCGTGGTTGGTGTCCAATTATATCCAAGCCCCCGCAAGTTACTTCTGCCATACTTTTCTGCCAATTCATCCCAGAAAGCTCCGATCGTGTTATACTGCATTTCATTTTCTGTTGAAAATACTCTGCTAATTCCACTAAAAATCATAGTATTATCCCTCTCTATTTTCCTTATTTACAGAGTCCATTTTTTATTCTCATGTATATTCAGGATTGTGTGCCAAACATATGTTTTGTATAATGTATTTGGTGCTACCCTATTCGGTAGGCGGTTAACCTTCACCACAGGAATTTATAGCCTGTGTTTACATAGAAAATCCATTTATGGAAATCTATCACGGAGGTTTTTGCTTATGCTTACAACGGATCTTTTTATAGCCATCATCAGCTTATGTCTTACTTGCTTTAATCTTGGTTATGCCGTTGGCTCTAGGAGCAAGAATAAGACAAAAAAATAACCGCCCAGCCTGGTAAACTGTGAGCGGTTATTTTATACCATTCATATATCAAGGCTAACCGTCTATCGGTAGCACCTTTTGATATTATACTAGCATTTAGCCGCTTGCATGTCAAACGTATATTTGCTTATCATTTACCCTTATAATTTTCACCTATCTCACTTATCCACTATCTCCAGCTCATCCCGTGTAACCCGGCACGTGAGATTTAACACCTCCACGCCTGCAGCCTTCGCCTCATAGAAAGTCTCCGCGAACTCCCTGTGTATTTCCGCATTTGGTCTGACCTCAGTTATCCCTGTCATCGGAATGACAAATGCAACATAGCATTTATATCCCTCGGAGACCGCCTTCATCAGCTCACGCAAATGCCTGACTCCCCTGTCGGTAGGTGCATCCGGGAAATATCCTATCCCATCAATCTCCTGCGTACAGCCCTTGACCTCCATGAGATACTTTGAGCCATCCTTTTCCATATAGAAATCAATCCTGGAATCCCCGTATACATATTCTGGCTTTATAAAGTCATAATCCTTAGTTTTAAGCCATTCCAAAACCACCTTATTCGGCACCTGGCTGTCCACATTCACCCAGCCAAGCTTTGGATCCTCCACCGCTATGAGATCGTATTTCGTCTTACGATTTGGATTTGCAGACTTCTCAAGGCTGACCATGTTCCCCGGTATCAGCAAACTGCTGAGCCTCCCCGTGTTCTTTACGTGCACGGTCTCTATAACTCCGTCTATCTCCACATGGGCTGTGAACCTGTTTGGTCTGTCTACGAACTTGCCTGAGATAACATTTGTATATTTCACCTTGCCTTACATCCTCCATCTATTCCACAACAGAGCGGTTCATCATGTAGAATGAGAACCTTGCCTTGTCTACAAGCTGCCCCTTGTCATCGTAAATATTAGCCTCGTACAGTGACACCTTTTTGCCCTGGCGGATCTCGATTCCCTCACAGATGAGATACTCCGTGTTCATAGCCGGAGCTATATATGTCATGGTCCCATCTATAGTTGAAGAAAACTTTCCGTAGGTACATGCTGCGATCCCGCTCACTATATCCGCAAGTGAGTACAAGCATCCACCGTGCACAGAACCATATGGATTCAGGACATCCTCTGTAACCATCATCTTGCCCTTCACATATCCAAGGCTCATATCGACCAGCTCTATCTTCAGGTTCTGGACATAGATGTTATCCTTGTTAAACCTTATCAGTGCCTGTTTCACATCCTCGGACATTGCTTTTTTGTTGTCGTTTATCTCATTCATGCTTCATTTTACCTTTCAACTCTATTTTCATGTTCAGACATCATGCGCACTATCAAAAGCACTTGTCCAGAATATCCGGATCCAGTCCTTTTTTTCCCGTTATAAATCCAATTCCAAAGTACAGCACCGCACCTACCATCAGTCCCCACACGACCGCATTTATCCCGGCGATCTTGATAAAATACGTTGCAAATATATATGTCGCGATCGCACCTACGCTGCTGCACACTGCCGCCTGCTTAGTTCCCTTCTTCCAGAACAAACCTCCCACAAGAGGCCAAAAGAATGTGCATTCAAGTCCGCCAAATGCAAACATGTTGAGCATGAAAATTATATCCGGCGGATTGATCGTGAGAACCATCACCACCACGCCGAGCAACATCGTAAGTATCGTGCTCACCAGCTTGACATTCTTGTCGTATTTCTCATTTTTCACCGGATCATCACCCACCACGTAATTCTTCCACAGATCCTTCACTATAGCTGCTGTGGCAAGTATGAGGAGTGAATCCGCTGTCGACATAACTGCTGCCATCGGCGCTGCGAGGAATATCGCTGCTATTCCAGGCGGCATGATCTTCTGTACTATATATGGTATAAAATAATCCGAAGTTGGAAGATTGTCCGTATCGACAAGTGCGCCAGCCCATGTTCCTGCAAGATGCATTCCCACGATCACAAAGCTGCATGTGAGAACTCCGATCCACATCGCTCTGTGCATGCTCTTCGTATCTTTAAATCCCATGGCGCGCACAGCTGTCTGGGGAAGGCCCAGCGTTCCAAATCCCACAAGCACCCAATAGCTGAGCAGCCCTCCTGGAGTGTATTTTGAGAAAATGTCATCGTACACCTTCGGCAGATTTGTCTGAAGACCGGCATCTATCGCGGCAAGACCGCCCCCGCTCCTTAAGACAAAGAATATAAACAGGAATGTTCCGATACACATTACTATTCCCTGAATCGTGTCAGTTATGACAACCGCACTGAATCCGCCGATGGCTGTGTACAGGATCACGACTGTGCCAAATATCAAAAGTGAACTCACATGATCCATTCCCGTTATGGATGCTATAAGTGTAGCCCCTCCCGTAAACTGACTTATCATCTGTGCTATAAAGAAAACTATAAGTCCAAGGCTCGTGATGACCACCAGCGCATCGCTCTTGTATCTCGCCTTGAAGTAACCAACCACTGTCACAGCGCCCGTTCGTCTGGACACTATCGCCAGCTTATTTCCAAGCACACCGAGCACCAGAAATGTGACTGGGACCTGGATAGCAGCTATCCACGCCTGTGCATATCCATATGTAAGACCCGCTGCACCCGGCCCTGATATAAATGAGCTTGCGGAAGTGTATGTCGCCATGATCGTCATGGCTAGAACGATTCCGTTCATATTTCTTCCGCCTATGAAATACTTCTTCTCGGACGTTGTGTGCAGACTTTTCTCCGCCCTTCTGCTGTAGACAAAGCTCACCACAATATTGAATAACAGATATCCGAGAAAAACCGATAAGATCAATATCTGATTACTATTCATTTTCACCCTCACTCTCATCCTCTTCATATTGGAAATCTACGAACACAAACTTAAGCAGCCAGAATACCCCGATCACCGCAAGCACCACTGTTCCAAGCACCGAGACCACAAACCACGCCGGCATATGGAACACCGTCCACCCGGTGCCATTTAGCAGAAACGCGGTTAGCACATGCCATAAAAAACATATAAATACCACAAGCAGCGTCGCTTTGATCTCTTTTATGCACTGCCTGTGCTGTTCTTCCTTTGTCAATTTCATCATAATAATATATCCCCTTAATTAGCTTATTATATCCTATCGCCTGTCGTCACAATGCTCATTATATCACGCTGATCAGTTTTTTCATAGTTGCCCCGCCAGCCGCCCAAATCCTGTGCATATACAAACTCTGTATTGTTGTCTGCACAAAAAAACTGGTGCACAGACGTTTCGTCCATACACCAGCCATTTATATTCTCTATTCAAATATTATATCAAAAATATCAGTCCGGCAAACATGATTGCACCGATCACATTTGCCTTTGCCGGAATCTTGGTCGGCAGTATGACTATTGCAAGGGGGAGCAAATTGAAGATGCACGCCCACACTGGAAGTGAAGTTTTTCCCGTGACAACAACTATCAGAAACGCTACAGCAAATACAAGCATACCAGCATAACCCAGATACATCGTATAGCAGGTGGTTTTAAAGAAATCCCACACTGCATTCAGAGCTTCTTCTGTCAGACCCAGCTTTACGAAGAACCACTCGACCAGACAGCAGCACAGATGATGCAGTGCCAGATTGATGAACATTACAAGTGTTGCAGCATACATTATCATATAAAAAGTCTCTGAGTACTGGCGGATCCAGTCGCAGATAGCCAGATAGCCAAATATCTCCAGTGTCATGGCACCTACACCTAGAAGCATAGCTATCGACAGATTCTTAAGCGGCATTCCCCTGAACGCCACCTTAGACTTATCATAATCTTTGAAATTCGTCAAATCGACCTTTCCATTCGGTGCATACGTTAGAAATCCATCAGAAATTCCACATAATACATGCCCCACCAGCGCCATAATCATAAATACCTTCCACTGTAACATATCAATATCCCTCCCTTTTTAATCACATAACCAAATTTTCTATGATCTGCTTTGTATGCTGACCATATGGGTTAGTTTTCACTAACTATATTAACACATCTATCTGCAAATATGAATCTTAGAAAATAGCTTTTCAATTGTATATAAAAACGCTGACACATAAGCTTGTTAATATATCCATGCCAAAACGGACATACCACCATCGCAAATGCGCCAGCGTCTTATTTACTCTATATACATTTTAATTCAGATCTTTATACATTGATCTCAGCAGTAACACCGAGGATGTCCTTGTTCTCATCGAGGATTGGCTGAACGACCTCTGCAAGGAACTCTCTTGTCTGCTCAGGAGCACGACCTACGAAGTTCTTTGGCTCAAGTATAGCCACGATCTCCTCCTTTGTCATGCCAAAGTCAGGGTCTGCTGCGATACGGTCAACAAGATCATTCTCTCTTCCGTACTTCTTGACCTGCTCGCCTGCAAGCATTGAGTACTCTCTGATCTTCTCATGAAGCTCCTGACGGTTGCCGCCACGCTTAACAGCATCCATCATGATATTCTCTGTTGCCATGAATGGAATCTCCTTCATGAAACACTGGTAGATAACCTTGTCATATACCACAAGACCATCTACAACATTCAGGTACAGATCAAGGATTCCATCAACTGCAAGGAATGCCTCTGGAACTGAGATACGCTTATTTGCCGAGTCATCCAGTGTTCTCTCAAACCACTGTGTTGCGGCTGTGATAGCAGGATTGAGCGCGTCGCACATTACATAATTGGCAAGTGATGCGATTCTCTCACTTCTCATTGGGTTTCTCTTGTATGCCATAGCTGATGAACCGATCTGGTTCTTCTCAAATGGCTCCTCTATCTGCTTTAAGTGCTGGAGAAGTCTGATATCATTTGAGAACTTGTGTGCACTCTGTGCGATGCCTGAGAGCACGTTAAGAACTCTTGAGTCGACCTTTCTTGAATATGTCTGACCAGATACAGGATAGCACTCAGCAAATCCCATCTTCTCAGCGATCTTTCCATCTATCTTTCTTACTGTCTCGTGATCTCCTCCGAAGAGCTCAAGGAAACTTGCCTGTGTTCCTGTTGTTCCCTTTGATCCGAGAAGCTTCTGCTGGCCGATCATGTACTCTATATCAGAGAGGTCAAGGAGCAGCTCCTGCATCCAGAGTGTTGCACGCTTGCCGACTGTCGTAGGCTGTGCAGGCTGAAAATGTGTAAATGCAAGAGTTGGAAGATCCTTGTACTGATCTGCGAACTTTGCCAGCTCATTTATAACATTGATGAGTTTCTTTCTGACAAGCTTTAATGCCTCTGTCATAACGATAACGTCTGTGTTATCACCTACATAGCAGCTTGTTGCTCCAAGGTGGATTATTCCTGCTGCCTTAGGGCACTGAACACCGTATGCATATACGTGGCTCATTACGTCGTGACGAACCAGCTTTTCTCTCTCTCTGGCAACATCATAGTTGATGTCATCAGCGTGAGCCTTGAGCTCCTCGATCTGCTCATCTGTGATTCTTGGATTGCCGTTCTCGTCCTTGAGACCAAGCTCCTTCTCTGTCTCAGCAAGAGCTATCCACAGCTTTCTCCATGTCTTAAACTTCATATCAGGTGAGAAAATATACTGCATTTCCTTACTAGCGTATCTTTCACACAGTGGGCTTTCGTACTTGTCCTTACTCATGTCTTTACCTCTTTCTTCCTGTAGTCTCCCGCATCTGCCAGTTGACAAATGCTTTTATAGCTTATCACACAACTATTATACATGGGTTTCAGATTATTTCCATGCTTTTTTTGCATAAACCAGAAATTCGGAATCAATATCCTCTTTTTCCGCTGATATGATTCCGAATTTTCACTTTATTGTCTTATATGTGACTCCGATCCTCTCTTGAAGTCTTCGTGGTCGCCTCTGATGTCCTCTGTAGGCGGTTTCATCGGATATTGGCCGCTGAAGCATCCGTGGCAGTACTGTCTGCCGCCTGAGAGCTCTGGAAGTCTCTCCATCTTCAGGTACGCCAGGGAATCCGCACCTATGATCTTGCAGATATCATCTACAGATCTGTTGTATGCTATGAGCTGCTCTCTGTCCGGAATATCAGTTCCAAAGTAGCATGGATACAGGAATGGAGGTGAACTGATCCTTACATGGACCTCAGTCGCTCCTGCCTCCCTGAGCATGCCAACTATTCTGTCACTCGTAGTTCCACGAACTATAGAGTCATCTATCATTATGACACGCTTGCCATTTACAGCCTCCTTAAGGACGTTCAGCTTGACACGCACGCTGGACTCTCTCTGGCTCTGCTGTGGCTTTATGAATGTTCTTCCCACGTATCCATTCTTGACAAATGCCGTTCCATATGGAATACCCGATTCAAGTGAATAGCCCATGGCCGCTGCATTTCCCGATTCAGGAACGCCAACTACCACATCAGCGTCAACCGGGCTGTCCTTTGCAAGGCATCTTCCTGCTGTGATACGCGAATCGTACACAGACATTCCATCTATGACTGAATCAAGTCTCGCAAAGTATATATACTCAAATATACATCTTGCATGCTGCTCCTGGCACATGTTCTTGTACGACTGGATTCCGTACTCAGGTGATATGGTTACAACCTCTCCAGGCTCCACATCCCTGACAAATTCGGCACCTATTGTATCGAGCGCACAGCTCTCAGATGCCAGTATGTATGCGTTATCACGCTTTCCTATACAAAGCGGTCTGAAACCAAATGGATCTCTGGCTCCGATAAGCTTTCTAGGACTCATGATGACAAGTGAATATGATCCCCTTACTTTCTTGAGAGCTCTAGTGACAGCCTCCTCAACGGAACCGCACTTAACTCTCTCCCTGGCTATATGGTAAGCTATTACCTCAGAATCAATTGTAGTCTGGAATATAGCGCCTGTGAGTTCCAGCTCACGTCTAAGTTCAGGAGCATTTACCAGATTGCCGTTGTGGGCAAGTCCCAAAGTTCCCTTTACATAATTGAGAACCAGTGGCTGTGCATTCTCTATAGTGCTGGCACCGGCTGTAGAATATCTCACATGACCCACGCCGATATTTCCCTTTAGCTTGCTCAGTGAATCAGGTGTATACACCTCATTCACAAGACCCATGCCCTTTAAGGAGCTAACCTTGCCTTTAGGACCGGCAGTGTCTGACACCGCTATACCGCAGCTCTCCTGCCCACGGTGCTGCAATGCAAACAGACCATAGTAGATCGTGTTCGCCACATCATTTCCATCGAAATCATAGATACCGAAGACTCCGCACTCCTCGTGCATCTCGTCCTCGTCATAATAATGGGATCTTAAACATTCGTTCATAAATATATGCCTCTCATGTTATATTATTGTAACTGTCCCGGCCACATCATTCTCATCGTAAGTCTGGTAACAGTCATATCTTTCACCACATAAAACTTTATCTGTTTTACCACAACATGTCAACAGATAAATTCTATCATTTTTAGGATTATACCCCACTTTTTTCATGCATTTTCACCAACAGTAATGTATTTCTCAAGTATTTGTCTATTTGAACTTGAGAAAATCCACATCTCTCTGTCACGACCTCACCTCACCGGTCGCGCTGTACTTCTCTCCTGACGCGGCAGGTTACCACATAGTCCTTCCGGCTTCCACCTGGAATTATTCCATAGTGGCTGCCATAACATTGTATCTTTTTTGAATTTCTCGGTATCTTATATCACAAAATTTTCACCAAACACACAAAAAAAGCCCAAAAGATACAAATTTTACGTACTTTGTATCTTTTGAGTTTTTTTCTATCTATTGGTGATAATTTTGTATCTTTTCAAGGAATTTCCTTAATAAATATCACAAGATTGCCAGACCCTCACCATGAATTTCCTTAAGAAATATCACAACGACCTCCTAGCAACCACCAGAAAATACTCCGGATTTCCCAAGAAGTCCTCCTGACCCAAGCCAAGAAGTCCTCCTGACCGCTCTACTCCACAGCGTATCCCTTTGCCTTTATGAGATCCACCATCTTGTATACATACTTCTCACACAGCTCATCTGTGGCTGCCTCGACCATAACTCTGATGACAGGCTCTGTACCGCTCTGTCTGAGAAGAAGTCTTCCATCGTCTCCAAGCTCTGCTGCTATCTCATCGTTCAGTTTCAGCACATCAGCATCGTTCATGACTGCATCCTTGCTTGAAACCTTGACATTCACAAGGAGCTGTGGATATATCGTCAGGCTGTTGAACAGTTCTGAGAGCTTAACCTTACGTCCAAGTATCGTCTCCATGATCATCAGTGAGGTGAGGACTCCGTCACCTGTTGTTGCATATTTAGAGAAAATGATATGACCTGACTGCTCACCGCCGATGGAATGTCCGTGCTCCATCATATTCTCGAACACATACTTGTCGCCGACTGCTGTCTTCTCATAGTTGATGCCCTTCTTGTCAAGTGCCTTGTAAAGTCCAAGATTGGACATGATTGTTGTGACGATCGTATTGTTGTTCAGCTCGCCCTTATCCTTCAGATAACGTCCACAGACATATAGTATCTTGTCTCCGTCCACGATCTCACCCTTGTCGTCTACTGCAAGGCATCTGTCCGCATCACCGTCAAATGCAAATCCCACATCAAGTCCCTTCTCCTTGACAAATGCCTGAAGCTTATCAATGTGTGTTGAACCGCAGTCCGTGTTGATATTTGTTCCATTTGGCTCATTGTTGATGACATATGTCTTTGCTCCGAGAGCGTCATACACTGACTTTGCAACCAGATATGATGCACCATTTGCACAGTCAAGACCGATCCTCATGCCCTTGAAAGGTCTGGTAGGGATCGTGAGCAGATAGCCTATATATCTGTTTCTTCCCATGGTGTAGTCAGTGGTCTTACCGATGTTCTCTCTCTTTGCAAATGGTATCTCGCCGAGCTCACCGTCTATATACTGCTCGATCTCGTTCTCGATGGCTGCCTCAAGCTTGTAGCCCTGGCCGTTGATGACTTTGATACCATTGTCATAGTAAGGGTTGTGGCTGGCTGAGATCATGATACCGCAGTCAAAATCACCTGTACGGACAATATAAGATACACTAGGTGTAGGAGTTACATGCATCAGATATACATCTGCTCCGCTGGCTGTAAGTCCTGCAACCAGTGAATACTCGAACATGTAGCTTGAAAGTCTCGTATCCTTTCCGATGACAACGTGTGCCTTTCCATCCTCATGCTGCTTGCCATAGTAGTAGCCAAGGTATCTTCCAACCTTATAGGCATGCTCCACTGTAAGGTCAACATTTGCCTCACCTCTGAATCCATCTGTTCCAAAATATTTACCCATTGTAAAATCCTCGATTCTATTATTCTATAACCTCATCCTGCTCGCTTTCCTGAACGACCAGAAGATCTATCGCTCTCCTGTGGATGTGTATCTTGGTCTCCTTATATTCTCCGCCGAACTCACCGTCACATGTCCATGCAACCGGATCCTCTGCATCGAACTTGACCCTGTGAGCCCTGAATGAAACCATGCTCCTCTCATTCACATCTCCCGTAAGAAGCGCCCTTACAACTCTCTCCAGATCAGCTGGCGTCTTCATTGTCCTTATCAGTATGCCCTCAAAAAGTCCGTCATCGAACTCAACGCCTTTTCGGGTTATACTCTTAAATCCTCCTACGGATATCGAATTAGACACCATACCGAATATGAACTCGCCTTCCTGCTCGTCCCCGTCTATTGTAACCTTCATCTTGTAAGATGGTACATTTGCCAGACTTTTTATCCCCTGCAATACATATGCCGCATGCCCAAATATATTCTTCATATTCTGCGGCGTTGCATATGATGTATCTGAGAACATTCCAAAAGCTGCGACATAAACAAAGTTCTTGTCGTTCAGACTTCCTATATCTATGGAGAACGGCTCTGCCTTCACTATCATCTCAGCCGCCTCAACCGTCTCTCTCGGTATGTCCATGCTCCTTGCAAAGTCATTGGTGGAGCCACACGGAATATATCCAAGTGGAACCCTTATCCCGCTCTTCATATATCCTGTAACTGTGTTGCCCAGGGTTCCGTCGCCCCCCGCACATACGATCACATCGTAGTTTGCGCCTTCCTCCTGAACAATTCTCTCTGCGTCATCTGCCGATTTCGTAAGATATGTCCTGACCGCGTAATCGTTGTTGCAGAACACTTCCAGCACATCCACCAAAGAATTCTTCAGAGTAGTCCTACCCGCTTTGGGATTCATGATGAACAGCATATTCTTCATACTTTCAATAACACAACCTTTCCCTTTGAAACTGCTTATTTACTTGTGATCCTCCTTGTACTTCATGTACAGATCATACCCCTTCTTGCGGAGCTTGCATGATGGACAATGTCCGCAGCCCTCGCCCTTGATGCCATTGTAACATGTGAGTGTCATATCTCTGATGACATCCAGTCCACCCAGCTCATCAGCCATCTTCCATGTCTCCATCTTATCGATCCACATCAATGGTGTTATTATATCAAACTCGTAGTCCATTGCAAGGTTAAGTGTTGTATTTAACGATTTGATAAATATATCCCTGCAGTCCGGGTATCCTGAGAAGTCGCTCTGGGACACTCCTGTTATTATATCAGATATTCCTCTCTGTTTGGCAAATATTGCTACAAATGTAAGAAATACCATGTTCCTTCCGTCTACAAATGAGTTCGGTGTGCCCTCATCAGGTGCATTTTCATCAACCTTCATGTCCGTTCTTGTCAGAGAATTTGGCGCAAGCTGGCCTAAAAGACCCATGTCAAGTATGTGGTGCTCCACTCCGAACTTGTCTGCGATCTCCTTTGCACACTCAAGCTCCAACGCATGTCTCTGTCCATAGTCAAATGATACCGCATACACCTTCTTGTACTTCTTGAGTGCCCACAACAGACACGTTGTGCTGTCCTGTCCGCCGCTGAATACTACAACTGCCTCATCCTTATTCTTCAAATTCTGCATAATCTCATCCTCCATATATAATCAAATATGATATTCCGGACCGCATTATAACGCTCCCGGATAAACAAATTCACCATTATCAATTCAGTGTACCGATAACTATCTTCCCGCATTGTACATCATAAGCATCTTGTTCTGCAGTGCCGTATCGCTCTCGAATCTTCCCCTGAGTGTGGTCGTCATGGTCTTGCTTCCCGGCTTCTTGATGCCTCTCGCCGTCATACAACTGTGATGTGCCTCTATCATAACCGCCACGTCATCGGTTCCCGCAGCCTTAGATATGACGTAAGCTATGTCCGAGCCTATCCTCTCCTGGAGCTGAAGTCTCTTCGCAACCATATCTGCAATCCTCGCTATCTTAGAAAGTCCGAGCACTCTTCCATTTGGAATGTATGCAACTGATACCTTCATGTCGTACATAAGCGCCATGTGATGCTCACAGTAGCTGAACACCTCTATATCCTTCACAAACACCATGTCGCCCGCCTGTCTTGCCACTCCATCCTCGGCAAATGTCTTGCCGAACATCTCAGCCAGCTCGTCATTGGTGTAGTTCATTCCCTCAAATACTTCCTCGTACATGCGCGCGACCCTGTCAGGAGTCTCTACAAGTCCCTCTCTGTCAGGATCATCGCCAAGGGCAATCAATATTCCTCTTACATGCTCCTTTATAGCCTCTTTATCTATCGCCATCTTATACACCTCTTTCTTCCGGATCCCAAATGAACTTGTGAAGCTGTAACTGAAGCTTCACATCATTCATATCGTTCTCGATCATAAAATCCACTATATCCGCAGGATCTATACTGCCATACACAGGACTGATGAATACTCTCGTCTTCTCATCCAGCGCATACTCCTGAACTATCTCAAGACACTTCTCCAGATCTTCCTGTGAACCGACCACAAATTTCACCGAATCATTCTTGTCTATATAGTTATAATTTGCAAGGCACATGTCACTTTCCATGCCGCTGGATGGACATTTGTAATCCAGCGTGTATGACACATTCCCTCCAAGGGCCTTGAACTCTGCTATATCCACACTTCCGTTCGTCTCGATCTCAACCCTTACATCATCCTCCAGCTCAAATGCAAGGAGGAGCTTATCTATATCCTTCTGTATCAGCGGCTCCCCACCTGTCAGGGTGACGTTCTTCACCTCTGTCCTTCTGACATAATCGATGATCTCATCCTCGGTCAGCTCCTCATACGGAACGCCTGCCTCATTTGCCCACTTGGTATCGCAGTAACCGCAATCAAGATTGCATCCCGCAAATCTGATAAACACAGCGAGTTCTCCGGCTCTTGCCGCCTCACCGTTGATACTTATAAATCTCTCTACTACTCTGTACGTACTCACGACTGTATTTCCTTTCTCCCAGTGTATATTGTATATCGTCTCACATCTGACAGATCTTGAGACCAGTCAGTTTCTCACCGGGATCCTATTGTTTATATTACTCGCAATAAGACGCCACATTATTCGGTGTCTCATACACACTTGCCTCTATGACCTTATAGCCTCGGCTGGTCATCTCATCATATATATACTTTGCAAAATTCTCTGCCGTAGGTCTGAAGTCTACCTTCACGATTCTCAGATTCTCTGCAATCAGGGCGTCCTCCGTTGCCTGTCTTAGGCTTCCTATCTCCATGATAAGGCTGTGATCAAAGTAATCCGCGATCTCTTTCAGATCCTTCTTAAGATTTGAGAAATCTATCACCATTCCTCTGTTCTGTGTATCACTCTCAAGCGTTTCCGCTCCAACCTCTATCTCCACCGTCCATCTGTGTCCGTGGATATTGCTGCATTTGCCGTCATAATCTTTCAAAAAATGGGCGCTGTCAAAACTTGCCTTTGTCTTTAACTTATACATAACTCCTCCTATAAGCATCCAACTGTTCACCACAAAAAAAGACCAGAATAGGACATTCTGATCTTCTTCTGTCCTAGTTTTGTTTAGTGACAGGATGGTACTAATGAACTGTCAATCTATTTTATTGTGTTTAATATACATTAGATATTAAGGAATCCCTTAACCTCTGCAAGCATATCCTCCTTGTCACATACTGTGTCGTGGAGAACCTTTGCTGATCTGATATCCTCTATAGCCTGAGGTACCTTTACACCTGAGAGCTTCTCAAGCTCGTCGACAAGCTCAAAGTCTGTCTTGGAATCATACTCAGCGTCTATAGCGTTCATAACGCTTCTTGTGAACTTGTATGGGCTTGCTGTTGACGCGATGACTGTAGGTGTCTTATCTCCTGTCTCTGCCACATACTTTTCATATACTGTAGCCGCAACTGCTGTATGTGTATCGATGATATAATCATCTGACTCATATACCTTTTTGATGGTAGCTGCTGTCTCTGCCTCTGTTGCATATCCACCATAGAACTCAGCAAGCTTTGCCTTCATATCGTCTGTGATGGTGTACACTCCATCTGTTGTGAGTTCTTTCATAAGCTCTGAGTTCTTCTCAGCATCATTGCCAGCAATCTTGTATATCAGTCTCTCAAGGTTGCTTGAAATGAGGATATCCATCGATGGTGATGTTGTGAGTATGAACTCTCTGTTTCTATCATATGTTCCTGTCTGGAAGAAATCAAACAGAACCTTGTTGTCATTTGATGCGCAGATAAACTTTGCGATTGGAAGGCCCATCTCCTTGGCATAGTATGCTGCAAGGATATTACCAAAGTTACCTGTTGGAACGTCCACGTTGATCTTGTCGCCTGCTTTTATAGTTCCGTCTGCCACAAGTCTTGTGTAAGCGTATACATAGTATACCATCTGAGGGACAAGACGTCCGATGTTGATTGAGTTTGCTGATGAAAACTGATATCCCTTCTCATCCATGTACTTTGCAAGCTCTGAATCTGAAAACATCTTCTTGACACCTGTCTGGGCGTCATCGAAGTTTCCTGTGATACCTACAACAAATGTATTGTCTCCCTTCTGGGTAACCATCTGCTTCTCCTGAATAGGGCTTACGCCGTGCTTTGGATAGAATACTATGATCTTTGTTCCAGGTACATCTGCAAATCCTGCAAGGGCAGCCTTACCTGTATCTCCTGATGTTGCTGTGAGGATGACGATCTCATTCTTTACTCCATTCTTCTTTGCCGATGTTGTGAGAAGGTATGGAAGGATTGAAAGTGCCATATCCTTGAATGCTATTGTTGATCCATGGAAAAGCTCAAGATAATATGCTCCTGCCTTATTCACAAGTGGTGCTATAACCGGTGTATCAAACTTTGAATCATATGCTGAATCTATACAATGCTTAAGCTCAGCCTCTGTGAAGTCTGTGAACATAAGCTTCATAACCTCGTATGCAACCTGCTGATAGTTCATCTTTGCAAGATCTTCCAGAGACACATCAAGTGCTGGTATAGAATCTGGTACAAAAAGGCCCCCCTCATTAGCAAGTCCCTTAAGTATAGCCTGCGATGCTGTTGCTGTCTCATTTGCATTTCTTGTGCTTCTGTAGATAAGTTCCATTTGCCAATCTCCTTAATAAATATATTTAAACATTTCGTTATGTACTAAACTCAGGAATCACCTGTATTCTTACAAATAATCGTGTGCATTATAACACAGCATTTTATAAAAAACAAGCTATAGCCCTCCTCATTCGTGCGACTTTCCCAATACTTATATCACTGCATTTAAAAACCCGCCTTACGGCGGGTCTTTAATATATCTGTATATAATTTCTGATTTTTATTACTTTACATATACATCATAGTAGCCTGTTGCGAAGTTGAGAGCTGCCTGATGATTTGAGAAGTAGATGTCAAGGTGATTACCGTTGATTGCTCCACCTCTGTCCTGTACTGTGTATGTGTGACCATCCACGATGAGTTCTGTACCAAATGCAAAGTTGCTTGGTGCTGCACATGTAACACCCTCAACCGCAGGAGCACCTGAAGCTGTTGTCGGGTTATCCATGTTGCTGTACTCTCCACAGCAGATCGGACATGGGCAATATGCTGTTACCCAGAATGTTCCGAGATATGTACCTGATGACTCACCATCAACCCACATAACCTTGTCATCCGGAAGTCCGTCTGTTGACTTCTCTGTTGATGGATCCTCTGATATCTGATCGCTTGGAAGTCCTGATGCCGACTTATCTGCATCCTTGACATTCATCTTTGAATTGTCATCCTGTGTTGATGCCTCTGTAGGATAAAGCGCATCTGCTGAATCACTCTGTGGTGTGATCTCAGCCTCTTTTGTCTTCTCCTGTACGCCACCGCTGATAGCCAGTGACTGTTTTGCAGCCTTCTTACTTGAAAGAGCTACTGAACCGGTTCTGTTGACATCTGAAAGTTCTCCATCTGCAAGAACTGTTGTTGCCTCACCATAATCTGCTGTACTGTCTGCGTATAATGTATTACCTGCTGCAGCAATTGAAACTGCTTTACCCTTGGATGTCACCATGCTGTCATCTGAAGCGATAACTGCATATGATGAAAGTCCAACTGCCAGAAGCACTGCTCCAATGCTCATCTTCTTAATGTTCCTTTTAAGTGGTGTCCTCTTTAGTTTCTGTGATTTCATACGTGATGAATCTGAAAACTTTTGCATAACCTTTTCTCCTTGATTTCTTTACGGTTTCGGAATTGTTACAAAACCGTTAAAATTTAACTCATGACGCTATTATAATCTCTGTCAAAAGAAAGGTCAAGCAAAGCGGCCATTTTTGTGATTTTTTCACAACGGCCATAAATTCTTTATTTTCGTTAATGTAAATATGCAACATTTAAGTGTGTGCTTTTTGTGCTATTTGTACATTTTATGCTTGTAACATTTTTGAAACAAATTAGCGAGTTGTACATTTTGACTTTGCAAATCTTAATATTTTCTTTATTTCTTATTACATTTTTAATTTATTATGTCAACTCATCCTGTAATTTCTGAGGTATGCTGTCCTCCCATCTGTTGAGCAGATCCTCCAGCTCAGTATAACCTTCCACCTCATTCACATGGTTTCTGAGCCTTGCAGAATCATACATTCCAACTGAGTACCATGCTACATGTTTGCGCATCTCATGGATTCCCGTATACTCTCCCTTGAATTCCACCATGAGCTGGGCATGTCTGAGTATCATATTTTTCACATCGTGCGCTGTTGGGCGTTCTGGCAGGCAACCATGTTCATAGTAATACTTCATATCCCTGAATATCCACGGATTGCCCCTCGCTCCCCTGCCTATCATAAATCCGTCACAATCAGTCTGTTCCCTCATATCTATGATATCCTGAGGAGTGTTGATATCTCCATTGCCTATAATGGGTATACTACAAACATCCTTTACTCTGGCTATAACACTCCAGTCTGCATGTCCCTGATAATACTGCTGTCTTGTCCTGCCATGCACCGCAACAGCTGCAGCCCCACTCTCCTGTGCAATATGTGCTATCTCCGGGGCGTTTATATGCTCCTGATCAAATCCACTTCTGATCTTGATCGTCAGTGGTATACTTATGGCTTTCGCCATGGTCTCAACTATCCTTCCCACCAGTACAGGATCCTTCATCAGCGCTGATCCTTCTCCGTTGTTGACAACCTTAGGTACAGGGCACCCCATATTCACATCTATGAATGAATAGCCATTATCCTCGATCCGCTTTGCCATCTCTGCCATGATCTCAGGATCTGAGCCAAATAGCTGCAGTCCAAATGGCTTCTCCCTCTCATCCATGACAAGAAGAGGCTTTGTATTCTTATTGTTATAGTATATTGCCTTGGCGCTGACCATCTCGCTGTACAGGATATCACAGCCCTGTTCCTTGCATAAAAGACGAAATGGCTGGTCACATACACCAGCCATCGGCGCCAGGATTAATTTATCTCTGAAGTCCATAAATTTCTCCATTGCTTCTATATAATATATCTACACAAAACGACTTATTTCTGTTTGTCCATAATGAGTCTCAGTCCATGAAGCGTGAGATCCGGATCATACACATCTATACTATCAGTATTCTCATATATCATCTTTCCCAGACCACCAGTCGCCACAACTTTCATATTCTCATATCCGGACTCCTTCTTCATCCGCTTTACGATATACTCAGTCTGACCTATATAGCCCATACACACACCGGCCTGCATACTTGATATAGTATCCTTGCACAGTATGGTATCCGGAACCTTTATCTCTATCTCAGGAAGCTTTGCTGTTCCTGTCCACAATGCATTCGCTATAAGCCTGATACCAGGCGATGTAACCTCCGCCTCAAATGTACCCTCTGCATTGATCAGATCGTATGTCGTGGCCGTTCCGAAATCCACCGTCAGCACAGGACCACCATACATGTGATACGCAGCAACTGCATCCACTATACGGTCAGCACCAAGCTGCTTTGGATTGGGCAGTGCTATATTGATTCCTGTCTTTATTCCCGGCTCCACGATGAGTGGTGTTATACCAAAGTATTTCTTTATGCCATTCACAAGAGAATGCATTATCTTCGGCACAACTGAGGCTATGATAACCTCATCAATAACAGATGTGGACAGCTGTCTCATTCTGAGCCAGTCACAGAGGAATACCCCATACTCATCTGAAGTACGGGATATCCCTGTAGTCATACGAAACGTCTTTTCAAGTCTCTCACCATCGAACAGACCGATGGTTATATTGGTATTTCCAGCATCAATAGCAAATAACATGCCTCTTTTTCCTTCCTGATCTTCCAATTATTTTATATCACTCATTTATAAGACTGTTTATATCAACACCCTGTATAAATATCTTGTAGAAAAGCTCCAGACTCTGGAACAGTTCCTTCTTCTCATTCTGTATCTTCTTTACCTTGAGCCCGCATCCGATATCATCGAACAAAAGATCATCCTCAAGTGCCCTCGTCTGTATTTTCAGACTGCCTGCATCATCAAACACAAGCATGAATATGCCTCCGACCTCCTGTGTAAACGCGCCGCACATTGCATGGAGCTCATCCTTTATATCGTCCGGAAGCTTTGAGAAGTCTTTGTTCAGGTAAAACTTCTGATTGTATATTGAACTGGCACATAAAACCAGCTCGCCATCCTCTGTCTTAGTTGAAATATCCATCATAACTCCTATCCTATGACATCCGCCATATCATACATTCCTGCAGCCTTACCTTTGAGGAACTTAGCCGCCTCCACAGCCCCCTTTGCAAATACGGACTTTGAATATGCTGTGTGCTTGAATTCTATAACCTCATCTATGCCTGCAAATATTACTTCATGCTCTCCAACTATGGTTCCGCCTCTCACTGCTGATATTCCAAGCTCCTTCTTATCCCTCTTCTTCCTCACCTGGCTTCTGTCATATACATACTCGTACTGCTCATCACAGGCATCATTGATAGAATCTGCAAGTGCAAGAGCTGTTCCTGACGGAGCATCAACCTTCTGATTGTGATGCTTCTCAACTATCTCTATGTCATACCCTGCAGGTGAAAATACCTTTGCAGCATCCTTGAGCAGCTTCATAAGTGTATTGATTCCAAGCGACATATTCGCCGACTTGAGTATGGCCACCTTACCACTGCTCTCCTTAACCTTTGTGAGCTGTTCATCTGAAAGTCCTGTTGTACAGAGTACTATAGGAGTCTGTGTCCTCACACCATACTCCAGAAGCTTATCCACTGCAACCGCTGCGGCAAAATCTATAATCACATCAGCCTGAACATCACAGGCATCTATATCTGTGAATACCGGATATCCGTTATCCCTGTTGTCAACCACATCTATACCTGCAATGATCTCTGCATCAGGATCATTTGCCACGATTCCCGTTATAACCTGTCCCATTTTTCCGTTGCAGCCATGCATTATGATCTTTACCATATCTATTATCCTCCATATATAAATGTTTTGTCGTTTGTTATCGTATTTTATCTGGTATATGCATTCTGACATATACATATATTACAACATGTACTACATTTTACACATTTGATGTACATTGTGCAATGGTTATATCCCGAAGACTCCAAATAAAAATGTCTGCAGCCAGTCGAGACCGCAGACATTTTCGTCATTTTATATTGTATTCCCGATTTAGAGAACTCCGTAATCCTCCATGGCTTTCTTCAGTCTTTCTACATTCTGTGGCTCCATCTCTGTAAGAGGCATTCTCATCGTTCCACCACACATACCAAGAAGCTCAACAGCCTTCTTGACTGGAATAGGATTAACCTCACAGAACAGTGCATTGCAGAGATCGATTGCCTTCAGCTGAAGCTCAAGGCTTCCCTGAACATCTCCATCAAGATACCTCTGTACCATATCATGAACATCCTCCGGAATGATATTCGCTGTAACAGATATAACTCCCTTGCCGCCAAGCGAAAGAAGCGGTACTACCTGATCATCATTTCCTGAGTATATATCAATGCATCCATTTGCAAGACTTGCCAGCTTGACAACCTGACTTATATTGCCTGATGCTTCCTTGATTCCTACGATATTCTCAACATTCTGAGCAAGATATACTGCTGTCTCAGGCTGAATGTTAC
The DNA here is from genome assembly GCA_934247115.1 of uncultured Coprococcus sp. Classification (GTDB taxonomy): domain Bacteria; phylum Bacillota; class Clostridia; order Lachnospirales; family Lachnospiraceae; genus Coprococcus. The sequence continues at coordinate 30,542 of CAKQIY010000006.1, forward strand.
AGCCTGTACGGGATGGTACATTGTACAGAATGATAGGAACATTTACCGAGCTGGCAACAGCTGTAAAGTGAGCTATAAGGCCCTTCTGTGTAGCCTTATTATAATATGGCGTTACGACCAGAAGTCCATCTACACCATAGCTCTCTGCCTCTGTTGACAGATAGATTGCTGTGGCAGTACAGTTTGAACCTGTTCCTGCTATGACCTTTATCCTGTGATCAGCGAACTCCACACACTTCTTCACGCACTCCAGATGCTCCTCATGTGAAAGTGTTGAAGCCTCGCCTGTTGTTCCACATATTACTATCGCATCTGTCTTATGTGCTACATGGAAATCTACAAGCTCCTTGAGCTTATCATAATCTACATCTCCATTCTCAAGAAATGGTGTTACAAGTGCAACTGCTGAACCAGTAAAAATTGACATATTGTCGTCCTCCTTAAAAATAATGTCGATACAATATAGCACACAGCATAAAAATGGGCTGGCAAAAAGCCAACCCATAAAAATATCTCATTCTTATAAGTAGCTCTCCATCACATAACCTCGATGACAGTCATACAGCTCTTAACTGTACAACCAGCAGTGAACTCCGTGGCCGGTTCACAACTTCGGCGGTCTCCCCTTTCTCCAGACATCATATGCAACCACATGCATCCACCTGGATACTCTTGAATTCCGCGCCTCTACTATATTGTATTCAGTTTAACCTTAGATAGTGCTACTATATCACTGCAAGATGCACATGTCAACCATATATTTACCCGGATTCTCCCACTAACGTGGGCCCCTCCTTATGAAATGTTATTCAAGACACTCCATCTTACTCACCGACACCTCATACGCAACCTTACTTATGACCTGATCGTTGTCGATACGCTTCTGATACTCTCTGCTCTGTATTCTTCCCCATATAGCCACATGCTCTCCAACCTGAAGTTTTCCTGCAAATCTTGCATTTCTGCCCCAGCAGATACATGGTATATAATCACTCTTGCCATATGCTCTGTTGACTGCCAGCAGCACATCAGCAATCTCCCTTCCCAGAGGCGTCATCCTGTATACCGGTGTCTTGCATATGTAACCATCAAGGTATATCTGATTCGGTCTGTTATCCTCCTCCGGATCGTCCTCTTCCACGGTCTCGATCTCTCTGACAAACACAGATAGTATGAGCCGGTTTCTGGTTTCCTCATGCTTATTGTAGGATCTGAACTGCCCCTTGGCCATTATCCGCTCTCCCACGTGGGATTCATTCACATCAAAAAGTCTGTCCGACACCATAAGCGGAATGATGTCATAAGCATCACTCAGCCTGCTGACCATAAGATCCACCATATAGAAGCCCTCTCCGAATATCTCGTGGCTGAATGTGAATTCTGATGCTATCTCTCCTGCTACCACTACCTGATTGTTGTTTAATGTTTTTTCAGTCATACTTTCTCCCTCCGTTATAACAAACTTTTGCATACTCTAAAGGGTATGCCTGGAGATATAAAAATATGCTGTCTTGTTTAATCTAGTTTTGTCGTGCACTCCTTCGCTGTCTCATGGCCTCATACGACAAAAGAGTAGCCGATATTGCAGCGTTCAGCGATTCAACCTTTCCCTCCATCGGAATCCTGAGAAGTCTGTCGGCAGTGTCTGCGACCTCCCTGCTGAGACCGTTTCCTTCATTTCCTATCAGAAATGCTGTTTTATCAGGGAAATCTATGTCATACAGATCCTCCCCCGCAAGATGAGCGCCATACGCAATGACACCTCGCTTCTTCAGTTCACCCACCATATCAACGAGATCATCACAGATTATAAATGGAACTCTGAATATCGCTCCCATGGTAGATCTGACGACCTTGGGATTATATGGATCACATGAGCCTCCTCCTATGATGACCGCAGTTACACCCGCGGCTTCTGCACTTCTGAATATAGTTCCCATATTCCCCGGATCCTGAAGCGTATCCAGCACGAGGTATGTCTCCTGGTCAGTCTTTCCTGCAATCGAAGCCAGCTCGTAATGCATGCATTCAACCACAGCCATACACCCCTGTGGAGTCTTCGTCTGCGATACACCTGCAAATACACTGTCACTCAGTATATATGTTTCAGCAGTCTGCGTGATACCAAGGTCATCCAGTTCTCCGCCATATTGTCTGTACGCAGATTCTGACAGATATACCTCCTGAACATTTCCCACCGGAAGCTCCCTGAACATCCTTATCCCCTCCACGAGGAATACGTCTCTCTGTTTTCTTAGTCTCGCATCCCTGCCAAGCTTATTCAGTTCCTTGACTCTGGGATTACTGTTTGCTGTTATTATATCCACATAACTCTCCTTCTGAATCTATTTCTTCTGCGCATCACGCAGCAGCACCTTGTCCTTACCATACTCCATCTGCAGTGCATAAAGTACACCTGAATTTTCATCAACACAGAAGCCCCGCCCCATATTCTTGGCCTGCCTCGTGGCCTTGAGCTGCACATACACCGGACAGCTGCCCTTATGCTCCTCAAGTATGGAGATGAATGCCGACTCGTTCTTCATATACTCATTCACATCCTCGAACAGTACCCACAGCTGTTTATCACTCTGGGGCTGCTGCCATCCGGCGGCGTTGCCTCCACCGCGTCTTCCATTCCAGCTCTTTCCCGATGCAAATGTTCCGCCATCCCTTGCATCCTCAAATGTGAGCAGTTCAGACACTATAAGCTTGCTGTCCCTGTCGCTCAGGCTCGCACGACCTTTGACAAATACTCTGTTATCCACTATGAGCTTGTCCCTAAGCTTCTCAAAATCCCTAGGAAATACTATGAGCTCCATCTGTCCAACCATATCCTCTATGGTCACGTACGCCATGTTCTGGTTATTCTTCGTAAGTTTCACATTCACAGCCGATATGATTCCTCCAACAACGTACATTACCCCATCCTGGATACGCTGTTCCTGTTCATCCTGCTCACCTGTATCTAGTTCGTCATCATCGCTGTTCACTGCGAAATCCATGGAACTTGCCGTACACATCATCTCCATCAGATCCACATATTTGCCAAGAGGATGTCCCGATATATATATTCCCAGCACTGATTTCTCAAGTGCCAGCTTCTCCTGATCTGCATATTCCTCCACATCAGGATATGGAACCTGACTGCTCTGTACAAAATCGTCACCCATCAGATCAAACAGTGACATCTGGCCCGACTCTCTGCTCTTCCGCTCTCTGGCAGCCTCTTCTGCTATAGCCGGAAGTGCCATCATCATCTGCTTTCTGTTCGCGCCCATATCATCAAAGGCTCCACTCAGTATCAGAGCCTCCACTGTTTTCTTGTTGGTGTCCTTTGCCGGCATCCTCGTCAGGAAATCGCGCAGATCCTTAAATGGTCCGTTTTTGCTTCTCTCTGACACGATCCTGTCAACCACGGCACCACCTACGCTCTTGATTCCGGACAGACCATACCTTATCCTGCCATCGCTTATGGAGAACTTGCCCACGCCATCATTAATACTTGGTGGAAGCACCTCAACGTTCATCTGTCTGCATACATTTATATATTTTGCTATCTTGCCATTGTTATCTATGACAGACGAAATGAGCGCCGCCATAAATTCAACCGGATAGTAATATTTAAGATATGCCGTCTGGGCCGCCAGTACGGCATAAGCCACTGAGTGTGATTTATTGAAAGCATACTCGGCGAACTTCATCATCTCGTCAAAAATCTTATTTGCCACATTCTCAGATATGCCATTTGCTATACAGCCCGGAACATTCAGATCTTTATTGCCATATACAAAATTGTGGCGCTCTTTCTCCATCTCCTCTGGCTTCTTCTTTGCCATCGCTCTTCGCACTAAGTCGCTTCGTCCAAGGGTGTATCCGGCAAGCTTCATGACAATCTGCATAACCTGCTCCTGATAGATGATACAGCCATATGTAGGCTCAAGTATCTCCTCCAGCTCAGGGGTATCATAACTGACAAGATCCCTGTTCTCCTTGCCTCTGATATAATCATCTATGAACTGCATCGGGCCCGGTCTGAACAAGGCCACCCCCGCAATTACATCGTCAAGACTCTGCGGCTTCAACTTCATCATGAAGTTCTTCATGCCCTCACTCTCGAGCTGGAACATTCCCTCTGTCTTTCCCTGTGACATGAGGCCTAGAATATTGGGATCATCGTAATCAATATTATCTATATCAAGATCTTTGCCAGTTGTCTCCTTTATAAGTTTGACTGTATCCTGTATGACAGTAGCTGTCCTGAGCCCCAGGAAATCCATCTTGAGCATACCAAGATGTTCAACCGTATTCTTCTCAAACTGGGTTACCACAGCGCCCTCGGCGCCTACAGAGAGCGGCGCATACTCTTCTATGGCCTCCCTGCCTATTACGACTCCCGCCGCATGCATTCCTGCATTTCTTGGAAGCCCCTCCAGCTTTCTCGCAATATCCACCAGCTTTCTGATATCTTCAGAACTATTGTACATGTCTCTGAAGTCCTTGCTGATCTTCATTGCCCCATCTATAGTTATATCTTTCTCCGCCGGAATAGCCTTTGCCAGGGAATCACACAACGAATATGGCAGATCCATCGCCCGTCCTACATCCCTTATTACATTCCTTGCGCCCATGGTCTGATAAGCTATGATCTGTGTAACGCATTCCTCTCCATACTTTCTCACACAGTAATCAATAACCTCCTGCCTTCTTATATAGCAGAAATCTATGTCTATATCCGGCATAGATACTCTCTCAGGATTCAGAAATCTCTCGAACAGAAGATTATACTGAAGCGGCTCTATAGTGGTTATATCAAGACAGTACGCGACAACACTGCCCACCGCTGAACCTCTTCCAGGCCCCACAGCAATTCCGTGTGTTTTGGCAAAATGTATGAAATCCCAAACTATCAGGAAATAATCCACAAATCCCATACTCTTTATAACTGACAGCTCATAATCTATTCTCTGTCTGACATCGTATCCCTTCTGTCCCTCAGCAAGATTCTCTGTCTCTTCATGTGTTATACCATATTTCTTTGCCATACCATCATATACCAGCTTCTCCAGATACTGTTCAGCCGTATATCCATCAGGTACATCGAATCTCGGCACCTTCTGCTCACCGAATACTATATTGACATTACATCTCTCCGCGATCCTGTGAGTGTTCTCCAGTGCCTCAATAGCATATGGAAACAGCTCCGCCATCTCCTCCTTGGACTTGAGATAATACTGCCCGCCATCATAGCGCATTCTCTTCTCATCATGCACCTTTCTGTTGGTCTGTATGCACAGGAGGACATCATGTGCCTCCCAGTCTTCAGCGTATATATAATGCGAATCATTGGTGACAACCATCGGTATTCCCAGTTCCTTAGACAGACGCATAACGCCAGCATTAACCGTCGCCTGATCAGGTATTCCGTGATCCTGCATCTCAAGGAAATAGTTGTCCTCACCGAATATATTCCTGTACTTTATTGCTGCTTCCTTAGCTCCGTCATAATCATTCTTTCTGAGGTGGGTAGCCACCTCACCAGCCAGACATGCACTGAGAGCGATCACGCCATCATGGAACTCCTGAAGTACTTCCATATCCACCCTCGGCTTGTAATAAAAGCCCTCGGTGAAACCTCTCGTCACTATCTTTGACAAGTTGTGATATCCCTTGTCATTCTCGGCAAGAAGGACCAGATGGTAATACCTGTCGTCCCCCTTTTCTATCTCCCTGTCAAATCTGGATCCGGGACTCACATATACCTCGCATCCCAGTATAGGTTTTATACCCTCAGCCTTACAGGTCTCATAGAATTCTATGACACCATACATGACTCCATGATCCGTTATGGCCAGTGAATCATATCCCAGTTCCTTTGCCCGATGCACAAGATCCTTTATCTTGGCTGCACCATCCAGAAGACTGTAGCCTGTATGCACATGCAAATGTGTAAATTCCATACCTTTCTCCCTTACTTATTGTGTAATATCTCACGTCTTATAAAATCAAATGTATAGTCCTCGCCCTTCTCTGCCAACGTTGTCAGCATGAGTTCCAACAGATCTGCCGACTCAGGATGAAGATGATGTCTTGATCTCCCCTTGAGATAATATTCCAGAGGAAATGCGTCGGTATACCTGTCCCCGTTATAGTTCTTGCTGGCAGCAACCCTGTCGCAGAACATCTCAACCACATATTTCTCAGGCATCTTCATACCCACAAGTTCCACGCAGCCTCTGTCCACACTGTAGTCAACCCAGTACTCCAGATGATGTTTATTCCGGCCCTTGTGGTGAAGCCAGGCACTTGAATATCCCTTATCCTCTCTCTCTGCATCATTGGGGCTTCTTGTTCCCTGATAATACTTCGCTCCCACAGAGAACTCAGTCCACGAATACTTGGACAGATCATGAAGAAGCCCCTGCATATACAATCCACATCTGAAGCAGTTCTTCATGACCATCTTCTTGTGTCTGTTTATTGTTTTCAAATGCTTTATCCATTTTGAAGTCTCCATGTACATGACCTCCTATCCGTCATTCTTTAAGTCACGAAAGGCTGTCAGCAAACTTCATCTTTGCCGACAGCCTTTCACATATATAAGCCGAAAAAGGGACTCGAACCCTCGACCCACGCATTACGAATGCGTTGCTCTACCAACTGAGCTATTTCGGCATTTATAAAAACACTGCCATAGGTATTATATCAAAAACACCAAATACCATACAGCGGTATATTTACCAATCCTTTGTCAACGAACATATCGTCCGTCGATATCCTGACTGAAGTCTGGTTGTTGTATCTCTGTCTGAACACTCTGGAACTCTGTGCCTTGGTGTGTGGACTTGTCTGTACATCAACCGGTATAACCTCACCATCGCCTTCATACACAAAGTCAACCTTCGCTGTTGCCGACGATATCCAGAAATACAATTGTCCTATGCTTCTGTTCACATACAGCTCTGCAAGAGCATATTGCTCTGCGATTATACCATCCATTGTATCAAGTATATTGTTTCTGTCAACATTCTGGGCAAGTATTCCCGCCATGACCCTGAGCAGTCCATGATCCAGATGATAGATCTCAAATGACTTGTCATCCTTCTGTCCTGCAAGTGGCATCACACCATTGCGTACTCTGTACACCTGTCTTACGACCCCCATCTTTACTATCTGGGCCACAGATGTCTCGTACTCACGCGCGCGAGCCTTAGGGTCCACATAACCATACATGAATTTCTTGTTCTCCTTGGTCAGCTGGGTTGGAATACTGTTCCAGATCGCCATGACCTTATTGAGATATCTCTTCGGAGTGGAGTTTATCAGATATTCAGTCATTCTGTCAAGTATAGACTTCAGAACAACGTCAACTCTTCTGAAATCCCCTGTCTTGTAATATTCATCGACAGCCTCAGGCATACCTCCTGTAAGGAAGAACGCCTCCAACATAGTCTGTATACTGTCCCGCACCTGCGGCGGCATAGGAGTTATCTTCTGATTCTCAATAAATGCACACAGTTTTCGTCCCTTGCCGGCCTTAAGAAATTCCTCAAAGCTCATCGGCATGAGTTCATATACACTTATAGAATCCCTACACTCCTCTTCACCGGCCATAGGGCCTGTGACAGTCGCGATGACGCAGATACGACAATCCGTGTTATACTTGCTGTATTCTACCAGATTCTTCAGAAGCCCGTCACAATTCTGCGCATTGTCAAATATAAGAAGCTTATCCTTAAAATCATACTTATCAAGTGATGTGGTAAGCTTTGCATGGATTTTCTCCGGTCGTCTCTCCTTGGATGCATATACAGCAAAATCCACATACCTGTTCATATCTATGATCACATGATCTTCAAAAAAACCCATGGCAAAATCTGTAACAGCCCACGTCTTACCAACAAATTTGCCTCCACGAACCACTGCTATCTTGTCAGCCTCTGTTTCAAACCATGTTGCAAGATCATTCATAATATTTCTAAACAAGCATCTCACCTCGATTCGACCACTTTTTCCAAACCTTTTATAGAATACCACTATTATTTTGTAATGTAAATAGTCAAAACATATGACATTCAGCCTCAAATCTCACATTATCTTATTCATAGAGAAATTTCTCTCTGAAATATGTCTTAAGTGCCGGCTCATCAATGTCCATGTACTTCATCACAACCTCGTACAGGAATTCTTTGTAATATTCCCAGTCTTTGCCTGTCATATCTATGTCCTGGGCATCCTCATAGAATATTTCGCCATTCTTATTCCTCAATTTTATGACCGAGGTATACATATTCGCGCCTGCATCCGCCTGATCAGCCTTTACCACATCAATTGTCATATCCCCATACTTGATATGTGACTCATCATGCATCACACGAACCTCTTTGTTGATCCTGGATATACATTTCTCCTCTATCATATCCCTGAGGAAATACTCCCTGTTCTCAAAAAGATATCTTTTGAGTGACATCAGGATTATCTCATTCTGCGAATACCCTGTATAATCAGACAAGCGCTCTATATCTCTCGCCATCCTTGCATCCATTCTAAGGGGCTTACTTGTCATCTCCCTCTTATTAAGTCCCGGCATAATAACATCCTTTCTCTTACCACTATGATAAAAACCCGGAGGAGATGAAATATGTCCTCCGGGCTTAGTCCGATCAATATTGTATAACCGTCTTTACTCTCCCTTTCCAATAGAAAGGAATCCACTCTCATTGGTCTTAAGCAGGAAAGCAAGTCCGATATTCTTCTTACCTTCCTCTGTGGCCTTGTATATCTCTCCAGTCTCAACCAACGACTTAGCTATCGCCACAAGAACATCCTTGAACTGCATCATCTGTCTTCTGTCCTTAGAGCTCAGCTTGAATATGTACTGGTTCTTGGAGCTTATGAGCAGTATGCTGAATGTATGCACATTGTCTTTTGAAGCTCTTATCGCTGAACCGATCATTCTTGAATTCGCAATTATTACTTCTGCATTCTCATCAGGCAGATACTCTGACACAATGAGCTTGTATATCTTGAGGTAATCCTGCTCCGCAGACGCGTTCACCGGCATCTCAGCAACAGCAAATTCTACCACCGAATCAGCCATCTTGATGGTTCCACCCTCGTCGTTGATTACTGCGTTGCATTCCTTAGGTACACAGAGTCTGAAGAACTTGTTCTCCACAACTTTCTGCCCCTTAGCCGGCTCTCTGAGAATAAGATCTACGTAATTCATCTCAAGCTTGTTCATGGCTACAATCGCTGACTCATCACCAGTCTCTGCCAGCTCTATAAGGGCATCATACAGACTCCATATCTGCTGTGTTGTATCAGGAACCAGAGTTATAAGCTTCTCTATGGCTGGAACATAACCCATGCTGGCATTCTCAACATACAGCTTGATGGCCTCATCCTGTGACAAGCCCTTCTCGACCTTGTAGTTGATGACCTTGAAGAGGTTCTCCTTATCCCAATCATCATAATTTGCATTGAACGCTTTCTCAAAATACTTGATACTCTTAATCTCACCCTTGTAATTTTCCTGCTTCTCCTGAACCTGATATATTCTTCCAAGCTCATATCCCGCTCTGGCACTTCCAAGTCCAAGCGCCTCGAGATATGCCTTCTCGATCTCATATGGTGTAGCTATGTAGAATATCTGTCTCTGCTTCATCATAGCTATCTTTATGGCTGCAGACTCGCTTCCTGCCTCAACGGCACGCTCCCACTTATCTATCGCTGTCTGGAGATCCTCACCCTTGAGATCCTCAAGATCCTTGATATAGCCTTCAGCCTCCTGTATACCATTCTCACGGGCCTTCTTGAAGTAAGCAAGAGCCCTGCCTCCATCTCTCTTGGTCCTGAGGAGTCCATAATAGTATATTCTTCCAAGATAGAATGCCACTCTCTTGTGTCCAAGACGTTCTGCATTCTCATACCAGTTGACCGCCTTCACATAATCCTTAAGCTGCTGGTCATATACGATTCCAAGAAGGAATGCAAGCTCAGGATCCTTGGTAGCCTCAAACAACTGCTTTGCATAACTTATAGTCTTCTCTACGTCACGATACGGGCTGTCCTCATCGTAATAAAGTTCTATAAGAAGATAACTTGCTTTTATACTTCCAAGCTTAAGTGCCTGCTTTGCAGCACGCATGGCACCCTCGTAATCCTCAAGATAGTAGCAGTATATCGCTTCATTATAATACTGCATGTCCTTTCTGTTGGCACTGTGCTCACTTGCAAGTGTAGGATCAACGAAAGCAAATGAATTGGCAGTCTCGAATATGATCTCCTCATACTGCTCTATGATCTCCATAGTCGCACATACAAATCTCATACATGCAAGTCGTCTACCGTGATAGAATGCAAACGATACGATGCCCTTCTCCATATCCTTGTGATAATAGGTTGTACATATACCATCTGCATACTCCGTAACGTATGCCTTCAGCTGAAGTTCCTCGTCAAATGCGTCATTACAATATCTGAGATAATTCTCAAGAGTCATCTTGGAATCCTTAGGAACACTATCATAGTAAACATACATGGCAAAATCCTTGTATGTAAGACTTGGTGCGTAATATTCCTCACCTGTAGCTTCATTAATAGTCTTTACCCAGCCCTTAGGAAGCTTGTGGATAAATCCCTCCACCTGATCATGAACATATGTATACTGATACTGCAGACGTGAAGCTTCTATCACCTTGTAACGAGGCTCCTTGCCCTTTGCCTTTCTGGCTTCGGCAATATCAGTGTACAGTTTATCCTTCTCCTCGAACTCAAGACTATCCCCATGAGTACTCATGTACTCAACTCTCTCATATGAAGCCTTAGCCTTGGCATCGCCGGTATCCGCCAGCTTCTTATACCACATCATAGCCTTCTCGAGATCTACAGGAACTACATAATCACTTTTGTTGCCATATTCATCAACGCGATTCAGTCCGCTCTCATATATAGAACCAAGGCTCATATATGCCGCCTTTATCCCATAGTCCGTAGCTGCCTGTTCATAATACTTGATAGCTTTGGAGAAGTTCTGAACCTCAAGAAGCATCTTAGCCAGCTTAAATATGACATCACCATCATGATTCTGGTTCACATACTTCTCGTAGTACTTTGTCGCCTTGTTAAGATCCACGTCTATAACAGCATTGCGATATTTACCCTTCTCATAGAATTCTGCCAAAGCAAGAAGTGCGTCATCCCCATATGTCTTATACTGTGCGTCCATGATTCCTATGTCCGCAACCTGTTCCAATATATTGACCGATTCCTCGGCATCTCCATTATCCATAAGGTTCATGGCCTTATTAAACTGAAGTTCTACATTGTTCACAGGTTCACGCCTTTTGGAAAATCTGGACACAAACGGTATCTTCTTTAATAATCCGTCAAAAAATCCCATATCCTGCTCCTCCGACAAATGTCCATTGATAGATTTATTCTACCACAACCACCTCACCGGTGCAATAAATTTACCAATTTATCATATGCGATTCCCCTGTAATTCCGTCAAACAGAGCCATCCGTTCCGGAATTATTTATTCTTAGTAAGGTATTCTGAAAGTGCATTCACTGCAGCTTCCTCATCTGCACCATCAGCAACGATGGTGAGCTCTGTTCCATTGGCAAAATCCATGCTCATCATACCCATTATGCTCTTGGCATTGATTCTCTTATCGCCTGTTACAAGATGCACTTTGCTCTCATACTGGCTTGCCACCTGTACAAGTACTGCAACAGGTCTTTCCTCTACTTCTCCCATCATTGATACAACAACTGTCTTTTCGATCATTACAACCTCCTCGGGCGTTAGCAGCCCCGCATTTCTTCTGCGATTTCACTTATTTTTCTTAATCTATGATTAACCCCCGATTTGCCTATCGGTGGAGTCATCATCTCACCTAATTCCTTCAGAGATGCATCTTCATTCTCAAGCCTGGCCACCGCCAGCTCCTGAAGATTCTCAGGGAGGAAATCAATCCCTTTTGTCTGTATTATGTAATTAATATCATTCACCTGCTTGACCGCCGCACTCACTGTTTTATTGAGATTGGCCGCTTCGCAGTTCACCCTGCGGTTTATCTTGTTACGTATATCCTTTTTGATACGTATATTCTCCATATTCATGAGTGATATATGTGCGCCCATGATGCCAAGCATCTCAACTATCATCTCACCATCCTTAAGATATACGACATGATACTTCTTCCGCTGTATTATCCTCGATACTATTCCAAATCCGTTTATGATCTCCTGGATGAATTCCGCGCGCCCCCTGTTGTCACACACGATCTCCAGATGATAGCCCTTATTGGGATCGCTGATAGAACCTGAGGTCATAAATACGCCCTTGACATATGCTCTTCTACAGCAATCCTGCATCACATCGAGCCTGCTGACCTTCATGGTCTGGCAGTAATTGCGTCCAGGCACAATCTTCTCACTCTCTATCTTCAGGGTTAGCAGTATATTGCTAACCATCTCCGGAGAACTGATCTCCATTTTATATATTCTGCTGTTTGTTCCGGTTCTCCTTACACTGGAATCCGGTATATATCTGAACAGACGCTTTATGAGCGTCGCTATCTCTCTCGCTATTACGCTTCTCTCTGTGACTATGACCAATGCAACCGGCTTTCCGCCCCAGTATCTGACATATGCCACCATAGAGATCATCGCTGCAAGCTCTGCGATCTGGCAGTGTCTCGCACCAGACACACTCCCTGATAATTCAGCCTTTACATCAGAAGAAAATGACATATTCCCACCTACTATCAATACTCAATTATAGCTTTTTCACTACAGAATCCTTCGCTATGTCCCTGTGCAGTATTCTCACTGTATATGGGGACTTCTGAAGCCTGTCATAAACTGCATTGGCAATGGTTACTGAGCGGTGCTTACCACCTGTACATCCTATCGATATAACAAGCTGATTCTTTCCTTCTTTGATATAATTCGGTATAAGAAAAGTTATCAGATCTATAAACTTATCCAGGAACTGCGGACCTTCTTTACAGTTCATAACATAGTCCTGTATGACCTTGTCATTACCAGTCTTCTCCCTGAGTTCCAAATCATAATATGGATTAGGCAGAAATCTAACATCCTGTACTATATCCGAGTCTCTCGGTATTCCGTATTTGAAGCCAAAAGACATTATGGTCACTATAAAGTTGCCGTAATCTTCATTCTGTACAAATATCTTATCCAGCTCAGCTTTGAATTCCCTGACCAGAAGATTGGTAGTATCTATTATATAGTCCGCCTCTTCCTTGAGAAATTCTATGAGTTTTCTTTCCTTCTTTATTCCATCTATTATTCTTCCGCCCTTGACTGAAAGGGGATGATTTCTTCTCGTCTCCTTGTATCGCTTGACAAGGGTCGCATCAGAGCACTCTATAAACAGAATCTCGTACTGCATTCCCTCTCTCTTTATCTCATCGAGACAGGAATTGAGCTGAGTAAGAGCCCTTCCACTTCTTATATCCACACTTATTGCAACATCATCGACCTGTATCTGTGCATCATATGCAATTTCGGCAAATCTTTTTATAAGCTGAATCGGGAGATTATCTACACAGAAAAACCCAGCATCCTCCAGCGTCTTAAGCGCTGTTGCCTTTCCCGCTCCACTCATACCTGTCACAATAACGAATCTCATAGTTTCTGTTCTCCTAAATATATGACCTTATCAGAACTGTCCCAGCAGTCTGACCTCTGTTTCCAGTTCTACTTCGAATTCTTCCCTGACTTTATCCTGCACATCACGAATAAGCGTCATCACATCACTTGCAGTTGCACCACCTCTGTTGACTACAAATCCACAATGCTTTTCTGACACCTGAGCTCCCCCGACTGAATACCCTCTGAGTCCGGCATCCATTATGAGTTTGCCTGCAAAATATCCCTCCGGGCGCTTGAATGTCGACCCCGCAGACGGATATTCCAATGGCTGCTTTGAACGTCTCGCCTCAGCCAGTTCATTCATTCTGGAATCAATTTCATCCAGATTTCCTTCTGCAAGCTTCATCATTACCTCAAGAACCACAAGTCCGCGCTCTCCGATCACACTGTGTCTGTACGAGAAATCCATCTCATCCACAGAAAGATCATACACTCTGCCATCTGTATCCATGGCGCGCACACTGACAACAACATCTTTCATCTCTCCACCATATGCTCCCGCATTCATGTACACGGCTCCTCCTATGGTTCCTGGAATTCCAGACGCAAATTCCAAACCTGTAAGAGAGTTATCCCTTGCGAGTCTGCCCACCTTGGTCAGCATAGCTCCCGCCTGGGCCCTGATCACCCCATCATGGATATCGACGCCATTCATATTATCAGCTATATTGATGATCATTCCTCTGTATCCTTCATCTGACACAAGAAGATTACTGCCATTTCCAAGTATAAAATATGGAATATTCTCCATTCTTCCCAGTGATATGAGCGCTGGAATCTGCTCCACATCCACTGGTCTGACGAAATAATCTGCCGGTCCACCAACTCTGAACGTCGTATGTCTGGCCATGGGTTCATCGGCAGCCACATTGTCCGCTCCGACTATGTCTGCGATTCTGCTCAATATATTTTCTTTCACTGTAATATCTGTAATATTCGACATGCATACCTCTAGTATCTTATCTATAAATCTTATTCTTTTATTCCTTTATTATACAAAAAGCGAAAGCATTCTCCCCTTTCTAATCCGGGAAACTGCTTTCTAACTGTATAAAAAAGTCTTTAATGCTGATGTTTTCATCATACATTAAAGACTTTTATAATTCAATATTAAAAATAAATAGAAATTCCATTACTTTTCAAATTGCTTTGGATAATTTCACAAAAACTACTGGTAAATTTTACCTATAAACATTTTGCATATTTCTATTTCGACAATATACTGCACGCTGCGCCATAGATTCCAGCATCGTTTCCAAGCTGAGCAAGTGCAAAGCTTGTACTCCTGCATGCATGGAACGCATAATGTACAAAGTACTTCTGCACTGAATCCGTGAGTATTGCGCCTGCCTTAGACACGCCTCCACCTATGACGAATATCTCAGGATCCACAACACATGCGATCTGTGCAAGTGCTCTTCCGAGTATACGAGCCTGAGTGTCAACAATCTCTGCTGCCAGTTCATCTCCGGCCTTGGCTGCATCAAATACATCCTTTGCAGTAACTTCTGACATCTCCCTAAGCACGGACGCCTTGTCTGATGCTGCCATTGCCCTCCCGGCAAGTCTTACAACTCCTGTTGCTGATGTATACTGCTCAAGGCAGCCCTTGTTGCCACATCCACATGTCTCCGTCTCTGAATCGTCAACACATATATGTCCGATCTCACCACCGGCACCATTTACGCCAAAGAGCATCTTACCATTAAGGATGATACCTCCTCCAACTCCTGTTCCAAGTGTTACCATAACAAGATTGCTGTGACCCTTTCCACCGCCCTGCCACATCTCACCGAGTGCAGCTACATTGGCATCATTTCCTGCCTTTACAGGGAATCCAACCAGTGCTTTGAGCTCATCCTCAACATTGATTATCCCCCATCCAAGGTTTACGCACCTGAGAACCGTGCCATCCTCCTTAACAGGTCCCGGAACACCTATTCCTACTCCCGTCACATCAGCACTATCGATGTTCTTCTCTGCGGTCTTGGCTTTTATAGAATCAGCGATGTCAGGAAGAACATACTTGCCATTCTCCTGTGTGCGGGTCTTGATCTCCCATTTGTCGAGAAGCTCACCCTCAACTGTAAAAAGTCCCATCTTTACTGTTGTTCCTCCAACATCAACTCCAAATACATACTTTGACATGATTCTTTCTCCTTCCGTCTACTCCACTTTTATTATAAGGCCGGTATGCTCATACTACTACTTGTCTGAGCCGCCGCCATTGCCCTTCATGATATTCTGGGTCACTCTGTTGTAAAGCTCCTGGGCTGCATTGTAGCCCATCTTCTTCTGTCTGTGGTTTACCGCAGCAGATTCAACTATAATAGCAATATTTCTTCCCGGTCTGATAGGGATATTGTGTGACACAACCTTATTGCCAAGGAATTCTATATAATTATCCTCAAGGCCAAGTCTGTCATACTCCGTATCTTTGCTCCACTCTTCCAGATTGATAACCAGATCTATATTCTGATCTATCTTAACACACTCTACACCAAATAATGATTTTACATCTATGATACCGATACCTCTCAGCTCGATAAAGTGTCTTGTTATATCAGGCGCACGTCCTACAAGTGTTGCATCACTGACCTTCTTGATCTCTACAACATCATCCGCAACAAGTCTGTGTCCACGCTTAAGCAGCTCAAGCGCAGCCTCTGATTTACCTATACCACTCTCACCCATAATGAGTACACCTTCGCCGTATACATCAACAAGGACTGCATGTACCGAGATTCTTGGAGCAAGCTCCACATGAAGCCATCTGTCAACCTCATGTACAAATGCAGATGTAACTGCATCTGATGTAAGCACAGGCACTCCATGCTTCTTGGCCATCTCTATGATAAACGGATATGGCTCCAGACCTCTGCAGAATATAAGACATGGTGGCTTGTATGAAAAGAACTCATCCATGATCCGCTTATTCTCTTCCTCCGTATGCATAGCCGCTACATATGCATGCTCTACATTACCACATATCTGAATTCTTCCTGCATCGAAGTGCTCAAAGAAGCCGCCGAACTGAACCGCCGGTCTGTTCATGCCGGGATCCTGTATCAGTATCTTGTCCGTATCGATCTCCGGTGTGTGGTTCTTCAGATCCATTTTCTCAATAAGCTGTGTAACCGTAACACTATATACCATATCCACCCTCTGTGACGCCTGTCCAGGCATCAGCTTCCTTTCTATAAACATACATGGTCATGCCCTTTTTCAAGGCATTTATAATATTAATTATACTTTTCATCGTTCTGTATTGTCAAGCAAACCCTATCGAATTATCCCATTAAAAAGAACTGTATCAATCGTCTTTTTCCAGATGACATTATCTCCTGTATGGTGATATACTTATTTAAGATTTTTGAGGTGATTATAATGTTTGATTTTGAAGAAGAGCTTAAGAAACTCCCCCATGTTCCAGGGGTTTATCTCATGCATGATGCAGGAGACCATATTATATATGTAGGTAAAGCCATAGATCTGTATAACAGGGTTCATCAATACTTCCAGACCGGATATAAGAAGTCCCCAAAGATCCAGAAGATGGTATCCCACATCGCATGGTTTGAATATATCGTCTGTGGTTCTGAGATAGAAGCCCTCGTGCTTGAATGCAACCTTATCAAGGAGCACAGACCACACTACAATACGATGCTTACCGATGACAAGGGCTATCCATATATAAGGATAACCGTCGAGGAGGATTATCCGCGTATTCTGTACAGTCATCAGATGAAAAGAGACCACTCAAAATACTTCGGCCCTTATACCAATTCCAAGGCGGTCAAGGATATCATAGAGCTTCTGAAGAAGCTGTATCACATAAGAAGCTGTAGCAGAAATCTTCCAAAAGATATGGGACTTGAACGTCCATGCCTGTACCATCAGATAAAGCAGTGTGATGCACCATGCCAGGGATATATCTCAAAGGAAGATTACAATAAGAACATTCAAGAGGCCATCAGCTTTTTGAACGGTAATCACGGGCATGTTGTGCGCGATCTTGAAAAACAGATGAAAGGGCTCGCCGCGGAGATGGAATTTGAACAGGCCGCAGAGATCCGTGACCTTATCAAGAGCATACAGCATATTGACTCTACACAGCGTGTCGGAGATACCAGTGCAGATGACCGTGACGTGATCGCCATGGCTACTGATCTTGGCAATGAATGTGTAATCTCCATATTCTTTATCCGTTCCGGCAAGATGATCGGACGTGAACACTACCACATGAGCGGCGTGAATGCAGAGGCATACAGCACTATCATGGAATCTTTCCTGAAGCAGTACTACGCCTCCACACCATATCTCCCCAAGGAGATAATCATTGAACAGCAGATTGATGACTACAAGGTCATCGAGGAATATCTCAGCGCGCGACGAGGAAGTCAGGTACATATAGTTATCCCCCAGAAGGGCGACAAGCAGAAGCTGCTGAAGCTGGCCAAAGACAACGCATTCCTCGTCATGAATCAGGATGCAGACAAACTCAAGCGTGAGCAGGAAAGAACAGAGGGAGCCGCAAACGAGCTGGCACATCTCATCGGAGTTTCTTCAGCCCGCCGTCTGGAAGCCTTTGATATATCACATATCAGTGGATATCACTCCGTGGCATCCATGGTGGTATTTGAGAATGGCCGTCCTAAGAAGAACGACTACAGAAAGTTCAAGCTCAGAACGATCGACGGCCCGGATGATTATGCAAGTATGCGTGAGGTCCTGCTGAGACGTTTCACCGATGAACGTTTCAACATATATCCCGATGTTCTCATGATGGACGGCGGCCGTGGTCAGGTAAACATCGCTCTTGATGTCCTGAATGAACTGAAACTGGATATTCCTGTATGTGGAATGGTCAAGGATGACCACCATCGTACAAGAGGCCTGTATTACAATAACAAAGAGATTGAGTTTCCGCCAGGAACTCAAGCCTTCAATATGATCACAAGACTTCAGGACGAAGCACACCGCTTTGCAATCGAATACCACAGAAGTCTGAGAAGTAAATCACAGATTCACTCCGTTCTGGATGACATAGAAGGAATAGGCCCGGCAAGAAGAAAGGCACTTCTGGCCTACTTCAAGGATATAGACAAGATAAAGACCGCTGCCATTGCGGATCTCGAGATACCTTCTGGCATGAACAGAGCTGCCGCTCAGGCTGTATATGATTTCTTCCACAGTGGCAATCACAGCTGATATCTGTTGCTCAGTAGCATCAGTTATTATTTAAATATTTACTTTATGAGGTTTTACAGATGGAATACAATTTTTTTGCACTTATATCAAGAATGAAATACATTGACAGATGGGCTCTCATGCGGAACAACCGCGAAGAAAATCTGTGTGAACACTGCCTGGAGGTGAGCATGATCGCTCATGCCCTGGCAACCATCGGCAATGTCAGATACAACAAACACCTGAACGCCGACAGAGCAGCACTCATAGGTCTGTACCATGACGCTTCAGAGATTATCACCGGCGACATGCCCACACCGGTAAAGTACTACAACAACGATATACGGAACGCTTTTAAGGACGTCGAGGATGTTGCATGCCACACCCTTCTGGACAAACTTCCGGATGACCTAAAAGCTGCATACACGCCAATTTTCTTCAAGGATGAATCAGATGATGATGACGTATATCTCTGGAAGCTTGTCAAAGCTGCTGATAAGCTGTCTGCACTCATCAAGTGCATGGAGGAAACGGGATCAGGTAACACTGAATTTTCCAGTGCCATGAGTACCATCATGAATTCAGTGTCAAAAATGGCTGACACCTATCCCGAGGTGAATGATTTCGTATGCCAGTTTCTGCCATCTTATGGTAAGACACTTGACGAACTCCAGGATATATAGAGAAATATGGCCCATATCACAAAATGATATGGGCCATTCCTCTTTTTACGTTTCTTTTTATTCTTCCGCGGTCTGCGGCTCAACCCTGTTAAGGATCTCCATAAACTCCTTACCTGTTATGGATTCTTTCTCTATAAGATATCTGGCAATCTCATCCAATGCATCCATGTGCTGTGCCAGTATACTCTTCGCCTCTTCATAAGCCTTTTTGAGCTGGTTCTTTATCTCCTCATCAACCTTTGCCGCGGTCACATCGGAACATTGAAGCACCGCATTACGGTCAAGATACTTTCCCTGCACAGTCTCAAGCTGCATGAGTCCAAACTGATCAGACATTCCATACATGGTTATCATAGTCCTGACAGTCTTTGTGGCCTGTTCTATATCATTCGCCGCACCGGTCGTCACCGAATCAAACTTCAGTTCCTCCGCCGCACGTCCGCCAAGAGTTGTTATGACATTGGCCTCAAGCTCAGCTTTAGTCTCCATGTATTTCTCTTCATCGGGCACCTGCCATACATAGCCCAGAGAACCCATGGTTCTTGGAACTATAGTGATCCTCTGTACAGGCTCCGTATGCTTTTGAAGAGCAACAAGAAGTGCATGTCCAACTTCATGGTAGGCTACCACCTTCTTCTCCTGTTCTCCAAGCAGCTTGCCCTTCTTTTCTTTTCCTGCAAACACAAGCTCCACCGCGCCTATCAGATCTGCTTGCGATACAGCACTTCTCCCCGATCTGACGGCTGTGAGGGCTGCTTCATTTATTATGTTCGCAAGGTCTGCTCCAACCGCACCTGCAGTTGCAAGCGCAAGCTCCCTCAGATTCACAGACTCATCCATCTTGACATTTTTTGAATGAACCTTGAGGGTGTCTATTCTTCCCTGCAGATCTGGTTTCTCCACAATGACACGTCTGTCAAACCTTCCAGGTCTGAGCAGTGCCTTATCAAGCGTTTCCGGCCTGTTTGTAGCAGCCAGTATCACGATTCCCTTGGACGTATCAAATCCATCCATCTCAGCCAGGAGCTGATTCAGAGTCTGCTCACGCTCTGAATCTCCACCTCTCACACTGTCCCTGCTCTGACCTATCGCATCTATCTCATCTATAAATATGATACAAGGAGCCATATCCGCAGCCTGTTTGAACAGATCCCTGACTCTCGACGCACCGACTCCCACATACATCTCCACAAAACTCGAACCAGACATTGAGAAGAACGGAACATTTGCCTCCCCCGCAACAGCCTTCGCCAGAAGTGTCTTACCTGTACCCGGAGGACCTACCAACAGTGCTCCCTTCGGCAGCTTTGCTCCTATCTCCAGATACCTCTTCGGATTGTGCAGGAAATCAACCATCTCTGTAAGAGATTCCTTAGCCTCATCCTCTCCTGCAACGTCCGCAAATGTAACGCCGGTCTTCTTCTCCATATAGACCTTTGCACCAGACTTTCCGAATCCCATCATTCCACTTCTCTTTGTTATAAGTGAGAGGAACAGATAGAATGCAGCTATCATGACCACATAGGATAATATGGTTCCCACCATGGCCGATCCGCTCTCATCCTTGCCCTCATATGTTGTGGCATACTTCTCATGGGCTGTTTTCAGCCGATCTGCAAGCTTGTCATCATTTATCCTCACCGTTATATAGGTGTTCTTATCCAGATTGCCATCAGAGTCCTTCGACGTAAATTTTATCTTCTTTGAATAAATCTCTGCACTGTCTATCTCGCCGGACTCAAGCATCTCCACAAATCCGCTGTATGGGATCTCCTTCTTTGTTCCATTTGTTATCTGATCATATGCCCGCCAGCAGAGCAGTGTCATGATCACTGAAATGACAAGCATTACTATCACATTCCTGTTCTTATTCCTGCCGCCATCTCCTCCGCCTTTTTTATCTTTATCTTCCTGAGTGTTATTTTCCAATTTCATTCTCCTTTTCATTCAACTACTGATAGATAAGACTTTAATTCTATTTATTTTATAAGTCAAGTAAACTGTTGTTTAGATTTTGATATTTTCCATGTGTCCATTTCTTGACATTTCTCCTTTTGCCGGAGTACACTCTCGGTGAAAGGAGACGGAATATGCCAGGTTATATGATGCATTTATGTGAAAGTGAATATATTCTGAGAAGAGTAACCAGCATCCACGGAGATCTGTTTCGTCTTGGATCAGTACTTCCTGATGCCGTGACTGACAAGGCACAGACCCACTTCCACTCTTCGTGGCAGAAGGATCTGATAACCAAGTACCCTGACATGTCCTGGATCATCAACAAATACCCTGTATGCGATATGACTGCTGCCGATCTGGGAGCTCTGGCTCATCTTCATCTGGACAGCTTATATGTGGAACGCTTCTGGCCACAGTTCTTTCGATTTGAAGCCAGCGACAACCGCCCCACCTGTGTCACATCAGACATAGATCATGTGCGCATGACCAGCAGAAGTATGCAGCCCGCGGATACACTTATACCATTCAAAGTATTTTTCTCCGAGGAATATTTCTATGGCGATTACAATGTAACCAACCCTGTTTTCATGTCAGATTTCTCTCCATCCATACCTGAGGTGAAGGAGATAGATCTGTCAATAGCAGAATGCCGGGCATTTTCACCCCAGAAGCTCAGAGCTGACCTTGAACATTTTATATCCTGCCCTGCACCGCCTGATGGTGGTATGACCAGGGTTTTCCCATATGAAGAATTAAAACAGTTCATCATAAGCTCCGCCGATGAATTTATCCATGAATATATTCTGTGATAAAGTGCGATGATTATATATCAACATTTTAAAAAAAGCATTCCAGCCGGATGTGTCTGTCTCCAGACACGTCCAACCGGAATGCTTTTTTTCGTATTACGATTTACTTTACCGTAATTTTCTTAACTGTTGAATATTGGCTCATGTATGTCTTTCCACCCAGCTTCTTGTATGATACTACCTTGAAGTAATAGGTCTTTCCCTTTTTCAGGTTTTTCTTTACATACTTTGTAGTCGAGCCATTGTTAATTGTTGCCACTCGGCTGTATCTGCCCTTCTGTGATGTGGACATATACACGATATATCCACCTGCACCGCTTGCTTTTCTCCACGAAATAGTTGCCTGACCCTTCTGTGCACTCACTGTTACCAGCGGTGTTGCCGGGGTCGTAACTGCAGTGATCTTCGTTCCAGGATTCTGAACCCTGGATCCACGTACACTCTTGTATGCAACAACCTTATATGTATATGTCGTTCCACCCTTGAGTCCCGAGCTTACAAATACCACACGGCTTCTGCTCATGCTTGATATAACCTTGATCAGCTTTGCATTTTTGCCAGAATATCTATAAACCATATAACCATCTGCATTACTTACCTTATCCCATGCAAGAGTTATTGAACCACTGCTTCTCGCTGTCACCTTGAGATTCTTAACCGCCGATGGTGTTGTCATGATATTTGCGGTCGTTTCTGCTCCTGTCAGCTTCTTGCTGCCACGCTTCTTGTACGCAACAACCTTAAAGTTATATGTGGTTACTGCTTTAAGTCCTGTTATATTGTATGAAGTTCCTGTGACATTCTTCACCAGCTTATATTTACCAGATACCTTCCTGTACACACTGTATCCGGTTGCACCATTTACACTGTTCCACTTTAAGGTTATGTTCTTATCCGATCTTGTACTATAAGTAAGCCCCTTAACCTTTGCTGGAACCGTAAATGTATCAACGATCGTCTTATCACTGAATATAAGCTTTCCGTCTGCTGTCTTTACATATGATGAAACAGCATATCTGTAATCAGCTCCGGCAGACAGGCCTGTTAAAGTATAGCTTGTATCTGTCAATGTTTTGACCAGAACATAGTTCTTCTTGCCTGTATCATATCTGTAAATCCTATATCCTCTTACAAGCTTATCCTTTGTCCATGTCAGCTTCAACGATTTTGTCGTCTCCCCTGATGCCTTGAGTCCCTTGACCTTGGCCGGACGGATATTAAATGTTACGCTCTTAGTTCCATAGAAGTTGTTAGTGCCAGTGATCGTGATCTTTGCCACACCCGGTTTGATATTGTTCGTATATTTTACCGAGTATTCCTTTGGATTTATCACTGTGTTGCCGATCTTCACACTGAAGGTCTGGGTTATTGCAGATCCAGTGTATGCCTTATCTTTGACACCTGTCACAGTAGCATTTGATATGTCAAATGCCTTTATTCTGAACTGCTTTGTGATACTGCCCTTGTAATCACCATAGAACTTCATGGTCCATGACGCCTTGCTTGTTCTTGTCATGGTTATTCCGCTGTTGTTCTGATAGGTCATGCTGTAATCTCTGCCTTCCTGCAGAACCAGTCTTCCCCATGTTACCTTTACATTGTCAAATTTGAACGCCTTACCCTTGTATGTTACCTCATTCTCTGTTCCGGTTATCACTGCCGTGTCACTTATATCTACTCTGTTAATTACAAAACTCTTCTTTACTGAATCTGTGTAATTTCCAGCTCCGGTTATTGTGATCGCTGCTGTACCGGCGTGAATATTATTCTCATACTTAACTGTGTAATCCGTTCCCTGGGTCAAAATAACTCCATCCACCTTCACAGTCATATCCTGTGTTATTGGATTGCCTGTGAATGACTTGGCTGTTATACCTGCCACGTCTGCATCTGCAATGCTCTTTCTTGTTATCGCAAAGTATCTTGTAACTGAATCCTTGTAATTACCCTTTCCTGTTACAACAACCTTTGCCCTTGCCGTGGCATCTGTATTCATATCGTAGCTCAATACGTAATCAACATCCTCAGTCAGGACACGATCTCCGTTCTTTACTGTCACTACAGGTACGATCTGGCCTCCATTGTACTCTGCCGATGCACTGCATACAACGCTGCAGTTCTTGATGCTTCTTGCTGTTATCTCAAAGCTTCCTGTGATGATTCCTGTGTAGTTGCCCTTTCCTGTTACTTTTATACCAGCTGTTCCAACTTCTATATTGTTCTCGTATGAAACCGTGTAATCATCCGCAGAAAGAACCACTCCGTCAGATGTAACCATAACTACAGGCGTCACCTCATCACCGGTATACTCTGTAGCTTCAGCCACTGCCGTTGCACCATCCAGTGCCTTTGGCACAATACTGAATTCTGCGGATACGCTTCCAGTGTAATTGGACTGGCTTCCCGCTGTTGCTGTAACTGTAGCTGTTCCTACATTTACATTTGCCGTATATCTGACTATGAAGTCTGCAATCTCATCATCATCAAGTACAAATGTTCCATCAGTGCTCTGTATTCCTGCAGCAGCAGGTGTAAGTGCCTTGCCCGTATAGGTCAGACTCTTCTTCATAAGATCCATCACATAACCTGATACATTTCTTCTTGTTATAACAAATGTAGTTGTCTTTGAGCTTACAAAGCTGCCATAACCTGTGATTGTCACAGTTGCCGTTCCTACATTGTAGTTATTGCTGTATGACACCTTGTAATCTGTTCCCTCCACAAGTGTTCTGCCTCCATATGTGACATTCACTGCAGGAGTTATGTTCTTCTTTGCAAATTCCTGATCTGCTATAGCTGTGATCTTTGCACCACTTATATTGATAGGATCCTTTGTGATCGTAAACTCTCTGTATACAGTTCCAGTGAAGCTTCCCTTACCAGTTATCGTTGCCTTTGCCGGCTCTCCTGATCCTGTCGCCTCTATATTGTTGCTGTATGTGATCTCGTAATCCACATCTTCCACAAGGGTTATATCGCCATATGATACTGAAATCTCCGGCTCTATCACCTTTCCGGTGTAAATCTGACCCGGAATCTCACTTACATGACAGTCATCAATGCTTCTTCTGGTGATTGCAAAGTATCTTATAACGCTTCCGACATAGTTGCCAGCTCCTGTTATTCTAATCTCTGCATTGTCTGTCACATTCTTATTGCCACTATATGATACAGTGTAATCCCTGCCATTTACCAGAAGTTCATCACCGTACATAACCTTGAGACCGGCAAACGTTATCTCTCTGCCAGTATATGGCACGCTCTCCCTGATGCCTGTTATCTCGGCATCAGCTATATCTGCGCCTCCGATCACAAATGTCCTGCTGGCGGTACCGGTATAGTTACCCTTTCCAGTGACCTCCACAACCGCAGATGTAGTTACGCTTGTATTATTCCTATAGCTTACCGTGTAATCTCTGCCTTCCACAAGCTCATTCTGACCATCTGTCACTGTCAGCTTTGGCGTAACCGGATTGCCGGTGTAGCTCTGTGCGTCTATGCTCTTTATCTCTGCAAGTGAGATATCCCTTGCTGTGATATCGAACTCTTCCACAGCCGTTCCTGTGTAATTACCTGTACCTGTGATCGTCACAGATGCTTTTTCTGTATCCGTTGTCACATTTACATTATCACTGTAGTCAACTGTATAATCAACATCCTCAACAAGTGTCACTCCGCCAAGTACAACCATAACTGCAGGAGTGAGTGCCTTGCCTGTATATCTCGCAGGCGCTACAGTGATATCTGCATCTGTAAGCTTTCTTGGACTGATCTTGAATCTTGCTGTTGTGCTTCCACTGTAGTTGCCCATTCCTGTGATGGTAAGAACTGCACCGTCAGTAACATTTACATTGTTGCTGAAATCTGCTCTGTAATCTGTACCTTCAACAAGTGACCTTCCACCAAGTGTAACTGTATGCTCAGGCATAACCGCCTCGCCAGTGTATACGCCATTATCTACTCTGACAACTGAATTGCTCACCGACGTTCCAACTATAGTGAATGTCCTGCTGACACTTCCTGTGAATCCTTCTCCCGGCAACGCTGATATCGTAACCTTTCCTGTTCCGACATTGACATTGTCCGAATACTGAATCTCAAGATTATCAAAGTTATCCACTGCAACTGATACACCGGCTCTCTTCACTGTAAATGAACTGATCTGCGGCTTAACTGCTGTTCCGGTATATGGATATGAATCAGCGTTGAGTACCAGCTGTCCGTCGCTTATATCTACTGGCTTGATCTTGAACTTTGCGGATACCGATCCGGTATTGGAATTGATACCCTTTGCTGTGACAGTTGCTGTTCCCTCATCTGTGTTGTCCACATATACAAGTGCATAATCCACACCATTTGCCAGTGTCTTTCCTGCAAGTGTGACTGTCACCTCAGGAGTCAGCGGCTGTCCGAAATTGTACAGCTGATCACCTATGCTGCTTATGACTGCCTTTGATATATCGGCAAGCTTCTTTGATATTGCAAAGCTTACAACTGTCTCTCCTGTATAATTACCACAACCTGTAATCTTTATCTCAGCAGGAGAATCCTCAGTTGTTACATTTACATTGTTTCTGTATCCAACTGTATAATCGGTTCCCGCCTTAAGTATGTTACTGCCGTCTCTTACTGTTACCTCAGGCTTTATCTCCTTGCCTGTGTACAACTGACCTCCAACAGAATCCACGCTGCATCCGCTTATGCTCTTTGCAGTAATACTGAATATGCGTGATATCTCACCACTGTAATTACCTGCACCTGTTATTCTTATCTTTGCACTATCAGTTACATTAATATTGTTCTCGTAGGCTATCGTATAGTCCACATCCTCTGACAGTTTCCTGTCATCAAGTACCACCTGTATGCTGCCTACAGTTATTGCTTTTCCTGTATATACAACTCTGTCAGGTATTCCTGTAACCTCCGCATCTGCAAGAGTTACACTCTTTATCACGAAAGTCTTCTCCACGGTTCCGGAGTAATTGCCCTTTCCTGCCACTATGACTCTGGCTTCATCTGAGGCTTCTATATTGTTCTCATATATGACTGTGTAATCCGTTCCCACTGTAAGCTTTTCTCCGCCAAGAGTCACGCTTACATTTGGTCTGATCTCGCTGCCATCATACTTCTGATCTGATATATCGCTTATCACCGCTCCAGATATATCCTTAGCTGTGATATCAAATGTACCACTGACCGCACCACGATAATTTCCAATTCCCTTTATCGTTACTGCCGCCTTTGATTTTGCTGTAGTTACGTTGATATTGTTGCTGTAGCTTATCTCATAATCAATGCCCGCATTTAATATCTCTCCATCGAGTGTAACAACCGCATCAGGTGTCAGCGCCTTGCCTGTGTAAACTACTGATGCAACACCGATCTCCGCCTTACCAAGATCTCTGGCTGTTATCTCAAAGTATCCGACAATGGTTCCCTTATAGTTGCCTGTACCGGTAACTGTAACCATCGCCTTTGTTCCCACATTCACATTGTTGCTGTAGCTTACCTTATAATCAGCACCGCTCTTAAGCTTTCTGCCATTCATTGTGACTGAGCAGTCCGGTGTCAGTGCTAATCCTGTGTACTCACAAGGACTGACATCTATAGCTGCATCTGTTATATCTACACCTGATATCGTGAATTCCTTTGAGAACTTTCCTGTAAATCCATGTCCTGAAACCGCTGTGATCTCAACCACTGCAGTTCCCACATCAACATTATCCTTGTATGAAATCTCAAACGCATCCATGGATGTAACTGCAGCTGCAGCTCCATTCCTCTTTACAGTTATCATTGTCACCGCAGGACACACGGCTGATCCTGTGTACTCATATACATCCTGGGCAAGAGCTGCCTCGGCATCTGTTATATCTATAGGCAGGATAGCAAATGTCTCACTTACAGATCCTGTGTTTTTGTTGATTCCATTTGCCTTTATTGTGGCAGTTCCTTCATTGAAGTTGTTGATGTATACCAGCTCATAATCAACATCCCTTGTCAGCTCTTTTCCATTGTAGGTAAGTGTTACATCAGGTCTTATTGCATTTCCAAAATCATAATACTGATCCTGGACTGTGCTCATAACTGCCTTTGATATATCTACGATTTCTTTGGCTATCGTGAACACCGCGCTTATGCTTCCCTTGTAATTACCCTTACCTGTCACTGTAACCTCGGCATTGTCTGACTCTTCTACATTATTGTTATATACTACATCGTAATCCTTTCCTGCTTCAAGAACCCTGGCACCATCTCTGACTGTCACATCAGGCTTAACCGCTGCTCCTGTGTGAATCTGTCCTCCGATAGGATCTATGCTGCATCTTGAGAGATTTCTTGCAGTTATTGAGAATGCCGTCTTGATCTGTCCGCCATAGTTGCCTATGCCGCTGATGATCACATATGCACCGCCATCAGTTACATTGACATTGTTCTCATATGTAATTGTATAATCAGTTCCATTTACAAGTGTCTGTCCATCTACAGTAACCTTGATTCCTGTAAATTCTATGCTGTCACCGGTAAATACTACAGTATCCGGTATTCCGCTGACCTGTGCAGATGTGATGCTGTATGCACTTATGACAAAGCTCTTCTGAACACTGCCCTTATAATTGCCGCATCCTGTGATCACTGCCTTGGCCTCATCGGTTACTGCATCATTGTCACTGTATTCAACTGTATAATCAGTTCCCTCTGCAAGTACGTTCTTGCCATTTGCAATTCTTATCTCTGGCTTTACAGGCTGTCCGCCATATACCTGATCAGGTATGTCAGCTATATCAAGCTTTGATATATCCATAGGTGTTATCTCAAACTCTCCATGGATCTCTCCTGTATAATTGCCCTTTCCGGTTATCGTCGCAACCGCCCTTGCTGAACCTGATGTAACCCTCAGGTTATCGCTGTAACTTACTGTGTAATCTGTTCCCTGGCTGAGCACCTGTCCATCGAGAACAACCTTAACTGTAGTTGTCACCGGCTTGCCTGTATACTCTGCAGGATCCGCTGTTACAACAGCCTGGGTTATCTTCTTTGCTGTGATGCTGAAGCTCTGTGAAAGCTTTCCTGTATAATTACCTGTTCCTTCTATGGTCAGCTTTGCAGGATCTGTCACATTCACATTGTCAGTTGCTGTGATCTTGTAGTCCGTTCCCTCTGCAAGAGTTCTGCCGTTCAGTACAACTCTGCACACAGGTATCACTGCGCTGCCTGTATAAACAGGGCTGTCCACGCTCACCTCTGCCTCTGCAATAGAGGCTGCTGTTATCGTGTACTGTGCGCTTACGCTTCCTGTGAAGCTCTGTACCTCTCCAGCCTTGATCTGGATAGTAGCTGTTCCGACATTTTCATTATCTGTATATGTCACATCAAACTTATCGAGTGCCGTAATGGACTTTTTCGTTCCATTTCTCAGAACTGTAAGTGATTTGACTCCGGCCTTTACCGCATCACCGGTATATTCATATGAACTTGCAGCAAGTTCAAGCTCTGCATCGGATATATCAATTGGCAATATTCTGAATGTAGCACTCAGCTCACCCTTATTCTGATCGATGCCCTTAACCAGGACAGTAGCTGTTCCGGCTTCAATATTGTTGGTGTATGTTACACTGTAATCCACGTTCTCAGTGAGCTTCCTGTCTCCAAGTGCCACTACCACATCAGGTGTGAGCTCATCGCCAAAGTTGTAATACTGATCCGCAATCGAACCTATCACCGCATCTGAAATATCTATTACTTCCTTTGCTATGGTGAATTCTGCGATAAGCTCACCAGTATAGTTGCCCATACCTGTAACTATCGCTTTGGCATTCTTGCCAACCTCCACGTTATCTCTATATGCAACAGTGTAATCCTTTCCAGCTTCAAGAACTCTTGAGCCATCCCTTACCGTTACCTCCGGTGTGACAGCCTTGCCTGTATATATCTGCCCTCCTATGGCATTGATCTTACACTTGTCCATGCTTCTAGGAATGATACTGAATGCAACCTTTATCTGTCCGCCATAGTTATTCATTCCCTTGATAACTACATACGCCTTATTGCCATCTCCTGTTACATTTATATTGTTTTCATAGCTTACCGTGTAGTCTGTTCCATATACAAGAGTCTTGTCATCCTTGACAACTGTTATATCATCGAACGTAATGGCATCTCCTGTA
Source organism: uncultured Coprococcus sp. (assembly GCA_934247115.1). Classification (GTDB taxonomy): domain Bacteria; phylum Bacillota; class Clostridia; order Lachnospirales; family Lachnospiraceae; genus Coprococcus. Next base: position 61,040 of record CAKQIY010000006.1, read on the forward strand.
TATTCAGCACTCTCTGCCACACCAGTAACTGTTGCAGGAGAGATACTTGCTCCACAGATCTCAAACAGCTTGATAACTGTGCCCTGGTAATTACCATTGCCCTTTACTACTGCCATTGCCTCTGTGGTCTTGTCAACATTGTTGCTGTATGAAACTTCGTAATCCCTTCCAGCTACAAGCACCTTCTCGCCATCTCTTACAACGACTGCAGGCTCTATGTCCTGTCCGGTATATTCCTGTGAATCAATATCATCAACATTTGCATCACCAAGTGTCTTTGGTGTTATATCGAAGGTTACTATCAGCTTTCCTGTGTAATTGCCCTTGCCCTTCAGTACTGCTGTCGCCTTCTTCTCATCAGTTGTCACATCAATGTTATCAGTGCATGTCACCGTATAGTCAGTCCCCTCTGTCAGGATCTTTCCTGCCACCTCAAGTACTGTACCTGGAATGATCGCTGATCCGGTGTACACCTGGGCTGCAATGCTGCATTTGCCTGATTCTATGCTCTTCGCACGGATCTCAAAGTTCAGTGTCAGACTGCCCTGATAATTACCTGTACCAATGATACTTAACTGTGCATCACTTCCTGCATTCACATTGTTGTCTGCCTCTACCCTGTAGTCAGTTTCCTCTGTCAGTTCTCTGCCTCCCAGAGTAACCTTTACATCAGGTATCACCGCAGTTCCTGTATATTCAACATCTGCAACATTAACAATCGCATTCTTTATATCCAGTTTTGTGATGGTGAAGCTGCCCTCGGCTGTTCCTGTAAAGTTACCAGCCGCACCTGCGGTAACCGTAACCTTTGCTGTTCCTGCATTGATATTATCACTGTACTTTATTACAAATGATGTGAGATCTGTGATACTCTCCACAGCATCTCCGCTCTGAACACTGAGCTTTGTCACTGATGGTGTAACCGCTTCACCCGTATATGGTAATTCTGTTTCCCTAAGAGTTATCGCAGCCTTGGATATATCTGCCGGCTTTATGACAAATGTTGTCTCAATAAACTTATTGTAATTGCCTGTTCCAGTTATCTTCACCGTTGCAGTTCCTGCATTTACATTGTCTGTATAATCCAGTATATAATCCGTGTTCTTCTTGAGCTGTTTTCCATCAAGACTTACCTTGACATCCGGTGTGAGTGCCTTGCCAAATGCGTATGTCTGGTAAGGTATCGCCTCAACCTCTGCCTTAGATATATCTATGAATACTCGTCCTATAGCAAATTCTCTGATAACCTCTCCTGTATAATTGCCCTTACCGGTTATGATCGCTTTTGCCTTTGATGAAGCCGTAGTCTCATTGATATTGGACTCATATGCCACATCATAATCAACACCCTTCACAAGAAGGTTTGTGCTATTCCTGATAGTCACATCCGGCTCTATGGCCTTACCTGTCCATATCTGACTTTCTATCTCCTGCACATCACAGTCAGCGAGATCCTTTGCAGTTATAACAAAGTGTACTATCTTTGTACCAGTGTAATTGCCTGTACCTGTCACGTTGAAGTATGTACCATCATCTGTTGTCACTGACTTGTTACCTGTATAGGTGACCTTATAATCTATACCCTCAGTGAGCACATCCTCACCATCTGTAACTATCACACCTGTGAAAACAACATCTGCACCTGTATACGCTACAGATTCTTCATATCCGCTCACAGTGGCTGCCGCCAGTGTCTTTGGAACTATCGCAAATCCTGTCTTGGCTGTACCTGTATAGTTACCCTTACCTGTTATGATCACCTGGGCAGAAGTCTCATCAGACGACGCATTGATGTTGCCTGCATATGTCAGGTCGTAATCTTCCCCAGCCTTCAGGACTACATCTCCCCAGCTTACTGTCACATCAGGAGTGATCTCCTTTCCTGTGTATATCTGGTCTGCTATCTCCCAAATCTTTGCACCGGAGATATTGGCTGCTGATATCTTGAATGTTCCTGCTGCTGTTCCTGTGTAATTGCCATTACCTGAAACTATCACTCTTGCAGTTCCGACATTCACGTTATTGTCGTACTCTACAGTGTAATCTGTACCGGCAGTCAATGTTCTGCCCCCAAGTGTAACCACGACCTCAGGTGTAAGTGCTTTACCTGTGTATATCTGTCCATCAGCTTCCACATCAGCATCCGTCATATCACATGCCGAGATTGTGAATTCACTGATGATCTCTCCTGTATAATTGCCTGCTCCTGTGATCTTTGCGGTACCCTTGCCAACTTCTGTGTTGTTCTCGTAGGATACTGTATAATCTTTGCCCTCTGTCAGTGTTACACCATTGTATGTAACCTTGACTGCCGGCTTCTGTGGAGTACCCTGATATACCACATCTGCAACCTCTGCTGCCGCAGCTGTAATGTCTGCAGCTGATATTGTAAACTCAGCTTTCACGCTTCCCTTGTAATTGCCGCCAGCCTTCGCTGTGACTGTAGCTGTAGCTGTTCCTGCATTTACATTGCCGCTGTAGCTGACATCAAAGCTGTCCATATCTGTAACTGACACATTACCAAGCTTTATGCTGCCCACCTTTGGCTGCTGAGCCTTTCCTGTATATACAAAGCTGTCAGAAACAAACACTGCCTGTCCGTCTGACACATCCAGAGGATTGATGATAAAGCTTGCCTTCTTGGTGTTGGAATAATACTTTTTGCCGGTAACGGTAACGTAAGCTGTTCCTACATTGATATTGTCTTCATATGACAGAGTGTAATCTACATTCTCTGTCAGAGTCACCCCGTCATATACAACAGTAACTGAAGGAGTTATCTCTTTACCCAGAGCATAGGTCTGGGCTGGTATAGCAGATATAACTGCATCACTGATATCCACGATCTCTCTTGTTATCGAGAAATACACAGTTACTGATCCTGTGTAGTTGCCTGTTCCGGTGATAACCGCCTGTGCCTTATCCGTCTCATCTGTGTTGTTGCTGTACTTAACAGTATAATCTGTGGTCTCGCTGAGCATGGTCTGGCCATTTCTGATCGCTACCTTTGGTGTGATAGCCTTACCTGTCCATATCTGTCCCGGAATATCATCAATATCGCAGTCCCCGATCTTCTTTGGTGTGATCTTGAATTCTTTTGTAATGCTTCCGGTGTAGTTGCCCTTACCTGTTATAGTTACTACCGCTGCCTTATTATCACCAGTGACGTTCACATTATCTGTGTAAGTGATCGTATAATCGTCGGCAGTCAGGACTGTTCCGCCTACACTCACTGCAACATTGTCAAATACAATGCCTGTGCCCGTGTAAGCTGCACTCTCCTGTATTCCTGTCACCTCTGCATCTTCAATAGAGCGTGGAACAATATTGAAGTACACGGTCTTTGTTCCTGAGTAAACACCTGCACCCCTGATAGTTACCGACGCACGGACAGATGATGTACTTACATTAATATTATCTGTTGCCGACTGAATGACATAATCAGTCTTCTCTGTCAAAACCGATTCGCCGTGTGTAACAGTCAATGAAGGTATAATAGCTGTACCTGTATATGTCTGATCAGGAATGTCTGCTATATCTGCAGCATTTATATCTACTCCATTTATCTCAAAGCTTCCCTGTGCAGTACCCGTATAGTTGCTGTCTGCAAGTGCTGTGACGGTCACAGTGGCTGTTCCAACATTGGTATTATCCTTGTACTCTACACTGTAGCTGTCTGAAGGAACTTCGTGTCCATCACTGCATACCACAGTCACTGCAGGTGTCTGCGCCTTGCCATTGTATGCCACATCTGAAGCTTTAACCTCTGCACCGGCTATACTCTTCTTTGTGATCTGGAAGGTAGTCTTACAAAATCCCGTATAATTGCCAAGCTGCTTTGCTGCAACCGTCACGGAAGCCTGTCCCACATTAGTATTGCTGCTATAGGTTATATCAAATTCGCCAAATGTGGTGATCCTCTTCACTCCGTCTATCATTATAGCTGACGGAACCGGCTCCACTCTGCTGCCAGTGTACTCTGTAGTTGTATATGGAAGAAGCAATTCTCCATCTGACACATCGAACTTCGAAATTGTAAATGTATAAGTCTTTGTACCCTTGTATTTACCGCTACCCTCTACAGTCAGTGTAGCAGTACCTGCGTATACATTATCTGTATACTTATATGTATAATCTACTCCGGCTGTCATCTCGCTGCCATCATAGCTGAGTGTAAATGAAGGTGTGAGTGGTGAGCCAAAGTTATACACCTGATCCTTAAGGCCTGCTATGCTGACCTTATCGCTGTCAGTTATATCTATAAATTCCTTAGATATGTTGAACTTCTTTGTAACCTCACCAGTGTAATTATCTCCGGCTCCGGTTATTACTACTGTCGCAATACCAACATCAGTGTTATCAGTATAGCTGAGGGTATAATCCTGGTCCTTCACAAGCTTTATATCGCCATTACATATCTGTACATCCGGTGTTATAGCATTACCAGTCCACAGCTGATCTGCCACATCATCTATGATGCATGACGAGAGCTTGCGTTTCTCTATCGTGAACTTCATGGTCTTTTCACCGGTGAAATTGTTGATACCCTTAACAACTACAAGGGCCTTATCTCCGCTTCCGGTAACCTCTGTATTTCCTGAATAATCTACTGTATAGTCCTCATCCTGTTTGAGAACATATATCTTACCTTTATTCAGTCTCTTGATCTCTACCGCAGGAGTTATCTCATGTCCTGTATATTCCTTGCTGTCAGACACGTCTGTTATACTGACATTTGTCGCTATAATATTTATCGGGAGTATTCTGAAATACTTTGTTACACTGCCTGTGTAATTATCATTTGCAGCTGTTATAGTAACCTCCGCCTCGTCAGTTACTGCTGTATTGTTCTTGTATTCAACTTTGAAGTTGGCTGCAAGATCAACCTGCTTTCCATTGTTTTTTACCACAACCGTAGGCTTTACTTCCCCATCAGTATCATATGTAACATCTGCTATATCAGAGATATCGCAATCCTCCAATGGCTTTGCAAGAATATTGAAGGTGAGTACCTTTGTGCCGCTGTAGGGATTTATTCCTTCTATAACTATTGTTGATCTGCCAACATTTATGTTGTCAGTACGCTCTACAACCTTGTAGTCTGTGTTCTCTTTAAGTGAGTACACTCCATTTTTGATGCTGAGCACCGGCTTGATCTCCTCACCGGTATAATACTGATCCTCTATATCTCCATACTCCAGATCTGCCATATCTCCTGCAGGTGATGTGATCACCATTGTGAACTGTTTTATACCTGAGAAGTTATTGGAAGAACCACCAACGATATATATCGTGTATGTTCCAGTCGCACTTTTCAGATTGGAGAATGTATAGTCTGTTCCCTCAACAAGTGTATAATCATTGTACGTAACAGTTATATCAGGCTTGATTTCTTCACCTGTATACTCATATTCATTTTTGTTCACCGTCAATATAACGTCGTCAGCTCCCAGAGACTTTTTATTGATGGTAAATGTCTTGGTTACCTCTCCGGCATAATCACCCATACCGGTAAAAGTAACTGATCCCTTCTCAGATGTGTTCAGATTGGTTCCATACGAAACACTGTAATCCACACCCTTCACAAGAGTCTTGCCATTGTATGTAAGTTCTGGATCCGGCTTGATCTGTCTTGCTTCATAAATTATATCTCCAAGATCAGCTATATCTACGGTATTTATATTGATCTTGTCAGTATATATCGTGAACGTACCGGTTACGGTTCCTGTAAAATTACCTTTTCCCTCGAGTACAATCTTGGCCGAACTGCCAAGATTGACATTGTTGCTGTAATCCTTTATCTCATAGTCAACACCCTCTGTGAGGCTTGTTCCGTTGATCTTGACCGAAGCAGGCTTCGGGGTTACAGGGCTTCCTGTATAGGCCACCTTGTCAACAGTTATAACTGCATCCGCAATGCTTCCAGGAAGTATGTTGAACTCTACTTTCTTTGTTCCTGTGTAGTTGCCATATCCTTTCAGATTGAATGAATATTTTCCCACTGGATACTGTTTCTTGCTCAGATATCCCGACTTGTCAACAGTACAATCAGCACCAACTGTGAGTGCCACATCAAGGCCTGTATCCTTTACAGTTATAGCAGAAGGCCATACCGCTACATCTGAACCATTTCTTGTCAGATACTGAACATCAGATACACTGACCTCGATATAATCTGCATTCAGATTTCTCGGAGTGATCTCAAATTCCACTGTCTTGGAACCTGTGTATCCACCTATACCTGCTATCGTCACACTTGCCTTTGTGTTGTCTGACACATTTACATTATTGTTGTATGACAGTATCTCATAGTCTGTACCCTCAGTCAGAACTGTCGAACCATATTTCACAGTCAGACCAGGTGTCTTAGCATTTCCATCATATACAAGATCTGAGGCATCCACGCTGACTGTAGTGTCCTCAATATCCACAGACGTATCTCCAGCACTCAGTATTGTAAATGTCTTTACAATTTCGCCTGTGTAATGCTCACCATCACCGGTTATAGTAACCTTTGCCTCACCAGGCTCCACGTTATTGGAATAATCAAGGGTATAATCCGTTCCACGTGTAAGCACTTTCCCATTCTGTATATCATATATAACCACACTCGGAGTACGCGCTGTTCCTGTGTACTTAACGCTGCTTGGAATACTTATAGTCTGATCTGCTATATCGGCCGCATTGATTCCAAAGTAAAAATCATAGCTTATGTCATAGTTACCATTGTCTTTTGATCTTATCTGTGCAACAGGACCATTCAGTTTGTCCAGTTTTCCGGCACTTCCATTATTATACATAGTAACATCATAGTCTATTTTCTCTGTAAGGAAATCTCCGGTAGACGAATATCTTACATACAGCTTAGGGAATACCCCACCCTTCTGATATGTATAATACTTGTTCTTATTGGCCGTAACAGTGAGCTTATTGATATTTTCTTTTCCATCTACATAGAAAAGAGACGCCTGCGTTATGCTCTTCTGTGTTATAACAAATGTCTTCGAAAGTGATCCTGTACACCCCTCAGATTCTATTCCTTCTATATGTACAGTTGCAGTTCCTACATTCGTATTGTTCTCATATGAAATCGTATAATACGTTTTTGACAGTGGACTGGTCTTATTGATATCAGTCTTTTTATAAACACCGACATATGTATCGATATTTATCGGCTGTCCAGTGTATGTTACACTCCTCCCCCTGGTGGATATGTAACATTCATAATCCTCCAGGTCGATCGTATCACCGGCCAGACTGGCTTCCGCCTCTCCTGACCATTCTTTTGCATCAGTTGCCGTAGCAACTCCATCGCCCGACTGAGCTGCCAGAACTAACGCGAATCCTCTGATTGCACCATCCGTCTGGAACACCACAGACAAAGCCATGATGAACGCCATGATGAATGCAATCAGTCTTCTCCCATTTGCCTTTCTCATTGTTTACTCCCGCCTTTCTTATATGTGTATATAAATACCTTTTATGGGGTCATTTACAAAAGCGTAAAAAGCCCCTATTTATATAAAATTTTACCAAAAATCAATGTCATATTCAATTAGTTTTATGAATTATTCACGTAATTTTGTTGTATTCAGCCAAAACAAAAAGAGCTATCACAATATTCTCACTGTAATAGCTCTCTCGTCATCTTGAATTATTATCTTTTTATCTTTCTTATCGATACTCCTGCCACTGCAATCGCCATCAGACATCCTGCTATGTAGATTGGAAGTCTGTCACCTGTCTGTGGTGCCTTTCCAGCTTTCCGTCTGTCATCAGTTGATCCGTCACCATCTGGGTCTTCATCATCAGGCACTATATCATCCTTGACAAACACAGCAAGCTGTCCCTCGGATGGAAAATCTATGAGAAGCTCATCGTTCTTTACACTGTACGAAATCTTCTCCCATGTTCCATCTGTAGGAAGGAATCTAACTTGAACCTCCATATCACTGTTTATCGATGCACCTCTGATAGCCGTTGTCTCTATCTCTGAGAAATCATAATCATCGACTCCGGCAACTGAAAACAGTGCAAGCGTTGAATAATCCTCCAGTGATCTGTCACCCAGCACATCCGCAGGGGCATCTCCCATCATAAGCGCCTCTATATCAGGTATGGTTGTATCCGCCTCCGATATAAGCACATGCTTTGAATCTGTCTCATAATCGCGGTCAGGGCTCTCATTGGCCAGCGCCATTGTTCCAAATCCTGCAACCATGATCAATGTCATCGCACCGGCCATGATCTTTTTTGTCCAGCCGGCTATATTCCCCAATTTCCTCATAACTGCTATTCACTCCTATTCTCCCGGACACGTTCTGTGTCTTGCATATTCCATATAATAACATCCGGATTTTTGACCGTCAATTGTGCAATTTAACCTTTTTGCCATCATAACGACTCTATCTGACCGGTATCTCCTCCGTTCTCACCGCTTGTACAAGCCATCTTTTCCCATCCATTCCACAACATGTTGAAAGTGTCAGCAGTTTGCTGTCCACATCTACCGTCTCGTCATTTTTAACAATACCTGTGTCAAAATTCTTATCAAATATATTCTTTATATACATTCTTCTGACTTCATTATCGCCAAAATCATTGTATGTGAAGATATGCCTGTCGTTTGTCCTGTACGCCGCAAACACACTGTAGCACATAACCGCATCTGGCATGTACACATACACGCTGCGGTTCTTCTTCCAGAAGGATTCATCCTCATAATTATGCAGGGTTTTAAACATTGTCCCATTGGACATGTTATGTCCATATATGACGGTATCAAAGTCCTGAAAGTCTGTGTCGTTGCCCGCATCAACGAATATAGCTCCATCAGGGCTGTACTCTCCATATGCATCATGAGACAGATAGTACGAATTGTCGGTCCCCTTAAGCACAGGATAATCAACATCAGTGCCGGGGATATATATCCATGCGCATATATCTTTATTCACCGATTTCAAGCTTTGAAAATCCACATCGAGCACAGGATAATCCGGTTCTTTGATCACTGTCGCAGTCTCCGTTGCCACCTCACTCCGCGTATTCACATGACCATAATCCACATACTCTCTCAGCTTCATATTGGCCCGCATACTGCGGTCATGCGTTATGGCATATACAACTATTCTGAATGCACACAGTACAAATACAGCCAGCGACAACACAAGTGCGAGCTTCCACAATATCTTACTTATGTGGCCAACAGGTGCATTGTCATTCCGCACCTGTCCCCTATTCTGCGGATTCCCATCGTCATCATCTGCATAAGACTGTGTATTATTCTGTTCTGGTTTTTCCGCATTCACTATGGATTCTGCAAGTGCTATGGCCTCCTCCAGGCGCTTCATCGCATCATCCTGCTCAAAATCATTCAGCATACCGCTCTACTCCATCTTTTTATAAAATATCTCTATAAGCATGTCTGACAATTTACCTTTGTCCACCAGATACTCATCATAATACCCGCTTCTGCTGTAGCTTCCAGGCAGACTATACATTTCATCTGATATATTCGGATTCTTCATACTCACGGCAAGATATACCATCTGCATTTTTGTCATATCAGTTGTCACATACTGTCTGGACATGTCATATACCTCCAACGCATACAACGGATCGCCACGCAGCTTATCCATAATTATATCCAGCCATGCGTAGATATACTGCTTCTGTCTCTCCATACGGGATGCATTGGTTCCTATATCAGCAGAGTGGCTGTCCCTCTCCGTGACATAATAGACTGCCTGTTCATCCGTAAGCTTTACAGTCTCACCTTCATTTATATCTGCTCTGGGCACATCACATATCGCTGTGACACTCACTCCCCCGGCTATTTCATTCATTGTGGCAATTCCATCAAAATCCAGTGCCACAAAGCCATTGACCGGTATTCCATCCAGAAGCCCGGATATGGTTTCGCTCATAAGTTCTCCGCCATCTGCTGCATCATCACCATACGAGTAAGCCAGTGCTATCTGCCGTTCACGTGTCGTTATATACTGTCCTGCCACTCCGAACAATCTCACGGGGCCAAGACTATCCCTGTTGATATTGATAAATCTAACCGTTTTTTCACGGAGGTTCATAACCGCAAGGACTGCCATATCCGCCTGCCCGACTGATATATCATCGCCACGGGAATCTACACCTATGAAGAGTATATTGATATTGTCCCGGTCATATTCATACCTGCTGCCGTTATGCTCTATGTATTGTTCTGCTTTCGCCGCCGCATTATCACTTACCACAGGGATTGCTCTGTCAGCATTGCTCACCAGAGTCTTTCGGGCAGCATATGCAGCCGATATGCATACAACACCGACAATTATTATGATCACCAACAGGATAACCGCGATCCTGACAGACATGTGCTTCCAGTCTTTCCTCTTCTTCTCTGCCATTCCCATCTGTATCTCCAAAAAGCGGCACGGATCATCCGTGCCGCCATATAAATCTTATTCGTTCATTTATTGCATATTATAAGTCTTATGCATACAGAGGATACTTCTCTACGATGCTCTTTACAAGCGCCTCTGCTCTCTCCTTGTCATGATCGAGAACTGCTGCCTTGATAGCCTCTGCAATAACCTCCATATCAGCCTCATCTGCACCTCTTGTTGTAACTGCAGGAGTTCCAAGTCTTATACCACTTGTTACAAATGGTGACTTTGGATCATTAGGTACTGTATTCTTGTTGGCTGTGATGTGTACCTCATCAAGAAGCTTCTCTACTTCCTTGCCTGTAAGACCAAGCCTCTTGAGATCCATAAGCATAAGGTGATTGTCTGTACCGCCTGATACTATGTCAAATCCTCTTGCCATGAGAGCCTTAGCAAGGGCTGCTGCATTCTTTACAACCTGCTCCTGATATGCCTTGAACTCAGGTGTGAGTGCCTCCTTGAAGCATACTGCCTTGCCTGCAATAACATGCATAAGAGGACCACCCTGGATTCCAGGGAATACTGCCTTGTTGAAGTTAAACTTCTCATTGATCTCATTGCTGCACATGATCATTCCGCCACGAGGTCCACGGAGTGTCTTGTGAGTTGTAGTAGTTGTTACGTGTGCATATGGGATAGGGCTCATGTGAAGACCCGCTGCCACAAGACCTGCGATGTGTGCCATATCCACCATGAGGTATGCTCCGACCTCATCAGCGATCTCTCTGAATCTCTTGAAATCTATCGCTCTGGCGTATGCTGAAGCACCTGCCACGATAAGCTTTGGCTTGCACTCCTTTGCGATCTCAAGCACCTTATCATAATCTATGAATCCATCATCATTTACACCGTAAGGAACACAGTGGAAATATTTTCCAGACATGTTGACCGGTGAACCATGTGTGAGATGTCCGCCGTGATCAAGATTCATACCCATAAATGTATCGCCAGGGTTAAGTATAGCGAAGAACACTGCCATATTGGCCTGTGCACCTGAATGTGGCTGTACATTCACATATTCACATCCGAATAACTCCTTTGCCCTCTCTCTTGCAAGATCCTCTACAACATCCACATACTGGCATCCGCCGTAATATCTCTTTCCAGGATAACCCTCTGCATACTTGTTTGTAAGGTGACTGCCCATGGCTGCCATAACTGCCTTTGATACAATATTCTCAGAAGCGATAAGCTCCAGGTTGTTATTCTGTCTGTTAAGCTCGTCTGTCATAGCCGCTGCTATCTCAGGGTCCACCTTTGTAATCTCGTCGAAACTGAACATCTATGTTACCTCCGTCATAATTTAATATTTTATATTATATCCTTTATGTCTGATCTTTTTCAACACCAAACAGCCTTTTTGCATATTTTTAAGCTATTATACTGTGCCACTTTATTTATTTCACGGTGTATTCTGCAGCTTTAACATTGCTTCATACTGTGAATATTCATATTCATTGTAGAAATATTCCTTATGTCTCTGCCTTATACCCAGCTCCTCAAACCACTCTGACACCAGTTTATTTCTGAGTTTTGTTTTTGTAGGCTCAGCTAGTGTATTGTAATTCCAGAGTGAAAAATGTAATGAATAATTGACAAAATCCTTCTCAAGTTCATTCCACTTTCCTCTGTCCTTAAGGAACTGTCTGAGGGCAAGCAGCATCCTGTAGAAGTTATCCCAAGATTTTTCTCTGGTCTTCGAAAGAGAATCCGCAGTGTCTACTCTTCTATGGATAAGTATCTTTCTAACCGTTGATATTTTCTCTGCAAGCACCAGAGCGCTGAACACAAAGAGTGCATCATTGGTGGTACGCTGTTCCTGAAATTTCAGATCATTCTTAACTACAAACTCTCTTAGATAAAGCTTATCCCACGCCCATCCGACAAATGCCTTAAATATATTAGTCGATATCTGCCTGTAACCGAATGGTTCATATGGTGGAAGTGCCCATTCTATCATAGCCCAGTTCTCATATACAAATTCGCCGGAGTCCATATTGTACTGATCTGATTTGTATATAACGATTTCTGCTCCCTGCTCCTCAGCCTTCTCGTATGCCAGCTGCACCATATCCGGTTCAAAGAAGTCATCACAATCCAGGAATAACATGTACTTGCCAATCGCCTCTGTAAGTCCGCGGTTTCTTGCTGCTCCAGCGCCCTTATTCTCCTCGGTGAGCACTCTTATCCGCTCATCCCTGCTGCTGTAGGCCTGAAGCCTTTCCAGGGATCCATCCACAGACCCGTCATCAACACATATTATCTCTATATTCTTCAGTGTCTGTCTCGTCAGCATATCGAGACAATTGTCAATATATTCTTCCGCATTATATATAGTTACAACTATAGATACATCTACTGCCATACATTCTCTCCACATATGTCACACTATTTTTCATAGCATATTACTGATCACTCTTTTTTCATCATCCTGAGCACTAACCCTCTGATGCCCAAAGGAATAAACATTATCACCCGGCCAGCCTTGAATGTGACTGACGATTCATATTGCTGTTTCTTCTGTTCAAGCTCCAGCAGTCTCTGCTGCTCCAGTCTGCTGCACATTTCCTCATGCTCTGCCTGCTTCTGTGCCAGTCTCCGTTCATACGATTCCTTCTGCACCAGCATCATCCTGTCTTTTTCAGCTACAACCTTTTCAAGATCATTTACCTTGTTCTTACAGTCATATACTCTCTTATCCAGGATAACTTTTCCAAGGTAAAATCTTTTTACATATCCCGGATCTTTGGCAAGAATATAAAGGTTTGACCGCTCCTCCAGAGAGAACAGTTTCTCATCTATTTCATTGTTTTCATAGCTTCTGTGGAACTCCACAACCATTCTCTCTGCAAATTCCCAGCCAACATCTTCCGTCATCCAGTGCAGCAATTCATAATAGCATGCCCATCTCTGAGATGAATAATATCCCTTCCACTTCTGCCACAATTCCCAGTCAGTCATGAGCATATCCTTTATCCTGTCATATGCTCTGTTTACAGTAAATGCTATCTGACTGTCATCTATCCATACCGTATCCCGATAAACTTTTTTACATATGGCTGCACTTACACACATCGCCTTGCATGCGCTCGTGAACACCTGCCACAACAGATAAATATCCGGAAACAGCTCATCAGAGACTCCAATCTCCAGATGTTTTTTTTCTATAAAATCCTTACTATATAACCCAGCGCCTATGTTCCTCACGAGCATAACATATGCCGGATCCTTACCAAGGAATAATTCTTTATCGTATGCCACTCCCTCCGGCAGTCCGACATTCTCATATACTATACCAACAAAGTCCAGATCATGCTCATCAGCTTTCTCCACCAGCTCCTGCACCTTCTGATCTGCTATATCCACGCATGGCCTCGCGATAAAATAGTAATTATCCAGTTCCATTATTTTCATTTTAACAATCTGCGTACTCACTCTTTCCTCCTCATTACACTGCGAATGTAGCTGCACCAATAAGTATAACATAATGCAGCTTATCCGACCAATCCACACATTTATCCCTTATTAAATATACAGAAAAATACACGGATCCAAACCATATAATATATCCTTGGTTCAGACCCGTGTCAATTATTACATCCAGTAAACACGTATATTATTCCTTTTCATAATAGCGCACATACTCTATGTTGTGAATATTTTATTTTTCATTCTCAGCCCTCAGGTCAGTGCCGTCATAATCTATCACTATAGCTGACTGTGTGCTCACGCTGCCCGCAAGTATCATCCTGGCAACAAGCGTCTCCACATTCTTCTGCAGATATCTCTTGAGCGGTCTTGCACCATACACCTGATCATATCCCTGATCGATGATGTGCTGCTTTGCACTCTCCGTAAGTTTGATAGTGATCTCCCTGTCTGCCAGTCTGCTGTTGAGATCTGCCATGAGAAGATCAACGATACCACTGATGTTGTCCTTGGACAGTGCCCTAAATGTGATGATCTCATCGATACGGTTCAGAAACTCAGGTCTGAATCTGCTCTTGAGCTGAGCCATTACATCGTTCTTCAGTTCATCCGTTATCTCTCCACCGGCTGCCGCGATATCAGCACCGCCGATATTGGATGTCATGATGATGATCGTATTCTTAAAGTCTACCGTTCTGCCCTGTGAATCTGTGATACGTCCGTCATCAAGTACCTGAAGGAGCACATTGAATACATCCGGATGTGCCTTCTCTATCTCATCAAAGAGTACAACTGAATATGGCTTTCTACGAACAGCCTCTGTCAGCTGACCGCCTTCATCATAACCTACATATCCCGGAGGCGCTCCTATAAGCCTTGACACGCTGTGTTTCTCCATATATTCACTCATATCGATACGTACCATGTTCTGCTCATTATCAAACAGCGCCGCAGCAAGACTCTTTGCAAGCTCTGTCTTACCTACACCGGTTGGTCCAAGGAATATAAATGAACCGATTGGCTTGCTAGGATCCTTTATTCCTGCTTTTGATCTGATGATCGCATCGCTGACATACTCAACAGCCTCATCCTGACCTACAACTCTCTTCTTAAGTTCACTGGCAAGATTAAGAGTTTTACTCTTTTCACTCTCCGTGAGTTTTGCAACAGGTATTCCCGTCCACTTTGATACGATCTTGGATATCTCGTCCTCTGAAACCACCTCATGTACGAGCTCCCTCTCCTTATCTGAAGCTGTAGACTCAGCCTCTGCAAGTTCCTTCTGGATAGCAGGAAGCTTACCATACTGAAGCTCTGCTGCCTTGTTCAGGTCATAGTTTCTCTGAGCAGCCTGTATATCGGCCTTGACCTGCTCCATCTCTTCCTTGAGTGTTCTTATCTTCTCAACTGCAGCCTTTTCATTCTCCCACTTTGCTTTCAGGGAATTTGCCTGATCCTTGAGTTCTGCCAGTTCAGCCTGAAGGTCTGCCAGCCTCTGCTTTGACAGATTATCCTCCTCCTTCTTAAGGGCAGTCTCCTCGATTTCCAGCTGCATTATCTTACGTGTGATCTCATCCACCTCAACAGGCATTGAGTCAAGCTCTGTCTTGATCATGGCACACGCCTCATCGACAAGATCTATGGCTTTATCCGGCAGAAATCTGTCTGTTATATATCTGTTGGAAAGAACCGCTGCGCTCACAAGGGCACCATCTGATATCTTAACTCCATGAAACACCTCATACCTTTCCTTGATTCCTCGAAGGATAGATATTGTATCCTCTACGGTTGGTTCATCTACCATAACCGGCTGGAAACGTCTCTCAAGAGCCGCATCCTTCTCTATATACTGTCTGTACTCGTTGAGCGTTGTGGCACCTATACAGTGCAGCTCGCCTCTGGCAAGCATAGGCTTGAGCATGTTGCCCGCATCCATTGCACCGTCAGTCTTTCCTGCTCCAACGATAGTGTGCAGCTCATCGATGAACATGATTACCTCGCCCTCAGATTTCTTCACCTCGTCAAGGACATTCTTAAGTCTCTCTTCAAATTCACCTCTGTACTTGGCACCGGCCACAAGGGCTCCCATATCCAGTGCAAATATCTTCTTGTTCTTAAGTCCCTCTGGTACATCGCCTCTGAGTATCCTCTGTGCAAGTCCCTCTACAACCGCAGTCTTACCTACACCAGGCTCACCGATGAGCACCGGATTGTTCTTGGTCTTCCTTGACAGGATTCTTATCACATTTCTTATCTCGGCATCACGTCCGATGACCGGATCAAGCTTCTGCTGTCTTGCCCTCTCGACCAGATCATATCCGAACTTCTCCATCGCCTCATATGAGCTCTCCGGATCATCGCTATCCACCTTGTGGTTACCTCTGATCTCTGCCAGCTCCTTGAGGAATGCATTCCTGTCAACTCCCCAGCCTTTGAGAAGCTCCTTGACATCTGAATCAGCCTTATCCACCATGCCGAGGAACAAATGCTCAACAGACACATATGTGTCGCCCATCTGCTTTGCTTCCTTCTCTGCCTGGATGAGAGCCTTTGAGAAGTTATTTCCGGCATACATATTGCCACCGCTGACCTTCGGTAGCCTTGCCAGCTTATCCTCCACCGCATTCACGGCGCCAGTAACATTCACGCCCATCTTCTCAAATATTTTGGCTATCAAACTGTCATCTATCTCAAGCAAGCCAGCCAAAAGGTGCATCTGCGTAAGTTCCTGATTGTCGTACTCCAAAGCTTTTTCTTTTGCCTTCTCTACAACTTCCAACGATTTACGTGTGTATTTATCCATCTCCATAGCTGTTTACCTCCTTAGCTCCTAAACTAAACTTTCAGGGAACTGATACCTTAATATCACTTCCCTGTCTGAGGATAATATAGCACACTTGTTAGCACTCGTCAATACTGAGTGCTAATATTTTTTTATTATTTTAATTTATTTCTCTCTACGGTAAACTACCACCCCGGCAGCCCCTAATAAACATGCCATCATGACTATGAGCATCAATGCCACATTTCCGTCATCTCCGGTATTTGGAGCACCTGACTCCTTTTTTGAGTCTGCTACAGTTGTATTCTCTGTTGAGGTCACGTTAGTTTTCTCTTCGGTTGTCTGTCTCTCTGTTGTTACCTTCTCTGTCGTCTGCTCACTTGACGTTGGTTTTTCAGTTGAAGGTTCATTTGTAGTCGGTTCATTTGTTGCTGGTACATTCCCCTTCTTTACCACTACCTTTGCAGCAGGAGATGCATAATAATTTTTGGTCTCCTTATATCTCACATAATAATTTCCATCTGCAAGTTTCTTAAGTACCGTGCTTTCACAATCCAACCAGTTTCTCTTGTCAACACTATATTCCATTGACGTCTTCAGATTAGATATCTGACCATCATTTTTCCCATCCACAGTCTCTGCCGTTGCGACCAAACCTGTAGGTGCCTTCTGCTTTGCCTTATCTATTGTGAACTCTTCCACAATCTGTCCATGCATGGTATTCTCACCCTTGATAGTAACTGTAGCTGTTCCCGCATCAATATTATCCGCATATACACATGAGTAACTTTTCCCCTCTGTCAGAGTCTTTCCGCCATAAGAAACCGTAACCGCAGGTTTCTTTTCTTTTCCATCGTACACATACGATTTTGGAGCAATGCTGACAGCGACATCTGCATCATCCGACAAGCTGCGGTAACGGAGAATAAAATCCTTAGCCTTGGCTCCTGTCTCATCATCAATGATTGTCGTTCCTTCTACAGAAAGTCCCTCTGGTACAAACTCCTTCACACCGTCAAATCCATCTGCAATATGCCCAAAGTTGCTAAGTCCGTCACTGTTCTGTACCGTAAATACACAGTCTGTATCCATCTCAAGTTTTTCAAACCAACACTGTGAACCGTTGAGCGTCACATTTGAGCCATTATTCAGACAGATTCCATCTTTTGTCATCCAGTTGATACTATCCGTAATGAATTTGACATTTGATAAAGTCAGCATAGCATTAGTAAATCCAACACTTCCATTTGTGATACCGCAATTTAATGTTCCGTTTTTCACGTATAACGAATAATCAAAATTCATCATCTGCAAAGTGACACTTTTACTGTTGAGATCTATAATGATATGTTTATTATGTTCACCATCATTGTATCCTATAGAAGCCGAGGGATCATATATATCACTAATTATACATATTGTATAGCCATTCTGTGCGGCTGCAAATGCATCAGCCAGTGTAGCATATGATCCGATCTCATCGCCATTGCCATCCGTCACAATTGCCACATCCCCATCCGCGGCCTGCACCTTCACAGAGTTCTTTCCCGCAATAATCACTACAGCCAATATACATGCCATAATCAACCCAGTTATCAATTTCTTTGATTTCATAATTATCCCTTTCCTCCTGTCTTTAATCCCTGGCAGTTACTGCCAGATATTGCCATCAACATAACAACTAATTATAATACACTGGGGCTTTTAGTAAACTAGCCAAACGGCTAGTTTTAAAAATTAAATGACTAAATGCATAACTTTAGTACGAAAAAGAACCAGCACTTATGTGCCGGTTCTCCCTGTTCTGATATTATTCTATTATCACAGCTCCTCACCATTGGTCTCTATAACATGTTTGTACCAATAATAAGAATCCTTCTTGTATCTGTTCAGAGTTCCACTGTTCTCGTCCTCTTCTCTGTCCACATACACAAATCCGTATCTCTTCTGATATCCGTTGAGCCAGCTGAGAAGATCTGTGTAAGACCATGTGCAGTATGCCAGGACGCGGCAGCCGTCATCACACGCCTTCTTGAGTTCCTCTATGTGATGTTTCAAGTAATCTATCCTGTACGGATCATGGATCTCACCATCCTCGAACTTGTCAAATGCGCCAAGGCCATTCTCAGATATTACTATAGGAAGATCATATCTCGATGTTATCTGTCTGCAGCACATGCGAAGTCCCATAGGGTCTATGGTCCAATCCCAGTCTGTCGTAGGAAGAAATTCATTTGCAGGATTCTTGTAGAGTCCCGGAACTCCCTGCACCTTTGCAGTGCCCTTCTTGCCTGTGGTGTTCATCTCATGTGTAGTGCCAACTCCATCGATCGGATTATACTCTGCAACACATGTTCTGTAATAATTTACACCCATGAAATCGATGAGTGACGCAGCCTTCTTCAGGATCTCGTCATCTCCATCTTCTATAACCGGCATCAGATCCTTGCTCTCAAGGTACGCCTTTGCAGCCCTTGGATAACGGCCATATGCATACATATCCATCCAGTAGAAGTTCTCGAGATCATCAAAATCCATCTTCGCCATGGCATTCTCCGGCTTTCTGTCAAATGCATATGCTGGAGTAAATGCGAATGATGAACCGACCTTGGCATCAGGACAGATCTCCTTGAGCGCTATAACACTCTTTGCGTGTGCCATGAATGCATGGTGGTTTACCTGATAGAACATCTTCTGATCGTCAACCTTTCCTGGTGGGTGCATCCCGGCATTCCAGCCAAGACCTGTAAATACATTCTGCTCATTCATGATTATCCAGTGCTTTACCCTGTCGCTGTATCTCTCAAACAGAACCTTTGCATATCTGACGAAATCATCAACTATTCGTCTGCTCTCCCATCCGTGATACTGCTCCTCAAGCGCCTGTGGCATATCCCAGTGGTATACGGTCACCATAGGAACTATATTATTCTTTACAAGCTCGTTGATAAGATCATCATAGAACTGAAGTCCATTCTCATTGACCTCACCGTTGCCATCAGGTATTATTCTCGGCCAGGATATTGAGAATCTGTATGTCTTCAGTCCCATCTCTGCCATGAGAGCCACATCTTCCTTATATCTGTGGTAGTGATCCACGGCCTTATCTCCGGTAGTTGCCTTGAATGTCTTACCCGGGATCCTCACAAACTCATCCCAGTTGGATGGGCCTTTTCCATCCTCATTCCATGCTCCCTCAACCTGATATGCGGCAGATGCACTGCCCCACAAGAAATCCTTCGGGAAGCCTTTCGATTTCTCAAAATACATAAATCACCCTCCATATTGTATTTATATCAGACATGCCTTCTACATGTCTTTTTATCGTACTTACAGACTGCCAAGCACATCGCCTATCTTATCCGCAATAAGGAGATCGGCATTAGTATCTGACTGCGTCGGAGACATATTGATAACTACAAGCTTTCTGCCTCTGAAGTATCTGATAAGCCCTGCTGCTGGATATACTACAAGAGAAGTTCCGCCTATTATCAGCGTATCCGCCTCCGATATATACCTGAGCGCATTTGACATATTCTCATCATTCAAAGCCTCCTCGTACAGTACGACATCAGGCTTTACGGTGCCACCGCACTTCTCACACTTAGGGACACCATCCGAATTAACTATATAATCCAGATTGTAAAATGCATGACAGCGCTCACAATAATTCCTGTGAACTGAACCATGTAGCTCTATTACATTCTTACTTCCTGCCATCTGATGAAGTCCATCAATGTTCTGAGTTATCACAGCCTTGAGCTTGCCATGCTTCTCCAGCTCTGCTAACTTGATATGAGCCTTGTTCGGCTTTGCATCTGCAAATATCATCTTGTCCTTGTAAAACCGATAGAACTCCTCCGGATTACGCAGATAGAAGCTATGGCTTATGATAGTCTCTGGTGGATACTTATACTTCTGGTTATATAACCCATCCACACTCCTGAAATCCGGAATGCCGCTCTCTGTAGATACACCGGCTCCACCAAAGAATACTATATTGTCTGACTCTTTCACGATGGATCTCAGCTGTTCGATTTTTCCCATATCCACCGCATTCACCTCCTATATCATCTCTCACATCATCCTCTGTGCTACTGCTGTGCTGACGTCACTTTGACTGTGACTGTACAACCACTTTCAACTGTATATCTATTGCCATTTGGAACATCTATTGAGACTGTATTATCACCCTCTGAAAGTCTGGATACATCAATCTTCAACCCAAGCTTCTTGACACTTACCTTCGATACCGCACTTGATATTCCCTTTATCACGATATTGCTTCCATCACCTGTCACAATTTCATAATTATATCCACTCTGTTTGCCTGTTATAGTTATGTCACTTGATGATACTGATATATTCCTTGTAACCGACTTCTCGATTACTATCTTTACATTCACATAAGCACTGTCCTTTGTTACTACCACTCCGTCTGGAAGATACTTTGAAATATCCAGGGTAGTCTCCACATCAGCAGTACATCCGCTTATATCAACATCACTTATCTCCAACCTGCTGATATCCTTGATGATAGCAGCATCACCACCTATATCTATGGTCTCTGGAACATATGTTATCTGTGACACAGCATATCCATCAGCAGGCTCACCTGTCACAGATATGCTTATAGGTATATTCTTGGTCTTATAGATAGGAACCGTTACAGCTATCGAAACCTCATCATATGACAATGTATCATCTGATACCTTTTCTCCATCCGACGTCATAAATACCGGTGTACAGTTCGTTGTTATGTCATCTTTAGCATCACTCACATCCACCATAACCTCTGCGCGGTCTATACTGGATACTACACTTGATGCGCCCTTCAGAGTTATGAGATTCGGAGCAGCTACGCTGTTGCCAACTGTATATCCCTTCGCAACATCCCCGCTGGTCACTACCTTCACAGGAACCGACACGCTCTTCTCCGCCTCAAGTTCAACAGACAACACATTGTCGATCACTGTTATGCTGACCTTCTTCGCTATGCTGTTGCTGACTGCCTTTACTGATATCGGCACAGCATTGGTTATAGATATCTTGGACATATCCGCAGAAGCCCTGAAATCCGATGCATCCAGATTGGTTATAACAGATTTTCTTCCCTTTATAACTATATCTACCGTATCTCCCGATGTGATCGTGTACAGCTGGCCCTGACTTGTAATCGCATCTGTATTGATCAGCTCCACTGGAATATTACTGATCGTCTTGGTTACTGCCGAATCGTCAATATTGAGTACAAGAAGCCACACAAGAAATCCCAGCACAACTGACAGGAGTTTTAGTCCAAGATTGCTGTATATCTTATGTCCTGTCTTTTTTTTCTTATATGCTGAATTATTATCTTTCATTGCCATCAGCCTCCTTTCTGGAAGCCTTGTCTTTATTCTCCACCACAACTCTCTTTCTTCTCTTTTTAACCGGTCTTCCACTCATGGATCTGTGTGGCTTTTTCCCATTGAAATCCTTACACAGTGTCTGCAGATGTGAACGTACACCTTCACTGTCAAGATTTCTGAACAACTCGCCACCCTGGGCTATGGAGATTGAACCGGTCTCCTCTGAGACAATAAGAGTCATACTGTCTGACACCTCACTTATACCTATACCTGCTCTATGTCTGGTACCAAGTTCCTTGTTTATAGAATCGTTTGCCGACAATGGCAGATAACAAGTTGCAGACACGACCCTGTTCTTCCTGATGATCACCGCACCATCATGAAGCGGCGTGTTATGCTCAAATATATTGAGAAGAAGCTGGTTGGTAACAACCGCATCAATAGGTATTCCGGTATCAATGTACTCACCAAGCGCCACCTCATTCTCTATTACTATAAGCGCACCTGTACGGTTGGCCGACAATACCTGGGCCGTCTTGACGAGCTCATATATGGTCTTCTCCGATATCACTCCATCATCCTCACCATCTCTGATTATATAGTTGATGAGTTTCTTTCTTCCAAGCTGCTCCAGACCTCGTCTGAACTCCGGCTGAAACAGTATGACAACGGCAATAATTCCCACACTGAAGGCATTCTTCAAAAGATACAATATAGTATTGAACTGGAATACCGCAGCAATTGCTGTGAACAGCACGATCATAACTATCCCCTTGAGCAGGGTCCATGCTCTGCTGGTCTTGAACCAGAGCATGATCTTGTATATAAAGAATGACAAAATGAGTATCTCTATTATGTCCACTGTACTTGGGACTGTTATATAGAACCAGTCAAAATATGTCGATATGAACGTCGATATCTTTTCCATTTTATCCTCCTTCCAATTATCTGTTTATACTTTCCTGTATGCCACATAATATGTCTATATAATTAATATGACCTGACATTCGTCAGGTCATATATTATCCGATCAACATATCTATCTTGTAGATCCTGTAACAGAATCTCCTCTTCTCTGTGCTGCATTATCCCTGGCTGCTGAGGAACGCTGTGTCTGGGAAACAGGCTTCCTTGCCGCCGGCTTCTGGGCAGTGCTCATAACCTTTGGAACAGCCTTGACATAATAATAATATTCATCATCCTCAAACTGTGTATTCTCAACACTTGAATAATCTACCACTGTCTTGAAAAACTGGATTATTATTGCCACCAATATAGCACAGATGCTTCCAAGCAGAGCACCTGCAAGAGAGATCTCCACCTCCATCGAAAGTGTTCCCACAAGAAACAGTATGATCTCCACGATACCACCTGTTATGATAGCCACATACCATGAATATGCAAATGACATTCTATATATGATATATGTCAGCACTATAACTACTGCAAACACTATTATTGTGAGCAGAAGCGTCTTATCCTGCACGAGATGTTCAAATATGTACTTGTAACCCTCTACCATCTTATCTGAGGTCGTGGTACTGGAAAGTGCCACATAATCCCCGGTGTACTTCATGAAATAATAGAATACACAACCAAACGCTGCCGGGATCATTCCGGTAGCTCCGAGGAGCATTCCCGCAAGTATCGGCATGAAGAATGGGAACTTAATTATGTAGAAAAATGGCATAAACATTATAACCCATGATGCCTTTGGAAAAAATCTTATATACACACAGTACATAATCACAAATATGATCACGAATGTTATGCCAAGCTCAAGGCTGGCACTTGCAATCTGCGCACATGCATACAGACCACCTATGGCCAGAGTCAGAGCCTCTGAAAGGAACGCACATACAAATGCTGCTGCCAGTACAACCACGATATTGCTGATCGTGCTGCTGTAGCCCGTCAGATGTGATATTGACCAGAACATAACAAATGCAAGAACGAACTTACACAATGGTGAAATAAACTTATCATACTTACTACAAAAATTCTTTACTCCATCTCGAAATGTCAGAAGTGTTGCCATGATTACCTAGCCCTCCTATTTCTTCTTCCAGAACCTTTCGTTCCGTCTTCTCTCTCATAGAACTCAATCAGCTTCTTCAGGTTCTGATTATACTTGATGAGTTTTGGCTTTGCCTTCATATATCTGTAGGTATACAATACCCATGCAAACAACGCAAACACTATACATACAACCGCATAGCTTCCTATCAGTTCCCCGGCTAATTTTGCATAATCAAGCTCAGTGAGCTGCTCGACAATAGTTCCGATATTGTAATATATATACGCAGCCGTCACTACTATGAACAACACCGTAGATGAAACGATCGTCTTCAGACAATTAAGTTTTACATAATCACTCTGAAAATATTTTCCCTTTTCAAGATCCTCACGGCCAAGAGATTCCTTGTACATGGCTATCCTGGTCATCAGAATGACTTTTTCTTCATTTACCATTGCTTATCTCCTTAACATCAGTCATTATTCCATAAATGACCATAACTAGCAGTATTATACCCCACAGCATATTCTTGCGCAAGTTATATATTCATAATTTAATTACTGTTAAGCCTGTATAACATCACAACTCACCGCTGCGGTAAACTTGTTTTACCATGTCTGGCCATCATAATACTGGAAGTCCTCTTTATAAGTTTCATACGAATCCATTTCCTGATTTCTCTGATTCAGACTGTCTCCCTGGATCTGTTCAAGCTGCTGTCTGATATCCTCCTCACGGCCGGAGGTCTGATCCTCCGTAGTATCATCTTTGCTGTCATTGGAATCATCGTTCTGATCACCCTGATCGTCCTGATCCTCATCATCCTGATTCTTGTCGTCCTGATTCACCTTTTCCTGAAGTTTTTTTTCAAACTCATCTATCTCATCCTTGATCGTCTGAGCATCACTGTTGTGACCATTCTCGTCCTCATCATGGGCACAGCCATTCTCCAGCAGGATATTTTTGGCACTCTCCAGTATATCCAGAGTCTCATCCAGATTATCTGCTGTCACACTCTCAACATCTATGGGTCTTACCATTGACAATGCAAGATTTATTCTAGTATAGCAGTCCCTGTCTCCTGAGGGACTGTATTCAAGCGCATGGGAATACTCCTCCGCTGCACCGGCATAATCCCCTTTACTGTAATATATATTTCCCTGATTGTAATGATATATATATGGCTGGGTGAATCCCAGCACCATATTCACTTCGCTGTTCTCATATATACCCGAATCGTATCTTGATATTACTTTCCTGCCGCACACATAATTGACCGTCATGAGTGTCCCGGCCAGCAGACTTAGTATACCTGCTGCCACCACAATCTTCTTTATCATATCTGTTCCTCTTGCGATTTTCTGCCAAATCCCATTCCGCCTGCATACTTTTTCTTTATGTCTATAAATTCCCATACCATAAGCCCGGCAAATACCAGTGCAAATATATAGTATATATCAATATATCCTTTTGCTGTGGAGCCTTCTCCACTTCCTGTTACAGCACCGGATCTGATCTTCTCTGCCAGGGAACTTATACGCTTTTCTCCATCTGCATCATTCATATTGATATAATCTACACCCAGGTCACTTGCTATGCTTTTCAGATTCTTCTCATCAATACACGAAACCGCCGGCTTTGTTGGATATGACGAGGTGTCCTCCAGCAGTTCTTTCTCTCCTGAGATATAAGAATCAACATACATATTGCCTCCTGCCTTTGTTCCATATCCCAGCACAGCTCCGCCATCTATATATTGGGCGGCTTTCTCAAAAGACTCCAGCGTGTCTCCATTGGTTATCTCCCCATCACTCACGAAGAACACCACCACTGTGCCATCAGCCTTATCGTGTGCCCGCTTAAGAGTGTCGATCATGACATCCTTGCACACATTCATGGAGCTTCCCTGTGCATACACGGAATTTATTGGATACATGGAATTTATCACATCGGCTGCATATGTAGAATTGTTCGTATATGGTGACATAAGACTTGCCGAATTATTGAAGCCTATAACTGCAAACTTTGCTCCATCCAGATTTTCTATTATCTCCGCACAATCATTTTTTACACCAGTTATCCTTTCCTTGTCTCCATCATAATCCTGTGCAAGCATACTGATAGTATTGTCCACAACGAACAGCACATAGGTGTCAAGTGTCTGTGTGGTAGTCGCTACCTGTCCGCCAGGCACCATGATCCTTAGGTTTACCAGGAATATCATCAGAGCAGCCAGCACCCGTCTGATAAAAGCAGCTTTGCCGCGTCTTTTCAATATTATAAGGAATATACACAATATTCCCATCAGCCATATTGGTATTATAGGATCGATCATCTTACCATTCTCTCTCTTCTCTCTGCATTTACTATAATTTCAGAATTCTTCCAACACCAGCGGCAATCAGGGCTGCGATCAGCATGATGATCATCGGTCCCCGGAGCTTTGCACTCTCCTTTACCACTATTCTGGTCTTGACAAGACTTTTACTCATCGACTCAATAGATGACACAATCTTTCCAAATGATCCCGACTCCGACTCAACAAAGAACTGTCCACCGGTTTTCTCCACCGCTTCCTTCATGGATTTCCTGTTCTCGTCAGTCATCTCCTTGGTGCCTATTCCATATACAGTTATATCATTATTGCTGCATATATCTGCTGCCTCATCCAGAGTCGCTACAGGTGTACCCTGGATGTCATTGTCAGTGGAGAATATTATCACCTTTGTCCTCTTCTGTTCCTGATCTGAGGTTTCTGTGAAATCATAGGCTGCTGCCGCCAGTCCATCACCTATAAGGGAGCTTCCTCTGTCTTCATTTCCCACCAGTGTTCCAGAAGATATATATGCATCATAATACAGCCATTCCAAATCGTCTGAATACAGATAGTCCTGATTATCACTGTTTCTCTGCCTCAGACATTTGGCTATCAGGTCAAGCTGCTCCTCAACGAATTCATAGTCATCTGTCAGCGGTGTAAGCAACACCGGACTTGTATTGAATATGACAATACCAAACCGTTCCCCCTGAAGCTCTTCCACGACTCCCTTGAGCTTCGTGAGAAGATTCTCATTCAGATAGTCAACCGATGTAGATATGTCTATACACAATATGATATCTCTGCTGTACTTTTCATCCTGTACACGCTCACTGGTGTATGGTTTTGCCATCATTACAAATGCACCAACAACTGCCAGTATACAGCAGGTCAGTACCACATATAATCCGGTCCTATATATTAGTATTTTCTTCTTTATATAAGGCTGGTCAGTGCTACATATCTTGTCAGCAATTCTTTTACCACCACGATACATTGTCCGCCTGTTTCTGCGTATAAGCATCCATACCAGCATAGCAAGCCCCACCGCCAATCCTATATACAGGATTATGTGATATTTTATCCCCATCTCTCTATCATGCTCCTTGTCCTTGCAATGGAATCCCTGACATCTCCTTCTGATCTGAATGCAAACTCCGGCGTGTAATACTCTGCCACAAGCTCATACAGAACAGGCATGTTCAGCTCCTCAATATCATTCAGCGTATAGTTCTGGACTCTTATTCCCGTCATGGCATGAACAAAGCCTCTTATACACATGCTCATCTGCTGATAAGCCCCCCTTATATCCAGCTGTCCCTGCTCAAAATCCATTCCAATCTTCTCCAACTCAGCAAGATATTTTTTCTTCACCCTGTTCTTATCCAGCGGTTTCTTCATAAGCATCTGTAAATCCGCCATTTTTTCTCTTCTCACTAGCTGTACTCTGAGTACAACCAGAACTATAATTGCCGCTGCTAATAAAGCACCGCATAATATGAGCGGCCACACAGCATATGATAGCATCGGCTGTAGTTCCACCGAACTTTCCATCTCATCTCTCCTTGTTCAATTCGCATTCTATGCCTTCGCCCGACATTCCAGCTTATGTTTCTCGAGCAGTCCAACTATCTGCTCATCCATATCATCAGTATTGTCTATCATGGAGAATGACACTCCAAGCCGTTTAAGTTTATCCCTGCATTCAGCTTCTATCTCAAGTCTCCTGCCTCTCTCAATCTCAATCAACTTTTTGTCTTTACTGAAAAACTCCGGAATATAACTTCCACCAGCCATATCAAACACTCCATCGCCAAATGCATCTGCATCGTTTACACCGACCAGAATAACATCATGAAGCACCATCAGCTGTCTGACGAGTCGCTCCGGTATATTCTGAATGCCCCTGGCATCAGTAACTATGAGTATGATCATCCTTCTCCGGAAATTCTTTGCAATAAATTCAAGTGGCTGTTCCAGCTCTGACACATTTTCGTCCGTCACAGCCCGGTCATATCCAGCCAGTATACTTTCCACATTCATAATTCCGGTTGAAAACGGGAAATGCCTTACCGCGCCGTTTTCAGAAAATGTAGCACTTATATAATCTCCATTTCCACTCACCATATATGCCAGTGTTCCTGCTGCAAGGATAGCGGCGTCGTATTTCTCCTGGATATCATTGATATTGGCAAGCATTCTTCTGTTCGTATCCATGACGAGCATTACATTGTGCTTTTTCTCCGCCGTATACTGTCTTACCAGCATTCTGCGGCTCCTGGCAGATGCCTTCCAGTCCACATCCTTTATATCATCACCTATTACATACTCTCTGAGTTCATCAAAGTTCATGCTCCGGCCCTTATATATAGAATTATATGATCCGTCTATTATACGTGATGTTGCTTTGTTCGTATGTATGGTTCTATAGCCTTTCATGTTCCCCTGTATACGGGGTATATAGATCATCTTCATCTATCTGCATCTCCATTGCCTGTTAGGGGGTCTTTACAGATCCAAATATTGCATCAATTATTGTTTCAACCTTGACATCATCCGCAACTGCTGCAAATGTCAACATAAGCCTGTGTCTCAGCACGGAATACCTGAGTGCCTTCACATCCTCTGGAACACAGTATCTCCTGCCACTTATAAGGGCAATGGCCTTAGCCACCTCCATAAATGCAATAGCAGCTCTGGTGCTGGCTCCCATTGCAACATACTGTGCCAGCTCCGGCTTCATAAACTTATCCGTATTTCTTGAAGCCTGAACGATATCCACTATATATTTCTTGATGGCCGGATCCACATACACCCTCTTACACAGCTTCTGCAGATACATAACATCCTCTATGCCTGCCACAGCCTGTCCATCTGAAAATACATCTGACTCCACTCTGTTGAGTATCTCTATCTCATCATTTGCATTCGGATACGTCAGTGTTTCCTTTAAAAGGAATCTGTCCAACTGTGCCTCCGACAGCACATATGTACCTTCAGACTCTATTGGATTCTGGGTGGCTATAACCACGAATACCTCTGGCAGCTTATATGTCTTTCCGCCTATGCTGACTTCCCTCTCCTGCATAGCCTCAAGCATTGCGCTCTGTGTCTTGGCACTTGATCTATTGATCTCATCAAGCAGCACAAAATTCGAATATACCGGACCTATCTTATCCTCAAATGTATTCGTAGCCATATTGTACAGTTGTGTTCCTATAATATCGCTCGGTATCAGATCTGGTGTACACTGTACACGTGAAAATGTACCATTTACCGCCTCAGTCATGACCCTTGCAGCAGTGGTCTTGGCCAGTCCTGGGACAGACTCCAGAAGGACATGTCCATTTGCCATCATTGCAACCAGAAGTGAATATCCTAGATAAGGCTGTCCCACAACCTTGCCGTTGTAATATGTCAACATCCTGTTTATTATTCCCGTGGCCTTCTGTACTTCCTCGTTCGTTATCTCTCTGTTATCCTGCATATCAGCTCTCTTTTCTTTATTGATTTTTCAAACGCCCTGCGCTATCTATATAGAATATACCATTATATATATCAACACAAATTAACAAATATAAACCTATACATTTATTTTGCATCGGGCTCTTTATAAACAAAAAAGTGACCAGGGGCTACCTGGTCACCATAATGAGGGGAGAGAGGATTCAAATAAATGAAAACTCTACTCTCACATATTAACTTATGATCACTTATAAGTCAACCGTTTTTTTCAAATAATCGGAATATTCACATATTATTTCCAACACGTTCCAATGTCTCATTACTCCGAATCAGCAACCCTTGTATTCGCATTCACATAACTTTCAGGATTCCTGCGCTTGATGACCCTGAGTACAAATACCATAAGAACCATCATTGCTATGAATATTGGAAGCATGATAAACCACTTAACATGTAGATGATATGTAATAGGTCCAACTATCGCATATGCCACAAATGACATTATAGCTGCTGTTATCGCATATGGAAGCTGTGTGGACACATGATTTACATGGTTACACTGTGCTCCCGCTGATGCCATGATAGTGGTATCTGATATAGGTGAGCAATGATCTCCACATACCGCACCAGCCATACATGCTGATATAGCTATTATCATGAGTTCATTATTCTTACCCTCAAATACTGCGCACACAATAGGGATAAGTATTCCAAATGTTCCCCATGATGTTCCTGTTGCAAACGCCATGAGACATCCAACTATAAATATAACCGCAGGAAGGAAACTGAACAGACTTCCCGATGCCGATGTCATTGCTGTCTGTACGAAATCCTTTGCCCCCATCATATCGGTAGTTCCCTTGAGCGTCCATGCGAATGTAAGGATCAGTATAGCCGGTACCATTGCCTTGAAGCCCTCCGGTATAGCTTCCATACATTTGCCAAAATCCAGGACTCCTCTTATCACATACAGAAGAATTGTAATAAGCAGTCCGAACAAGCTTCCAATTGCAAGTCCAACAGATGCATCACTGTTTGAGAATGCCTCTACAAAGCTGGCACCGCTGAAAAATCCACCGGTGTAGATCATTCCTATAATACAGCAGATAACAAGACATATAATTGGTATGATCAGATCTATTACTTTACCATTGCTGTTGACCACATCTGTCTCCTCTGCTGTTACAGTCTTCTTGCCGTCCCCCATTGAGAGAAGATCTCCCTTCAGTGCATTGAGCTCATGCTTCTCCATTGAGCCAAACTCAACCTTCATAATAATCATTGCTATCATCATTGCAAGTGTGAGGAATGAATAATAGTTATATGGTATAGCCTTTATAAACAGGCCAAATCCATCCTCCCCCTTTACAAATCCACTGACCGCTGCAGCCCATGATGATACAGGTGCTAT
Organism: uncultured Coprococcus sp.; assembly: GCA_934247115.1. Lineage (GTDB taxonomy): Bacteria > Bacillota > Clostridia > Lachnospirales > Lachnospiraceae > Coprococcus. The sequence goes on from CAKQIY010000006.1 coordinate 92,254, forward strand.
GATACATATAGGTGCCGCTGTTGCATCTATAACATATGCAAACTTTGCTCGTGATATTTTGTGCTTATCTGTAACCGGTTTCATAACACTACCAACTGTAAGACAGTTAAAATAATCATCGATAAATATAAGCACACCCAAAAGTACTGTACATAGCTGTGCCCCTTGTCTTGTCTTAATATGGGTCGCCGCCCAGTCACCAAATGCTTTTGAGCCTCCAGCCTTGTTCATAAGCGCTACTATAGTTCCCAGAATAACAAGGAATATAAGTATACCAACGTTGTAGGAATCTGAAAGCTGTGCAATCAGTCCGTCCTGAAGTACATTCGATATACTTCCCGTAAAGCTGAATCCTGAGGCAAACACACTACCTATTACAATTCCTATAAAAAGTGAACTGTACACCTCTTTTGTTATAAGCGCCAGTGTGATAGCCACAACCGATGGAACAAGCGCCCAAAATGTCGCATAGGTTGATGGCGACGGAATCTTATCTACATATATAGACAGAATTCCAAGAACCGCAATAATGAGAATTACAACGGCAATAGCAATGAGATTTTTCTTGCTGCTCTTCATCTTGATCCTCCCTGATCTTTTTCGTTTCATATTCTACGTGATATTTCATTCGTGGGATAATGAATTATCACGTTATATAAATAAAGTTATATCATATAATCATGTCATTTGAATAGTATAAATACATCATTTATTGTTTTTTGGGCAAAAACAGTCAAAATTTATTATAGATATGTGATTATGACGGAAAATCGTCAAATGCTATTGCATAATAATCATTTTTGACATATTATCTGCTTGTAAGCAAGAGATACAAAGACAAGGCACATAGCCAGTGAATGCTTACACTGAATTTTGACAATTTACTATTTTTTGTATTTACTCCCTTTTTTGTAGTCAGCGATGACTACACCCCCAATCCCTTAATTGGCACAGCCGTCAAACGGCTGTGCCCCTCCCTTAAAAAGAGAGTAACGCTAGTTTATGAGACCTATTTCCCATATCAGCTCACAAAAAACCTTATATAAAAAGAGCAGAAGCATGATTGCCTAATCGTGTTTCTGCTCTTTTATATTTCCCCGGAGCGCGCAACTCTATTTTGCGCAACATGTGCAATTTTCGTATTGTTTTCTATGTTTTCATGATTTTTTATGACCAAACAGCCATATCGTTCATGTTTTTCTCTTTTAACGCACAGTTATCTTTGCTTTTTGATCAAAAACAGTCAAAATCACCGACATATATGGCAATATGACTTAAAATCGTCAAATCCTATTGCAATCCATGAGCTTTTATACTATTATCAGCTTGTAAGCAAGAGAGACACAAAGCAAAAGGAAATAATTGCTTACATTGAATTTTGACAATTTACTATTTTTTGTAATTTACTCCCTTTTTTGTAGTCAGCAATGACTACACCCCCCAATCCCTTAATTGGCGCAGTCGCTTAGCGGCTGCGCTCCTCCCTTAAAAAGAGAGTAAGATCAGTTTGATACACTTTATATCAGCTCACAAAAAACCTTATATATAAAAAGAAGCAGAATTATGACTAGGCATCATGATTCTGCTTCTTTTATTTTATGCATATCCTTTATCTATTCGTTTACATATCCCTTAAAATTCTTTTCAACCAGTTTTCTTGTCACCATAACCTGGTGATCACAGCCTGTGCATCTAAGCCTGAAATCCATACCAACTCTGAGTATCTCCCATGCATTAGTTCCACAAGGATGTGCCTTCTTCATCTTTATAACCTGACCAACCTCAAATACCATTCTGATATCTCCTCCTTCAGAATCCTATAAATATACATACTGTACGTTTGGGAGGGCTTTGCCCACATAACAAATAAAAGCTGAAACTCGTAAAAGTTTCAGCTTTTCATCTAGTGCCCAAAGCTGGAATCGAACCAGCGACACGAGGATTTTCAGTCCTCTGCTCTACCAACTGAGCTATCTGGGCTTACATAAAAGTAGCGGGGACAGGATTTGAACCTATGACCTTCGGGTTATGAGCCCGACGAGCTTCCAGACTGCTCCACCCCGCGTTAATAATTAAATTAAAAGCCGATGATCGGACTCGAACCGATAACCTGCTGATTACAAATCAGCTGCTCTGCCAATTGAGCCACATCGGCATATTAAATTGTCAAATGACCCCAACGGGATTTGAACCCGTGTTACCGCCGTGAAAGGGCGATGTCTTAACCGCTTGACCATGGGGCCAGGTTTTTAAAAGCAGCTCCCCGAGTAGGGCTCGAACCTACAACCCCTCGGTTAACAGCCGAGTGCTCTACCATTGAGCTATCGAGGAATATCACCTGGTAAACCACGGCGTCTTAGTCAATAATAACACATTTGACTTGAAAATGCAAGTACTTTTTTACTTGTACCTTCAGAATTTCACACAGAAAGAGGTATCTTCTAAAGCTTATCTCTTAGAAACCTCTAAGGATAAGTCCTCG
>CAKQIY010000007.1 GCA_934247115.1 uncultured Coprococcus sp.
TGCCATGCATCTGCCATAAGTGCGCTTGAATCTATCTTCTTCGCATAGTGTCTTGTGTACCAGTACATTATCTCCTTGGTGACAATAGATACAACAGCTGCCACCAGTGCCAGCATCCCCGGTTTCTGAAGGTTCTGGTAATTGCCACCGATTATATCTTTAACCGCCTGTGAGCCGATCTTGATGCCGGTATACAGCAGCACTATAGACAACACGATCGCCGCCACACACTCAAGCCTCTCATGGCCGTAAGGATGCTCCTTGTCGGATTCCTTCGACGCTAGTTTTACTCCAATTATTACTATTATGGTGCTGAACACGTCTGATGCCGAATGTACCGCATCACTTATCATTGCATTTGAATGTGCAAATATTCCCGCAAATAATTTGAATACTGACAGAAGTATGTTCTGTACTATCGTTATAAACGATACTTTATTTGCAACCTTTTTAAACTCATCCTCTGATACGGCAGATGCCGCCATCGTGTTTTCCTTGTTTGCGCTTTCCATATAATCAGCCATCCTTTCTTAACGAACACCAGTCTATTGAAATCACCTTAATCAAAAGACCGATGCTGTGCGATCAATAAATTTCAGAAAGCTCTTATCACTAAATATATGTGGGAGATTTTATAGAATGTCTAAAAGAGTATAAAAAAACACCCACGACTCAGTATTAGTAACTACTGTCCCGTGGATGTAAAGATTCCACTGCCATGATGGCCCGACTCCTTGGCTTTCGCCAATGGTCTGCTCAGTTTGTACTGTAGATTTATATGCAGTGCAAAGAGTTAGTTTAGGTTACCATCTATGGCAGTCTATGTCAATATTTTTTCAAAATCTTGATTGAATTAATACAGTTCTATTGATTTCAAAATGACGAGACAACCATTCATCGGTCGTCTCGTCTTCATGCTACTTCTTTGTATATTTTATTCTCACTGCAACTCCTTCTCAAAACGGAATTCTATATCTTTCAGATCGAGTCCATTCGACTTCACATACAGTCGGAGCACATTGAATCTGCCGTAAAATTTGACCTCTTTCCTGATCACAACATCCCTGCCGTCAGTTCCGTTAAATGTAAAGTTGCTCACAGGGAATCCGTTGAAAAACAGGGTACACGGCAGCTGGGCAAGCTTTTCGAGCGTCGAGCTTCCCCTCAGGCTCACGGCATACTCTCCCGGATGTTCAACATCAAGAGCTATGACATAATTCGTGTCGGCAGTACTAGCCTTCTCTGTCAGATCTATAAGTATGTCTCTGTCGACATTGATGTATTCCACATCATCTATTGAAAAATCGTCCGCCTGCTTTGGACGGTTTATTATCTCTATATTTACAGGTTCTCCCACAAGGCGCTTAAATGCATTCGTATCCATGGCAAAGTTACACACATTCTTTGCGATCCTCTGAAGCTCAGCTCTCAATATACGTCCGTCCTGAAGTGCCTCTATGACATTGTCTCCACCCATGTTCTTCGAGCCGTCCGGGCAGCACATATACATGTCATTCTGTGCCTGTATCATAGTCGCAAAGTCATTTGCATCCGGCTCCATACCTCTGCGGTTGATGGACGCCCACCAATCTGTCATGACCACACCTGTAAATCCCCACTCATTTCTGAGTATTGTGGTATTCAGATCATAACTTCCTGCGGTGTAGAGACCATTTACCAGACCATATGTTGTCATGACAGAGTCGGCATATCCCGACTTGACAGCTATCTCAAATCCCTTCAGGTATATCTCCCTGAGTGCCCTCTGGGAGATGACCGAGTCCGTTGTATGGCGGTGATACTCCTGATTATTTCCACAGAAATGCTTGATCGTTCCAGACACGCCGCTGGACTTAAGTCCATCTAACTGTGCAGTTGCAATGGAACCCGTAAGGTATGGATCCTCAGAGAAATACTCAAAGTTTCGTCCATTAAGCGGGTGACGGTGGATATTCATTCCCGGTCCGAGAAGAACCTCAACCTTATTTGCTGTCATCTCAAGTCCGAGAAGTGCGTAAAGCCTTGTATTCAGTTCCCGGTTGAATGAGCATCCGCACAGAGTGCCATTTGGAAGTGAGAAGGCCTTCATGCCCGAATCAAGTCTCATTCCCGATGGTCCATCATCACAGCACACCGATGGGATCTTATGTGCGATCAAATTGGGCGATACCCCGGCAAATGCGGACGCTGTTCCCGCCGTCACAAGAGAACTTCCCATTCCCTCTCCGCGGACAAAGCATGCCAGATCCTCATCATCAAACTGCGCGATGAACTCATCCATGGTGGCCTTGCCTTCCTTTACATCAAGAAGAGTGATCCCCTTGTCACCGGTAACCGGTATCTCCTCCGGCAGCTCCTGCTCTCTCCTGTCATACATATCAACAGTGACTAGAGGTGTCTCCTCATACTCTATAAGCATCCTGCCGTTCTCATCACAGAATGGCTTCATGCGGTCAAACTTCTCATATGGTGCAAGTGCCTCCTGAAGCTTCTGAAGCTCCACTGTCTCAGCAAGCTCAAAGAACAGACACTCTGTTGTATTTCTTATGCTGTTTCCCACATGGATAGTGTAGTCTCCGTTTTCGAGCACATAGCAGTTTCTGTGGCCCGTGACTCCCGAATCGTCAAATGATGCCATGCGGTCAAGCGGGATCTCAAACTTCAGCTCATCGCTGAGTCCTGGAACAAGCTCCTTTGTCTTTGCAAAATCAATGAGTACTCTGGCTGGCTTGCCAAGCCTGCCCTGAGGCATCTCACCGTACACCTGGACAACCTCTTTGCCAAGTCTCTTTCCTGTATTTGTGACCTTGACACAGATATTCGCCACGCCTTTTTCAAAATCCAGGCTTGCATGCTTTACGCCGATCTTGAAGTCTGTGTATGACAATCCGTATCCAAACGGATATCTGACCTTATCCTTTGCAAATGTCTCAAAGTAACGATATCCCACATAGATATCCTCTGCGTAGAAATTTCTCTCTTCGCCTCCGAAATTGTCATACGCAGGATAATCCTTGATATCATAGGCTATCGTGTCTGTGAGTTTTCCTGAAGGGCTGACATCCCCTACGAGGACATCAGCCACTCCATATCCGCCGAGCATTCCGCCCTGCCATACATACATGCAGGCATCCGGGGAAATCGTGTCAAGAAATGACATATCTATAAGACCGCCGACATTCAAGAGAACGACCATCTTCTGGAAATTCTCTCTGACAAGTCTAAGCATATCAGTCTCTATATCCGTGAGCATAAATGCTCCTTTTTCAAGTGTATTATCCTTGTCCTCGCCAGCTGTTCTAGCGATTATCACTATGGCTGAATCCGACTCGCTGGCAGCATCCTGCACGAGTTTCTCTGTAACCGGCATCTCCGCCTGTGACCACGGCTCCTGTCCCCAGCCAAGTCCCAGCTCCACAGGATGTTCCTTATCCCATGCGGCGTAAGTCTCTGCCAGCTTCTGATTGACATTTACATCCTTGCACTCATTAAGTGCATCAAGGATTCCTACCACTCTGGCAACATTCACCATGCCGCCTGAACCGGTTCCACTCTTATAATAATGGTTCTGCATACGTCCAAATACAGAAACCGTCTCTCCCTGCTTAAGTGGCAGAGCTTTGTTGTCGTTCTTTAACAGAACCAGTCCCTCTGCAGCCATCTCGCGGGCTGTCTTCTCGTATACTGCCCAGTCAAGTACTCTATCTTCCATGTGTTAACCTCCGTTGAGTATTTCGAACTTTTTGTATTTTGCTTATAATTTATATTTTACAGTCTGTTTCGTTTATTTGATATGGAAAAGTTGTTTTATCGTATTACCTGATGACATAACTTTTCTACTGCTTTACATATCTCTGATTTCTGCTGTTAGGTTTATCAGGCAATGTCATCTTTATCAGTCCAAGCTCCATCGCCGGATTTATATAATTTTTTCTAAGGGTCTCTTTTGACTTAAGCCCCAACGCCTCCATTATGGAATTTGACGTATACGGCACATCATATTCCATGACCGCCAGCATCCGCTTCACATATTCTGAAACTTCTGAATTCGATCTGTTCACCTGCAAGATGACTTCATCCAGAATCTGATTTATCATATTGAGCATGAATTCTATAAATATTTCCGAGTTGCCTTTTGTATGACATACCGCTATCGCATCATAATATTCATTCTGAAACCGCTCAATCTGGCTCTCCAGCGGTATATATTCAAATACGTTTCTCCACCTATACAGAAGAACCGCATGCCACAATCTTGCCATTCTTCCATTTCCATCTGCAAACGGATGAATGAACACAAATTCATAATGGAATATTGCAGATAAGATAAGTGGGTGAATAACTCCCTCATTTTCCTTAACCCACCGCAAAAGATCCCGCATAAGTTCATTTACCATGTGTGGTGGTGGTGCTATAAATATACACTCACTGCCTGAAAATACTCCCTCATTACCTTTTCTGAACACGCCTGACTCACTAACTGTCCTATATGTCAAGATTCCATGAATTCTTTTCAAATCTGATATACTTGTCGGATCTATTTCAGGAATCTCCTCATAGGCTGCATATGCATTTTTCACTTCCTGTATTTCTTTTTGATCACCAAGAACCAAATGCCCGTTTATTACATCTCTGACATCATTCAACGATAACGAATTTGCCTCTATCTTTAACGAAGAATGAATCGACCTTATTCTGTTGTTTCTGCGCAAATGTGGCTTTGACTCCAGCTCTTTATGACTGGTAATCCTTCCAACCTTTTCAGATATCTCTGAAACTAGTTCAAGCATTTTATTCGAGATCGTATATGGTGGTATATAATCGCTCATCAGCTCACCTCCATCTTGCTTATTATCTTGCTTACTATCTTACCAATTTATTATGTGTTTATCAATGATGTTTATATACATATCGCAAGATCCCAATGTAGGAATTTGAAGAATCAACGCAAACAACGATAAGCATTAATAAAAAACTACTCTACAAAGCATTGCTTTGCAGAGTAGTTTGTCTACAATCTGAGACTGAATTTCCTAGTCTTTCCCATATTTTTATATGACATAAAAATTATTTAACTTTTATCTTCTTTATAACACTATAACTTCCATATATTTTCTGTGATCCTACAATCTTATAACTTCTCACCCTTACATAATAGATTTTTCCAGTCCGCTTCTTAGTTAATGTCACACTGTACTTAGAGTTTTTCTTTATTGTATATGTATTTACAGACTTTTTAAATTTACTATCAAGAGCTGTTTGAATCTCATAACCACTTGCCTTTGTATCTTTAACATACTTAACATATATGCTGGACTTTTTCTGTGATCTGATACCCTTAATTACCTGTATCTTAGGCTTTACAACCACTGTTACCTTCTTTGTTACGGCTTTATATGTGGTTGTCTCTGCTGCATAAATGGAAACAGTCACCTTACCTGTATTTTTAACAATCATTTTTCCAGTCTTATCAATCGAAACTATATTGTTATTAGAAGACTTGTATGATATTTTTCCATTTCCACTTGTCTTTACCTTTATGGTAACAGGATTTCCTCCATATACCAAAGTATAATTTGCAGCATTCGTTGTTATTGTCTGTGCCTTTTTAACTACAGGCTTTTTGGTTATCTCAAAAACACATGTTGCTGTACCTGCATAATAATCCTCTGTCTCTGCAACATATGCCTTAATTATATACTTTCCTTCATTAGATGGTACAGTATTTGAATACTTGTTACTTCCTACTTTAGAATATGTATATGTAACTTTACCTTTTCCATCATTTCCTGTAAGAACTGGAGAAGATGGACGATCACCAACATGCCAGCCCGACATCATCAAAACAAGATTATTGAGTGACTTTTTCGTTACAGGCTGTGAACTACTATATTTATCTGTAATTGTAAACTTACAGGTTGCAACTCCAGCATAATATTCATCAGTCTCTGCAACAACAGCTTTTATTATATATGTTCCCGCCTTTGTTGGTATAGCACTTGTGTACTCTGTACTTCCAACTGATGCATAGCTGTATGTTACTACGCCATTGCCCAAATTGCCTGTCAAAATTGGTGTTGATGCATTTTCGCTTATATCCCAATCGTCAAGTATTAATACTAAGTTATCCAATGTTTTTTTGACTACCGGAGCTGGCTTACTATTGTTATCCGTTATTGTGAACGTACATGTTGCCACTCCAGCGCAATATCTATCAGTCTCTGCTACCTCTGCCTTTACAGTATATGTTCCTGCTTTTGTCGGAAATTCTGCTGTGAATACATCGCTTCCCTCTAGTGCATATGTATATGTTACCGTACCATTACCATCATTTCCGAGTAATATTGGCTGTGAGGCCGTTCCGCTCAAATCCCAATCAGACATTTTAACGGCAAGATTACTTAGTATTCTTTTTGTCGCAACTGTCAAGATATTACTTCTACATCCAGTATAAATTTCGTTCTTATTTTCATATGTACATATACCATATGCTTCTACCGAATAACTATATGTATTATTCGGTTTTAAACCAGATATAATACAAGTAGTTGTTGAGCCATTTGTTATATCCTTTACCTTTGAATATGTATCATCATTCTGATTATACAAATAAATATTATATCCATCTGCTCCTCTTACTGAATCCCATGATATGTTTACACTATCAGCAGAATAATTTACAAGTGATGCATTTGTAGAATCAAGATACAAGCCATGGCATTCGGCACCTGATGCACCTACACAATAATCATTTGCTGCATTAACCCTGTACTCATATGTTATTCCTGATATACAATTTTTATCTTCGTATGTATCTATGTCTTCTCCTGAAACAACTGCTATTCTAGAATAGTCACTGTCCGTTGCCTTCTTACGATACACTTCGTATTTTGTTGCACCTGACACGGTATCCCATGATAACCGGAAACCGCCCTGTATTGTTGTCAGACCGAGAGCATTACAAGTATCAAGGCTTGTTGCCACCTTCTTTATTGTGAATTTCTGAGCTGAACTCTCATTTTTTTCATACAACCACACATTTGTACCATCTGCCGAGCCATTGCTATCTATATCAAGTACCGCATCTCCACATGATGCGTTTATAAAATAAGCACCATCTGTTCCCCTTACAAACCACTTTTGAGCAGTCGTATTATTTCTTGTATATACCCCTACATTCGTTTCATTTTCCTGTCCCCAATTAGTATCGTCAAGAGCTTTATCCGAAGCATTATTTATTATTTCATATGATCCACATTCTCTTTTTCTAAAGTGCCAAAGCTGATTCTGCTGTCCCGAAGCGGTTCTTATTGTCACATTGTCGTCACTATCAGCGGTCAAACACTTACCATTTCCTGTATTGATTATATTTGCGTAAAAGTCATCTCCTAAGTTAACTATCGAGCTATCATAGCCATATGTACTTACTGTCTTTACTGCTTCCCTCTGGCGATGCTCTTTATCATTATAAGGTATTGCATATATATCAATTCTATAATGTCCTTCTTCTGGAATTGTAAATTGATAACTATTTGCATTTACATCTCCGTTTGAACCTGTTGCTCCACCGAAGCACTCTTTTCCAGTATCAGTATTGGTGATGATTAACCAATAATGTAAGAAATCACTCTGACTGCTCGTTTTATTCCACGTAATATTTATTTTATCTCCAACTATGTAACACTCTCTGTTTGTTGTAATCGTTGGAGTTGTCATTTCTCCTGAAGCCCCACTCAAAGCACTTATATGTAATACTCTTGCACCAACATCACACCCATTACTCCATGTGTGTGGATCACACCATTTTCCAAACGCTCTAGGAGTATTATTTCTAGCTCCGTTATGTGCGTAATAGGTTGCATAACCACTACTATTATATCCTCCACAAATCATTATATGTGGTCTGTATGTATGCGTATTACACCACTCTATTACAACATCTCCAGCCGCAAGAATATCTCCATCCAGACTTTTTGTCGCCTGTCCAGATGAATCAAGCTTTAAAATCTGTCCTTGCACTCCAGTTGCATTTGATACTGCATTATAACAATTTGTCGTTATTGTCTCAGTATTTATTGATATACCACCAGCCTGTACACACCGAGAAACAAATTCAGCGCATAATCCTACACCATCATTCCAATGACTTGCTGCATATTGTAACGCTGCTTCAGCGTTATATCCAGCAGCCTCTACCTTGCCAGCCTTTTTTCCTGGCATAAATGGCACTAACGTAACAATCATTATGGCGGTCATTATCATACTAATACACCGTTTTTTCCGTAACGAAATACCTTCATGCAACCTTTCACTCATCCTCATAAACTTTCCTCCTCACATATACCTTTAATAATTACACAAATTATTGCTAAGTTATTTTTCATATCCACATATTTTGTTTTTTCTTACAGACTACGCTAAAGAAATCCTATTCTAATTATCAGCTCATCCCCCATTTTCTTTTATTAATATCTTATTGCCTCTCATTTTAACGGAATATCCGTTAAAAGTCAAATTGTATGAATATTTGTAATATATTTTATAGAAGTATATTTTTCAGTAACTTAGGAGTACCTAATGCATTATTATGAAATAATCAAATCTCTTCGCGAAGATAATGACCTTAACCAGACTCAGGTTGCAAATATAATACATGTCGCGCAGACAACATATTCGGACTACGAAAAAGGCAAAGTTCGCATGCCGATTGAATGCCTTATCGAACTTGCCAGGTATTACAACGTTGATATGAATTACATAACTGGTGTTTCTAGCTGCAAACAGCCATTTCCCATAAAAAAATAAGACACTGACCAACATTATTTTGATCAGTGTCTTATTTTTATTTAAGGGTAAAACCTACGAACGATAATCCCCATTGATCTTCACGTAATCATATGTCAGGTCACAGCCCCATGCCTTGGCTGTCACGTCACCGATTCCGAGATCTATGTTGATGTGTATCTCATCCGAGCTCAATACCTTGGCTGCCTTCTCCTCCGAGAATGGTACGCCTGCACCGTTGCGGCATACAGGAACCACGCCGTATTCTGACTCAAGGTCAACTGCAACCTTATCTATGTCGAAATCAGCCTCCGCATATCCGATGGCACAGAGGATACGTCCCCAGTTGGCATCCTCGCCGAACATAGCACACTTTGTAAGTGGGGAGCGGATAACGCTCTTTGCAACTATGATGGCTGTGTCAAGATCAGGTGCTCCTGCAACTGTGCACTCGATCATCTTGGTTGCTCCCTCACCGTCCGAGGCTAGCATCATGGTCATACACTCCATAACTATGTAGAGTGCCTTCTTGAACTTCTCATAAGCTTCGTTCTCCGTGTCGATGAGTGTGTTGCCCGCAAGTCCATTTGCCATGACTGTCAGAGTATCATTTGTGGACTGGTCTCCGTCTACAGAGAGGCAGTTGTATGTCACCTTTACGATCTCTGAGAGTGCCTTCTGGATAAGCTCTGATGTGATAGCTATGTCTGAGGTGATGAAGTTAAGCGTTGTAGCCATGTTTGGATGGATCATTCCGCTTCCCTTTGCCATACCGCCAAGGGTGCATGTCACACCATCTATGTCGAACTGGACAGCAACCTGCTTGTCAACTGTGTCTGTGGTCATGATAGCATTTGCAGCTTTGTCGTTGCCGTCTGCTGAGAGCCCGTCAGCAAGTTCCTTCATGTGCTCCTCAAATGGCTCGATAGGGATGATCTGTCCGATGACACCTGTTGAAGCATTGATGACAAGGTTCACATCTATGCCAAGGGCATCCGCTGCAAGCTGGGATATCTTCTCAGCCTTCTCTATTCCATCTGCGTTGCATGTGTTGGCATTCTTGGAGTTTACAATGACTGCCTGTGCCTTGTTGCCAGACTTCTTCAGGTGCTCCTTGGTAACTGTAACCGGCGCACCCTTCACCTTGTTCTGTGTATACACGCCTGCTGCCACACATGGCACCCCTGAAAATACCATTCCAAGGTCATTCTTGTTCTTGTCAGGGTTCAGTCCACAGTTAAGGCCATTTGCTGTGAAACCCTTTGCAGCGCACACGCCACCATCTACATATGTATAACCGTCATATATCTTCTTGTTCATAGTAATCCAATCCCTTCTAAAATGTATTTTAACCAATCTTCACCAATTGGCTGCCAACTTAATGTTCGCAGCCAATTTATATATCCTATCTATTCACCCACGCAAGGAACTTGTCCAGTCTGCCCATGGTCTTGTCTTTTCCGATCACGTTCATGATAGTGAACAGGTCAGGTGAGTTCTGCTTGCCTGTTATGGCAACTCTTACTATGGTACATACATCTGTGATGCTGCCCTTGTATCCGTCAGGATTCTGCTTGTACTCCTTGACATTTGGACAGTAGCCGATCTTCTCGCCCATGACCTTCATGCTTGAGAACCAGTCCTCTGAGTCAAGGAAGAGATCCTTCTTGTACTCCTCGATGACCTCTGTGATCATCTCCGGTGTGTACTTCTCGTCTATCTCATACTGGAGATCCAGCTCGTCCTCAGGCGTGTACAGATAACCGAACATCGCGCGCAGATCTGACCATTTGCCGACGTCCTTGCGGACCTTCTTGCCTGACATCTTCCACAGGTTGATGGTCTTCATGAAGCCATCCTTGTCCTGTGTGCCAAATGTATATATGTTCTCGTCATGCTCCTTTGCCCACTCCATGATGAGGTCGTAGCACTCCTCGGCTGTGAGCTTTGAGATCATCTCCTTGCTGACATCGTTGAGCTTCACCATATCAAAAAGCGCACCACTGACAGGCATCTTCTTGAGTGAAAGTGTGAAGTCGTCTATCGTCTTGTCCGCATGGGCTGCATGCCACTCCTCGTAGTTGGAGTTTGCTATTGTCATAAGGTACTCAAGCACGCTGACTGATGGAAAGCCCTGCTCTGCATAGAAGCCAACCGCAGCCTCCGGATCCTTTCTCTTGCTGAGCTTTCTCTTTCTCTGGTGCTCGCCCTCCTCATCCACTGTGACCTCAAGTTTCATGATAGGTGCGATATGCGCATACTTTGGAAGTGCAAATCCACACAAGTCAAAGAGCTGCTTGTGGAGTGGATATGACGCAAGCCACTCGTCACCTCTGATGACAAGATTTGTCCTCATGAAGTGATCGTCAACTGCATGTGCAAAATGGTATGTAGGTATTCCATCTGACTTCAGAAGTACCACATCCATGATATTCTCAGGCATCTCAATCTTGCCCCTGATAGGATCGCTGTAGTTAACAGTCTTTCCTGCCTCACCCGGACTCTTGAGTCTCACAACATAAGGCTCGCCCGCAGCAAGCTTCTCCTCTATCTGCTCATATGTCAGGTTTCTTCCAACCGCATACTCACCGTAATATCCTATGTCAACCTTTGCAGCCTCCTGCTTTGCCCTGATCTCGTCAAGCTCCTCGGCTGTTGTAAAGTCAGGATATGCATATCCCTCCTGCATAAGTTTCTTGACACAGGTCTGATATATCTCTTTTCTCTCGCTCTGCTTATATGGACCATATATGGTCTCGCCGCCCTCAAATGGCCCCTCGTCAAATCCAAGATCAAACTTCTTCAGCGAATTGATGATCTCATTTACACCGTCCTCAAGCTCTCTCTTCCTATCGGTATCCTCTATTCTGAGGTAGAACACGCCACCGCTCTGCTTTGCAAGCTTTCTTGAGATCATGGCAGCATACAGTCCGCCGATGTGCATGTATCCTGTAGGACTCGGTGCAAATCTTGTCACCCTTGCTCCCTCCGGAAGATCTCTCTCAGGGAATCTCTTCTCAAGATCATCCACTGTATCTGTTATATCTGCAAATATCAAATCCGCTAATTTGTTGTAATCCATCTCCTGTATCACCTTTCTGAATTTATGTTAGATCCAATTCGCCGCTCGCCAATCATGCAGGCACGTTGGCTCACTTGCGCTCATTATACTCTGTCTGATTATAATTTGTATTATGTTTTACGTCAATTCCTTAAACCACAAGAACTATTGATCTCGTATTAGGTGTTGATCATACCCCAACTCTCGTCATCCCAGCGCGCTTATCTTCTTGATTTACACGTAAAATTCTCCACAACTATCTCATACACATTTACCGCTGCAAGCATCTGGTCTGAGTAGTTGTATTTCTTCTTCTCTATCTTGTCAAATGACCTCATATTATCAGTATTTCTCATGAGCTGATGATTCATGAGGCAATTAAGCGCCGCACACTTCTCCTCCGGATCTGTGAGCTTTCTAGCTGTGCCATTTCCCATGATACTGCTGTAGAGATAACCGAAGCTGCATGCATTTGGTCCCTCGACCAGATAATGATCCGTGTCCATCTCTATGGCAACCTTCGGATCTGCTGCCAAAGCATCCACCTTCCTGCCCTCGCCGGCAGAGTGGAAGTAAAGCTTCAGGACATCCTCTTCGTAGGTATAGCCGAAATTCAGCGGAACTATGTACATTCCCTCTTCATCGTGCACCGCCATACGAAACACCTTGCACGAATCAAGTACATCCACTATCTCTTCACGATCTGTTATCATCCTGTCACTTCTCCGCATCTCCCGCATACAATACCTCCCTCTTTCATCATACAGTCTTGTGCAATCCTCTTTTTCTCATTTGCTATCTTAATCTTAATTCACTCTTAGAGCAAAATATAATCTAATAAAATAGTATAAATGACGCCGGCATATTTTCAAGTTCTTTGGACTTTATATTATTCGGATTTTTACAATCTTTTTAATGCGCCATCCCACTCTTTTCTAATATCATCCATAAGCTTCATCATATATATCGACTCAGCCAGAGGCATCGACTTACTCTGTGTCCGTCCCTGTCTGATCATATCCAGACTCTCCATGATTTCGTATTCATAACCACTTATCTGTTCCGGCACATCCACATGTCTGATAAGCCTGTCCTCACAGTCGAACACATCTATCCCCTGCGGATTATTTATATTATTGACTATCATATATCCCTTCTCGCCATAGAAGATTCCTTTTCTATCCGATCTGCCATATATGCTGTGGGTCGTCACTGCCATCCTTCCGTCTTCGTATTTGACTGTTATGCTCTCCTGTCCGTCTACCCCGGTCTCATGCATCATAACAGACGATTCGATAGCTGATATCTCCTTACCCATATGCATGACAATGAAGTTCAGCCCGTAAACTCCCACGTCTAAAAGGGCACCTCCTGCCAGCTCAGGTCTGATCAGACGCTCTATCTTTGATATCGGATAGGACAGGTTGCAGGTCATTGTCTTGATCTCCCCTATCACACCAGATTCCAGAATTTCATTTATTATCTGTCTGGACGGCATATACCTCGTCCATATCGCCTCAGCCACATACACCTTCTTCTCCGCTGCCAGAGCTGCGATCTCCTCAGCCTGCGCAGCATCGTAGGTAAATGCTTTCTCGCAGAGTACATTTCTTCCATGTTCTATGCAGAGCTTCATATGCTCATAGTGATGTGAATGCGGCGTTGCAATGTATATAAGATCTATAGCATCATCACTTACCAGTTCTTCGTAACTTCCATAAGTCTTATCTATATCAAATTTCCTGGCAAATGCATTTGCCTTTTCCAAAGTTCTTGAACCTACTGCATACAGCTCCACATCATCCATCTTATTTATCGTATCTGCCATAACGCTGGCGATCTTGCCTGCTCCCAATATTCCTATGTTCACGTGCTGTCCTCCTGTTATTTATATAAGTTTTCAAGTGCTGTCGCTGCATATATCAATCTTCCCAAGTATTCTATTGTTGTTTATTGACAAATTTGACACTACACATCCGATTATAACACACAGCCCGAAAAAAAGAAGAAAAACTCCTGATGCCAGCGATAACTGACACCAGGAGTCCTCCCCTTTATCTTGAACACCATTACCTGTGTCCAACCCACAATGTGTATATTATTTTGTTTTATGTTAAATACTGTATCAACACTTATTATAAGCTATTGCCATGACATATATCAAGACATTTGTTCCCTCTCTGTATTGTATGCATTCGCAGCAACTGGTTACTCACTGTATGGCATACATTCTTAGCAGCTGGCTACTCTCTGTACATAAGGTAGCTGTACATATCTGCATAATCATGTCTTTCATTCTTGATGAAATCGATGGCTTCCCTTGGGTGCTGATTCAGCATTCCGGTCAGCATGTATGGCACATCATAGCCCCATACTGCATCTCCCTTTGCCTTGAGCGGAACCATGTACTGCTCTATGAACTTCAAGATGTGATACAGGTTGTACTTTGGATTTCTGAGGAATCCAAGAAGAAGCTCAAGTGCACAATTTCCTGCGCCTCTGCCCATACAGCTTACAGTTCCATCGAGCATGCTCGCACCACTCCTCATTGCCTCAACTGTGTTGGCATAGGCAAGCTTTAAGTTGTCGTGTGCATGTATTCCTATCTTCTTGCCATACTTCTCTCCAACTGCGACATATTTCTCCGCGAGCTTCTTGATCTGCTCAGGGTACAGTGAACCGTAGCTGTCAACAATGTATATTCCATCTACATTGCTCTTGCCAAGCATCTCAAGGGCAAGATCTATATCCGACTCCTGATCCTTTGAAACCGCCATGATGTTGCATGTTGTCTCGTATCCCTTTGCATGTGCATCCTCGATCATCTCGATGGCTGCCGGCATGGTGTTGATATATGTTGCAACTCTCACCAGATCGATGACACTGTCGGCTCTGTCGATTATGTCCTTCTTGTAGTCGCATCTTCCGACATCAGCCATAACTGAGATCTTCAAATCTGTATTGTTCTCTCCGACGATGGCTCTTATGTCCTCCTCGTTACAGAACTTCCATTTGCCGAATTTGTTCACATCAAACATTTCCTTGGAGGCCTTATAGCCGAATTCCATATAATCAACCCCCGCCTTGATGTTCGCTTCATAGAGGGCTCTTATAAACTCGTCAGTAAAATAGAAATCATTGACAAGTCCTCCATCTCTTATTGTTGCGTCAAGTACCTGAATGTCAGGTCTGTAGGTGATCAGATCTCCGCCTATCATAATAGTGTCCTCCTTCTTCTTTTTTACATCAACCTTTCAATGAGATTTTTGATAATGGTCGATGTTTCCTCAATTTAAACTTACGTCACTTTAACGCGTTGGTGTATGTTAGTGGCTTTGTTTAGTATAGCACATAAAAAAATTAATGCAAGGACTTTTTTCCGCGTGCAAGTTCATTTGCGAATAGATCCGTCTGTGGTGAGATTGTCTGTGTTTAAATTTATTGTAAGCAGATCCGTCATGGAATTATTTGTTGTGGTTAAATCTCTTATTCTTACAATTTTTGCCACAAAATTATCACATATCAACCATAAATTATCCCCAAGGATACAATTTTCAAAATTTTGTATCCTTGGGGCTGTAATTTACTGATTTGGTGAGAATTTTGTATCTTTTCTTTTGTTTTCACTGTCATTTGAGATAATCTGACTTCATCTATCCGATTCCAATAACTTTCAAGCAGCTTTCGACCGACTTCCAATTACTTAAAACTAGCTCAGATCCTCGCCGTTGGTCTCGATGACCTTCTTATACCAGTAGAAGGAATCCTTTCTGTATCTCGCAAGATCCTTCATGTCAAATTCATCTCTGTTGACATAGATGAATCCATATCTCTTGGTGATTCCCTCGTGGGTGGACACGAGATCAATTGCTGACCAAGGGCAGTAACCCATCATCTCTGCGCCCTCGTCTGCTGCCAGCTTGATCTGCTCTATATGCTTTCTTAAGTACTCGATACGATAGTCGTCGTGTACCTTGCCGTCCTCTGTGAGCTTGTCATATGCGCCAAGACCATTCTCTGTCACGATCATAGGAAGGTGATATCTGCTGTACATCTCTCTTATAGTTGCCCTGAAGCCGTCAGGGTCTATCTCCCAACCAAACTCTGTGCGGAGAAGATTTGGATTTGGATACGCCTTGTATACCCCCGGCTCAATACCGGCTGATTGCTGATCCTTTTTTTCTGAGTCCGTCACAGCAACCGGGCTGTCATCCCACTCAACAGTTGCAGTGTTATAATAATTGAAACCTATAAAATCAGGCTTTGCCTGCGCCATGATATCCATATCTCCAGCCTCAATAACAGGGATAGCGTCATGCTCTTCAAGGAACTTCCACACCAGGTCGTTGTATCTTCCATACACTGCCATATCAAGGTAAAGCCAGTTTCTTATCGCATTGAAGTTCTGTGCTGCAAGCACATCCTTTGGCTTACATGTTGCAGGATATACCAGAGAGATGTTCGGGGCAGGACCAATCTTTGCACCAGGGCACATCTCGTGGAGAAGTTTCATGGCCTTTGCCTGAGCAAGGAGCATGTGGTGATTCTCCTGATAAAGCTTCTTGTATTTATTTGTCACGCCTTCCATGTTGCAGGTTCCGATCACGTCACCCACAAGTGTGAGCATGTTCTGCTCATTGATCGTCAGCCAGTACTTTACTCTGTCGCCATAATTTGTGTAGAGAAGCTTTGCAAATTCAACAAACTCGTCAACGCTCTCTCTTCTAGACCAGCCACCCTTTTTCTCAAGAGCCGCAGGAAGATCAAAATGGAACATTGTGACAAGCGGCTCGATTCCGTACTTGAGACACTCATTTATCACGTTGTTGTAGAAGTCGATTCCCTCCTGGTTGACTCTGCCTGTTCCTTCAGGGAGAACTCTGCTCCACGCGATGGAGAATCTGAATGTCTTGAAGCCCATCTCAGCCATGAGGGCTATATCCTCTGCATATCTGTGGTAAAAATCAGCGCACACGTCCAGCTCACTTGTTCCCGCCGGAACTGTCTTGATATCCTGCACACTTGGACCCTTGCCGTGTGACAGATTGGCACCCTCAACCTGATATGCGCTTGTTGATGCTCCCCAGAGGAAGTTCTCTGGGAGTCCATGATTCTTTGTTATCATCATAGTTTTGTCCCTCCATATTTTATTTATAATATTTCCAGCCTTTATTTCACACCCTCATACTTCTGCTTATAGTTGTATAACGCGCCAAGAAGATTCGAGTCATTGCGGAACTTGCACGTGTCGATAACCATGCCATCGTAGGTCTTGGTCATCTTTCTAATCTTGTCCACATACTTCTTAACCCCCGGAACAAAGTTCGGGTTGGCACTCATTCCGCCTCCAATAAGTATGACATCCGGATCTATCGTCATGTACAGGTTACAGCAGAGCTTTGCTATGGAAAAGTATGAGTCCTCAACCATATCTGCGATCTCCTGATTGCCCTCATCTATCCACTGATATACCATCTCACCTGACACCTCTTCCGGCTTCATATGCATGATCTTGGATGCCTTGTATGTAATGGAGCTTGCAGTACATGTTGAGGTTACCATGAACGGGTTATATTCAAATGTCTCCTCGACAGTCAGCTCTTCACAGCATCTGACATTATCAGCTTCTTCCCTTGTCATGTTCATGAGTGCATATGACAATTCACCAGCCAGAAGTCTCTTGCCTCTGTGGATCTTTCTGTCAATGATTATTCCACCGCCGATTCCTGTACCCACCACAACGACCGCTGCATTTGTAGCCGTGCTGGCATTGCCCAGCCACACCTCTGCGAGAGCCGCACATTTGCCATCGTTCTCAAGAGCTACAGGCACACCGCCGCATGCCTCTGATATGAGATTGCCAAGATGTGCACCGTCAAGATACTTGATTCCGCCACCGCCGTACACTATGCCGCGCTCAACATCTATCTGTCCAGGAAGCCCCATGGCAATTCCTGTTATCTCATTCTCTGGTGCTTTCTCGTCATACACCTTCTTGATCTGCGCCACAAACGCCGGAGTCCCAGCCTCAGCATATCTGTCGGTTGGAGTCTTACCCTTTCCCGATATATTGCCCTCATCGTCCATTAACGCATACTTTATAAATGTTGCCCCTACATCAAATACTAAATACATAAGTCCCTCCTATTTTTCTCATTTACCAGTCCATAACAATCTCTGCAATCTCCTACATCATCCATTGTGCCCTTTGTGTTCAGTATTATTTTTACTGTATCATCGCCAAGTCTCAGCCCTGGTTCTTCCAGACACATATTCTCAAATGTATAAATATGCCTTCCTTTACCAAACTCTTGGATTCTGCATAACCGCACCAAACACAAAATTGTCTTTTATTGATCGTTCTTCTAAACCTTTTCTGTTCATATTTCCTCCTCTGTACACGCCTCTCCAAACGCATTCTTCGCAAGAAATAATCACAATTTCTATGTATTATTATAGATAATAATTGGCATAACGGCAACCATATTATCTGCTCACTCTCGTCCTGTCCACAGCATCCTTCCAGCCAGAAAGCAACTTCTCTCTCTGTTCGTCATCTATCCCCGGTTCAAATCTTCTGTCGGCCTTCCAATAACCCTTGATCTCATCCAGACTGTCGTAGTAGCCAACCGCAAGTCCGGCCAGATATGCAGCACCCAGAGCTGTTGTCTCCGTGATAACAGGCCGCACAATCTCGGCATTCTCTATATCTGCCTGAAACTGCATCAGGAAATTGTTGGCGCTGGCGCCGCCGTCCACTCGAAGGCTTGTGATAGAAAGTCCTGCATCCATCTCCATAGCCGCAAGAACATCCGATGTCTCATATGCCAGTGATTCAACTGTCGCCCTGACAAAATGTGCCTTATTGGTTCCTCTTGTAAGGCCGAACACTGCCCCTCTGGCGTACGCATCCCAGTAAGGGGCGCCAAGGCCTGTAAATGCAGGTACCACATACACTCCGTTGCTGTCTGGTACAGACAGGGCAATGCGCTCAGTGTCCGCCGCACTGTCTATGAGCTTCATCTCATCCCTGAGCCACTTGATGGCTGCACCGGCCACGAACACACTTCCCTCAAGCGCATAGCTGACTTTTCCGTCAAGTCCTATGGCTATGGTGGTGAGAAGTCCCTGCTGTGAGTCAACTGCCTTATCCCCCGTATTCATGAGGAGGAAACATCCTGTTCCGTAAGTGTTCTTCACATCTCCTGCCTCAAAGCAGCACTGACCGAACAGCGCAGCCTGTTGGTCTCCGGCGACTCCCGCTATAGGCACCTCACCGCCAAATATCTCCCTGTCCGTGTATCCGTATATCTCACTGGAATTTCTCACTGCCGGAAGCATGCTCTCCGGGATGTTGAACTTTGCAAGCAATTCCCTGTCCCACTCCAGTGTATGAATGTTGAAAAGCATGGTACGCGATGCGTTTGTGTAGTCCGTTGCGTGAACCCTTCCGCCTGTGAGCTTGTATATAAGCCATGTGTCAACTGTTCCGAACATCAGCTCCCCCGCCTCTGCGCGTTCCCTGGCTCCCGGCACATTGTCAAGTATCCACTCTATCTTAGTTGCAGAGAAATACGGATCAACTATCAGTCCCGTTTTCTCCCTTATCACCTTGTCATATCCTTCAGCCTTAAGCTGCTCTATCCTGTCCGCAGTTCTCCTGCACTGCCACACTATGGCATGATACACCGGATTGCCGGTCTTTCGATCCCACACTATGGTTGTCTCTCTCTGATTGGTGATTCCTATTGCGGCTATGTCCTCGGTGCGGATTCCCATGGTCTCCCTCGCCTCCATCATCACCGACATCTGGGTTGCCCATATCTCCATAGGGTCATGCTCCACCCAGCCGTTATTCGGGAAATGCTGGGTGAACTCCTTCTGTTTCACTGAGCATATCCTGCCTTCCTTATCAAATATTATCGCCCTTGAGCTGGTCGTTCCCTGATCCAGCGCCATTATATAATCTGCCAAATTGTCCCTCCTTCTGATTTGCGAACGCTCGGTTTTAGTGTTGTGCAACCAAGCTGATGGGTATGCCTTCTCAGGGGACGCTCCCGCTCGTTTCGCCCTGCAGCGGTACTAAGATGCTGCTTAGCGCACCATCTAAGGACCGGCGGGCTCAAACGCCCCTGCGAAGGCATCCCCATCAGCTTGGTTTATATACACTGTTAAGCCTCTCTGTTCTTCGTAATTATGTTTGGTTCGTCGGGCAATTTTGCCCTGACAAACCTTTTAACCTTCTTCTAAGTATCTGTCAAATAAACCATAATCAAATATATCATCTTAATTGTTTTGATTAAATTTTATCAATCATTTTTCAGATAATTATCTCTCAGATGTTCGTTCACCCTCTCAACCTCTGCCTTGAAGTCTCTTGAAGACATGCGGATCGCGCCCTGTCCCATGGTGACTATCTGCTCCAGTCCGTCCGATGTGACCACAGTGACCTTGTGCTTTCTCGCAAGCTCATGTGTGAGCTTTTCTATGTGCGCATCTGCGGTCTCGCCCTCTTTTGTGTACACAACCTCTATATCGTCATAAGGGAATCTCTCCCCCTTGTTGTCCTTCACCTTGTAGCCGTCAAATACCACTATCAGATGACAGTTCATATATCCCTGATAGTTCGACAGGATATCCATGAGTTTTCCTCTCGCGGAGTCTATGTTGTGCTCCGACAGTTCCCGAAGTGTATCCCACGCAAATATGACGTTGTATCCATCCACTATGACGTAGTCCTCGCCACTCTTTCTGCGCTTGAATGCTCCAGGTGTTGCTATCCCTCTATCGGCTGGCCTGCTGCCCACAAGAGGCCCATTTCCTGGCTGTCTGTCTCTGGACTGACTCTTATTATACTGTCCATTTCCGCGATATCCCGAACTTGAAGAACCTCCTGCCATACCGTCTGCTGCACCAGCAGACGCGCTGCCCCCAGCCGTGCCTTCTGTCACACCACCGGCTGCCGTTCCATTTACTTTATACTCAGATGTGGTTCTCCTGAATCTTCCGTTCAGTGCCACATCCTTATCCTTGTAATCTCCGCCAAATGTCCTTGCAAATATCTCGCTGAGTTCCTCGTCCGTGATGGACATATCCGACACGCTCTTTCCCGGTCTGTTCACAGGAATATCCGTAGCATCGCCATCATCCGTGTAGCCAAGCTGGCCTGAGATCTCAAATCCCGGATCCTCCTTCACATGCATGTTCTCATACACATCGTACCAATCGACCAGATAACCTGCACCGTGGGCACAGAATACCGATGATGATGGATTAAACCTGTCAAGCTCAGGATCATAATGTCTCTCAGCCAGAACCTCTTCCGTGTTGTGGCACGGCTGATAGCCATCTATATCCACCTGAAGCCTGCCTGTACCTCTGGAAAATGCCGTGAGCTCACTATAATATTCTCTCATAGTGTATACCGGGGCATGTCCAGTGATAACCGTTGTCTCGCCTGTGATCTCCTGTCCGTCCATACTGCCGCTCATCTTCACTATGTCAGCAAGCACTCTGCCCGCATACTCCTGCGGTACTTCTATTTTAAATGCATACACAGGCTCAAGCAAGACACTTTCCGCCATCATGAGTCCCTGTCTCACAGCCCTGTAAGTCGCCTGTCTGAAATCACCGCCCTCGGTGTGTTTCTGATGTGCCCTGCCTGCGGTGATGGTTATCTTCATATCCGTGATCGGGGATCCCGTCAGCACCCCTTTGAATTCCTTTTCCTGTAGATGAGTCAGGATCAATCTCTGCCAGTTCTTGTCCAAAACATCCTCGCTGCAGATGCTGTCAAAGCACATACCACTGCCATTCTCCATCGGTTCAAGCAGCAGATGTACTTCAGCATAGTGTCTGAGCGGTTCAAAGTGTCCCACTCCCATGACCGGAGCTGCGATCGTCTCCTTATATGATATTCTGCCCTGACCGTACGTGATGGCTATGCCAAATCTGTCTCTGACCATCTGCGCCACGACCTCCAGCTGCACCTGTCCCATGACCTTGATGTATATCTCACCGGCTGCCTCATTCCACTGCACCTGAAGCAATGGATCCTCCTCCTCAAGCTGTCTGAGCTTTGACACCATCGTGACCGCATCCACATCTGTCGGGTACATGACCTTATAGCTGAGAACCGGCTCCAGGCTTGGGAGCTCTCCATCCGGACAGACACCTATTCCCTGTCTGCCGTAGGTATTCACCAGCCCCGGGACAGCACATACACAGCCCGCAGTGACATGATCCACCATGTCATACTTTGCGCCGGAGTATACCCTTATCTGATTTACCTTTTCAAGTGTTTCCTCGCCCTGTCTGCCTGTAAGCGTGAGTACATCCTTTAGTCTCAGGGTTCCCCCTGTGATCTTCATATAAGTTAGTCTCTCTCCCTTGTCATCACGGCCGATCTTAAATACCCTCGCGCCAAATTCATCCATTCTCTGAGGCTCGGTCACATATCTGTTCATTCCGTCCAGCAGCTCAGCCACGCCATCATTTTTAAGCGCTGAGCCAAAATAACAAGGAAACAGCTTTCTGTCTGCCACAGCCTTAGCTATGTCATCTTCCCGGTTTTCCCCGGTCTCGAGGAATCTCTCTAGCATGTTCTCATCGCACATGGCTATGTGTTCACCAGCATCTTCACATAAAAAATCGACACAGCCATCGCTCAGTCTGTGTCTGATATTGTCCATGAGATACTCCCTGTCATACCCCGTCATGTCCATCTTATTTACAAATATAAATACAGGAATCTCATATCTCTCAAGCAGTTTCCACAGCGTCTCCGTGTGGCTCTGCACTCCGTCCATGCCATTGATGACCAGAACCGCATAATCAAGAACCTGCAGTGTCCTCTCCATCTCCG
This sequence comes from uncultured Coprococcus sp., assembly GCA_934247115.1. Lineage (GTDB taxonomy): Bacteria > Bacillota > Clostridia > Lachnospirales > Lachnospiraceae > Coprococcus. Next base: position 22,710 of record CAKQIY010000007.1, read on the forward strand.
TGCCAAAATCCACATGTCCCGGAGTGTCAAGCAGTGCTATGTGCATATCACCAAAGTTAAGCTCCGCCTGCTTGGAAAATATCGTGATTCCCCTGTCCTTTTCCTGACTGTCCGTGTCAAGATATGTATCCTGATGATCCACACGGCCAAGCTTTCTGATACGTCCAGTCTGGTATAGCATCGCCTCGGAGAGTGTGGTCTTGCCTGAATCAACGTGGGCCAGTATGCCCGCGACTATATTCTTCATATGTATCTTTTCCCTTCACCAGCCGATATATATCACCTGCCTCGAGTCTTGTTGACCATCGACATATATCGGTTCTTTATAAACTCATTTATCGGTTCAGTTATGAGTCTGTATCCGCCATACTAGAATCCCTGTTTTTCATTCTGTGCCGCCTTATATCTCTTGAACCTCTTGAAGAATATGGCTGTAAATGCACCTATGATAAACGGGAACATGAATGTGGCAAATCTATAGAGAAGTGCCATGGCTCCGGCTGCAGCAGAACCAACAAGTCCCGAATAGATCGCTGTCATAACAAGCTCACTTGACCCGATCCCACCAGGCATAGGAATGACTGCCGCCAGCATGACACTCATGGCTGTTATACCTATTGACGTGATGATATTCATATCACACAAGTTGTGACACACTATATAAGGTATGGCAAACCAGCACGCGAACTTACATATATCAAGCAGCATGACTACCACTATAAGCCACGGTTTCTTAAGCACAACACTGGTGGCATCCTCCATCATGGCTGTCTGTTCACTTAAACTGTCAATCTGCTTTGCAAATCGTCCTTTGAACAAAGCATCAGCTTTTTCAAGAAGCCATCTGAGGAATCTGTGAAACGGCGGCCAGCACGCAAAGAGCACTATCGCCATAGTTATAAGTATGGTCGCTATAACGCCGAGGACAACATATGAACTGTATTTGCCGAATACTCCAAGCATATATTCTCTGTTTGCAAGAAACAATGCCACCGCCATAACACATATGGTCATCTTGTGTATTGCATAATCAATAGAATACAGACCTAGCGCTTTCGACGGCTGTATTCCGCAGTGTTTCATGAACAATGTGGATGCCACTATGGTACCGCTCCCAAGGGTTGACACCCTGTAAAATGACACAAAATACGTCATAATATTCGCATCAAAAAATGTCATATTGTTCTCCTCCTGTCGCATGAGGATAAACGTTATGCAGCTCTCTATCACTCCGTATAAAAGCGTCGCTCCAAGAATGGCTGCCACAACCACAGGGCTTGTCTTTACAAGCTGCGACAGTATAGGGCCTGCCATGTCACGGAACACATATATGATAAGTCCAACCAGCACCAGCACACACAGCCATTTTATAAGTGTCTTCTGTCTATCTGATAGTTTTTTCATAGTCTTATATCCCTTTTCCCCTAATATCAATTCATTCAGATCAGTCTTATCCCAATCTGCCCACCATCTCAAATGCACCGGCAATCAGCTACTGCCGTGGCAGCTGATCTCCTGTTTCGTACAATAGATTAACAACCTAAAGCAGAAAATACAAGCATAATTAGCTTTATTTTGCATCTATTGCCACATCTGTACGAATCCACTCTTTCACTACCTCCAGATCACCTGCATACGGTCTCGCAGAATTTCTTCCAACACGCAGTGTTTTCTCAGCTCCCTTTCCTGTGAGAACAATCACATCTCCAGGATCGGACTTATCAAGTATATACCTGATCGCGGCCTCACGTCTTGGCACTATCTTACATGGTTTATGCACATATCTGGCTATCTCACTGCCAATCTTCGCCGGATGCTCACTGCCTGAATCCTGCTCTGTTATCACCACACGGTCTGCATATACATTTGTCATCTGCCCGGCCTCCCGCCTTCTGCCAAATGCCTTGTCTCCCACAGCACCAACCAATGCCGTAAGTCTGGCAGTTGGATATATACTTCTGATGGTCCGGAAAAGACTGCTATAGCTCATATGATTGTGCGCATAATCTATGATAACGTGTCTTCCATTCGCCTCAACAAGATTCAATCGTCCTGGAATAAAAAGCTCCTTAACCGAACTCTTAACTGTATCAATATCCACCCCCAGCTCAAGAGCAGCCAGTGCTGCAGCCGTTATATTCTCAGCGTTAAATTTTCCAACCAGGTTTGTATGTATAGTATCAGTTCTTCCTCTGTAGGAAAGCTCAAATGTAAGTCCAGACATTCCCATCTGCACATTTCCTATCTTGGCATCTGCGGGGTCATGATCATACTGTTTCTGTCCAAACAGAATCACTTCCACACCTTCCGGAACTGACTCCCGCACACGGTCATACATGTTGGTATCCCTGTTGATTATTACTGTATCACACTGCCTGAACATAGCCACTTTACAGGCAAGGTATTCGCCCATATCGGCATGCTCCGACGGACTTATATGATCCTCTTCAATATTCAGGAATATACCAACTCTGTATCTCTCGCCATACACTCTGTTCATCTTCATTGCCTGGGAAGATATCTCCATGGCAACATAATCTATACCTTCGTCTACAGCCTCCCGGAAATATTTCTGCAGCTCAAGCGGCTCAGGAGTCGTGAGTGCACTTTCCCTTTCCCGCAAACCCAGCTTTATGGAATGGGTTGTAAACTCTGCCACTTCCCTGCCTTGAGCACGCAGCACGTCCGACAATACGGTGACACATGACGTTTTGCCCTTTGTACCAGTCACACCCACTTTAGTTAAGGCATCCCCGCAGAGTCATAGAACCATTTTCCAGCGACAGCCATGGCACGGCGTATGTCCCTCACGATCAAATATGGAACTGATTCCGTATAACGGATTTCAGATATATACGCGACCGCTCCTCTATCAATAGCTTCCTCAAGATATTCAGCCTTGAATGCTGCCCCCTTGCATATAAACAGGCTTTCATTTTCAGCCTGCTTCGAATTGTCTGTAATCCCTTCAACACATACACCCCTGGCAGACTCTGACACCTCAACTATCAGATCCTCTGCCTTAAAAATTTTCACTAGCATATCAAGTTTTTTTCCCATAATGTGTATGTCCTTTCCTGAACCATGCTCCATTTTATTTTGTCTTACTGTGATTTTTACCACACACATTAAGCTTAGAGCCCATTCAGACATAAAAATAAGATATCCAAACAAGCTGCAACTGTCATATTTCTATTCTGACAATTACAGCTAATTAAGATATCTTAACTATAACACTGGAGTGGACTCCATGTGCAACCCCTTTATGGTATGTTTCACATACTTTTCATATTTATCCTATTCAATGACTATGATTTCATCGTTTCTGCAAGATTGATATTTGCAGATCACTTTCCCTGAATATCTATTATCACATACTCTGACCTGCACCCCGTCTTGAACTTGATCGCCCAATCAGATATTCCTGATGTCACAAGAAAATCCGAACCATCAAGATCCTCCAGACCATATATCTGGTCATTTCCTCCCATGCCTGTTATCTCCTGGAACAGTTTTATGAGAAGCAGCTGACCACCATGAGTATGTCCCGAAAGTACAAGGTCAACTCCCGCAGCCTTCTCATGTGCATACTCCACAGGCTGGTGATCCATGACTATCTGATATTTGTCATCGTCAAGATCCTTCACCAGATCCTCTATGTCAGCTCTGCTGCCGCCGCGGCCCGTCACCTCGGACAGATCCTGTCTACCTGTTATGTAGAAGCTGTCTCCAAGAAGCACTGTCTGATCCTGAAGCGCCGTAACTCCATTCTTAGTAAGCTCAGCTATGATATCATCCCCATCGTAGCCCCTGCGCTCGGATGCATAATACCCCTTGTCGTGATTGCCAAACACATAATATACGCCGTACTTAGTGTCCAGGGTTCCAAGCGCCTCGCAACACTTCTTCATATCATTAAGGCTCGTATCATCATCCACGAAATCGCCTGCTATCAGCACAGCATCAGGATCCTGTGCCTGTATCTCCTTCACATGCTCTGCAAATCCATCGCCGTCAAATGTGGTTCCCGTGTGGGAATCTGCGATGAGCGCAAGCTTTATGCTGCCAACCGCTTTGTCGGTATGTATCGTGTAGTCCTTCTGCCACACGTTATGAGCCTGATACCAGCCCCACGACATATATACAATTGTAATGATTATAGCGGTCACACCTGCATAATATATCTTTCTTTTTTTAGGTTTTATGCTGCTCTCTGCATTGTTTTCTACCACATTGTTCTCTGCCGCATCATTCTCAGTCGTATTGTGCTTAATTGCATCGTTCTCCACTGCGTTGTTCTTAATTGTATTGCTCTCAGTTGTCTCACCCGCCGTTGATTTTATTCTGTTCTTCACCTTACCCACCAGCCAGAATGCGAACTCACAGACAAGCCAGAACAATATCATGTAGATCGTGACTATGATTGCGTTGATATACCCCATAGCCAGACTTAAAACTACTATGAAAACAACACAGATCGCCGCACTGATAAGAATGCTCAGCCACTTTCTGTCCTTCGCCAGCTTACCTACCCATACAAATTTCCTGACCCTTGTGATCAGATATATACATGCGGCTATGAACGCCGCAAACATAAATATAAAAATAAATGCCCACATCATTTGTATGTTCTCCTCGATTCTTCTAATTTCTGTTATTTCATTCTGACATAATAGGTAGACTTGCCTGTACCGCCTCTGCCTATATCGCCCTCTTTTACGAGTTTTCTGAGTGCACCCTCTACCGAACTGATGCTGAGGGTCGGACAAAGTTCCATTATATCCTGCTTTGTAAACTTTCCTATTTTCAGCAGTATCGCTTTTCGCACCATCTCAATCGCCGGCATCTTTTCCTCTACAATTGCAAAGCGCTCCTCAAAATCCTTGTAAGCAGCAAGTATCGTTCCAAGGAGATACTTTATAAACGGAATCACATCCTCCGTTCCCTCATGCCAGCCTGCCTGCGCTTTTCCAAGTGACTCATAATATAACTCCTTATTTCCTGCGATCTTAGCCTCAAGGGAAATATACTTTCCTACATAGAATCCACTTCTATATAACAAAAGCGTTGTGAGCAGTCTGCTCATTCTGCCATTGCCATCATTAAACGGATGTATGCACAGAAAATCATGTATGAAAACAGGAATGACGATCAGCGGCTCCACCTCGAAATTACCGATCACCCTGTTGTATTCCCCACATATCCTGTCCAACGCTTCCGGTGTCTCAAATGGAGCCATCGGCGTGAACAGGACTTCCGTATGCCCATCAGGATAAGTTGCGCTGATATAGTTCTGCACGGTCTTTGTTCTTCCTGCAAACGGGTTATTCATATGACTGTACAACATCTTATGCAGCTGAAGTATATAATTCTGAGTTATAGGTATCGCATCAAAGCTTTCATGTATAACCCCTAGTACATCCCTGTAACCTGCTATCTCTTCCTCGGCTCTGTTCTTCGGTGTGGTCTTCTCCTCAACCAACTGCTTTATTCTTGTATTTGTTGTGACTATACCCTCTATGGCATTGGACGCCTCCGTGCTCTGGATCTTTGCTATCTCAACAAGCTTATCCAGTTCATCTGGACGCTGTCTTAAATACAGTTCCTGTTTACCTGCATATCTATATATTGCAGCTATGAGTCCAAGCACTTCAGAATCCCATTTTTCTTCTTTTATTTTACTGTAATTAAAAGTTCTCATTCCCTTAACTCGCTCCTTTTTCCTTAAATATTAGCACATTTTAAGGGAAAGTCAACCCAGTTAAGGGCATTTCCCCTCAAAGTTCTATCAATTTTAAGGTTATCCAATTGTATACTATTTATGCAGCTTACTAAGTGAACTCTCAAAAAACCACCACATCAAACTGATGATGCGGTGGTTTTACATATAAATTCTATATCACAGCAATTACTTTATATCCATTTAGCCGAATAACGGAGTTGAGTAATATCTGTCTCCACTGTCTGGAAGAAGAACTACGATGTTCTTGCCTGCATACTCAGGGCGCTCTGCGATCTGCTTTGCTGCAAAGTAAGCTGCACCTGATGAGATTCCTACGAGGATTCCCTCTGCTGATGCGATCTCCTTTGCTGCTGCAAATGCGTCGTCATTCTCAACGGCGATGATCTCGTCATATACCTTTGTGTTAAGTGTGTCAGGAACAAATCCTGCACCGATTCCCTGTATCTTGTGTGCTCCTGAAACGCCCTTTGAGAGGACCGGTGATGTGGCAGGCTCAACTGCGATAACCTTTACATCTGGATTCTTCTCCTTCAGATACTCGCCAACGCCTGTGATAGTTCCACCTGTTCCGATACCGGCTACAAATACATCTACATTGCCGTCTGTGTCCTCCCAGATCTCAGGACCAGTTGTGAGTCTGTGTGCCTTTGGATTGGATGGATTTACGAACTGTCCAGCTACAAAGCTGCCAGGGATCTCCTTTGAAAGCTCATCAGCCTTTGCGATGGCTCCCTTCATTCCCTTTGTTCCGTCTGTGAGAACTATCTCTGCACCGTATGCCTTGATGATGTTACGTCTCTCAACGCTCATGGTCTCAGGCATAACGATGATCGCCTTGTAACCCTTGGCTGTTGCTATGGATGCAAGACCGATACCTGTGTTACCTGATGTAGGCTCGATGATGGTTGCACCCGGCTTGAGTGTTCCATCCTTCTCAGCATCCTCGATCATCTGGAATGCGATTCTGTCCTTTACACTTCCTGCTGGGTTAAAGTACTCCAGCTTCGCAAGGATATTTGCCTTGAGATCATTCTTCTTCTCTATGTTCGAAAGCTCCAGAAGTGGAGTCTTACCTATAAGCTCTGCTGCGCTCTTATATATATTACTCATATTATTGTACCATTACCTTTCCTGATATTTATTACGTTCACTATTTGTAGTCTTCTCTTATATTCTACTCATTGTCCATCTGTTTTAAACGACGCTGGGCTTCAACATGTCATTCAAAATGTCATCCAAAGCCAGCGCCGTCTTATATTCATTATTTATATCGATTACTCCTGGATTGCCTTGAACGCCTCGTCAAGATCCTCGATTATATCGTCTATGTTCTCAGTACCGATTGAAAGTCTGATCGTGTTCTGCTTGATTCCCTGATCGATAAGCTCAGCCTCATTCAGCTCTGAGTGAGTTGTTGATGCCGGGTGGATAGCCAGTGACTTAACATCAGCGACATTTGCAAGAAGTGAGAATATCTCCAGATTGTCGATGAACTTCTTGGCTGTCTCTGCATCGCCCTTTATCTCAAAAGTGAAGATAGAACCACCGCCGTTAGGGAAGTACTTCTTGTACAGTCTCTGCTGCTCAGGATCTGTTGATACTGAAGGGTGATTTACCTTCTCAACAAGTGGATGGTTGTTCAGGTACTCAACTACCTTGAGTGCATTTGATACATGTCTCTCAACACGGAGTGACAGTGTCTCAAGTCCCTGAAGGAATATCCATGAGTGTATTGGTGAGATCGTAGCACCTGTGTCACGGAGAAGGATAGCTCTGATTCTTGTGACAAATGCTGCAGGGCCTGCTGCGTCTACAAAGCTTACACCGTGGTAGCTCTCATTTGGCTCAGTGAGCTGTGGGAACTTGCCTGATGCCTTCCAGTCGAAGTTACCGCTGTCGATGATGACACCACCGATAGTTGTTCCGTGTCCACCGATGAACTTTGTCGCTGAGTGAACTACGATGTCCGCACCGTACTCGATAGGTCTTACAAGGTATGGTGTTGCAAATGTGCTGTCGATCACAAGTGGAATCTTGTGTGCGTGAGCGATCTTTGCAATTGTCTCGATATCTGAAACCTCTGAGTTAGGATTTCCAAGAACCTCGATGTAGAGGGCCTTTGTGTTCTCCTGGATAGCATCCTCAAATGCCTGTGGATCAAGTGGATCAACGAATGTTGTATCTACATTGTAATCCTTGAGTGTATGTGCAAGGAGATTGTATGTTCCACCGTAGATATTCTTTGCTGCTACGATGTGGTCTCCTGCAAGTGCAAGGTTCTGAATTGTGTATGTTACTGATGCTGCACCTGAACCAACTGCCAGTGCTGCAACGCCGCCCTCGAGGGCTGCGATTCTTCTCTCAAATACATCCTCTGTTGGATTTGTAAGTCTTCCGTAGATGTTGCCGGCATCCTTGAGTGCGAATCTGTCAGCTGCATGCTGTGAGTTGTGGAATACGAATGATGATGTCTGGTAGATTGGTACCGCTCTTGCATCTGTAACCGGATCTGCTGTCTCCTGTCCTACGTGTAACTGTAATGTCTCAAACTTTAAATTTCTCTCTGCTCTTGTCTTCTTTGCCATGATCTTATTCTCCTTAAATTCAAATATTTTATCTGTCATGCGCACATGCCCATTCATCTTGTCATGTATGTAAGCTCATGTGACATTATACTCTTCTTTATTATTCTCTGTCTATTATGTATGATCTGTTATTTATATCTGTGTCATGATAATTTGTTCTGTGTTCGCTTTAACAGCAGCAACACATGACTTCTATGCAACACATTCGTCTGTCTTCGTTAAGGTACTGTGGTTTAAATGTCCTTCCCAGCATATCAACACCTCTTTCTCGATTTTCGTCTTTGAAATTTGACTTGATCGTATCATTTCTGTGATTATTTTTACTTTTCACATAATTCCTACTCGGAAACTATGAATTAAGCATAGCTGTATATTACAGCCTAATTCCCACTTTGTCAATAGGTTTTTTATGAATTATCTTGATTGTTTTTTTTCAGATGTTATAATAGACATGTAAATGATATGAAATCATCAGTAAATACAGGCATTTGGGAGGTTTATATTATGAAAGTATCCACAAAAGGACGTTACGCTCTGCGTTTCCTTATAAATATAGCGGCAAGGACAGACGGCAAACCCGTGAGCATCAAAGATGTTGCCGCACAGGAAGAGATATCCGAGAAGTACCTTGAGCAGATCACATCTGTTCTGAACTCAGGTGGACTGGTGAAGAGCACCAGAGGACCGCAGGGAGGCTACCTTCTCCGAAAAGCCCCAGAAGACATAACAGTGGGCATGGTCTTAAGGCTCACCGAGGGCGGCATATCACCTGTTGCGTGTCTTGATGCAGATGAATTCCAATGCGACCGCGAGGCAAAATGCTCCACAATAGGACTGTGGCGCAGACTGGACAAAGCGATCCGGGACGTGATAGACACCACCACCATCGCTGACCTTGTGGCAGAAAGACCTGAGGCAGCAGACAACTATTGCATTTAAATTATATTTACCCTATCAAAGCATAAAAGCATGTATATATGATTTCCAGCAAGGCAGCTGGGATTCATATATACATGCTTTTGTTATATTTTTGACTTCAAAATCCGTACAACTTTCTCAACATACGGCTTCACGCCTTCCCAAGGCAACACGTCCTCCGGCATCTCAAAACCGTGTTCCTCACGGCACATATAATACCTGTTATCTATGTATTCACCATATTTTTCACAGAGTTCAGATACCTCCATGGTTCCGAAATCATCCAGCATCGTCACCGTCTTCACAAGTATGCTGTCACAGAAATCCTCGGCTATCTCCTCCACACCCATGCACAGCATTTCCTCGGCGGGTCTTTTTTTATCTATGGAATATATCTGATCCATATAAAGCATTTCACCACTTCCCAGATCAATACTGCCAGCATCGCCATCTATTGACCAGACCCTCGCATTATATTCCTTTGTCAGCTTTTCGCCTCTAAAATCCCAATACTGGATACTGGCCAGCTCTTCGCCTTCGGTGACAAGTTTAAAGCTGTTCTCCATGCACATCAGGACTTCGCCATCAATTCTCTTGTTATGCTTTTCTCTATCCCGGCGAAGTTTCAGCCGGTGATTATACAAGTCCTCAGCATTTTCTATGAATCTCGTAACGCAAGTATACAGACATCGGATATCCTCCCTGTCCAGATCGATCAGACGGTAAAAATGTGCACTGTCAGGAACTGCCCCACAATTTGTTCCTATCTCCAGCTCATACCGATCCGGCTTGTCACACTCCGGGTATCTCTTTATCCTTCTGAGAACATATCCATCCTCCACATGTGTCCCCTCAGTCCCAAGACACAGCACTTTTTCATACGGATCTCCGCTATTATTCCTCACGATCTGGGCATCTTCCATGTCTGAATCAAGTATAGTCCGTATATCCGCCTTGAGCTGCCTGACATTTGGGAAGTCGTATGCCGCCGCATTTATCAGAGTCTCCCACACCGCTCTATCGTTTTCTTCGTTATCCTCAGACTTATCCTTTTCTGTATTTTCCAGGTTATTTCTCTTGCTTACAAGGAGCTGCATATGATAGTCAAATGACAGTATTTTATTCTCACCATTCTCAATGTCGAGTATATTATCTCCGTTCACGGCCTCCATATCCGGGCGTGTATAACAGAGCTTATATGTGCCATTCGTCCAACAGAAAATATCGTTAAAAAGATGACTGAGATAATCATCGTCATGCTCGCAGCCTCTCTCACGTATAAACTTATATCCCTGTCTCATATCCTGTGCCCCCTCACATTATGCATTTATTTACAAAAAAATAATACCCTGTCCTTGCGGACAGGGTAAGTGAACCTGTGGTGTAAAATTTTCGCTCTTACTTGTGAGCCATTGTCTTGATCTCTGTGTCGATCTTCTGTACGAACTCGTCAAGTGGAAGAACTGTTGTGTCAGCCTCACCGTGGAGTCTGTATGATACTGTTCCGTTCTCAGCCTCGTTGAATCCGATTACGAGAAGGTATGGAACCTTCTGAACCTGACCCTCACGCATACGATAACCAAGCTTCTCTGCTCTGTCGTCAAGCTCTACACGAACGTCGATGGCATCAAGGGCATCAACAACCTTATGAGCATAAGCCATGAGATCCTCGTTGTCTGTCTTTACAGGCATAACTCTTACCTGTACAGGTGCAAGCCATGTTGGAAGATTGCCCTTTGTCTCCTCAAGGATGTAAGCCATGAATCTGTCGAGAGATCCAAGGATAGCTCTGTGGAGAACTACAGGTGTCTTCTTCTCGCCGTCCTTGTCGATATACTTCAGATCGAACTTGGCTGGCAGACAGAAGTCGAGCTGACATGTCGAGAGTGTGTACTCATTTCCTACGGCCGGCTTAACATTTACATCAAGCTTTGGTCCGTAGAATGCAGCCTCACCGATCTCCTCTGTGTAATCGATTCCTATATCATCAAGAACTCTTCTGAGAGCGTTCTCTGCTGTATTCCACATCTCATCGTCATCGTGATACTTTACCTTGTCCTCTGGGTCACGGAGTGACAGTACGCATCTGTAATCTGTGATTCCGAAATCCTTGTATGTGTCAAATATGAGCTTAACAACTCCTGCAAATTCTTCCTCGATCTGGTCTGGTGTCACAAATATATGTGAATCGTTCTGACAGAAGTGTCTTCCTCTCTCAATACCCTTGAGTGTACCACTTGCCTCAAATCTGAAGTCGTGTGCGATCTCAGCGATCCTGATAGGAAGATCCTTATATGAGTGCATCTTGTTTGCATATATCATCATGTGGTGTGGGCAGTTCATTGGACGAAGTACAAATGACTCTCCCTCCATCTCCATTGCAGGGAACATGTTGTCCTTGTAGTGATCCCAGTGACCTGATGTCTTGTAGAGGTTTACTGTACCTACACAAGGTGTCATAACGTGGAGGTAGCCAAGCTTTCTCTCCTTGCGCTTGATATAGTTCTCAAGCTCCTGCCATACTGTATATCCCTTTGGAAGGAACATTGGAAGTCCACGTCCTACGAGGTCATCAACCATGAAAAGCTGCATGTCCTTGCCGATCTTTCTGTGGTCTCTCTCCTTAGCCTCCTCAAGTAACTGAAGATGCTCCTCAAGCTCCTCCTTTGTAGGGAAGCACACACCATATATTCTCTGGAGAACCTTGTTCTTGCTGTCGCCCTTCCAGTAAGCTCCTGAATGTCTGATGAGCTTGAAGTTACGGCAAAGCTTTACATTGTCTACGTGAGGTCCACGGCAGAGGTCTGTGAAATCACCCTGCTCATAGCATGTGATCGTTCCATCCTCAAGTCCATTTATAAGATCGAGCTTGTATTCGTCATCCTTGAACATCTCAAGAGCTTCCTCCTTGGATATCTCCTTGCGGATGATCTTCTTGCCGCTCTTGGCAACCTTCTTCATCTCTTTCTCGATGGCTGCGAGATCTTCCTCGCCTCTGATAACGTCATCGCCGAGATCTACATCATAGTAGAATCCTTCAGCAACTACCGGTCCTACCCAGAACTTTGCCTGTGGGTACAGATGCTTGATAGCCTGTGCCATAAGATGTGCACAGGAATGATTCAGTGTCTTAAGCTGTTCGTCTTCTTTGAAATTAACCATGTCAGTTCTCCTTTTTACTTCTTATAAAGTGAAAATACGTTGCAGACGCAGCAGACATCAATATATATTCTGCCCGGCGTCTGGTTATACATGAGTTTCCTGTAACAACTAAAAAAGCACCCTTAGATATATCCACTATCTAAGGGTGCGTATGCACGTTTCCACCTTAACTTTTAACTCAATTATGCCTTTAACGCAGCTACGCGGTGACGCTTATATCGCGCACGGCTCGGGAGTGGTCTTCATGTGATATATCATAAGCTGCTCCCACCATATGTTCAGAATTAATATTTGATCTCATCCGATCCACATATGCAGCTCTCTCTGGATGCCTCCATCACACTACTCTTTCCGTCTATGCCTTTGTCATATCTGCCACCTAGTGTAGCACGATATATTTTTTTGCACAATAGTATTTTTTATTTTTTTGCCTTTATTTTTTCAACCATTTTCAGCCTTTTTCAGCCAATCAAACAGCCAACAGGCTTCTCACTACCTCATCTCCATGGAAAGACTCATATCCTGACCTTCCACCATAAGAGTTCCCATGCTGCCGCATACCACAGGCATCATCGGTGACAGATGTCCAAGATCCACATCCATCACAACAGGCACATTGTATTTTCCTATGATCCCCAGCACAGCCTGATACTGGTCAAGGCCCATCAGCTCCTGTCCGAACTGCAGCGGTCTGCCGATCATAAAGCCCTTGCAGTATCTGAACCAGCCGCCACCATCCATCTGCCACATAGCACGTCTTATGGACATGACGTTCAGATCGCAGGACTCGAGAAACCAGATAAATCCATCATCCTTATATCTCTCAAGGAATTCGCCAACATGGTCAAACTTTGTTCCTATAAGGTTCACCAGACAGTCCATGCAGCCGCCTATCATTCGTCCGCTCACCTGGAACTTCTCTGGATAGCCTTTTATCACCCTCGGCTCCGTGATGTTGTACGGCAGAAATGGATGCTCCTCATCCCTGAGGGACTCCTTCTCCCATCCGTCGTATCCGGCAAATGACAGCTTCTGTCCCTGAAGGACCGCCATAGCATCCGCAACTGATCGGTGCCACGGCTCCTGTCCAAATGCCGCCGCGCACGGACCATATATAGATGCCGTGTCGCACAGTGTTGTGAGCAGGAACGTGAGGTTCGTATTGTCCGAATATCCCATGAACCACTTCGGGTCTGCTGCCCTCAGCCTGTCAAAATCAATATAGTTAAGTATCTCGCACATGAGCTCTCCGCCGCCGCAGGATATGAGTGCATCGTTCTTCTCCGATGTGTAATAGTCATTTATCTCCTGCCCACACAGCTCAGGCTTATTGCTGATTCCTATGCCTTCACCGGTATAACAATTTGGCCCGATCTGTATACCAAAACCCATATTCCTGAAGTTCTCCTGCGCCCTGCCAAATGCAGTCTTATACGGTTCTGTATCACAACCAAATGACGGCGCAACAAAGCCTATCGTATCGCCCCTTTTTATAAATTTCGGAAATCTCATATATCATACACAGGTATTTCCTGCTTACCTCCTTCTTATCGTTTTGTCATACTCAGCCATCCGGTCCAAATCTCCAGACATCATAGATTTCTACATCAGTTTTAATATCCACTCAACCACGAACACCGTCACACACGCCGCAGCAGCCACAACTATAAGCCCCTTCTGCTTGATTCCAAGTATGAGCGCTACCACAAATCCACATACAGCGCTTATGATACTCTCCGTACTGTATAAAATGGACGGAAGTGTCAACGCCGTGAGACATGAATACGGCACATAGTAGAGGAATGAATTGACAAATCTGTTCTCTATCTTCTTGCGAAACGCCACCAGCGGCACCATTCTTATGAGGTAAGTGACGACCGCCATGGTTATTATATATATGTATATATTCATCACTGCACCTCCACGTCGTTATTATCTTTTGTCTTTTTTATAGCATCCTGCTTTTCTTCTTTCTCAGCTCCCACAGGGAAGAATATAGCTCCTATCACAGAGGCTGCCACCGTGCTTATGATTATGGCAATTCCTGTCGATATAAACTTGAATATCGGAACGTAATACATCACACATGATATGACTGCCGCCACAAGCGCAACTATGGCAACCGGTCTGGACTTCTTCGCAACCGGCATGACTATGGCAACGAACATTCCGTAGAGTGCCAGACTGAGTGCGCTGCTTACGGACTTTGGAAGAAGTCCCGATGCCACCGCACCGAACAGGGTTCCGCCCGTCCAGCCGACTATCGGCAGCAGCTGAAGTCCTATCATATAGCCAAATGTCAATTCCTTCACATGTCCCATGGCAACCGCAAATATCTCGTCAGTATTTGCAAATGCGATCACAAGCCTCTCCTTAATGCCCACTGCCTCTCCAAGCTTCTGCGAGAGTGACAGACTCATAAGGGAATATCTCAGATTGATTATGAACTGGGTGAGTACCATCTCAACCAGAGTTCCCCCCGCAAGGATGATCTTAAGTCCTGCAAACTGTCCCGCACTGGTGACATTTGTCAGGCTTATTATAACCGCCTGAAAACTTGTGAGTCCGCAATTTACCGCCAGCAGACCAAAACTAAAACTTACCGCGAAATACCCCAGTGCTATCGGTATTCCATCCTTTAATCCTTTTCTAAATTCCATGTTTCCTACTACTCTTTTCTGACATGTTTTTTTCTTCGTGCTCCGCAATCGTAGCACCTTATATACCTCCATATGAGTCTGTCCTTAAGATTAAGACTCCAGTAAGTATACGCTCTTATCTTATTGTACAGCCTTCTGGCTGCCAGCAGCTGATTATCATCCGGCACAATCTGTCCATACACAGCCGCCTGTACACATGCAATGAATTCTGCAAACTCATCCGACTTGATGATCCTGCACCGCTCCGTAACAAGCTCTGCATATTCCCGGTCATCCGATCCTGCACCATCCGTAAGCCCGGCAAATGTAAGCATCTCATACATGGCCGCCGACATCTCATGTACTGCAGTTATACGGTCACGACCCACCAGCTTACGGCGTCTTCTGACAACGATCACACGCCGCCTTATCGATACCACCGACATACATAAAATGACACCCAGAACTACAATGGCTATCACACGGAACACACGACTGTCAAAGACTGTTGAAAGACCATGTCCCTGTCCATCTCCAGTGTTCTCACCCGCTGTGGTTCCCGAACCATTGCCATCTGTGCTCATTCCATCATCTGTCGTATCATTCTCTATTCCTGACGCTCTGTTCTCCGTTGTCTCAGTAGTTATCTCCTCACTGCTTTCAGTGCTCATCTCCTCTGTCACTTCAGTGGTCATCTCCGTGCTGTTGACATCTGTCTGTTCTTCAGTAACCTCACTGCTATTCTTCGGAGCCTCCGTGGGCTCATCAGGAATACCAAGCGTGTCTGAGCGGTCTCCCAATGGTGTTGCATCCACTATCACCCAGTCTTTTTGGTCTTTATCGTATACCTCTATCCAGGCATGGCTGTATTTGTCCAGTATATACGCATGATATGTGCCATCCGGCTGTTCCGTCCAGGCCGATGAAGGCACCGCATATCCCGTGTTATATCTTGTCGGTATTCCAACTGTCCTCAGGCCTATGGCGGCAGCTGACGCATAGTGTACACAGTATCCCTCATGCCCTGTATACAATGCATACAGAATAGGATCGGTACCATTGTCAAATGGCTTTGGCGATACCGTATACGATATGTGCTCCCTTATATATGCAACCAGCTCATCGATAACCGCTTCTGTACTGTCTTCTGCATCCGAGGTCAGCTCCCTGACCGCGCTGGCATATGCACTGAATGTGTCCCTGTCATACCTCGTCAATATCTCACTGTCCGGACTGTATCCTATATCCCTGTTTCTCCATGTGCCATTATCGTATACCACATAGCTTCTGGACTTCACATACAGGTTGCCCTCCGGCTTCTCGTCTCTGGTGATCTCATCCACCACATCATCCGATGGATCGACCTCTGATCCGTCTACCTTATAATACTCAGAATACCCCTTTCCCGAATCACCCGAGAGAAAATACTCCACATTCTCCACCATCTCTATCAGCACACCCTGAAGCTTTACTCCTCTGTCATAAGCACTGCCATATATGAACATGGCTGCCACACCACACACGGCCAGCGTCACAAGAGGCACCGCTACATTCCATACAATGGATATCGGTTGTCCGTTGCGTGCAAGTGCATATCTGATTATGATGAGGGACAATACCGTAAGTATGATCCCCGGAGCACTCACATTTACATCCAGCATGGCTCCTGACGCCATGAAAAGAAAAGCCAGCCCAACAGCAATCATGACACTGCCGCACCTGAATATCATATATGCCGCAAAGAACATGGCTGCAGCGACAACGAACAGCACAAACTCCGATACTGCGCTCATACTTATATAATCCAGGTCTATGGCACCGGTCTTTATACCGTATGACTTCCTGATCTCATATGCTATACTGTATATCATTCCTCTTCCGCCGGAATACAGGATTTTTCTTCTTGCAAGCCCCCACGCCAGCATCATACACACAGGAACCAGCAGATCTGTAAGCCTGTTTTCTTTTCGCAGAATATACCATAAGCTGTACAGTGCAGCTATGGCCAATCCGCCCAATACACATACGGCTGTGAGACCGGATGGCTCTATATATTTGTTTATATCCGAGCTGAATGCGATGTCCCCCACCAGATAAGCCATACCCGATGCCAGCATCCACACAGCCAGACTCAATATAATCTTCAACTTCGCACTCCAATCTATACCGTAAGACATATATGGGTAAGGTCCTCCTTGAGAGATTCAAACTCAACCTTGTGAGAATCATCTCCGCACTGTATATTACCCTTCATGTCAATATCTATAAAACTTGTAAAATCTTCGCCTCTGAACTTTTCCCTGTACATGCCGATCACATCATATCTGTCCATATTGCGGGCATCAACATACGACATTCTGGCAGCTGCATCGTACACATCCTCCTCACGGATTATCCTGTATCTTGTTATGGACATCTCCTGGGGATCATACCATGCGATAAAATGCGGAACCTTTACATCTATGAGTGAAAAACTCAGTGATACCATGGATTCAAGGGTAACCGACATGGACTGTCCATAGTTACGGCTGTCCCTTCCATCCAGATTCACACAGATGATAACCGGACACGACAAACTTTTGGACATATCCCTCACCATGATCTCATCCTGTCTGGCAGAGAGCTTCCAATGTATATTCATCATACGATCTCCCGGCCTGTACTCTCTAACCTGATATACCTCAGAGGAATCATCGCCGCGCAGATCAGCATGGTACACATCACTGTCTGTCACAAAGTCCCTCGTACTTTTGGACACGTTGAGAGGCATGAGATAGCACTGCGGCAGAACATACACATGTGCCGTCGTCCGGACCTTTTTTCTTATATAGAACATGTGAAATGCGTCATAAACCCTCACATCCAGTGCGCCTATCTCATACCTTCCACTGACGGCAAGAGTCATATCCGCCTGACACACGCCATTCCCATTGTCTATCTGTCTGAAACTGCTGTGCTGCTTCTTCTTCATCCCTGCTGCCATCACTCTGAACGCAGCAGATACATACGGAACCTGACCGCCATCCACACTGACCGTCAGTTCAGGATGAAATGTCCTGTTCTTTTCCACCACCGGTATATTGATCTTCATACCTATGGATGTCTTTATGTAACTTACCACCAGTCCCACAATAAGACATATCATAACAGCCAGCATCAGTGCTGCAACATAGAAGTACGCCTTCTCCTTATTGATTATCCCTATATATACGCTGGCAAGCACCAACACAATATATACTATTCCTCGTCTCATTCTCTACCCGATCCTCAACTGATTCTGATACTTCCTGCCACAGTTCTATCTTCTCTGCGCGCTTCTCTTTCTCACTGTAGGCTTGTAAACCCTCTCCATGATATCCTTGAGAACCGCCTCCTGTGTGATATGGTTCACCCTTGCCTTGGCATTCAGTATGATCCTGTGCCTCACCACATCGGTCCACACCATCTGCACATCCTCAGGTATAACGAAATCCCTGCCACTTATATACGCCCAGCTCTTCGCCATCTTGGTGAGTGCTATGGTTCCTCGAGGACTGACTCCCAGCTCAAGGCTCGGATTATCCCTGGTCTCTGTGACCAGCTGTCCTATATACGAATACACATCATCACTGACCTTAACCTGTGTAACCTCATCGCGGATCATACGAAGCTGCTCCGCACCTATAACAGGATGAACCTGTTCAAATCCATGGGCTGAAGTTCTTCCCTTCACAATGTCCAGCTCATTCTCTATAGATGGATATCCAAGCTTCAGACATACCATAAATCTGTCCAGCTGTGAGTCCGGCAGAAGCTGTGTTCCCGCACTTCCTATCGGATTCTCAGTTGCTATGACGATAAACGGCTCCGGAACTGGATAGGTAACTCCATCAACAGTGACATGACCTTCTTCCATAACCTCGAGAAGAGCTGACTGTGTCTTCGGCGAAGTTCTGTTGATCTCGTCAGCCAGGAACAGATTACACATTACTGCACCCGGTCTGTATACAAACTTATTCGTTATCCTGTCATACATTGTAAACCCGGTTATGTCCCCCGGGAGAACATCAGGTGTAAACTGCATTCTCTTGTTCTCCAGCCCCATGGCATTTGCAAATGCAAGTGCCATAGTAGTTTTACCTACTCCAGGCACGTCATCCATAAGTATGTTGCCACCTGCTATTATTGATGCCATGATCTTGGCAACACATATATCCTTTCCAACAACTACCTTCTTTACCTCTTCTATAACATCCAGCACCTTACCATTGTAATTCATATCTTTCTCCCATCCATGAACCTCATTCCAGTCTGTATCCTATATCAAACTTATATATACATATATCGGGAGGAAGCATGGCGCTTCCTCCCGATATATGTATTCAGTTCTACAATCCGGACTTAACTGTATCTATATTGCCCATTATAACCCTGTATGTATCATTATCTCCATAAATGCCATATATCTCCTCAGCCGCCAGCTGATAATACTTGAGCGCCTGTACACAGTCCCCCTGTCTGTAGCATGCCTCGGCGACCGCTGACAATGCCGCACTATAGTGGTAACCACGCTCTCCCATTAGCTGATACCTGCGCACCGCTTCAACCAGTCTGTCCTTCGCCTCCTCAAAGCGTCCGGCCCGCAGCAGGCTCTCTCCCAGGCTTACATAAGTTGCTGTGATTTCCGGACCCGCATTCTCGTGCCGTTCTATGATGGCAAGTGCCTGTTCAAATGAGTCGACAGCATTGTCATAATCACCCAGGTCCTGATATACCAGAGCAAGGTTGTTGTAATAAGTGGCCATCAATATATCATAATGACTGACCTGCCCCTGGTATATATTCCTGACCTGTTTAAAATACGCAAGTGCCTCAAGCAGATTGCCCGCCGCCCGGTTAGTATTCGCCACATTCATCAACGTGGTTCCATATGGCACCGTATCTTCTATCTCCATCTCTTTCGCCAGTCTTATCACCTGTCTGCAGAAATACAACGCCTTGTCGTATTCCCCCGTGGACCTGTGAAAGCTGATAAGCTCATTGTATATTGCCTGCATGGATTCACGGTCACCATCATACCTGGCCTCACTCAGTGCCTGTGTGAGATACCTCTCAACTTCAGATATTCTGTTTTCGGCAAACAGCTTGTCCAAGCCGTCAAATATTTCATTGATATTCATCCGTCTGTCCTCCATACTGCTTTATTCGCCCATCATAACACAACAAGATTTGCCTTGTCTACACGGCCTTTCTCAAAGTTCACCGCATTGTCCAATGTGGTTCTGCTGATAGCCTCCAGTGCCTCCTCCGTCAGGAAGCCCTGATGTGATGTCACTATGACATTTGGGAACGAGAGAAGTCTGGCGGTTATGGATGTCTCCAATATATCATCCTCCCTGTTCTCAAATACATTACCAGTCTCCTCCTCGTATACATCAAGACCTACACCGAAGAATTTGCGGCTTCTTATTCCAGATATCAGGTCATCCGTCTTGATGAGTGCCCCTCTGGATGTGTTCACCAGTATAACATTGTCCTTCATCTGGGCTATGGTGTCTTTATTTATCATGTGATACGTGTCATCGGTCAACGGGCAATGCAATGAGATCAGATCCGCGGTCTGAAGCAGCTCCGGGAGCTCCACATACGTCACAAAATCAAGGTCAGGATTGTGATACATGTCAAACGCTATAACGTTCATCCCAAAACCATGACATATCCTCGCCATGGCTGCTCCTATCTTACCTGTTCCAACTATACCTGCTGTCTTGCCATGGAAATTCATTCCTGTGAGTCCCACCAGGCTGAAATTATTCTCCCTCACCTTTATATAGCTTTTGTGGAGCTTTCTGTTCACCGCCATTGCCAGGGCCATGGCATGCTCCGCAACAGCCTCTGGTGAATATCCAGGCACCCTCATAACTGTAATACCGCATTCATCTGCTGCCTTAAGGTCCACATTATTGAAACCTGCACACCTCATTAGTATCAGCTTTACCCCAGCCTCACCGAGGGCATTCACCACCGATGCGCTCACATCCGAGCTGACAAATGCGCATATTGCCTCATATCCCCTTGCCAGTCTTGCAGTTCTGACCGACAGATCTGCTTCCACATAATCTATGCAGAGCTGTGGATACTTGTCCTTTATCGTATCAAATGAATCCCTGTCATATTTTCTGGTATCATAAAACAAAATATTCATATACTGTACCTCCCTTGGAGCGGACATAAAACAACCGCCACTGTTAGTATACCATGTTTGTGCTTTATTTATATATGGATATTATTGAAAATCCAGGCCGCGCAGCCAGTTCTTAGACTGCACAGCCTGGATTATATACATTCTTATCCAACAATCTATTTCTTTCCTCTTCTGTGATCGTGGCCCTGCCCATCCGTCGCACTGTATCTGCCACTTGACAGCAATGCAGTAAGCCCCTGAGTCGGTATCGCAGCATTGTCATCATACAGGACATTTGGAAGGGTAAGTGTAGCCTCATATAATCTTCCCTTTCGGCATGTCACAAAAGAACCATTCATCTCCTCTGCCATCTTCTGGCATGTGAGTGTTCCGATATGGGTGCTCTCAGCCTTGCCGCTCTCCGCACTGACATAATTTCTGAAGAATATACGCACTTTTCTTGCATCCACATACACTCTCACATCTATAGGCTTTGTTTTGTCAGAATACTTTCTTATATTGGTGAACACATTGTCGGTGATTCTCTTCATCCCCTGTACATCCACCGATATCTCAGCCTCCTTGTCCGATATGTTTATGTTGAACTGATAACCATTCTCTCCGAGCAGCACCACATACTCTCCAAGCATCTGGTCAAGGAACGGTCCCACCTGGAACGTCTCCATATTGAGATCGTCGCCCCCCTTTGAATATACATAGAAATATCTGAACATCTTGTCGGACATCATCCTGAGCTGTTCTGCCTTCTCAGAGCTTATCCTGATGTACTCATCCAGTTCCTCCTGTGATGAATACTCCTTGTTCTTCATCAGTTCAAGGTAACCCGCCATGACAGTCAACGGAGTTCTTATATCATGGGCCATGGCCGTCACAAGATCACTGTTGGCCTGCCATGCCTCCCGCTCCCTGCTGAGCTGCTCTATGATGGTCTCCCTCATGGTGTCAATATTCTCCGCAAGAAAGCGTATCTCATCCTGGCCCTTGACGGTGATCGGACCATTAATGTCAACGTTCTTGATATCCATGACCTGATTGGTCAGCCTTCGCATCCTGCTTATCTCCCGGCCAAAGTAGTATATGATGATGCCTATGAACATCATACAGCACAGCACGAATATCACGACCCTGCCTACCTCAATGAGGGTATCATCCGAATAGTCCACGATACATACATCGAACACTCCATCCTTGAACAGGACCGGATAAAAGTTATAATTGGCCTCCTGCACATCCTCTTCATACAAGCTGCTTTCCCCTGAATCAGTCGAATCATATTCTGTGTCAGTTCCAGCCTCAGCGCTATCACTCTTTTTATATGTTGCACTGCTGCCGCTCTGTCTCCTGATCTTTCTTATTGTTCCGTAATTATCCTGTATCAATATAACAGTCTCGCCTGTATCAGAGTTGGTTATGACATATTTGTATGCGCCACGCTTCTCTACCATCCACTGGGAGTCAAATATTATGTCATTGTTGTTGTATACAAGCATATATATGTTGTCATGCTGTTCCTGCCATGCCCTGAGCGCTCTTGTGTCCGTGGCCTTCATGGAATGGCTGGTCACATACGCAGCGAAGCTCTGTATCTGCTTCATGGATCTGCGCTGTACATTTGCATCACTCATATACACATCGGATATGTATTTGTTCAGTACAAATACTCCCGCAAAAAACGCCAGCACCGAAAGCACAAGACCACATACAACAACTATCAACATCTTGACCCTGAGTGTGCGCCTGAATGTCTTCTTCATATCAGTCTACCTGATATCCCTTTCCATATATGGTTCTGATGATCTCAGGCTGTGCCGAATTATCCTCTATCTTCTGTCTGAGTCTAAGTATATGCACCATGACTGTATTGGAGGATGATGGGAGATACTTCTCCTGCCATATATTCTCATACAATGCTTCAAGGGACCATGGCTTGCCACGATGCTCCACAAGGAAAAACAAAAGCGCATATTCCTTGTCAGTCAATTTGACGACCTCTCCATTCTTCGTGACTATTCTCTTGAACGAATCAATGCTTATGTTGCCAACAGATACATTCTTGGCATCAACCTCAGACTTACCTCTGTACACTGTATATCTTCTTATGAGCGCATTCACCTTTCTGTTGAAATCACTCTGGGTGAATGGTTTTGGAAGGAAATCATCTCCTCCAACCACATATGCCTCATTCTGATCCGGCTCCTTTGTCTTGGCTGTGAGGAAGAGCACCGGAACTGATGAGAATTCTCTGATTCTCTCACACGCCTCTGTTCCAGACAGTTTTGGCATCATGATATCCATAACTATAAGATCTATATCGCTATTGGCTCTTGCGGCCTCGACCGCCTCCACGCCATCTGCAGCCTCAACCACCTCGTATCCAAGCTTCTTCAGATATATATTCAACAGAGTTCTTATATCCTGTTCATCGTCCACTACCAGTACCTTTATTGATTCTTTTTCGTTGTCCATTATCCCACTCCTTATCCGTTGAGTACATTTACAATACAATATATATAGTCATCCACATCTGTTCTGCTTCAAAACTGTGTCCATTATATCAAATAATTCTCCATTGATTACATGTATTTACGCTTGTTAAGGAATTTTAAGCCCCAACACAAGAAAAAACGGAAACCCCTCAGCATAGTAAGGAATTCCCGCCTTTTCTTTATAAAATGATTGGAAGAGCTATAGTTAGGTGTGTCTAACTATCTACGAGTATATCCAATTTCTGCCTCTGTGTCAATCATATATGCCCTGTTTGAAATGATAACATTTATCAACTTGTAACCCTTTTAGCTCTTCTTGCCGAGATTCTTCTTCTTACATATCTCACTGCGCCCATGAACATATCCCGGTATACACCCGGATTGAATATGAGCAGGAGTGGGAACAATTCCAGTCTGCCCGCCAGCATATCAAACATGAGCACATATTTTGTAAATCCTGTGAGCATTCCAAAGTTCTGTGTAGGTCCTACCTGTGAAAGTCCCGGTCCTATGTTGTTGAGGCAGGCAGCCACAGCAGTGAAATTCGTGATGAGATCCCGGCCCTCAATGGACACCAGAAGAACCGATACTGTAAATATGCCCATGAGTGTTATGAAATACACATTTACTGCTCTCACAACTTCATGCTCCACCGGTCTTCCATCCATCTTGATCTTCTTGATATTCTTCGGGTGGAAATACGAGCTGAGTTCCTTGACAACCGTCTTGAACATTATGATAAGTCTTGACACCTTCATACCGCCGCCAGTACTTCCGGCACAGGCACCTATGAACATCAGTATCACGAGCACGGTCTTACATGTCTGCGTCCACTGATCAAAGTCTGCCGATGCATATCCTGTTGTGGTTATGATGGATGCAACCTGGAACGATGCATGTCTCAGCGCATCCCAGGCATTTGACATGGTCTGCATAATGTTGACAAATATTATTCCGATAGCTCCAAGGATTATCAGGAAGTACGTTCTTACCTCCTCCATGGACAGAGCTTTTCTCACGTTTCTATATAATATATAGTAATAGAAGTTAAAATTCACGCCAAACAGCATCATGAATATTGTTACTACCCACTGTATGTAAGGCGAGAAACTTGCAAAGCTGTCGTTCTTGATGCCAAAACCACCAGTTCCAGCCGTTCCAAAAGCTGTACATAACGCATCAAATAAGCTCATTCGTCCAAACAATAAAAGAACCACCTCAAGCAGCGTCATGGCAAAATATATTGCGTAAAGTATACGCGCAGTGTGCTTAAGTCTTGGCACAAGCTTACCCACCGATGGACCAGGGCTCTCCGCTTTCATAAGATTCATATTCGATCCGGATGCGCTGTTCATAGGAATGATGGCCAACAGAAATACCAGGACTCCCATTCCACCTATCCAATGCGTAAAGCATCTCCAGAGCATCATTCCGTGGGACATCGCCTCAACATCGCTCAGGATACTTGCTCCTGTGGTTGTAAGTCCCGACACCGTCTCAAAAAGTGCATTTGTAAATGATGGGATCTCCCCTGATATTACAAAAGGCATACAACCGAATATACTGAGCAGCACCCAGCTAAACGCCGTGGCTATGCACCCCTCTTTCAGATATATAGTCTGATTCGATGGTTTTCTTATAGTCATAAGTGTACCCACTATAACACAGGCAAGAATGACCACAAGAAAAGCAAACCCTTCATGCTCCTGATATATAAGAGACGTGATACATGGTATGATCATCAATATTCCCTCGAGTCTCACGACCTGCCCGAGTATGTATATGATCATGGAATTATTCATAGCGCGCCTCCTAAGCCAGTATATCTCGTATATCTGTAAATCCGGTCTCCGTTGTAACTATCATGGCTGTATCTCCAACCTGTATGGAATCCTGTCCTGTAGGAAGAAGTATCGAACCATTTCTGTTTATAAACGCAATAAGCAGATTCTTCTTGAGCTTCAGATCCTTGAGTGGAATATCCGTCACCTCAGACTTCACATCGACCCTGAATTCTATCGCCTCTGCCCTTGAATCAAACATATGATAAAGAGTCTCTATATTGTTGCTGTTAGAGTTCTGTTTTGCTCTTACATACGCAACAATGGACTCCGCTGTGATACTGCACGGATACACAACGCTGCCAAGATCCAGACTGTTTATAACCTCACGGAAATTGCTCCTGTTGATCTTGGTTATCGTCTTTGCATTGGAATGCTTTCTCGCATGGAGTGTCAGAAGTATGTTTTCCTCATCAATTCCAGTCAATGATACAAATGACTCTGTCTCCCCGAGACCTTCCTCATTCAATATCTCCTGATCTGTTCCATCACCATTTATGATTATAGCCTTGGGAAGTAATACAGAAAGCTCCTCACAACGATTCTTATTCTCTTCTATTATCTTCACGGAGATGCCCATATTCAAAAGCTGTCCAGCCAGATAATATGCTACATTGCCCCCACCTATTATCATGGTGTCCTTTACCCTGGCTGTCTTGAAACCTATATGTTCCATGAATTTACGGGACATCGGTCTTGTTCCTACACACGACATTATATCTCCTGCCTTAAGGACGAAATCTCCGGAAGGTATATAGAACTCACCGGCTCTCTCCACTGCAGCAATAAGTATATTGATCGGTTTCTGTCTGCTTGCAAGATCCTTACCAAGATCAGCTATGCTCTTGTTGTCCAGCACGTTCTTCTCTGGTATCTTGATCCTTGTCATCTCCGCCTGTCCATGTGCAAATGAGTTGATCTCCAGCGCAGTAGGCAGATAGAGCACTCTGGATACCTCTATGGCAGTCTCAAGCTCCGGGTTGATTATCATTGTAAGTCCAAGCTTCTCTCTCAGATAACTTGCCTCCTTACTATAATCCGGGTCTCTCAGTCTTGCTATGGTTGCACAGTCTCCGACCTGCTTTGCTATAGTGCAGCACAGGATGTTAAGCTCATCTGATGATGTCACTGCCGCAATAAGATCCGCATTCTGTATTCCGGCATCCAGCTGTACGCTGTGATTTGCACCATTTCCGACAACCCCCATCACATCATACTGATTGGAATATGTCGCTACTTTCTGCGGATCTTTATCTATGATCGTTATGTCATGTCCTTCATTCGCCAGCTGTTTAAGGATCGCAACACCGACCTTTCCACAGCCAACAATTATAATTTTCAGTCCCGTTTTCTTGCTTGATTTACTACCAAACACAGGTCTATCCTCCTTGAATATCTTCATATAACTAAGCCAAGTATAACATGAAGATTTTAAAAATCAACCACCGCTGATTTTCTTTACTGAAACCTTACACGAACATCCTTATTATGCAGCAGACCAGAACAAATATCACAAACGCAATGCCCACTATCATATTCGTTCTCTTGCTGAAACCACGCGTAGGTTTCTTATATATACCATCGTCATTTTTATTCTTTCCCATATGTTCCTCCTCTCCGCCCTGCAAGACTCATCAGTCTCTGTATGAGCAGATTGACATTCGTGTGTCTCTTCAGAGAATTCTCTCCATTCCTTATGAAATTCCATGACTCATCATATGACATTCCAACTGTGTCCATCTCAGTCTCATTGAAGAACCTCTCCAGAGATCCCGAATCCTCATGCGCCATAGAGAATTCCAGTGCCTTTCTGGTCTTGTCGTGATCGTTGTAATTCGCATCTCCGTGAAGGAAATGATCGAGATTACATGAAAAATAATACGTTGAATACTTTATCTTCTTGCTCCCTATCTTGATGGATGAAAGCGATGAAAGCACATCGAGATTCTCACTCTTTCTGTGATTCCGCTCAACCACGTGCGCAGGATTGCCCGTGACTATATAATCGGAATAATAAACAGGCGCATCACTCTCGTTACCGCTGGATGCCACCAGATCGTCAGCAATATATACACCATCCGTATCCACGAAATGCACTATCTCCATGATATCCTTGGGATAAAGCCCTGTCTGCTTGAGGAATGGGCTGACCATGATCTCATCTATAAAACGTTCTATATTGTCAGGATATATTCCATTCTTTGACGTAATATCTCCCCCGGGTGTTCCATCATCCTTCACAACCATCGCAAATTCAAGCAGGATATCCGGATCGATATCATCCAGAAGTTGTCCAAATGGTATCTCAAGGGCATTCTTATCCGACATCCCCTCAACTAGAAACAGCACGATCTTCTTCCTAGGTCGCTTCCCCATTATCAATCCCCGCCTTTCTGAAAGCTGATACGACCTTGTACTTCTTTGTATTTCTATACAGCTCTTCGTCCTGTTCCCCCACAAGTATCTCCCTGAAATACGTACTTCTCAGATTATTGGTATTGCCGATTCCCTTCATCCTGATATACCTGTTCTCCGGATTGGTCGTCGTAAAGCATATGAAATCCTTATTGATAACCTCCAGAGGTCTCAGATTGTGTGATGTGAATATAAACTGGCCCTTGCCGGATTCCTGGAACGTCTGAAGCACCTCGCCAAGAAGATATTCAAACACGCCTGCATCCAGCTCATCTATTGCTATCGTACATGACTGTTCATTGTATGCATCTATTATAAGGCTGAGTACCGACACGATCTTTCTTATTCCGTCAGACTCATATCGGAACGGCATCATAAGTCTGCCCTCCGGTGCCGTCTCTGCATTGTGTTCTCTGCTCATATCAGATTCGTTTCTACTGGACACAATCTCCACAACATGTCCTATACTTCCATCCTTCATCATAGTCGGCGACAGCTCATGCATGTTCACATTGAGTCCGGGAACTATCTGGCTGAGGACTATATTTATATTGTCGAACTGCGTCTTAAGCTCAGTGAACACAAGATCAGGCATTATGTTCGGCATATCAGTCTTTAACAGATAACGTCCACTCTGTGTATACAGCGGCAATCCATAGTTGAGTCTTATATATCCTGTGGACTTAGTATCCACAACATGAAGATAGAGCTGACTGTAATACGCAAGCTCCAGCACAACCTGGTAAAACTCCGAGTACAGCCCACAGTCATCAAATACCTTTGCAGCACCGAGGGAGAACACAAATGATGCTGATTTCTCCTCCGCAAGCCTTCTCACTATGTTCAGCTCATCCAGAGACTTTTTGCCACCCGCCACGAAAAACTTCTGTTTTGACACAGGGCCAAATGGTCTCTCATCCACGGATGTATCTATGATCGGCTGCATTATGATCTTTCTGCCATCAAAGTCACCCGCCATACTGAGTTTCTCATCACTTATCTTAACCCTGTACTTTGAGTGCTGCGAACTGCCGGCATCGTCTGCTACATACTGTCCAAAGCCGCCCGCCTGCTCGATCTCAACTGCTGAGAGTGCAAACTCATACACTGCCTTCCTTATCCGTCCATCTGGGTATTGAAGATCAAATGTGAACTCAAGCCTGGACTTATCCTGTCCTTTTGCCACACATTCAGCGTATACTCCGGGTACTTCAACGCCCATCATAAGGAGCTTTAATATTGCAAGCGCCTCTATAAAGCTCGTCTTACCTGAGCCATTCTGTCCATACAGCCCCAATATATCTGCTTCCGTTCCATACGGAACATATTTCTTTCCGCATGCAAATACTATCTCTCCATGCTCAACACTCTTGAAATTATCAAGGACGGCCTTCTGTATCCTTATCGTAGGCAATCTGTCCCAATGGTCTTCTCTAAATTGTCTGATTCTCATTCACGGTCTCCTCAGATGTTATTGATTTAATACTGTAATTATATGTTTATCCATTACATTCGTCAACAGACATCGTTTTTTGAATTTTTTATTTTATTTTTCTTATTTCTTCCGGTTTTACCATTTCTATATCTGAGTGGAGACTCTCCCACATCAGAAGAAAACCTTCTGATGAAATAGCTTACATTTGGATATCCTGATCTCATGGCAATCTCCGTGACCGGCAGGTCTGTTGACTCAAGAAGATGCCTTGCATATCTAAGTCTCACATAGTTCACATACTGGGTAAGTGTCATGTGAAATCTCTCGCTGAATAACCTTGACATATATTTTTCTGACAAATGAAAATGTTCAGAGAGCTCAGCAAGCCCTATGTGATCATGATAATTATCCTGTATATACAGAAGTATTTCCTTTTCCAGTTCACCTGATGCATTCCTTGTCAGCTCTTCAAGCTGACCATATTCCACAAGCAGATCCATCATCTGTAAAAGCCGGATCCTTACCTGTATCTGTCTGTGTGTGCCCATTTTTCCATTCTCCTCCGCCAGTTCATCAAGAATAGGTATGAGTTGCCCAAGCAGATTCCGGTTCGCCACTTCTGGTCTGAATCCCCGGGTGTGATTCCTGAGCGGAAAAAACACTTCATCCTCCAGGGCATCCTTGGTCTGAAATGATATGAATTCCAGAGGAAATATAAATGTAAAATAGTCCACAGGAGTGTCCGGAGCACTCATCATGTGCAACACTCCCGGACTTACAATAAACGCTGAGCCGTCTTCCCCTGTAAACTTCTGCCCATCAATCTCCACCGTAAGCGGACCTTTCCTCACATATATTATCTCCACCTCATCATGCCAATGGACCGGGATCTGAAATGCATGAGGCGAGTATCGCATGTGATACTCACAAAACGGATATTCTCTTGTTCCGTGCGGATGATTTTCCTTTAATTCTGCGTACATCATTATCCCCTGATATTGATTTATTATATATTGCGTTGCTTTTTATATCATGCAACTTCGTCATATTAACTCATATGTAGAATATGTGCAACTTTTAATTGAAATAGTACAAGATTCTTGCGATATCAATGCGATATTATACAATTTAGTTATAACTCATGATTTTATACCCATCACCAAAGGAGTACTGATTATATGAAGAAATTATCCGCACTTTTTATACCTATATGTTTTGAAACACTATTCTATATGCTGTCTGGCATGGTGGACACACTTATGCTCTCATCAGTAGGCGACTATGCCGTAGGTGCTGTCGGAACCGCCAACAGCTACATAGGCATGTTTATCATCATGTTCTCCATCATATCATCAGGAATGATGACTGTCATGACTCAGAACATAGGCGCAGGCAGGCCTGGCATTGCCTATCAGGCTCGTCAGCTTGGCCTTATATTTAATTCAGTCATAGGTGTGGGAATGTCCATATTCCTGTTCGTCTTCTCCGGCAGTATTCTTGACCTGATCGGAATAGCAGGAAACCTCAGGGAACCTGCCATGAGCTATCTTGAGATTGTTGGCGGAGGGTGCTTTCTGAATGCACTGATTCCAATATTTGCAAGCTACCTCAGAGCATTTGGCCATACAAAGCAGCCTCTCATCGCTACCATAATCGGCAACCTTGTAAACTTCGCCTTAAATGCAGTTTTTCTATTTGCGCTGCATAAAGGGGTGCAGGGTGTCGCTGCAGCGACAGTCATATCCAAGGTTATCAACCTTGCAATTGTTATCTTTTTCTCCTGCACCCTTGTAAAAGCAGGAAAAAATCCCGAAAGGCTTTCTAACAGAACTGTCCTTTCACAGATCATCAGGGTCGGATTGCCATCTGCCTTCGAATCCGTTCTGTACAATGTCGCCATGATGCTGGTTGTCAAGTTTCTGAACCAGATGGATACTGACGGAATAAATGTCACGGCACGATCCTACGCAGCCCAGATAAGCAACTTCTCCTTCTGCGTCGGCTCAGCACTTGCCCAGGCAAATGCCATCATGACAGGATGGCATATCGGTTCCGGTGATATAGAGGCATGTAAAAGAGATACCAAAAAGGCCGCCATCATCGGTGTGATCGTGGCGACCTGTCTTGAAACTTTATTTGCTGTCACAGCCCCATGGACCATGAGACTGTTCACCGACAACCCGGACATGGTTCATATTGTCACAAGGCTTCTTGCAATTGACATCATCCTCGAGGTCGGCAGAGTTACCAACCTTGTCTACGGCCAGGCCTTAAAGACCAGCGGAGATGCGGTATTCCCGGCTGTCATAGCAGCGGTCTTTATGTACGTGTGTGCTGTCGGCGGTACATGGATGTTCGGCCTGCACTTTGGGCTCCTTGCAACCGGCGCCTACATAGGCCTTGCCTGTGACGAATGTGTGCGCGCAGTGGGTATGGTCCTGCGCTGGCGAAGCGGAAAGTGGACGGAGAAGAAACTGGTGTGATAATACACTAATACCAAACGTATTCCAGAATGTATCAGACCAGACATACTCCAGGATTCTATCACAGGATTCCACCTATCATATACACCACAAATGCTGCAAGCCACGCCACAACGCACTGCCAGATCACTACCATGACAGCCCAGCGATGTCCCATCTCTCTCTTGATGGAGGCGATGGCTGCTATACAAGGCGAGTAAAGCAGGCTGAATACAAGCAGCGATGCTGCAGCCCTGGTTGTGATAGCTGCGGTCACTGATCCGTTAAACAGAATCTCGAGTGTGGATACCACACTCTCCTTCGCCATGATACCACTTATGAGCGACGTACATATTCTCCAGTCGCCAAGTCCAAGCGGCTTAAATATCGGCACCAAAAGTCCGGCTATCGCAGCAAGTATGCTGTCCTGCGAGTCTTTCACCATATTGAGGTGCATATCAAAGCTCTGAAGGAACCAGATACATATAGTTGCTAGGAATATGACTGTGAACGCCTTCTGAAGAAAGTCCTTTGCCTTCTCCCACAGGAGCTGGCCTACGTTCTTCGCACCCGGAAGTCTGTAATTTGGAAGCTCCATGACAAAAGGAACCGCATTGCCCTTAAACAATGTGCTCCGATAAACCATAGCTACGATTATTCCTATCGCAATTCCGAGGAAATAAAGCCCTGCCATAATAAGGCCGCCCTTTCCAGGGAAGAATGCGCTTACAAAGAACGCATATATAGGAAGCTTAGCCGAACAGCTCATGTATGGAGTGAGCAGAATAGTCATCTTTCGGTCTCTCTCACTCGGGAGTGTCCTGGTTGCCATGACGGCCGGAACCGTACAACCAAAGCCTATCAGCATCGGAACTATACTCTTGCCGGAAAGTCCGATCTTCCTTAGCAGCTTATCCATTACAAATGCGACTCTTGCGATATATCCACTGTCCTCCATAAGTGACAGGAAGAAGAACAAGGTAACAATTATTGGAAGGAAACTGAGCACACTTCCCACTCCTGCAAATATTCCATCCATAACCAGACTCTTGACCACCACATTTACATTTGCTGCGGTGAGAAGCTTTCCCACCTGAACCGTGAGCGCATCTATCCCCATCTCTAATAGTTTCTGCAGACCTGCTCCAATCACGTTAAATGTCAGATAGAACACCGCAAGCATGATACCTATAAAGCATGGGATTGCGGTATACTTACCCGTAAGAATGCGATCTATCTTCTCGCTTCTGATCCTCTCCTTGCTCTCCTTTGGCTTAACTACGCAGTTTTCACATACCTTTTCTATGAAATTAAATCTCATATCAGCTATGGCTGCACTTCTGTCAAGTCCTCGCTCTTTTTCCATCTGGATTATCAGATGTTCTATCGTCTCTTTCTCGTTCTCATCAAGTCCTAGCCTGTCAAGTATGAGATGATCTCCCTCTATGATCTTGGTTGCAGCGAATCTAAGCGGCAGATCTGCTGCCTTTACATGATCCTCTATGAGATGCGCCACCGCATGTATACATCTGTGAACAGCTCCGCCAAACTCATTCTCATCACAGAAGTCCTGTCTTCCAGGCTTTTCCTGATACTTGGCTATATGTATGGCGTGTCTTACAAGCTCATCCACACCCTCGTTCTTTGCCGCAGATATAGGTACAACCGGGGTTCCAAGCATTGCCTCCATTCCATTTACATCTATGGAGCCTGAATTGCCTGTGACCTCATCCATCATGTTGAGTGCAACGACGACAGGTATCTCCATCTCAAGAAGCTGCATTGTGAGATACATATTTCGTTCTATATTAGTAGCGTCTACTATATTGATGATAGCCTTTGGGTGATCATCAAGCACAAAGTTTCTGGACACGATCTCCTCGCTGCTATAAGGAGACATCGAATATATTCCGGGAAGATCCGTCACGGAAGTATTCTCCCTGCCCCTTATCGGACCATCCTTTCTGTCGACAGTTACTCCGGGGAAATTACCTATATGCTGATTTGATCCGGTAAGCTGATTGAACAGAGTCGTCTTTCCACAGTTCTGATTGCCGACCAGGGCAAATGTAAGTCTTGTTCCTTCCGGGAGCGGATCACCGTCCCCTTTGACGTGATATTTTCCTTCCTCGCCAAGTCCGGGATGCGCCTTTTCCTCTATGGTCTCAACCCTGGTGTGGGCTCTGGATCTTGTCTCTATCTGCTCTGCATCTATCTGCTCTGCATCAGCCAGTCTGAGTGTAAGTTCATATCCATGGATCTGAAACTCCATAGGATCGCCCATCGGAGCAAGCTTCACAAGGGTTAGCTCCGCACCGGGTATAACACCCATGTCAAGAAAATGCTGTCTTAGCTCTCCTTCACCGCCAACGGCCTTTATTCTGGCGCTCTGTCCTACCTTCAAATCTCTCAGTGTCATAATTGATTATCCTTCTTTCATCATTCGTCCAGATTCATCCACGCAGTCTTTCAGTACCACAAAATCGTCTGTCGAATGCCGTCTCTTTATGTCTATTGATATTTTTTCTCAATTATAGCACGATGAGTTCTATGCGCAATAGCTTTATACATCCACATTTTTCATTCCATATCTTTTTAGATCAACACGGCCATTCTCGACCTCTATACCATCAGCTCTGAGCCGTTCCGCCTGGACATCTGCCCCGCCAAATGCAAACGCTCCTGCCAGCTCACCCTTGGAATTCACCACGCGGTAACACGGTATGTTATCAGGATCCGGATTTTTGTGGAGCGCATTGCCCACAGCCCTCGCCATCTTTCTGTCGCCTGCCAGCTCAGCTACCTGACCATAGGTTGCAACACATCCCTTCGGTATCTTCTTCACCGCATCATAGATCCTCTTTGTCGGGCTGTATGTAACTATGTCATAGCTCTCCGCTATCATCTGCTTCACCGCATCCTCTGGCACACTTCCATCAAGTATGATCGTATTCCAGTGCTCCTTATTCTGATGCCATCCAGGTATAACTGATTCAAATGCCTGTCTCCAGAAATCCAGCGACTCTGAATCCGCTTTAACGTTCAGATTGATATATCCATTCCTCTCATAAGTCCATAGAAATGCTTTCTTACTTCCCTTGACTCTCACAAGCTGCCAGTTCTGATCGTGAAATGGTGCCTCCTGGTAAGTATCTGGAAATGAGAGACCATATGCCAGAACTTCCTCTCTTGTTGTCATGTGTATTTTTCCTTTCTTGTGTTGCAATTATGTAATTACCTGTATCCCTTAAGATATTTCTTCTGCTCGTCCGTTATGCGGTAACTCTCCACCGCCTTCTGTATCGTCTTTCGGTGAACCCAGTCGGACATGCAGTGCTCTTCTATATATGGAATGACCGCATCCCACTGCTTTGCAAGGGCAGTAGCCATATACCATGCGATCATCATGTTGACATAATACTCATCAGACTTGACTCCTACCACAATCCGCACATACTCAGGATCAAAGTCCTCATCGAGATAAAGTCTCATGAGCATTCCTATTCCATACCGTATAGTATAGGTCTCGCTTGAGGCGATCCAGCGCTTAATGACCGGCAGCAATTCTTCCTTGTGATTTTCAAAACACTTCGGCGCAGGGAAATCACAGGTTGCCCAGTTGTCTATATAAGGAAGGAATCTCTCTATCTCTGAAAGACATTTTTCATAATCCTTTATCCTGGTTATGAGCATCATGTGGAGATTGTTCTCCTCGTAATAACGGTGTGGAAGTTCTTTTATAAACTTTTCTGCCAGTTCTGTTCCAACTATACTCTTCGCATACTTTCTGAGCATCGGAACTCTTATGCCTATAACCGTCTCCTTGTCGATGTCTGGCATAAGCCTGCTGTGAAAATCTCTGTATGCCATATCCTGTAATTCAAACAGATGCTTTTGAATCTCCTCCATATTTTCACCTTACGCTTTCTAATTTTCTCGTTGTTAGTTTTCCATTTACTACATTTTTCTAATCGAACTCATAATTGTATACAACTATTATATCTAATACTATCTGAATTTCTTCACATGCTCCGATATAAACCGAAACAGTTCGATATTGACCTTCTCATTCTTCTCCTCCGCCTCAAGATACTCCGGAACCGGAATATCCGTCTGAATCTCTCCGCATATATCAACGCCCAATATTCTTGAATGTCTTATATCACCGGCATATCTTTCATCATTACGACAAGCGGCATAATTTCTTTCTTCACCCTGACCGCCAAGAAAGACACCGAGCAGGCGTTCAAGTCCATCGATTGACATATCCCCCTGACTCCAATTTGTCTCACAATCCTCTGTTCCGAGGACGTCTTTGTCTATAGATATGTACAGAGGCAGATCTGTTCTGATAAGTTTCAGCTTATTCTCAAGAAGACCACCGTGCAGGTCTTCGGCAGAAAATATCAACAATCTTCCGCTCTGACTCCCATTGTAACTTTCCAAAGTCTGATCTATATCCTTCTCCGGCGGCCCCACTATCACAAGCTGCCTGAGATTTTTATTCTGGCTCAGAGCCTGTCCCGCCCAATCTCCACAGCTCATCATCCCAGGAACCATTGGTATCTGCATATCCGTGTGGTGATCATACATTACAAGCCCAAATGGCTCATCTATATGATCCGTTATTATCTTTGAAATATAATGATAATTTCCTGAATCAATATAATGTATACCCTGGATTCCGTAAGGTTTTATCTTTTCCCAGATCCTTTTATTTGCCTCTTTCGAGCAATACATATCTGTCTCTTCTATATCCGAGCAGTCTATATATCTGAACCTGTCAATATCCTTTATATACTCGTCACAGTATACGTGTGTAAAATCCAGGATCAGATTCTCGTTTTTCACCCTGCTGTCACCCATATCCACACTCCTAAATAATTCATATATAGCAAATTTCACAACGATGCGAACATAACCAATGAATAATAAAAAACGATCTTAATACAAAATCGCCCGACTGTATTCTAACACAATCGGGCAATCTTAAGCACTATTTATCTTTCTTTTTCCTTATGTGGATCTCCGGTATCGCCACCGTGTCATACGTCACGGATGAATCGTCATCTCCAACATTATCCTCATTGTCATCATGACTCTTTGTGTTCACCTCAGGGATCGCCAGATTGTCAAATGACATATTAAACTTGTGATGTTCTTTTCGTTTTTCTTTATTTCTGTCTCTCATAGTTATACCCCCTAAAGTATGTTTATGAAAAATGTAATTACCAGGCTGTTCAGGAAGTCAGCAAATAAACTTCCTATAAGTGGGATTATCAGATATGCCTTGACCGAAGGAACATAGCGGTCACATATAGCCTGCATGTTCGCCATGGCATTTGGCGTTGCTCCCATACCGAATCCACATGTTCCGGCGGACAGAACCGCCGCATCGTAATCCCTGCCCATCACGTTGAACACAACAAAATATGTGAACAGCATCATGAGTATAAGCTGTGCCGAGAGCAGTATGATAAGCGGAAGTGCAAGCTCTGCAAGCTGCCACAGCTTCAGGGTTATCATCGCCATTCCAAGGAAAAGCGACAGGCAGATACCACCAAGGTTATTGATCTCACCCATGTATATATCAAACTTGCCGGAATACTCTCCGATATTTCTGATGACCGCAGCCGCGATCATCGCACCTATATATATAGGAAATGTAAGTCCTGTCTTTGTGAGAAGCTCCGATATGATGGTTCCTATTCCTACGGCTATGATGAGCTGGAACACAGCTGCCGCATACATATTGGTATGGCGTTCATGTTTCTTCTCATCCTCAACCAGTATACTGTCATCCTCGGCAACTGCTGTGTCCAGAAGCTTCTTCCTGTCTATGAGCCTCTTACCTATAGGTCCGCCTATAAGACTTCCTGCGATAAGTCCAAATGTTGCCGCAGCCGTGCATATGGTGGTCGCACCCTGCACATCAAAGTCCTCGAGAACCGGGCCAAATGCTCCGGCGGTTCCATGTCCTCCGACCATAGGAATCGAACCGGTACACAGTCCGACCAACGGGTCAAGGTGAAGTACCTTTGAAACTCCAAGTGCCAGGAAATTCTGTGCCACTATGAGCACCACCACCAGTCCGAGGAATATGAACAACGACTTTCCACCGCTCTTTAAAACCTTGAGATTTGCCTGGAATCCAACTGACGTGAAGAAGAATACCATGCACACCTCTCTAAGTGTATCGTCAAATGTAAATTCTGCTATGCCAAGACTGTAACACACACAGGTCAGGACTGCGAAAAGCAGACCTCCTATGACCGGCGCCGGTATGCAGAATTTCTCCAGAAAATTAATTCTTTTCTTCAAAAACTGTCCCAATACAAGTACCAGAACTGACACCGCCAGTGTCTGATACATATCTATCTGTATCTCCATGTAAGACCTCTCTTATCTATATTATATACACATGCAGACATCCGTGATCAGATACACATTCACCCAATATCATCTGCATATATTCTTTTCCGCATTCAGTATATTTATTATCATCCGCTGACAACTACTGTTCAGCAGGGATCTCTATCCCTTTTTTCTGATAATAAGCTTTCGCACCATCATGAAATGGGATGGTTACGTTCTTCACAGCCTCACTCTCGTCGATCTGGAAAGTGAGTGGTATGGAATACTGTATATCCTGTGAATGTTCAAAGAGAAGTCCTGTGAGCTTCTCAACTATTTCCTCATCCATATCATCCCTTGCAAGAAGCACCGCCCTGACCCCGAGAGTCTCAACATCCTGATCCTGTCCTTCGTATGTTCCCGCCGGTATAGTGTAATCTGTGTAGAAACCATACACAGATTTAAGCCTGTCCCTGCATTTATCATCTATTCCGATAAGCTTCACAGCGCACTCTTTAGACAGCTCCTCGATCACTGAAGTCTGTATACCTGCTGTACAGAAGAATGCATCTATCTGGCCTGATTTGAGTTCATTTGCCGCGTCCACATAATCGAGATTGACTGTATCTACAAGGGATTCAACAAGGCCTGTCATCTGCAGTATCTGCTCTGCATTTCTCTGGGTTCCTGATTCTTCCTCGCCAACGGAAACTTTCTTGCCCTGAAGATCATCCAGGCTGTCTATGCCTGAGTCAACCCTCACCACAATCTGGCACGCCTCAGTGTACAGACTGGCAACCGCCGAATATCCTCTGTATCTCTTCTTGTCCGTTGCTCCTGTTCCGTTGTAGGCTGCATCCACAAGATCTGCCTGTGCAATCGCCATGTCCACATATCCATCGGACAAAAGTCTGATATTCGCCGTGGATCCCGCAGTGACCTTCACCTCAAAATCAAGATCCTCATTCTCTTCGGACGCTATCTGTGCAAATGCGTTGGAAAACGCGTAGTATCCGCCGCCAACTCCCGCGGCTCCCAGCTTCACGGAACTGCCACTGATACCACACCCGGCCAGCGAAAGTGTCACCGCCATGATGGCTCCTGCCGCCATCACACGTTTTATCAAATTCCTCTTTATCATGTCGTCCTCCTTGCTCTTCGCACAGCATTCTGTCTGAATCTTCTTCTTTGTTCGTTTATTCATCACACGAAATAAAGGGCTTTTCAGCCCTTTATCACCGCCGTCCATTTATTGAAAATACAATTTAAATTACATATTATTATTTTATCTGATTGTATTTAAAAGTCAACTCAGTATTACTATTTACTTATTATTCCCTGTCCATGCTCTTTAAAGTACATCATCATCTCATGGGTAAGGCTCAGGTGCTCCGGATAGTCCGGGATATCCTCACGTTTTACCCACTCTCCGGTTGCAAGCTCCTGTCTGTCTATGGTCAGGTGATCGTCACTGCCCTCCGGTATGTCAGCCTGACAGAAATAACCCATGAGAAGATTGCTGTCATAGCCCCATGGCTGTGACTTGTAATATGTGATGTTCTTAACGCTGATGCCGACCTCCTCCATGACCTCCCGTCTGACGGTCTGCTCAGCGCTCTCCCCAATCTCTGTAAATCCCGCTATCAGGGCATATCTCTTGTACTCTCTTCCAGCATATGTGGTAAGTATTATCCTGTCGCCGTTGGTCACGCCCACGATAACCGCCGGGGCTATGACAGGAAATATCAGCCTGCCACAGGACGGACATCTGAGCATCCTCTCTTTCTCATCATGAACAGTTCGCTCTCCGCAGGCGCCGCAGAACCTGTTGGTCCTGTACCACAGTGACAGATGCCAGCCGGTAGCCGCCGCAAGCACCGCAGTCTTCGGATGGCACGACCTTGTCTTATACATGCTTCGGTAATCATATCCCGGAGCTGTCAGCCGGTTATCTCCATTCCACAGAAAATATGCGGTATCATCTACTGAAAACAGATAGATCAGATTATCTTTACATTTGGCTGTTTCCACAACATTATCAAGTCTGTCTATTCTATCATCGGCAGTTTTCTCATTGCTGATATTCTCCATTTTCCTGTCGCATCCGGTTATTTTCTTCAGTTCACCGTACGTCATAAACTCAAGCAGGTTCTCATCGTCCATAACTTTCGCAAATATCATTTTCTCAGAAAAAGAGAGAACCATATCGTGATCCTCTGGTTCTCTCCTGTTACTGTATTGATTATTAAACCTCTGTGGTTCTATATCCTGTATCATGTCTGTATTCTCCGTTGCATCCTAATATTTCTTCTTCATACGCCTTGCAAATGAGCTGTATGAAGCTGTGCACATAAGTATCATCAGAACATATAATGCAACTAAGATTATACATACAATTCCCGGAATTGACAACAGACTATATCCCATATCATACTGCTATGACCAGACATTTCTCCTGTCCTTCAAGTTCTACAGCTCTGGCCCGGTCTCTTGCACTTGTGATATATATAACTTTTGCAAATCGCTCTATCGTATTATGCCTTATAATATGATCCACCACACTATACTCACCACCGGAGGCAACTGTTCCCAGAAGTTCCTGGAGCATTACATCATACTCTGTATATTCGAATACATCTCTGTGAACCACCTTATTCTTTGAGGTATTCATTCTGTACACAGTATGTCCTGTGGCCGTCTGCTGAAGCTCTTTACTGATAGTTGCCACAGCCTCAATGATCCTTGTATTCTCACCCTTGTCATTGGAGGATGCATAGTCAAATGCCAGCATTGTAGACATATCATTTGGTCTGTCAAATTCCTTTACCATGATATCATCAAACTTGGCTGACATCTTCCAGTGAATCTGCTTGATGCTGTCCCCCACCACATATTTGCGGATCTGGAGGATCTCGGAAACATCATTACCCTTGACATGCTTATAGTTCACATCACTGTCACTGGACTTGTTGCCCTCAAATTCCTGCAATACAGCCTCCGAATCATTTGGATACTGGTAAAAATAACAGTCCCCGTGAGGTCTGAGTTTTTTACTCGTGATTCCCAGCCAGTCATATATCCTTATTCCAAATATATCTATATTGATTCTTCCACAATACCGGCTTCTGATCGGCACTTCGTAAGAGCTTGTCTTTCTTCCTCCGGCAGATCCGTCCACAGTTGTCCTGCACTCGGAGGCAAATACTACATTCTGACATCCGAATATAACTCTCACATGCGGAGCCGGAAGAATCGACTTGTTCTCTATCCTCAGCTGAAGCTCCCTGTCCTCGGACAACTCGTTGAGTATTGCAAAACTGATCCTGATCTTTCTTGCAACAAACAGATTGACTATTGCTGCGATCAGCTCGATGCCTATAACTGCACCTAGTATCCACAATGTATACAGGTTATTTGTCCATATATATGCGAGCAGAAGCAGTATGACCACTATAGCATATTCTATTTTAGCCTTCATAATTCTACCTCTCTACCTAAGTGCATTCCAGAATCCCATTCTGATCCTGCTGAGTATATTCTCCTCAGAAACAACCTGCTTCTTTATCTCATATGCTGACTTTCTCACAAACTCTGCATCATTGTCATTCGGAACATATCTTCCAAACTTATACTTCTGAAGGAGCTCCAGAAGTGCAGTGCTGAGATTATCATCAACCGGTTTCTTCTGGTATTCCAGAAGAGCGGCAATATAATCTCCCGATGCAGCAATGGATCTCTCACAATTCTTGTCATTCATTCTATGACGTCTCACAATGGCACATATGATTCTTCTAAATATGAGCACAATTATGAACAGAATGACAAGGCCCAGAATGATATATCCAATAAACAGCACAGTCTCGATGGAGCCTCCACCGCCATTGCTGTCGTCCTGCTGCTCCTCCGGCTGAGGAGGTATGGTCTGTGGTGTTGTTCCGCTGTTGGCATTGCCCATACCTGTATCATCATCCTCTGAATAATATCCAGGAGTGACCTCAACTGGTATAAAGCCTAGACCTGCTGCGTACACCTCTACCCATGCATGTGAGGATTCATCCGTAACCGATATAACATCTGTTCCCGGTTCTGGATTGACCAGATATCCCTCTACATACCTTGCCGGTATTCCATAATATCTGAACATCATAGCTGCCACCGTAGCAAAGTGTGCCGAATATCCCGCTTTATGCTCTGACAACATCTCTATTACAAAGTCCTCCGACTGTGAATACTCGTCAGCCTCATTACTGTATGACATATTTGCCGCAGTGTAATCCCTTA
Organism: uncultured Coprococcus sp.; assembly: GCA_934247115.1. Classification (GTDB taxonomy): domain Bacteria; phylum Bacillota; class Clostridia; order Lachnospirales; family Lachnospiraceae; genus Coprococcus. The sequence goes on from CAKQIY010000007.1 coordinate 65,215, forward strand.
CAACCTTTATGGCATCAAATGGATTCAGCTTCTTTCCCGCCTCAGGCAGATTACTGTCAAAGTAGTCCCTCATATCATCAGGTACATCCTCATAGAACGTTCTGGCAAATGTTCCATATACGTTCTCACTGTCGTGGAAATTTTTGTCTCCCGACTGATCCTGATACCACTGCTCCCAGTAGATCGCCTTATAGTCATTGTTCATGACATCGACCATGTCAAAAAAGTAGTCGTTCTCAGTTCCCAGTCCCTGTGATCTGAAGTTCACATCCTTCTTCGGTGCATAAAGGCCATCCAGGGAGCTGTATGTAACACACTCCGGAACATACTGATATTTTCTTCTTGCTGCCACATTGGACACCTCAACATATATCGTGTTGGCATCCGCCTCTCCACCATTTACCACAGACTGTTCCACATACGCAGACAGATTGGTAAGTGGCGAATAATCATTTGCCGCAAACCATTCAAACACACCCTCATAGCTGTCGCCATATATCTTGAGATCACTGTCCTCCCAGCCATCCTCAGTGTACTTTGAGCCCACAAAGCCCCTCAGATACATCTGCTTTGGCTGTGACATCTTTATCTGCAGCTTCTCTTCACCGAGTATCAATGTATCATCATATCTGGAAAAACGCCCCTCCGGATAATCACTTTTACCATAGATCACATTTTCTCCATGATACTGAATGCTTCCCTTTATATCATCCACTATCTGCAGTGGACTATACGTCATGAACATATATATTCCAACCGTAAGTCCCGCTATGACTGCCATGCACACTCCAAGATGAACATACATATCGGCAGTTATCCTGCCATGGACATTGCCAACATAAAGGATCAGGACCACACTGACAAGCCCCAGTGTAAGCCACACTACATTTCCATCTCCCTTGTATATCATAGGCAGTGTTACTGCCAGAAATACAAGTATAGCTGTGAGCAGATTCAGTCTTATCCTTATGAGCAGTGCCATAACTGCAGACACCACCACGGACATGAATATCATAGTCAGTATCACATCGGTCTTTACACTGCTGTCATCCACCACAAACATAAGGTTAGCCATGGCCATATTCCTGTTGATCGTGGTCATCAGGTCATTTGCCAGGCCAGCGAATCCATTGCTTATCTGGTTCATAAGAACAATTCCCGCAGCTGCAGCAGCCACCAGAAATACAACATATCCAATGATAGCTGATTTCTTATATCTCAACAGAAACTGGAATAATACAGCTCCCACAAATGCACCCGGAATAACTGATACTACATTGACACTCAGATTGAACCCCGAAGCAATGCCCATGATCAGACTGAGTGTTGCGCAGAACGTGATCAGCCCTCTCAGTATCCAGGTACTGTTGGATGAAGCCTTTATACCACTTACGTCGATTGCTATTTCATTTCCCATTAGTTACTCCACTTCATCCACACTTATCTCTATGTCAGGTGGTGTATCGTCATCTCCACCGATACCTCTGCCGCCTGACCCCTTGCCATTCTTGCCTCCGGAGCCACTGCCTCCATCGCCGCCCTGGCCACCATCACCATCCTGGCCGCCATCGCCGCCACCTCCAACGCTGATACCTATATCGTCTCCCGAATCATCCGGGGTCGGCGCCTGTGTATCAGGGGTCGGCTGAGGTGCCTCTGCCTGAGCCTCTGTCGTCGATTCTGTCTGAGCCTCCGTCGTGGACTCTGTGGTTGCCTCCGTTGTTGCTTCTGTTGTTGCCTGCGTAGTTGCCTCTGTTGTCGCCTCCGTTGTCTGGTCCTCGGTCTTATCCCCGGAATCTTCCTCCGTATCATCAGTGTCCTTATCTGCCAGCTCAGCGAATTTCGCATCATTCATCCGCTCTTCTGTATTCTGATTATCCTTCATTGTGAACTTGGACTTCTGTCTGTCACATCCTGTGGTCATCATGGCACATACAATACCAATCACCACAAATCCATATATTTTTTTTCGCATAAATGCACCCCTATTCCGCTTATCTTCTTGCTCCGGTCGTTGCAGGAGGCTTTATCTGTCCCAGTACATCTCTGACTATATTCTCAGCTGCATTCTTCTCTCTTCTGGCTGATGGCGTAAGCACAAGTCTATGCATAAACACGTCAAATATTACAGCCGATACATCTCCAGGTATAACAAAATTACGTCCATTCATATAAGCACACGCCTTTGCAAGATTAGCGAAGGCCTTCGTTCCTCTAGGACTTATTCCACATTCTATCTTGTCATGATGTCTTGTTGCATCAACAAGAAGTGATATGTACTCTGCAACCTCCTGTGATATGAATGTCTGCGCAACCTGTGTTCTCATGGCGACGAGCTGTTCAAGATTCATCACAGGATTGATCAGATCTATAGGATTGCCGCCGTGATCCTCGAGTATCATGGCCATCTGGCTCTGTACATCCGGATATCCCATACTCAGCTTGACCATGAATCTGTCAAGCTGGGAATCAGGAAGTGCCTGGGTTCCACCAGATGTTATTGGATTCTGTGTTGCTATAGTTATGAAAGGATTCGGCAATTTATATGTATTGCCCTCCGCGGTCACCGTTCCCTCTGCCATGGCTTCAAGAAGCGCCGCCTGAGTCTTGCTTGATGTTCTGTTGATCTCATCTGCAAGGAGAAGGTTTGTGAATACAGGTCCCTTTGTGAACTGCATCTTGTTGGTCTCCTTGTTAAGTATGGAATATCCCACAATGTCACTTGGCATGGTATCTGGTGTGAACTGTATTCTGTCCTCATCCAGACACATGGCTTTCGCGAGAGACTTTGCAAGAGTTGTCTTGCCAAGTCCCGGATTATCCTCAAGCAGGATATGTCCTGATGCAAGAATAACCATAACCACCTTGCATATTACCTCATCTTTTCCTTTAATCGCCTTCTTGATCTCCATGATCAACTGCTCTATCTGCTGATTCATTCTCTTTTCTCCATTTTCTCTCTGAGTAGTTTCTGAATTATTAATGCCGTCTCTATCTGGTCCACTTCGCATACACCCTTGTGCCAGAAGCAAGCTTGCTGTTGATAGCTACCTTATACGCCCTTCCATTTTTATTGTAATACCAGCCCGCAAACTTGTATCCCTTTTTAACAGGCGTGTACATTTTTCCATTTGGGAAATTTGAACTCGTGCTGAGATCCCTGTTTCTCACATACACAACCTTCTTTGTAGCTGTCTTTCCATTTATTGTGCCGCCCTTTGGATCAAAGGTAACACTGTCTCTTACATGGTATACATCTCTTATGGTCTGCCATGATGTATACTTTATATTGCCCTTGGAATCCTTAAACTTTGCTCTTACCTGAACATATACATACTTATTTAGATATGTCAGTGTCAGCTCATTGCCAAGTACAGTCTTCTTTTTGCCGTTTACCATCTTCGTCTTCGCTTTGAATCCGTTTATCTTTGCCTTCGCCAGACCTGCAGCAGTATAAGAACTCCTGTACTGGATCTCCACATATGATGGATCATTCTTCCATGACATTGTCATTCTCTTATTCTTGTTATCAAGCTTTGTTCCATTCTTCTCTATCTGCGGAATCCTCCACTTTGCATACAGTGTAACAGAACCTGTGATCTTGTCAGTCTCATTTACCTTTATCTGTTTGCCATCTTTCACATAGTACCAGTGACTGAACAGATATCCAGCCCTCTTCTTGTAGCTTGCAAGCCCTCTATATGTATTGAGCATCTGCTTGTACTTAAATGTTGTATTCCTGACAACCTGCTTTCCTCTAGACTTATATCCCAGATCAAAAGTTACATTATATGTTGGTCTGCTTATGTCCGCTTTGAGTTTCATATCTGATTTGATCTTCTTATCAGCCTTGATATAAGTCTTTTCGCCTCTTGCATTCTCTGTATACCAGCCTACAAACTTTTTATTGGCACTCTTCTGAGCTTCGGTAAGCTTAGGCTGTATATTTCCAAGGACCGCATTCCACTCATATGTCTTGGTATAAGTCTTTTTGTTGTTTATCGATGCATTGCCACATTCAAATGTCACGTTGAATTTCTTGATATTCCATACTGCCTCAAGCGCCATATCTCCGTCCTTGTCGTACACGGCATCAGCAGAAACTATATCTCCGTTCTCATTCTTCCATCCACCGAAGTCATAGCCCTCCTTTGCAGGCTGTGGAAGTCTGTCTGCAAACTTATCGCCATATGAAACCTCAAGCGTATCATCTGTATTATCCGGCAAAGTTCCATCCTTGACATCAAGCATGATCTTATATGTAGCAGCTCTCCACTGCGCATAAAGTGTTATTACAGTCACATACTCATCAACCTCATCAGGCTGTCCATAGCTTGTTGCCGCGCTTGTCTTCGGACTGAATTTACCAGTTACAAGGACTCCTGTGCCATCCTCTCTTGTGTTCCATCCATCGAATGTATAACCTGTTTTATTCTGTACTGGCTGCGCAATATTTATCTGCTTGTTCCACTCAACAGCTACATCATCCATGGTAACATTCTCAATACCTGTCACATATCTGATCTTATAACTCTTAGTTGTCCATACCGCGTACAGCTCTACAACCTGTCCATCCTCTTCAGCGAGCAGGACATTATATGTCTCTCCCGGCAGGAATTCCAATGCATCCGGGTCATTCTTCTTACCATCGGCTTTATTGCTCCAGCACAGGAAACGATAACCATTCTTGTGCATTGTCTCATCATTCTCAGGTATGGTAAACGACTGTCCGCTTGTACACTGAATATCCTCTGGAGCCTTTGCGCCGCTGCCATCCACATTGAATCTTATGGTGTATGATATCGGCTCCCACTGTGCATAAAGTGTCATTGTCGTGGATGTGGCACTGAGATTGAGTACACTCTCATTGTCAGCAAATGTAACTCCACTTCCATCTGCCATGGTATTCCAGCCCACGAACTTATATCCCTTGCATGAGTAATCATTGTATCCAAGTCGTCTGCCTGCATCATATGTACATGTCACATCTGCCATATATCCATCGGCTTCCGAGCCCTCAGGTGCATTTGCATTGAATGATACCTTATATGTTATCGGCTTCCACACAGCATACAAAGTTGTGCTTCCAGAAGTATTCATAAGATTGCATATCTTCTGTCCAGCTCTGTACTTTACATCTCCATCGGCGGTAAGCGCCCATCCGGCGAATCTGTAACCAATCTTCTCATAGGCATCGCCTGAAACCACATATGACTTCGAATAAGACATAGTCATTGTCTCCGGAGCTGTGCTGCCTTCTTTGAAGGCTCCTCCATTGCTGTCAAAAGATACCGTATATGTAACAGGCTGCAGATCTGCATATATATTGATATCTGCGCCATCCACTGAGCTCAGATTAAATGCCTCCGTAATACTGTTGCCATACGAGTCTTTCCATCCCTTAAATTCATATCCCTTACAGCTGAAGCCACTCGATGGAAGTATAAAATGATTATCATAATCAACATACACTGAATCCATGGAGCCTTCCACAGACGCCAGCACATGATTATCCTCGTCCTCGTACACCTCAGGAGCATTGTACAGAAGTCTGTACTGTATTGGATCCCAGGCTGCATAAATGTTGACAATCGCTGCATCCTTGGTTGTCAGGTTCATGACTGATTCCTGATCTCTGTAAACCTTTGCACCTGCCGCACTTGTCGCCCAGCCTATATAATTGTATCCAACCCTCGTATATGTATTGGCTGTCAGATTAACCAGTGCGTTATATTTTACAGATGTATCTGCCATTGTTCCTGTTCCACCATTGGCATTGTATCGTATCTTGTATGTTATAGGAGTCCACTTTGGATACAGGGTCACAGTGGCCTTATTGGAAGGCGTCAGTTTGTTGAGTGCCGTCACCTTGCTGCCTGTACACTCCTTATTGGTATACCAGCCATCCAGCTTGAATCCGGCACATGTGTACACCGTGGTCGGCAGAGCTTTGCTTACATCATAGGTACATGCTACAGAATTCATGGTTCCGTTGACAGTGTACGCTGCGCCTCCCTTGATATTGGTAGGGGCGTTCTTGTCGAATTTTACTGTGTATGTATTCACTGTCCAGATAGCGTACAGGGTTATGGCTCCTGTATCTGTGATAAAAGGTTCATTTCTGTTAAGTGCGTATGCTTTTCCTTTTCCATCCGCCTTTGTATTCCATTGCTTGAGCGTATATCCTGTTCTCGGGAAGATTCCCCCAGTCTCAGTTATTATCTCTTCCACATCTACCTTTTCAACCACTGCCTTTGCAGGAGAAAAATTACTGTTATATGTGATCGCCACATTTCTCGCAGTTAAACTTCCGGTCACCTTGGACGCCTTAAAGAGTTTATATGCGGCTGCATCGTACACCGATATGGCACACTCACTGTTAACTCCTTTAAATGCATTTGTTCCAACTGTCTTTATGCCGGCTGCATCAGAGGCATCAACGACATCAATCTTCGCACAGTTATAAAATGCACTGTCTCCTATCTTTGTGACCGTTTTAGGTATTGCCAGCGTTGAATAACTATTTCCAACCAGAGCGGTGTCACCATAAAATGCCTCTGTTCCGATCGCACTGAGCTTTGTCTTTCCTATCTGATATATCTTCTGAAGCTTTGTACAATTTTTAAACGCGTAACTACCTATAGTCTTCAGATTAACCGCATTGGTAAGATCTATGGATGTTATTGAGGTGTTCCCATTATATGCATATGCTCTTATATTTGTTACATTATATGATTTGCTCTTATATGTTATGGTTGCCGGAATCTTCACCTTTCCACTGCTGACCCCGCTCACCCCCGACTTCGCCGGCTTGATATAACAGGTTGTACTTGTGTCCGTTTTGGTGATCCACACCGTCCAGTTTTTGCTGCTGTCCGGCTGTCCCTCTGCTATGGTGGTTGTAGTTGAAGCCGCCTTAGCCACCACATTCGCCGATACTCCCATGCATAACAGCATACATAGCAGCATCAGCATAATCTTCTCAATCTTCCTGATCTTATTACTCATCTTTTTCCCTCCCTGTTGTGTTCTCCTGTATATCTATGTTATTTTGATGTTCTTCTGGTTGCAACAGCGCTCCATGCTCCATATACCTTCTTACCATTCTTCACGGTATACGATCTCGCCCTGAAATAATACACTGTATCCGCTCTCAGTCCGCTGACCTGGCGCACCAGGGCCTGCTGTCCATTGAATGATGAAGTCAGCGTAACAGATCCTCCGAATCCGCCTGATGTGGAATACTGCAGTTCATATCCCTTGATATTCTTAACCTTTGCAACATTCATAGTCACTATCACGGACTTTGTCGTACATGTCCAGTGTGCGTACAGAGTTCTGTCGCTCTTCACAGTGAATACCGCAGATACCTTGGAACCGCCTGTTCTGGCTGTAAACCATCCGTCAAAAGCATAGCCCTTTCTGGATGCTCTCGGAAGTACTCCTATCGACTCTCCAGCCTTCACCTTCCTTGAAGCTGCTCCTGAACCACTGCCACCATTCAGATCAAAGCTTACTGTATATTCTGCTGCCTTCCACTTTGCATACAATGTGAAATCACTGCTCACATCAATCACGGTTCCACTCTCGTACTGATCACCGCCATTTCTTCCGGTGAACCAGCCTTCAAATTCATACCCCTCTCTCTTTGGCACAGGAAGCTCTCCACATTCCTCACCATATTCAACCATCTTGGCCGATCTGCTGACCGTTCCTCCATTCGGATCAAATGAGATTGTAATGGTATCCGGATTCCATATAGCATACAATCTGATGCTCTCTCCCTCTCCTGATACCTTATATACTATACTGTCTCTATCCTCATAGGATCGGCCTGAACCATCAGCTGCTGTATTCCATTCAAGGAAACTTGAGCCATCCTTCTCATAATTCACAAACATCAGTATATGTGGGGAACCACTGTCCACATTCTCAGTTCCCATATATCCATATCCGCCATTTGCATCATATATAATACTGTACGTGAGCACCTTCCACACTGCCTGCAGTCTTACATCGCCCTGCTCAACAGTTCTGTTGATAACCGCACCATCTGCATATGTAACAGAACTGTCACCTATGACGTTCCAGCCCTGGAATACATATCCCTCTCTGGTGAAGGTGCAATCCGGAAGCTTCCTATCCTGTCCGCATATATAGGTAACCGTTTTCATGGTACCCTTACCACCATTTGGTCTGAATTGGATATTATATGTCTCCTGCTTGTTCCACATCGCCTTGAGTGTTATATGACGGTTGCCGTCGGCATACATATACAGCGAATACAGTATCTGTCCACTGATATCTTCTCTCTCCAGATCTGAGTCGGATATAACAGGGACAGCCTCATAATCCGATTCAAGCTGTGAAACCGTCCAACCGGCAAATTCATATCCTTCCTTACTATACGCATTTGCAAGCTGCTCCGCTGTGACTGAACCTGCTGTACAGTGTACATCTTCCATGCTTCCCACAGCTCCATTACCATCAAAGCTTATCTCCAGATTTTTATACACGTAATTTGGTACAAGGCTCATCGAGCCATCAACCACGATCTGCTCTCCCTGTGTCCTGTCATTTCCAACACCAACACCCGGATACCGGAAGCTTATCCTGTTCTGCTGTGTATTCTCTATCTGCCGCCATCCAGTGCATGCTGATATATCAGCAATATTTTTCGTTATCTTCTTCTCTGTCCCAACTGCATCTACATATGAATACGTAAGCTGCCCTGCATTTACCTGTCCATTCTGGCTTCTATCCAGTCTTACTTCATCAAATGTTTTAATTGCAATATCCGTGCTGCTTATACACTGATAACTGCTCCTAGAACATACAAACCGGCCATTATCCACACTGTCCGGCATGTAATATGAGATACTCTCTATCTTGCCCCATGAAGCATACAGCGTAATACTGTCCTCTAAGGTAAATTCCTCTACCATCTCTGATGGCTTATACATCACCCCTGAACCATCAGCCTTTGTATTCCACCCAAGGAACACGTAGCCGCTTCTTACAAAGCGATTCTCTCTGAGAGAACTTGACCTGCTGTACAGAATGTCCTCCTGATTACTCACCCTTCCTGTTCCACCATTACCATCATATATTATGGAATACCTGTGTTCTACAAGACTGCCCTTCAGCACAATCCTTCCATCCTTTGTCAGCTTTGTCACGCTATCCGAGCTGCGATATCTCGCCCCCGTTCCATCTGGGTTCTCACTCCATTCATAGTCATAGCCGACCGGCGGCTTTGGCGCGATCTCTGACAGCTTGAATGACTGTGCATAATTCAGTTTTTTGCTTGCAGCCTTTGTGTATCTGGATCCATTCTTTATATGTAATTCAAGATCGTATGTCCGCACTATAACTGTTTTGTCAGGTATTTCATCCTTGTCAACCACCTGCTTCTTTACAGAACTGCTGTTGACATATATCTCACCATCAAACGGAGATGTAATCTCCCAGTCTGCCCAATCAGCTCCCTCATCCACATTATGTGCATGTATTCCAAGTGCGTGGTACTCTATCTCAATTTTATCTGATGCAACATCTATGGTCCGCAGATTCTCACACGCTATGAATGCCATCATGCCAATGTCGGTCAGCGATGCAGGAAGACTGATCTTCTTCAGAGACTCACACCCTGCAAAAGCCTGCCACTCAATCTCCTTACACTTTGATCCTTTTTCAAATGTCACTGTATCAAGTGATGTACAATGATCAAAAGCATTATCACCTATGGATACAACATTTTTAGGAATGCATATTGACTTTAACCTGGAACATCTTTCGGCAAAATCATTGGGAATATATGATATCTTGATTCCTGCCTCCATTGTTATAGTCTGCAGGCTGGTACATCCATACAGCTGAAATCCCCCACCCAAATCATCATCTGCTCTTTTCAAGGTTTTCAGGCTTGCCGGGAATCCAATACTCTTCATATTATTGCAATTAGCAAATGCACATTCACCTATATATGTGCATTTTGACCCTGCCTCAAATTTTACAGATGTTATAGACGCATTTGAAATAAATGCATATTCCTCGATTCGTTTTACTGATGCCGGGATAACCAGATCTCCCAAAGCTGCTGGTATACTAATCAGATCTGACTCCTGGGTTCCAATACCAGCTGTAAAATCTGCAAACGCCCACGTTTCTATCTTCTCACACTTTGAGCCTTTGGCAAATGTAACAAGCGTGTTCTCACAGTCCGAAAATGCATATCTCCCGATAGTCTTAACCCCTGCCGGGATCTCAAGTTTTGCAAGTTTTTTACACCCTTCTATAATGCCTGCTTCTATACTCGTAAGACTATCTGGAAGTTTTAATGTTTTTAGACTGGGGTTGTTTGAAAAAGCATAATCAGCAATGTATGTACACTCTGATTTCGCACCAAATTTTACTGTTACGAGTTTATCACACTCCGAAAACGCATAGCACCCTATTGTTTTAACCTTATCAGGGATTGTGATTTCACTTATTCCTGTTTCACTGAAAGCATATTCCCCTATTGTTGTACATTTGGATCCCGTCTTAAATACAACGGATTTCACACTTGATGCGCCCCCAAATGCGCTGTCATTTATTTTGGTCACAGATGTAGGTATCACTATCTTTATTGAGCCTTTTTTGTAGTCAACAAGAGTGGAATAGAATACATCTTTATCATAATTATATCCATGCTCATCACATCCTATAGAAGTTACACTGTATGACGTCTTGCCATCAGAAGTAACCTGGGTCGGAATAGTAACCGTTGTAGTTCCGGTTGTGCTGACCTTACCAGTATACTTACACAGTGATGCAGTTGTCTTCCTGGTTTTACTGTCGGTATGGAGCTCAAATTTCCACTTACCATCCTTTGTTGTCATAACTGTCCGTTGTGCGGCACTGATCTGCGCCATATTGAACATAAGAAGCATAAAGGCCATGATCATAGCCCCTGCTATTGGAATTAATCTGAAATAAACACGCTTATTCTTCATGCGTTTCCCCCCATAATATATATTTTATACAGTTTCCCTAAAAAACTGCCTGAAATCCCTACCACCTCTCATAATACATAGTTATCCGAATTGTTGTCAATTAACTATATTGTACATATTGTTTGTGCATAATTACAACAAAAACTGCACCCACGAAACTGTCCCCTTCTCAGGAACATTCCACAGGTGCAGTATGATGCTTTATTGTTATTTTTTTATTCCAGATGCCCAAATATCTCATAGATAATGGCGTCCCTCATGCGCTCCATGGTTTATTCATATGCCCCTCATGCAGCTTATGAAGCAGTATCTAAGGTTTCTGCTGAAAAGGACGCCCAGATAAATGAACTCAAGGCTAAACTCGCCGCGGCAGGAATTGAATAAAAAGAAAAAAATCTGGCAACTGGTGCTAAACCAATTGCCAGATTTTTTTGTTATGTATATCTATCAATTAAGCCTCTGCCTTCTCAGCATTCTCCTTCTTCATAAGAACGAGCTTCTTGATACATGTGATGGCCACTATGATACCAAGTACGATGAGGAATACTGCTACTATAAGCTGAAGTCCCTCTACAAGGAATGTTGCTGTTCCAGCCTGGAACTTCTGAATATTGCCAATTACATTGAG
>CAKQIY010000008.1 GCA_934247115.1 uncultured Coprococcus sp.
TTGCAGTGTGCAAGTATCTTCTCGTAATCAGACTTTGTCATGTACAACATCTTACTTCATATCCTCCTTATATTCAACTATCTCTGTGACCCGCCTGTATCAACTATGTTGATCATGCTGAGGCTGATGACATATACCATATCAGGGATATACGAAGCCGCCGGTCCTTAGGTGGCGCCTTAAGCGGCACCTTAGTACCGCTGCAGGCTGAGTTAAGCGGGAGCGCTCCCAGATATGGTATTGTCAGTCAGGCTCTGCATTCACAGCCCTATACACAGGCGAATTACAGAGATCATTCTACTTACCGTCACACTCTACCTGCTCGTAGTCGATGAGCTTGGTGATGGTTGGATTTGGTCCACATACAGCACATCCACAGCCCTTCTTGTGAGGGAGTTTTACTGTGTGGAATTCCATCTTAAGTGCATCAAATGTAAGGAGTCTTCCTGTCAGAAGATCGCCAACTCCGATGAGATACTTGATCGCCTCCATAGCCTGAAGACTTCCGATGACACCGCCCATTGCTCCGATTACACCGGCCTGCTTACATGTAGGAACCGCATCCTTTGGAGGTGGATCCTTGAATACACATCTGTAGCATGGTCCCTCATCCGGAACATATGTCATAAGCTGACCCTTGAATCTGATGATTCCTGCATGTGAAAATGGCTTCTTAGCCATAACACAGGCATCATTTATAAGGAACTTTGCAGGGAAGTTGTCTGTTCCATCAATGATGAAATCATAGTCCTTGATGAGATCCATGATGTTCTCTGATGTAACGAACTCTCTGTATGTGATTACATTTACATCAGGGTTCATGGCATTCATTGTCTCCTTTGCGGATTTGACCTTTGCCTTGCCCACATCTGCTGTTCCGTGAATGATCTGTCTCTGGAGATTTGACAGATCTACCTCATCGGCATCAACGATACCGATCGTACCAACTCCGGCTGCTGCCAGGTACATAGCGGCTGGCGCTCCCAGTCCACCTGCGCCTATGATCAACACCTTGCCATTTAACAATTTCTTCTGTCCCTTCACGCCAACTTCCTGAAGAATGATGTGACGTGAGTAACGCTCCATCTGTTCGTTTGTGAATGCCATTAGAAGCTGCCACCTCCCATGAAGTAGAGGAACTCTACTGTGTCGCCGTCCTTGAGCTCTGTTGTTGCAAATGCATCTGAGTCAACAAACTCATCATTGACTGTTACTGTGACATAGTCTGGATTCTCAACGTTCTCTGACACGATGATCTGTGCTATTGTTGTTCCATCTGCTATCTCTTTCTTCTTTCCTGCTATTGTGACTGTCATTTTTCTTTCCTCCTGACGATTCATTTGCGTGCCCGGAATTGCCGGACTTGCATAAAATGTGATTTTTTACTTTATATTATTTTTTTAACTTCCTCTTCCAGCGCATTTCTCTTCACAAGGCCACGGATGCGGGAAACCTCCTCGCCACCCTTGAAGAAGAGTATGGTTGGTGATGCCATGACTGCGTACTTCTCTGCAAGCTCTGCGTCGAAGTTTACATTTACCTTGTATACATTTACCTTGTCCTCGTAGTCATCCTCGATGCCGCCAAGGATAGGTGAGAGCTGCTTGCATGGTATGCAGCTGTCCGAATAGAATTCCACGATGACCGGGAGCTCCGACTGAAGAACCTTCGCATCGAAATCCTCTGCACTGACTCTTACTGCCATTCATTTTCTCCTTTCCTGCCGGATGTTTTCACTGCAATAAATTCACACTATGTATACATGTTCTGTCTTAACATACCTATCATGGGTCGTTTCCACTTAACTCAGTCTGCAGCGGTACTATCGCTCGCAAGCTCGCTGAGTACCGGCGACTTCGTATTCCCATGATATGGTAATGTTAAGCAGAACATGTGACAGTATATAACAAAAGCAGTGAAAACATCCGGCTTACCTTATCTGATCAATCCTCCAGTTTTTTAACTATGAGATCGTAAGTACCGTTCTCGTTGTCGATGAGCTTCAGGATCTGTTGTCCTTCCTCCTTGAAGCTTCTTGGTACGTTCTGTACAGGCTCGCCATCGTTCATGGTGACCGCAAGCACCTGTCCTATCTCAAGCTCCTCCATGGCTACCTTTGCCTTGACAAATGTCATCGGGCACACCACATCAGTTATATCTACTCTGTCATTGATTTCGTAATCAGCCATTGTAAGCCTCCTTTAATACTTCTTTGAATTTGTCTAAGCCCACACGCTCCAATGTAAACTGGAAACGCTCGCTTGGTTTTGCATTGTCTGCAAAGAACTGTATTGCCGCATCTGTGATACGGAAAAGCTGCTCCTCAGATGTAACAACCGGAAGTAACTCCTCGCCGCGGTGGATCGTATTTCCAAATAATCCTCCAAATGAGACAAGGTATCCTGTCTCGCCCTTCCATGCATCTGTAGGACATGCCTTTGCGCATCGACCGCAGTAGTTACATTTGTCTGTGTCGAGGATGATCTTGCCGTCCGCCATGGTGATCGCGCCCTCACGGCACGCCTTGACGCACACGCCACACATGATACATGATGGCTCATCCCACTCTACTACCATTGCGCCCTTGATTCCCACGTCGTTCTCCTCTGCCTTCAGACAGTTGTTCTGGCACCCTGTGACACCGAACTTGAACTTGTGAGGAAGCTCCCTTGCGTAATATCTCGCATCAAGCTTCTTGGCTATGTCATATGTGTCTATGTTGCCGCTCGGACAGATCTGATTTCCCTGGCACGCTGTGACTGTTCTTACTCTTGGGCCACACACACCCGGCTTACAGCCTCCCTTTGCCAGTTCTTCCTTTACCTCTTCCACATCGTCAAGCTTGACAAATGGGATCTCGACGCTCTGTCTCGATGTAAGATGTACATGTCCATCTCCGTATTTCTCGGCAACCTCTGCTATCTTCTTGAGATTCTCTGCGGTAAGGTTTCCTCCCACCACCTGAAGTCTCAGTGAAAAGTTATTCTTCTGCTTCTGTCTCATGAATCCGCCCTTTTTCAGAGCTGCGTAATCTACTGCCATATGTAGTTCCTCCAAATCATTTGTGTATTAGTCGGCAAGGGCCTTCTGGAAATCTTCTATCAGATCCTCCACGTCCTCGATTCCGACACTAATACGAATCATATCATCATATACGTTGGCGTCAAGCTTCTCCTGCTCTGTGCTGTGCGCATTCAGTGTTGATTCAGGATGTACGATAAGTGTCTTCGTATCTCCTATGTTCGACACTATCTGCGGTATCGTGAGCTTGTTCATCACCGCAAATGCTTTCTCCTTGCTGCCAACTCTTATAGTGATTATGGCACCATAACCTCCATGGAGCTGCTCATCTGCAATGTCATGCCAAGGACTGGATTCAAGTCCCGGATAGTTGACCTTCACACCCTCCTGGCTTTCCAGAAACTGTGCAAGGGCAAGTGCATTGTGACAACATCGCTCCATCCGAAGCCCCAGTGTCTCCATGCCCAGCATATTGTAAAATGCTGTCTGCGGAGCTATGCAGGCTCCTGTGTTTCTAAAAAGTCCGTTCCTGAGCTTTGCTATGTAAGCGAACTTTCCGAACATCTTGTACTGCTGCAGAAGCGGATAACGCTCTGCGTCCCATTTGAAATTGCCGCTGTCGGTGATGACTCCGCTTATGGCATCGCTGTTGCCATTGATGTACTTGGATGTGGAATTGATGACTATGTCCGCTCCAAGTGTAAGCGGTGTTACCAGGTATGCTGTGGCAACTGTGTTGTCTATCAGAAGAGGAAGTCTTTGTGAATGTGCCAGCTCCGAAAGAGCCTTTATATCCACCACATCAAGCTTCGGATTGCCGATCGTCTCAGCAAATATCACTCTGGTATTCTCCGTGATCGCCGCCTCAACCGCTTCCTTATTCGATATCTCCACAAATGTCGTCTTGATCCCAAATGCCTCCAGATCGTGGAACAGATCTATCGTTCCACCGTAGAGTCCTGTGCTGGAGACTATCTCTCCGCCAGTTCCTACTATATTTAAGAGTGCATTTGTGAGTGCCGCCATTCCAGAAGAACACGCTACCGAACCCACTCCCTTTTCAAGATTCGTCATCCGCTCCTCAAATGCAGCTATCGTCGGGTTGTTGATCCTCGTGTAAGAATAACCCGTCGCCTTGTTGTGGAAAAGCTTCTCATGCTGCTCCGCTGAAGGCTGATAGAATGCACTGGATTGATAGATCGGTGTAAGTGTGGCGCCTGTATTCCCATCACCAAGCTTTGCGCTGTGTAATAATGCTGTGTTAAATCTCATGATCTTCTATGCCTCACTAAATAATAAATCCTATAATTCCTACGAATATGATAGGATTATAGCTCTTATACCCTACTATGTCAATAGGAATTGTAAAATAAGCAATGCAGATAAGCTAAAAAAAGGATCAGATGGGAGTTTTACTCACATTCTGACCCTTTTTTGAGGTTATCTATATGGCGCATGCCATTCCACGAGCCGCGTTAGCGGCGAGGGGGGCATTGCTTATTATGTAGTGGTAGTCATCGGGAGCTTGCTCACAATCAACTGGTGTTTTTTTGTTATCTATATGGCGCATGCCATTCCACGAGCTGCGTTAGCGGCGAGGGGAGCATGGCTTATTTTATAATTTCGTCCGTCTTCCACGGCGCATGCCATCCTCAGGGCCGCGTTAGCGGCGAGATGGGCATTGCTTATTTTATAATTCCGTACGGTATACACGGCACATGCCATTCTCTGGCAGCTTCCCCATACGTTTTCACTCATTTCTTATTTGCAATTTTCTTATACAGCATCTTCCTCACATAGAAATAACATACTATCTGCATAGCAAGGGTTATGATCCAGGACGCCGGATATGAGATGAACAGAACCGCCAGGGATCTGTGTCTCGGGAAAATCCAGTATATCCACACGATTCGGGTTCCCACCGTTCCTATGATCGAGAGGAGCATCGGAACTCCGGAATGTCCCATCCCACGAAGCGCCCCCGGGAACAAGTCCATAAATCCGCAAAGGAAATATGTGACTGTCGTATACAGCAGAATCTCCATTCCGCACTTTATAACCGCGTCGCTGCTCGTATATATATGCAGCAGCTGCGGTCCAAAGAAATACGCTCCATTGCCCAGAACCATCATTGCCGCAAATGACAATATCAGACAGTCGATCAGAACTCTCTCCATACGTTTCCATTTGCCGACACCGTAGTTCTGGCTCGTAAAACTCATGCACGCCTGCGTTACAGCATTCACCGTCACATACAGAAATCCAAATATATTATTTGCCGCCGTGTAGCCCGCCATGGCAACCGAGCCAAATGAGTTGACTGACGACTGAAGCAGCACATTCGAAAAGTTGATGACTGTGCTCTGAATTCCCGCCGGAACTCCGACCGAAAAGATCTGCTTTACATATACCCCCTTGATGGTAAGCTTTGAAAATCTCAGCTGATAGCTCGTCTCTGACATGTAGAGACAACGGAGCACAAGCACGCAGGATATCAGCTGTGAAATGACAGTTCCGATTGCAACTCCGGCAACTCCAAACTTGAAAACGATCACAAAGCACAGGTTAAGTCCTGTATTTGCAATCCCGGAGATAACCAGAAAAATGAGCGGTCTTTTTGTATCTCCCACCGCTCGAAGTATGGCAGCACCGTAATTGTACAGCATAAAAAACGGCATTCCCAGAAAGTAAATCCGCATATATAAAGAAGAAAGTCCGATGACGTCCCCAGGAGTATCCATAAGCTCAAGCGCTGGTTTTGCGCAAACCCACCCGACAAAGGCCATAATAATACCGCTGATCAGCGCTAACGTGATCGCGGTATGTACTGTCTCTGACATTTCTTTATCTTTTCCTGCGGCATAAAATCTTGCCGCAAGCACATTTGCCCCAAGGGATATACCTATGAACAAGTTGGTGAATACATTGATAAGTGCCGTGGTTGAACCGACCGCCGCCAGCGACTCGTTACCACTGAACTTCCCGACAACAATGATATCCACCGCATTGAACATCAGCTGCAGAACCCCCGAGAGCATAAGCGGGAGCGAAAATGAGATCAGCTTATCCATGATCGTCCCGTTGCACATATCAATTTCATATTTATTGTGTTTTACTGTAGAACTCATAACTTTCCTCTGATTCTCCGAAAATAGCGCATCAATTTCTATAGAATTTTCTCTTTTTCACGAATAAAAAAGGAGTTCCACTGTCGGCAGAACTCCCTGAACATTTTCTTTCGGCATCTCTGTCTATCCGAGTTTTGGTAAATTAAGTTTACGTCAATCTGATAGGCAACTCTTGCCACCTGCATAACAGCGTTTACCCCTGTTTCTGTTATACATTATATTCTATTTTTAAAGAAAATCAATAAACCCATATTATCTTTTTATTCACTCAGCCTTTTTCATTCCGCCTCAAACCGGGCTCCAATCTCACCTGCATAGCTTTCTGCATATGAGCCTGTTTCTCCAACTATCGTGAGCTTTTCTGTACCGCCCATAAACATGTATTTATTCAGCTCCGTCACACCTGCCGGAATATGCAGACGCTCCATACTCCCCAAGAAGAAATTGCTCTCATTAAATGTAGTGACTTTATCCCCAAGGTCAACGATTCGTAAGTTGTCACAGTTGAACGTACCCTCTCCAACCGTTTCAACACCGGTTGCCAGAACAACCTGCAGACACGCATTGTTGCAGAACGTATACGAAAGCTCCTTTATCGTATCAGGCAGTGAGATTCCCTTTATAAAACTGTCATTACTAAAAGTCCCATCCATTATAGATATGACATCCTTTCCGTCTATCTGCTCCGGTATGACAACTATCGGGTCACTTCCGTTGTATGCCTTTATGGATACACTGTCTCCATGATCTACATATTCAAAGTCTGATGCCGGTGTTTTTGCGTGATTTTTCACGTCGTCCACCGTGATTTCTACACTGTCTGTTACGGATACTCCATCATCGTTGTTAGTCTCTTCCCCCTCTGCAGTATCAACAGCGGTGCTCACCGCTGTGTCCTCTGTATCGACGCTTGTATCCTTTTTATCTCCGCACGCAGCAAAGCTCATCATCACCGCCATTGCTGCTATTATCGCTATTATCTTCTTCATAATATCCTCTCCTCATTATTCCAGCCGATTTATTCTTCCTCGAAATTTATTCCCTCTTCCTTTGCAAATGTTTCTGCAAATGAACCGGCTTTACCAACAATTGTCAGGGTATCTTCGCCAAAGAAGGCTACCTTATCGAGATTCTCTACCCCTGCTGGAAGATGAATCACTTCTAATGTATCCGAAAAATAAGCATCATCAAATTCTTTAAGATTGTAGCCCAGATCTACATATTTTAAACTGTCATTGTGTTGGAACGCTGCCCTTCCCACAGTCTCAACACCTGATGCCAGAACCACCTGCAGCGAATCATTAAGTCCAAATGTCGAATCGCGAATTTCCTTTATCGTATCAGGCAGTGAGATTCCCTTTATAAAACTGTCATTACTAAAAGGCCCGTCAATTATAGATATGACATCCTTTCCGTCTATCTGCTCCGGTATGACAACTATCGGATCACTTCCGTTATATGCCTTTATGGATACACTGTCACCATGATCTACATATTCAAAGTCTGATGCAGGTGTTTCTGCATGATTTTTTACATCATCCACCGTGATCTCTGCACTGTCCGTCACCTGCTCCGATGACTTTCCACCCGCGGGCTTGTCTGATGAGTCCGTACCTCCACATCCCACAAGTCCCATCGCAAATGCAGCCATTATAACCATCACACAGGCTCTGCCTCTGCCATTTCTTATACCGTTCTTTTTCATATACTATACTCCTCGCCATGTAATATTTGTGCAAATATCCGTCCAGACTCCCCATCTGCCTGTGCTCACACAACAGAAGTATATCACGATTATATTCAGTTTTTTCTCTATTGCGACAAACGGTCATTATTTGCGACAAACGGCAGTATTACTTTCACGACAAATATGCCGTCACCTGATTTCATCTGACATTCGCCATGATATTTTTCTACAACCCGCTTAATATTCACTGTGCCGATTCCATGCTCCGTATCACTGTCGGTCTTTGTTGATATCAACCGGTCTCCATCGCACCTGATTTCACCCGACATAGGATTTTCCACAAGAAGCATCAGTGAGCCCGGATTTTCTGATGCACGAACCTTTATATACCGGTCTTTCTGACATACCACATTTGCCTCTATTGCATTGTCAATGAGATTCGCTATGAGCACGCTGCAGTCAGAATTGTCCATCTGCGACAGCCTGCCAAATGCACCGCTCACGTCCATCTGTATATTATTCTCATCCATGACCGATTTCTTTGCATTTAACAGGATGTCCACGATCTCACTCCCCGTGGCTATCCAGCCGGTATCTATTCCGCCGCTCTCTGTCATCTCCTGAAAATACTTCTTTGCCTTGTCATATTCTCCGCGGTCCATAAGTCCCTGGATCGTCAGCATATGATTTTTCAGATCGTGTCTGAGGCGCACCGCATCTGACTGTTTCTCTTTATAATCCTTAAAATACTGATACTCGGCATCAAAACTCTGCCTGTAATTTTCCGAAAGATTCCTGTAATGCCTGGTGAGTTTCCTATGAATTATCCACGCAAATACCGCCACATTTACCCCAATCGCAAACAATACCCAGGCAATGGAGTAAAGTATACCGTCCACATTGGTATATATCCTGTCAAGCCCGGCGCAGAATACAGGTGAGAAAAGGCTTATCACGCACAGAAGTATCTCCTCACCGACTGTGAGCCTCACGTCCATATGCCACCCATTCACCTTATGTATCGCAAATATCAACGCTACCAGGATGACCAGATCCATACAGAACTCAAATACGGACTGGCTCTCATTGCCGAGTTTTATCTCGTATTTGTCAAGTCCCAGCATGGTGCCTGTCATCTGCGAGAGAAAACCGTACATCACATACAAAAGACACGACAGTATACCCTCTATTCCCGCACGCACGCGGTGTCCGTGGGTCCGGACAGCACTATATACCACAAGAAACGCAAAGAAAAGAACCATCTGGATCATGTCATGGTCCTTAAATATCAGCATTACCACCGCATCGTATGCACATATCCCTGCAAACAGAACCGGGTAACTCCACATTCTCTTAAACGGTTTCCCCCCGAACAACAACTGCATTATCAGTATCATGGAGAATATCTCCATACCATTCAACAAAACTATACCTGTAGTTGCAAGCCAGCCACTCATTTTTCCAAATCCTTCTCCATTTTCTTCATTAGTATTTCTCTATACACGCTCTCGCGGCGCCTGCTGATGGGGAGTTCCTCTCCACCGCTGAGTATGAGTCTGCCCTTGGAGATTTCCCTGTGGTATCTCATGTTCACGATGTATTTTCTGTGGATCCTGAAAAATCCATACTCTCTAAGCATTTCCTCAAGCTCCGCAAGGCTCGTCCTGTCGGTTATCCGCCCTACTCTGGTATATATCATCGTGTACTTGTCCTCCGCCGATATATATACGATATCGTCCAGTCTTACAGGTTCTTCCATCCCCGGAAGGCTCAGCAGCATCCGGTGTATTCCAGAATACTCCCTGTGTATATCATCCATGACACCCTGAACCGCCTCACTTGTCAGAGGTTTCAGCAAATATCTAAATGCCCTTGCTTCATATCCTTTGATGGCATACTCAGGGTGGGCTGTTATGAATACTATCACCCAGCCAGGCATACACTCATGGATCTGGCATCCAAGCTCCACGCCGTCGATCCCCGGCATCTCTATGTCAAGAAACACCACCGTTCTGATACCATTTTCAGCTAACTTCCCGGCACTGATATCATCGTACATGTCCGTGCCTGAACTGTACACCCGCACATCCGCATCTGCCTTCTGCACGGCTTTTATGCAGACTATTTTCATCCGCTCAAGCTGTTCGGCATTGTCGTCACAAATGATTATCTGATATTGTTCTTTCTCGTTGTCCCTAATTATCATATGCGCTCCTGACCGCCTCCGGCTCTGTGCTTATGCTCACTCTTCTGCTTATACATACACTCGTCCGCCTGCTCCATGACAGCTTCCCAGTAGGAACGCATCTTATCATCATCAACTGTAGGACTGCCGGCATCACCCCTGGTCACAATGCTTTCTCCGCCAGCTACGATAGCATCGCCAGAGTTATCTCTCACCGAGCCTGTCGCCCAGCAGTCAACCTCTATCGCCTGATATGGTCTGCCAGAATACAGTGACAGTATACCAGCTATAAAGCCCTCGTCGTAGTTGCACACAGTCTCTCCAAGTATAGGAAGTCCGGAGCAGTCCGCATCCTCTGCAACCGTGAGTATGATCCTTCCGCTCTCCTCGTCTATGTCCTCTATCCTCAGAACTCCTATTCCGTGCTCCTGCATCTTCGTCTGAAGCTCATTTACAAACTCATCCATAGGCAGCTCCAGATTCAGAAAATTCCTGGCAAAATAGTCGCCAGCCTTACGGCCTGCACTCCTGAACACCTCGATCTGGGTGTCTTTGCCAAATCTCTGGCGAAGCTCTTCCTTGAGTGAAAACTCAAGCATCCTGTATACGAAAACCGGAAGCTGATCACCCAGATTCTCTCTGCCATTCTTGCTGTACTGCAGATAAGTATCCAGCGTTAACGGTTTCTGTTCCTTCAGAAAAATATTATCTTCCATATACTTTATATACCTCCTGACGACGACTCTTTTGTATTTTCCCAGCCACGAAAAAAGGCGCAGAAAAGCCGCCTTACGCGTTCTCTTCTGCGCCTATTATATCATATCGCCTATCACGACTCAATGTGGGCATTTGCATTATGATCGTTTTTCTCCCACATGTATCCCTTGCCATATACAGTCTGTATATATGTTACTCCGTCTATATCACTCTCAAGCATACCCCTGAGCCTGTTGGTCATCACTATGAGTGCATCGTCATCCACATACCTGGCTTCATTTCCCCAGATCTGAGCATACAACTCATCCCTGGTCATGAGGCGTCCACTGTTGGACACAAGCATCCACAAAAGCTTCTGCTCATTTGGTGACAATTTCAGAATCTCTGCTCCTTTTCTGAATATACCATTTGCAAAGTCAAATGATAATCCACCTTCTTCATATCTATTCATACTCTGACCACTCTTCATATTTTCAATATCTGACATATTCTTTATATCTTCCATATATAATATAAACTTTATTACTCTGTCTCTCTTGTCGATATCAGTAACGAACACAACTGTATCGTGTGCGACGTCAGGATTATATCTGAATATGTCCTGAAGCTGCTCACACACAGAATAATACACAACAATGCCTCAACAGACATTATCACCGAGGCAGTCATCTTATACCGCCTGCGCTCCTTTTCACCCAATCTCCTGTTCTCATTGTCAACAGGAGCAAACAACACGATCATCCCCCCTATGACAATATCGCCAAGGATGTACACCGGTGTGATTATGCCTGCCAATAACGATACTTTTGACACCACTATTACAAGCAGCACTACAAGATTGGACAGAACAGTGCACTGCCATGTCTTTGCCGCATGATATCCACCACAGAAGCTTCTGAGCGGCATGAACACTATCAGGAAGAATACCACCTCTTTGAAGCAGCCCAGAACAGCTCCCAATAATAAAGATATGACCACATTGATAAATGCCTCGATCATCAGCTGGTAACCATACTCGTATACTTTTCTATTACTTTCCTGTATGGTTCCCAACCTGATCTGGGCGCTCACCAATCTGGTCACAGCTCTCTTAATCATTCTTTATTCTGCTGTATTTTCCTGCTTCTTCTGGGAACTCAGGCTGATGGTATATCCACAGACATGCTGAATTGGCAGTCTGTATAACCATAGCAAGTGCCATAGCGTTCATTCCCATGAAGAGCTTTGTAAGTAAGCCAAGCTTTTTCTTCATGATATCCGCACCTCCTTCTGACAAAATGATAGGTTATTTGTCAGAAGGCAACAATACGGATGTCAAAAATTGCAAATTGAGATGCAGTTTTTGTATAAATTTTGAAGATTCCTCACATTTTCTCAATCAGTTTTATCGTTTAATAATAATTCTCCGGCATCCAGACATATGTTATTTTACCGGGAGCACAAGTATGGAAGTAAACTCATTATTCTCTGCAAAGCACTCCAGAAAACCATCATACTTTTCAGCTGTTCTGTTGACGCTTTTTATACCTATGCCATGTATGCCTTTCTCGTCTTTTGTGGATGCAAACCCGTTTTCCGTTCTCGCCACATCACCGACATAGTGATTTCTGATCTTGACTATCTGAAAACAGCCTCCATTCTCCATGAATATCCTGACCTTCACCTCCCTGTGATCAGTCATACCCGCTGCTCTTATGGCATTGTCAAGAAGATTCCCCAGCATGGTGATGATATCAGCATCGGCGATTCCTCTGAATGTGATCCCCGGCTCGATATACACATCCAGTCTTACGTCCTGGTTTTCCGCATCGGCGATCTTCCCGGACAGCACTGCATTTACAACTGAATTGCCACACAGCGTGACAGAAGTTCCATTTTCCAGATCAATGTTCAGATTCCTGATAATTCCTACAATACTGTCATAGTCGTTCTTTCTTGCAAGCTCACCTATCGTCCGGAGATGATGACTTATGTTATGTATATACTCCTGGTATTTCGACTCCATGCTCTTAACCTGCTCATAATACTTCAGATCCATGGCCTGCTGTGATATGATCAGTTCCTGTCCGGCATTCACATACAGCTCCTCGGAATATCTGTTAAATGCATAGAATATGGCTATATTGCCGATGAGCATCAACGCAAAGCTCAGTGATATCAGTACTCTGGTCCTCATATCCGCAGACAGATCAAGGCCAGCATAATATGTGAGCATCATTATCAGCATACTTGCCACAGGTATGCACAGATAATATAAGAACACCTTATTGTCAAGCTTTTTTCTGGAGTTTCCAAAGCACTGTTTTATGACAGTCATTATCACAAACGTCAGCAGCTTCATGGTAAATATCTGCCATGGCACATCCGACAACCTCACCATACTGCGCCCCGACAACATATGTGCAGACAGCCCCGACAGCGTCGCCCACAGGAATTCACATCCAAGACCGATGAATACCGCCATCACATAATACAGCAGCCTTATCCCCAGTCCCGCTCTGAACACATACACACAATAAACCCACGTGATCATCAGCCCACCGAAGAGATTCAGATAAGAGTTACCTATCATATTGATCCCGAATAGACATGCCACCGCCACGCAGCCGACAGCTATTCTTTTCGCAGGTCCAGATTCCGTATCCCTCAGTTCAAGGAATGCCCGGAAGAAATAGTAATAAATATATATCTCAAATATGCAGCTTATCAGCAATATGCCCTTGTCCAGATATTCCATGACACTCTCCTAATACTTTAATCCCTTGTATCTCGCAAAGGCACTTCTCAACTGTCTCTCCTTTGATCTGGATATCGTCAATATGGTTCCATCTGTCATCTCCAGCTCATACGGTGTCTTTCTCTTTATGTAGTTCATGTTTACTATGTAACTGTTGTGTGCATACTCAAAACCATACCCGCGGAGATTATCATACAGCTCCGTAAGCTTCTTCCTGCAGGTTACCTGCTTTTCAAATCCGTACTTCTGTGAATCGGGATGCACGAATACATTACATCCATTCCTGGCTATGGCAATATACAGTATCTCCTCCGGTCTCAGATTGATGAAATTATGGTTCCATGTGCCTATGATCTCAGGCTCACCCTTGCGTCTCTTCACCTCAAGTACAATGGTCTCCAGCTCACTCATCATACGCTCCTCCGTATACTCTTTCAGCAGATACCGAAATGGAGAAGTCTCAAATGATTCAACAGTCGGCTGGCACACTCCGGAACAGAACACGATAACTGACGATGGATACAGTTGTCTGAACCGTCTGGCAGTTGCATTGCCATCAAGCTCCTTCATCTGCATGTCCAGTACAAGCAGATCTATCTGCTCCATGCTTCCAAGCATAGCTACCAGATCCTCCCCTGAACTGAATTCACATATCTTTGTGTCATCCTTGTCTAATCCCGATCTCAGAAGCAGCCTCCTCATATATCTTATGAAATTAATATCGTCATCACAAATTGCTATATAATACATATTCCGTCTTTCGCTGTTCTATAGTTTAAGATAGGCTTCGATCACTCTATAAAGTCTCTTTTTGTCATTGCTGTCAAGTTTTTCTATCTCGTCTATATATCTCGACGTTTTTATCTTGTACTCCTGTGCCAGAACATCCTGAAGCACATCATCCGAAGTGACATCCAGCACATTGACTATACTTATGAAAGTCTCAAGTCTCGGCAGCTTTTCACCCCTCTCGATCATCCCAATATACACAGGTGACACATTTACCTTCTCTGCCAGTTCCTCCTGGCTCCATGAATGATCGATCCTTTTCTCCCTTATACGCTTACCTATACTTTTCAAATCCATCAAATGGTCTCCTCTTTAGTTATAATCTCCTACGGATAGTATAGGTAAACGGGCAGATTGGAAACACTAACCACAAGTATCATATTATAACTATAATTTACAAAATTTTTCCAGAAAATAAAAAAGGACACCCTCAGAAGAGAGTGTCCCTCGCATATCAATATATTTCTCAATTAATTTTAGATGTAGTTTCCATCGTGAACCTGGGCTGCATCGTATACAGACTCCTTGCGGATCTCGTCTGCTATCTCGTCTGCGTCAAGCTCGCCGTCAGCATTCCAGTCGCCATTGTAAACCTCGGCGCCTTCTACCTTGATTCCTGCGATCTGCTGCTCGCTTGCGAAGAGAAGCACGATGATTCCGGCATGGTGAAGATGTTTTAATACAACATTTACATCCTCGCGGATATCTGGAGCGTACAGATATGTATGACGTCCGTCGATGCTGAGCTTCTTCTCTACCGACTCAACGAAATCTCTTGTGACATTGCCTGCTGCAAATGGAACTATGACAGCCTTCTGTCCCTTGATCGCTGCACGCACATTTCTGTCCACGCGTCCCTCGTAAAGTCCAGTCTCCTCAGTGTGAACCTCCTCGACAACACCGCAGGCGCTTGTCATGTCTGTTACACGATCGATGAGTATGAGTTCTCCAAGAGTCTTATGCTTCTTGAACTCGTCTACCACGATCCTGTCGGCAAATGCGATCCTGCAGACTGCGATACCATTCTTTGCAAGGGTGTCCGCTGATTTCTGCTCACCTGTATTTACATCTATGGTGTAATCGATATGTGTAACTGTACCAGGGATCATCTTGGTTCCGAGCTTCACGAAGAAGTTCTTGCCATTATACAGCTCATCGTCATCCATCCAGAGAAGTGTTGCAGTGATTGAAGATGCAACCTTTGCACCTGAATCAACTGTGAGCACACATCCTCTTGACACATCAACCTCACGGTCAAGCTGTATTGTTACAGGCTGTCCCTTCTGTGCTGAGTCCACTGTGTCAAATCCCACATGGATGCTCTTGACCTTTGCGGTCTCGTTGCTTGGGAGTGTGTTGATCTCGTCTCCAACGTGGATATCACCATCCTCGATCTGGCCCTGGAAACCTCTGAAGGTGTGGTCAGGACGGCACACTCTCTGAACAGGCATATAGAATCCTGCCTCTGTGTTATCCTCTGCGATATCTATATCCTCAAGGTATGTAAGGAGTGCTGGTCCCTCATACCAAGGAATGTTCTCTGACTTCTTTGTCACGTTGTCACCCTCTGTAGCTGACACTGGGATGATAGTGATATTTGGCAGGCCAAGCTCTGATGACAGCTCATTTATCTGCTCTACGATCTCATTGAAACGCTTCTCGTCGTAGCCGACAAGATCCATCTTATTTACCGCAAATACAAAGTATCTGATTCCCATGAGTGCACAGATCCTTGCGTGTCTTCTGGTCTGTACCAGCACACCCTGCTTTGCATCGATGAGGATGACTGCCAGGTCGGCAAATGATGCTCCAACCGCCATGTTTCTTGTGTACTCCTCATGGCCCGGTGTATCTGCCACGATGAAGCTTCTCTTGTCTGTTGTAAAATATCTGTATGCAACGTCGATGGTGATACCCTGCTCACGCTCTGCCATCAGACCGTCCAGAAGAAGTGAATAGTCGATGGCACCGCCGCGGCTTCCTACCTTGGAATCAAGCTCCAGAGCCTTCTCCTGATCTGCATATAAAAGCTTTGAATCGTATAATATATGTCCTATAAGTGTTGACTTTCCGTCATCTACACTTCCGCATGTTATAAATTTAAGTAATCCGCTCATCTTAGAAGTATCCCTCCCTCTTTCTACGCTCCATGCTGCCTGCTGCCTCGTTGTCTATAACTCTGGTGGTTCTCTCTGAGGATACCGCACTGAGCGTCTCCTCGATGATCTCAGGGAGTGTGTCCGCTGTGGACTCCACGCCGCCTGTCAGTGGATAGCATCCGAGAGTTCTGAAACGAACACTCTTCATCTCTATCTTCTCGCCAGGTCTGAGCTTCATTCTGTCGTCGTCAACCATGATGATATTGCCGTCACGGTATACAACAGGTCTCTCCTTTGCGAAGTACAGTGATGGAATCTCTATGTTCTCACGCTCTATGTACTCCCATATATCAGCCTCTGTCCAGTTGGAAAGTGGGAACACTCTGACCTCCTCTCCCTTCTGGATCTTGGTGTTGAACAGCTTCCACATCTCTGGTCTCTGGTTCTTTGGATCCCATGCATGCTGTGCATTTCTGAAAGAGAGGATTCTCTCCTTCGCACGGGACTTCTCCTCGTCTCTGCGTCCGCCGCCAAATGCTGCTGTGAAGCCGTATTTGTCAAGCGCCTGCTTGAGCGCCTGTGTCTTCATGATATCTGTGTATGCTGAGCCGTGGTCAAATGGGTTGATGCCCTTCTTGACACCCTCCTCGTTTATGTACTCGATCATGTCAAGTCCGTATTTCTTCGCTGTCTTGTCTCTGAATTCGATCATTTCCTTGAACTTCCATGTTGTATTTACATGCAAGAATGGAAATGGCGGCTTCTCAGGATAGAATGCCTTGAGTGCCAGATGAAGCATTACTGAGCTGTCCTTTCCTATGGAATAAAGCATAACCGGCTTCTCACACTCCGCTGCAACTTCGCGGATGATGTATATCGCCTCTGCCTCCAGTTCGTCAAGATGTGATAACTTTCCCATGTTTATACCAACCTTTCTTCTTTTGCAATTGCCAATCTAGTCTATGAGCCGTGAGGTATCCGGTATGTGCCATAACAGGGTCGCTCCCGCTTATTTCGGCTCGCAGCGGTCTATGCAACAGAGAGGGACCCGCCATGCGGGAGAGTCGGCTGTTGCAGGTAATCGAAGATTACCTAAGTACCGGCGGCCTCAAATTCCCTTTTTATGGCACATACCGGATACCTCACGGCAACTACACATTGTTTGCAATTGCATAAAATAATAAATGTTTGTTATATTTTTCTCTAATATTTATTTGCCTCTTTTTTATCTATCACGATCTGGTCTGTGGTACCATCCATCTTGCGGATATTCCACAGCAGCAGATCTCCCTTGTTCTCCACCGACATCTGGCTTCCCATTCCGCCGATGTCTGCTCCGAGATATAATGAGATGGCGTCAAATGCACACTCCTTGATACAGGATGAGCATCCCCAGCAGTCCTTTGGGTATTTCATAAATATCTGTCCATCCTCATCTCTCTTTATGAGGGAACCCGGGCAGACATTTGCACATTTGCCGCAGTTTTTGCAAAGCTCTTTATTTATCACTATGCTCATATACATCCCCCTTTCCTTGGAACATCAGCCCATTTGAAGTCGCCTCCGGCGAGGGGCTGACGCTGCATGCCATATTCCCTGCGGGAACCTGGCACAAATTAACAAGGTCTCTGTGTATCATCTTAAGCTCGCCGTCCACCATCTTTGAGTTGACAAATATCTCCCAGTCTTTACTTTTCTCCGGGTAGTCCAGGTTCTCAGCAAAGCTGTGCCATCTCGTCTCCTTCCTGTCCTTCAGGTGTGCGATTACAGAGAGTGCAACTGTGAGCCTCTCCTTCACCTCATACACAAACATGAGCTCGTGCATGTCGTGAGCACTTATGTGCCATACAAGTTTCTGAAGCTGCTCTATCTTCTCCTTTGCCAGCTCAAGCTGTTTCTCGTTGAACTGGTAGTGGGTGGATATTCCTCCGGCGTAGTTGTCCATGACCTTCTGCATGGCCTCCTCTATCGCCTCGTATGTGAACATCTTCTCGTCGGTATCGAGGAAATGATCGTACTCTTCTATCTTTCTATCAAATGCTGTCTCCTCGTCAAGCTCCGGCTCTGTGTATCCCTCGTCAAGCTGCTTAACCATGGCAATGGCTGCTATCTCTCCCTCAACCATCGCTCCGGTCACATACTTCTGTGGACATCCGCCCGCCACATCTCCGGCTGCGAACAGTCCGCGTATTGTGGACTCTCTGTCGTTGTCCACCCAGTAACCGCTCGCCGTATGACCGCCGACTATATAAGGCTCTGTGCCCTCTATCTCCACATTCTGCTCACTCGGATTCTTGCCGGACTCAAGCCATTTGAGTGTCTGGCTCGGAGCCATGTTGAGGTAAGCCCTCTTCAGTGAGTCGTCCTGTTCTGGAGTGATGCCCTCGGTTCTCAGGTAACATGGACCTCTTCCCTCTATGTTCTCTCTCACCGTTCCGTACACTCTCTGGGATGTGGTGAGTCCATATTTGTTCTCGTATACCTCGCCGAGTGAATTGACCTGCTTGGCACCCACACCCTGGGCTATAGTTCCAGTTGGGGCTATGGTGTCCTTACATCTGAGTGCTATAAATCTCATCTCAAATGTCGTCATCTCCGCTCCGGCATTTATTCCCATTGCATATCCCGCTCCGGTGTTGAACGGCGGGTACCACATCTTATGTCTTGAAAATCCCGGATTGTTCGGTCTGTAAAGTCCGGCCGCACCGCCTGTGGCACAGAGCACCTTCTTAGCCCTGATCTCGTAGGCTGTATTATCCTCTATGGAGAATCCAAACGCTCCGAGGATCTGATTGTTTTCAACTATATAATCCGTGATGTTGACTCTGTTAAGTATCTGGCAGTTGTCAAGCTCCTCCACCGCCTTTGCAAGCAACGGCTTCATATTCTCCCCATTTATCTTGATATTTCTGTTGCCCCTTGCAACATACTCACCGTTCTCGTCCTTGAGGATAACCAGCCCCAGCTTCTCCATCTTGTCTGTGACCCGGTTCAGTCCCTGTGACATTGAAAGCAGAAGATCTTCTCTCACGATCCCATCAGCATCGGTCCTGCAGTAGTCCACGTAATCTTCCGGCTTTCTGCCCTTCACTATGTATGCGTTGATGGCGTTCACACCCGCCGCCAGGCATCCACTTCTCTTTATGTTTGCCTTCTCGGCGATGATGATGGAATAATCAGAATGCTCTCTGACGGTCAATGCCGCGTAGCAGCCAGCCGTACCACCACCGATTATCAAAATGTCCGTATGAAGTATTTTCCTGTTTGCAATACCCATATTTTCTCTCCAATCTTTTTATCCTGAACGGAGGGGTCTGACCCCTTCGACACATTTCTTATTAGATGTAGAATACATCGTTGTCCTGCATTGCCTTGTTCTCCAGCAGATACGTCTGGTTCTCGTCAAATACATACAGTCTGTAGATGAGAACGTGAACCTGCTCTCCCGGCTTTACGACATCCTTCTCCATGGATCTCTCGGCTACGATCTCCACGCCGTTGACATCCACCGTTACGTCCAGATGGCTTCCGCGGAACAGCACATCCTTCACTACGCCGGACTCCGCCGCACTCTGGTACTGATCCAGCCTGCCGCTCTTGGATATCTTTACGAACTCCGGTCTGATGACCGCCCTGTCCGCTC
Organism: uncultured Coprococcus sp.; assembly: GCA_934247115.1. GTDB lineage: Bacteria > Bacillota > Clostridia > Lachnospirales > Lachnospiraceae > Coprococcus. The sequence continues at coordinate 20,007 of CAKQIY010000008.1, forward strand.
CCAGCACTCTGTCAAATCCCTTGAGCTTCTCGTAGTCCTCCACAACAGTCGATCTACCGATAAACTGTGCCACAAATGGTGTGGCCGGCGTCTTGTATATCTCCATCGGCGATCCCATCTGCTCTATCTGTCCGTGGTTGGTGATGATGATCTCATCCGCAACCTCCACAGCCTCATCCTGATCGTGGGTGACAAATATGCTCGTGATGCCAAGCTTTTCAACCATCTCCTTGAGCCATGTCCTGAGCTCTGTCCTGACCTTTGCGTCTATAGCGGCAAATGGCTCATCCAGCAGCAGCACCTGTGGATTCGGCGCCAGCGCCCTGGCAAATGCCACTCTCTGTCTCTGTCCGCCTGAGAGCTGATTGGGATATCTCTTCTCCATCCCCGACAGTCCTGTCAGCTCCAGAAGCTCCATAACTCTCTTCTTGATCTCCTTCTTTGGAACCTTCATGAGTTCAAGTCCGAATGCCACATTGTCAAATACCGTCATGTAACGGAACAGTGCATAATTCTGAAATACGAATCCTATTCCTCTCTTCGCAGCCGGTATATCATTTACACGCCTGCCGTCTATGTATATGTCACCGGAATTTGGATTTTCAAGTCCGGCTATCATTCGGAGAAGTGTCGTTTTTCCGCTTCCCGACGGTCCCAGAAGCGCCACCAGCTTGCCCTTCTCCACACCAAAACTGACATTGTCGGACGCCAGGAAGTCTCCATATTTTTTGTATATATTTTTCATCTCGACGTACATGTCGTCAGCCTCCTTATTGTTCTCTTATTCTGTCGCATCTGATCTATCTCTTGAAACTCCTGCAAGCCATCCCATATGCAGGCTATCTCACTTCGTCCTTATCGGATATCACCCTTTCTCGGGTATCGCCCCCTCGCCTCCGCTCAGCGGCAGGTCGTCACGCGCATGAGAGTTATGAACTTCGTTCATAAGCGCGTTTCCTCTTCGCTCTGTACTCAAGCAGATTTCTCAGGAACAATATGATGACCGCTATGATCACCAGTATGGATGATACCGCAAATGCCGCCGTGATGGATTCTTCCGTTCCCGACATGTACAGTGCGTCTATCTCAAGCGGAAGTGTAAATGTTCCTCCTCTTGTCTTTGACAGTGCATTTACCGCACCGAACTCACCGAGTGCCCTGGCTGTACAGAGGATGATTCCATATATGAGTCCCCATTTCATCTGGGGAAGTGTTATCCTTCTGAATATCGTGAAGCCCTTGGCACCCATGAGCGCCGCAGCCTCCTCCTCGTCCTTGCCCTGTGCGTTCAGCACCGGGATAAGCTCCCTCGACACAAATGGGAATGTCACGAATATGGTAGCAAGCACAACGCCCGGAACTGCAAATGTTATCCTGATATTTGTTCCCAGCATATCATTGATCCACCTGATCGCCGGATACGTCCATCCGAGTCTTCCAAATGTCATGAGATAAGCAAGGCCTACAATGACCGGTGATATGGAAAACGGAATGTCTATCAGTGTCGCCAGCACCTGCTTGCCTTTGAAGGAGAACTTCGTCAGCAGCCATGCCGCGCATATTCCGAAAAATGTGTTTACCACCACAGCTATGACTGTGGCAATAAGTGTGACTCCGAGCGCGCTTATCACGTACTCTGTCGTGATGGACTGCAGGTAGAACTTAAAGCCCTCCTTCAGTGCACTTGTTATCACCGATATAAGTGGAACCACCAGCATGAGTACTATGAAAAGCACCGTCACGGTTATCAGTATTATCTTTGTCCTGCGCTTGCCGCGCTGCAGCTTTTCCTGTTCGCTCATCGTGGTTCCTCCTTTCATTTGTGCATTTGCACATCAATGATTGCGAATAAAATCTTTAATATATGAACTTTTTTAGAATACATATCCGGGGTCGCTCTCGCTTAACTCGTCCTACAGCGGTACTAGCGCTCGCATGCTCGCTGAGTACCGGTGGACTCGTATTCCCCTGATATGTTATTGCTAAAAAGTTCATATATATTCTTAGTTGTGTATCCGCAATCATTGATGTGCAAATACATCTAAATAATTGTCGTAACTTATTATAGGTTTATAGCAGGTTGGTCCTTCTGGACTGCCTCAGCTGTACTATGTTGATCGCAAATAACAATACAAATGATATGACCAGCATCACCAGTGCTATCGCCGTTGCGCTGGCATAGTCTATGTAGCTGAGCTTCTGCATGATCACGTATGATATGACCTGCGTCTGCTCCTTTGCGCTGTTGCCCGATATGTAGATGACACTGCCGTACTCTCCGATTCCTCTGGCAAATGCCAGTCCAAATCCTGTAAGCAGCGCCGGTCTGAGTTCCGGAAGAATAACCTTGAAAAATGTTCTTCTCGGTGTGGCTCCCAGCATGTAGGCCGCCTCCTCATACTGGTTGTCCATCTTCTCAAGTATCGGCTGCACCGCCCTTATGACAAATGGTATTCCCACAAATACAAGGGCGATGGTAAGTCCGATCTTTGTGTATGCAACATCTATTCCAAGAGCCGCAAGCGGCTTTCCAAGGAATCCATCCTCACTGTACAGTCTTGACAGCGTGATACCGGCAACTGCTGTAGGCAGACAAAACGGAAGCTCTATGAATCCGTCCAGTATCTTCTTGCCGGGAAAATCGTATTTGACCAGTGTCCACGCTATTATCAAGCCAAACACTGTATTGACTACCGCCGCTATGAACGAACAGCTGATGCTGGTCTTAAATGCATTCAGCACATTCTTCTTCAGAAGCAGATGCCAGAATTCATCAGGCGAAAGCTTCAGTGACGACACCAGCACAGATGCCAGCGGGATCAGAACTATCAGCGACAGCATGGCAATGACTATTCCAAGCGTCAGATGATATCCCGGGATAACTCTGGTCTTTTTTGCATTATTCAGTTTGTCCTTCTTGCCATTTTCCTCTGCTGCCATCTTGTCTTCCAATCCATTTAATAATCGTAAATCTCATCAAACTTTGCACCGTCATCAAAGAAGTCCTCATAGGCTTTATCCCAGCCGCCGAAATCATCTATGGTCCACAGCTTGATGTCCAAATCAAACACATCCGTATACTCTGCGAGTATCTTCTCATTTGTCGGGCGGTAGCCGCTCTCGGCCTCAAGTCTCTGGGCTTCATCGCTGTACAGGTACTCCAGATACTCCGTGCTGACCTCCTCTGTTCCATTGTGCTTTGCGTTGTCATCGACAACCGCCACACTTGGCTGTGCAAGTATACTCACGGATGGATTGATAATCTCGTAATCCTCCGGATATTCCTTCAGTGCCGCTATTGCCTCATTTTCCCAGGCTATAAGCACATCACCCTTGCCATTCTCCACAAATGTGGTGGTTGAACCTCTTGCTCCCGAATCCATAACCGACACATTCTGATAAAGTTTCTTCATGAACTGCCATATATCATTTTCATCACTGTATGTCGTTCTGGCATAGGCAAGAGCCGCAAGGAAATTCCAGCAGGCACCGCCGCTGCTCTTCGGATCAGGTGTTATGACTTCCACATCGTCCTTCACCAGATCATTCCAGTCCTGTATGTTCTTGTCATTTCCCTTTCTCACCAGGAACACTATCGTGGATGTGTACGGTGCCGAGTCCTTGTCAAATTCATCTATCCATCCTGAATCTATCAGGCCATTTGCCGATATAAGGTCAATGTCATGCTCAAGTGCCAGTGTGACAACATCCGCATTACAGCCCTCCACCACCGATCTTGCCTGTGCACCGGATCCGCCATGAGACTGGATGACCTTGATGTCCTGTCCGTACTGCTCCTTATAATACTGTTCGAACATGTCATTGTACCGCTCATACAGTTCCCTCGTAGGGTCATACGAAACATTTGTAATTGTGATAACATCGTCCTTCTTCCCGCCACAGCCGGCCGCCCCTATCGCCAGCACCGCCGCCATGGACAGAAGCAACACTCTTTTCACCAATCTCATTATCTCTATCTCCTAAATAAAGTCCACCGTCAGCTTTCACACTCTGCGGCTTCTCAACAACGTTCATATGTGATTCAAATTTTGTATACCAAGTAGGGACATACGAAGCCGCAGATGTGAATTACAGGTTAAACAGTGATGTTGAGAGGTATCTCTCTCCTGTATCCGGGAAGAGGACCACAATTGTCTTGCCCTCGTACTCAGGTCTCTTTGCAAGCTCAGTTGCCGCATAGAGCGCCGCACCTGCGGATATTCCAACCAGAACACCATCTGTCTTTGCAATCTTTCTTGCTGTGTCAAATGCGTCATCGTTCTGAATCCTGATGATCTCGTCCACGATGCTCAGATCCATAACACCAGGTATGAATCCGGCGCCGATTCCCTGAATCTTATGTGGGCCAGGTGCTCCGCCTGAGAGAACCGGTGAATCAGCAGGCTCAACTGCAATCAGCTTAACATTCGGATTGTGCTCCTTGAGTCCGCTTCCTGTTCCTGTGGCTGTTCCGCCTGTTCCTACTGCTGATACAAATGCATCAACCTTTCCGTCTGTATCTCTCCAGATCTCCTCTGCTGTTGTCTTCTTGTGGATAGCAGGATTTGCCTTGTTCTCAAACTGCTGTGGGATAAACGCATTTCCGTACTGCTCCTTGAGCTCATTTGCCTTGGCAATGGCTCCCTTCATTCCCTCTCTGCCAGGTGTTAACACGATCTCAGCGCCGAGAGCTGACACGATCTTTCTGCGCTCAACACTCATGGTGTCCGGCATGGTGAGTATCAGGTGAAGTCCCTTTGCCGCTGATACAAATGCAAGTCCGATTCCTGTATTGCCTGATGTAGGCTCGATGATGACTGTCTCCTGGTTGATGAGGCCATCCTTGATTCCCTGCTCGATCATGGCTGCTGCCACACGATCCTTTACTGATCCAAGTGGGTTGAAGTACTCAAGCTTTGCAACGATGTGCGCCTTGAGTCCAAGCTCCTTCTCATAATTTGTAAGCTCCAGAAGTGGAGTGTTTCCTATAAGTTCTGTCAACTGTGATGCTATCTTTGCCATGATTTTGTTTCCTTTCTTTTTTTACTTTTTTCAAGTCTCTATGTTCTTTCTTGATTCTTTACTATCTTTATATACTGTACATTATTTTCTATATAATTCTTAACAGGCCATCTGATAGATCTTTTCTTCAATGGCTCCCGCCAGCGCTGCATGCCCTTCCGGATTCATATGTTCCTGATCTGCCTCACTGCTGTCCGCCACGGATGACGCCGCCAGGAATTCCACGCCGAACTCATCGGCTATCTTCCTGTACACATCTGTGAGTTTTCTTGACACCTCCACGGATTCCGGCGAGAACTCAGGATCAAATTCATCCTTCCACACCTGCTCGCCCAAATGTATCGGCGATACGAGAAGTATCCTGCTGTCTGCTGAATACTGCTTTGCCTGAATGAGCAGTCTCCGTATTCCCTTGCCTATCACATCCGGCGATGCCGAGAACACTGTCTTACAATCATTTGTTCCTAGCATGATCACTATATTCTCCGGTTTGTGTGTCTCCAGCAGAGTTGGGAACAGCGACACGCCCTTTCTTCCCTGTCTCAGTGGATCCTCGAACACTGTTGTTCTTCCACAGAGGCCTTCCTCTATGATCCTTATATCTTTATTTGCCAGCTTCTGCTGCAATATACTGGTCCATCTGATTCCCCAGGGAAATCTCTCTCCATTCTCAGGATTGTATCCCCATGTATTGGAATCTCCAAAGCACAACACCTGTTGCATCTGTCCACCTCCCGTCTATTGAACCTCGCTCTGTTCAATGAATTTCATCATCAATCCACATATATCCTATCTGATATGTAGTAATTATCTATCAACATGTTGGAGTATACAACTTATTTCCTACTATGTCAATAGGGATTATGTGTTTTTATTGTTTAAAAAAAGAGTGAAGATGTAAAAAATATCATCTCCACTCCTTTATAAAGCACATATCCAGCCGTTAATCCTCTGCATTAGGATCACAATCTCTTACATACACATCAGCCGAACTACCGCTTACTTTTATGTAATATGACTTTCCAGCTTCACAGTTATAGCTCATGTAAAAATCTTTTTTATTTGTTGTCTTGCTATGCTCTGCATCGTCCACTTCCATGAGCAGATTTTTGTTCTCATCATATAAGTATCCCTTTGGATCACCGTATGAAACAGAATAAAAATAATATGTTCCTGTTTTCTTTGGCACATACCTGTAATACATTCCAACTTCTGCATATACATCGTTAAAATTGCCAAAGTCAATAGCAAATTCATTCACATCCGCAGTTAACGTGGTCGTCTTACTGGTCACTTTTGCTGATATCACACCACGCTTACCTGAACCTTCCGCTGTCAGCTCATATGTTCCAGGAACAAGATACACATATCCGTTCCAGCCACATATTCTACCATATTCATCTGTCCATCTGCCCAGATCGTCAACCGTGCACTTTTCATTGTTAGATTTGACCGCAATCTTTGTTACATCCGCCACAAGATCCACTTTATTCTCCCCAACGCCAAATGTACGATTGCCGATATAAGTCACATCGTCTCCAATTTTAATTTTCACATCATATGTTCCAGGAATAATTGACATATAATATTGTCCATTACGATCTACTGTATCAAATTCACTGTTAAGTTCGTATTGGACTGAATTATCTTTGTTTATGATAATAACGCTTGCCCCATCCAGTATATTGCCATTTTTATCTCTGACATACCCCGTAAGAGTTGATCCAAGTATAGTTTTTATCACACAACCAACTATGGTACTTATTTTTTCGTTGTTGGCATCTGTTATTTTTACTTTGAGATTATATGTACCTTCTTCTTCTAATTTACCGGTTATTTTTCCTTTTGAATCAATGCTGAGATTATAACTTTCTCCGACAAAACTGTATGTATAACTTCCGGAACCGCCAGCCACAGCTGCAATACTATTGTTGATCCTACAGATATGGCTGTTACGTCCCATAATTTTAAATACTGGTTCATAATTTCCTGCAATCGTTGTCTGGCTGTATATATTCCATGAAATTTCATAAGTGTCCACATTTCCCAGTTCATCGACTGCTTTAACAGTTGTCACAGTCGTTCCCGCCTTAGTCGGTTTTCCACTGAAATAAACCTTATTGGCATCTCCTGGATCCACCTTGTATTTCACGCCGGCAGGGAGACCCACTACATTGATCACACATATGCCCTTATAACCTTCAACGCTATTTACATCCAGAGTCTTATTCATACCAACATTCTGCTCACACTTATAGGATACATAAATCGTTCTATTATTCACATCTCCAGAATAATATGTCTCAATTTTAGAATTACCTGTACCCGTAAGTCCCTTTATATATATGCAGATTCTTGCCTTTCTTGACAATGTATAGCCTCTTCTCAGTGCAATCGTATAGTTCTTATTGTCTTTTGTTGTAACACTGTCAAATGGAATATTGTAATTATAATTACCATTCATCACTGTACTCGCCTTGATTGAAAAACTTGAGGACGTCAGTTTCTGTTCAGATGACAGCGTAAGTTTAACTGTACGAGGGTTACTCATCATTGCCGATACAATTGTGACTGGTTTTTCGACCGTTATTTTGTACGAAGCTTTCTTGCCGGTGTCATCTGTAGCCTTCGCTGTTATCACCGCTGTTCCTGTAGCAGCTGCATATACATTTCCTGCAGAATTTACCACTGCTACCTTATCATTTGAAGAACTCCATGCACATTTTTTATTTGTTGCATCTGCCGGCTTTATCACCGGGCTTAGCTGCATCGTTCTGCCAACATACATCTTTCCATTTGTTTTGCTGAAACTTATCGATGATACTGAGGCCCTTACAGTCACCCTGCAGATTGCTTTCTTTCCTGAACCATCAGCAGCAATCGCTGTGATTGTCGCTCTACCACCTCTTACTGCTGTGACCCTGCCTGTGGCACTTACCTTCGCGATCTTGGAATTGCTGCTTTTCCAGATAACCTTCTTATTGCTGGCTGTGTTAGGTCCTACTGTCGCCTTTATCACCGCCGACCTGCCCTTCTTGATCGTCAGCGTCGATTTGTTCACCTTGACTCTTGTGGCCGGCTGTCCGACTGTGACCTTCACTACCTTCTTGATCTTTGCGTTTGACTTAAGTGAGATTGTGATATTTGCACTTCCCTTTTTCACTGCTTTAATCTTTCCCGCAGAAGACACTGTCACAATCTTTTTATTGCTTGTTGAGAATTTCAGATTGCCTGAAGTCGTATTTGTCTTCAGTGTAAATGTTTTCCCCGCCTTGAGTGTAAGAGTATTACTTGGAAGATTCTTCACCGTGATACTCTTGACGGTTGATGTGGCCGCCGCATTTGCCGGAATGCTGACACCTGTAAATGTCAATGCAAATGCAAGGATCACCGCAATGACCGCCATAAAGCTGTTACTTCTTTTCATAAAGTTCCTCCTTTTTCCTTAAAACATAACCTTCCCTTTTTAATACACCATATCACAATTATGAATTATGCGCATTTTTTTGTCAATCTCGCAAAATTCCCTATTATTTTGTATAAAAAGGCGAAAAGCCGGATATACAATCCACTTATTGTATCCCCGGCTTCTCGTCTTATTCTATTATCTGTCACTCATCATCACACATCCTGTATCCCACGCCCAGCTCATTGATGATAAAACTCTTCTTGCCCGGCTTCACTCCGAACTTCTTTCTTATATTCGCCATATTGACCTGAAGTCTCTTGGTGCTTCCCATGTCATTGTAGCCCCAGACCTCCTTGACTATAAAACTGTATGTAAGCATCTTGCCCGGATGTCTGGACAGCAGATCGACTATGTTGTACTCAGTCTGAGTCAGCTTGATCTCCTCATCCCCTATGAACACTCGTCTGGCCTCATAGTCTATGAGCAAATCCCCAGTCTGGAATTTCCCTGTCGGCAGTTCACTGTCATGTGCCTGGTAAAGCACTGTGCGGAGTGCAGATCTGACCCTGGCAACCAGCTCCTCCGAGCCAAACGGCTTGGTCACATAATCATTTGCCCCGAGATTTAACGCCTCAACTTTATCCTTCTCATCTGATCTAGCAGACAGGACTATGACCGGCGTGAAATCCGTCTTCCTTATCTCCGTCAGGAATGCTATTCCATCCTTGTCAGGAAGTCCAAGGTCAAGTATGACTATATCCGGCCTGTGGGACGCATACATCATTAGTCCGCTCCCGCAGGATGTGGCTATGATCGTCTGATAGCCATTTGCCTGCATCAAAGTATCCAGCAGATTGTTGATATTCTGTTCATCTTCTATTATAAGAACCTTATACTTATTATTGCTCATCTGTAACCTCCATCGCAGCAAGTGTGAACCTGAATACTGCTCCACCATTTTTTGAATTATAAGCGCTTATCTCCCCGCCGTGAGCCTTCACTATGGTTGCACACACGGAAAGTCCTATTCCTGCATTTCTCCGCTGACGGCAGTCTGCAGGGACACTGTCAGAGCTATCACCCAAAAGCCCACCATCGAACAGATGCCTCATCCTATCCTCAGGTATTCCGGCACCATCATCCTTTATCTCAAATACGACGCTTTCTTTATCCTGTGCCACGCTGAGAGCCAGCTTCTTCATCCCCTCCGCATGCTGTACGGCATTCTCAAGGATATTGATGATGACCTGTTCTATGAGGATAGCATCCATAGGAATGATGACCAGATCATCCGGAAGTTCCACATCCACCTCCTGATCCGGGTATCTCTTTGCGAACTTGATAAGCACCGAATCTATCAGCTCATCGAGGGCTATCGGTGTCTTTATGAGATTGATGTCGCCGTCCAGCCTCGTTACGGACAAAAGGTTCTCCACCATGCGGTAGAGCCACTGTGAATCCTGCTGGATACCCCGGAGCATCTTCTCGCGCTGCTCGTCCGTGAACTCACTTCCGCTCTCTATGAGGGCCGAGCTCGCACCATATATAGTTGTGAGCGGAGTCCTGAAATCGTGGGATACCGCCCTGAGCAGGTTTGCCCTCATCTTCTCCATCTCACTCTCCTTTTTTATCATTTCCTGGCGCTTTATCTTACTGGTAAAGCCACAGGTTATAAACGCGATGGCTATCATGATAACCGCCGATGTGATATTCTCAGGTATCATGAAGTCTATCTTGAAATACGGAAACGTAAATGCAAAATTCACTATGATCACGCTGATTATCGATGCGATCATTCCGTATACATATCCGTCCGTGAATACAGATATAAGAAATACAGACAGCACCATAACCGCCGGTATCATAATATCCGTCTCAAATGTTTTCTTGATGACAAGGCACAATGCGAAACCTACGATGATTATACCTGTCAACAGCAATACGTTTTTTAGTATGTTCTTTGCATTTTTCATAAGTATTATCCAAACCTGTAAATTTTAAAGAAAGCGCCACCAGTACACCTCATGTCACAAACGACATAGATCTTACCAGCGGCGCCCGCTTTCACACATTCAATTGAAGTATATCATGCCTATAGTTAAGATGCAGATAAAGAAATTCTACTCTGCCTTCTTCAGCGCTTCCTCAAGGGTGTGCCATCCGAGGACCGCGCACTTTACTCTGGCCGGCATATGCGCTATATCCTTGAGCGCTGATGCCTCCTCAAGCTGGTCTATCTCCTCGTCTGTAGCCTCTCCCTGTATCATCTTCAGAAAGAGCTGTCCAAGCTTCAAGGCCTCCTCCTTGGTCTTTCCTATGATCATTCCCAGCATTATATCTGCCGACGCCTGGGATATAGCACATCCGTCTCCCACGAATGATCCATCCTCGATGACTCCGTTCTCAACCTTCAGTTTAAGCCAGATGTCATCACCGCAGTTGGGATTTACGCCCTCCAGCACAACATTTGCTGCAGGAAGATCATATTTGAAGTCAGGTCTCATATTGTGCTCTGTCAGGATCTCGTTATAAAAATTTCTACTCTGCATATCCCATTCTCCTTCTCACATTTGCGACACTCTCCACAAATGCATCTACCTCTTCATCTGTATTGTAGAACATAAAGCTTGCCCTTGTCGTATTGTACACGCCCAGGTGTACAAGCAGTGGCTGTGCGCAGTGATGTCCCGCTCTCACATCTATTCCATCCGCCGCCATGATCTCGCTGACATCATGCGGATGCACATTATCTATGGTGAACGCCACTATTCCGGTGTGGTTCTCTGGCTTATCTGAGCCGATCACATGCACATGAGGAAGCTTCGCTAGTCCCTCCATGGCACGGGTGGTAAGCTCCTGCTCTCTCTTTTCTATATAGTCAAATCCAACCTCTTTGATGTAGCCTATGGCAGCCGCAAGTCCCACAGCACCTGCTGCATTTACCGTACCAGCCTCAAACTTATGTGGAAGTTCGGCATATACAGCGCCATCCCTTGAAACCGAATCTATCATCTCTCCGCCTGACATAAATGGTGGCATGGCGTCAAGCAGCTCCTGTCTTCCGTATAACACGCCTATTCCCATAGGTCCCATCAGCTTATGACCTGAGAATGCGAAGAAATCAGCGCCAAGCTCATGCACATCTATAGCCATATGCGGTGTGCTCTGTGCGCCATCGACAACAACGACCGCGCCAAAGCTGTGCGCCCTGTCAGCCATCTTTCTGACCGGATTCACGCATCCGAGAACATTTGACACATGACCTACTGCAAGCAGCTTCGTGTGCTCGTTGATTCCGGAATTGATGGTCTCGTCAGTCAGCGTTCCATCCTTCTCACAGTCGAGATATCTGAGAGTTGCGCCTGTGACTCTGGCTGCCATCTGCCATGGAAGCATGTTGCTGTGGTGCTCCATGATCGTAACTGCTATCTCGTCACCAGCCTTCAAATTATTCAATGCGTAGCTGTATGCCACGAGGTTGAGACTCTCCGTTGTGTTTCTTGTGAAGATGATCTCCTTCTCAGAGTCAGCGTGAATGAAATCCCTGACAACCTTTCTGGCACTCTCATACTTCTCTGTCGCCTCAAGGCTGAGCGGATAAAATCCTCTCAGTGGATTCGCATTGCTCTTCTCGTAGAACTCTCTCTCAGCGTCTATGACAACCTGTGGCTTCTGCGCTGTGGCCGCATTGTCTATATAAGCTGTGTCATTATTTCTTAACAGAGGAAAATCCTCTCTATAATTCCTGTCTGTCATATTCCATTACCTCCGCAAGCTGCTTCTCCACCAGCTTCTCTGTGTTCTCGTCCTGGATCTTGCGGTAGAGGACCTCCATCTTGCCCTTGGTCATCATGTCCTCGGCTGTCTCCATATCGATTCCCCTTGATGCGAAATAGAACAGTGTATCCTCATCAAGCTCACCGATGGTCGCTCCATGTGAGCCCTCAACATTCTCCTCTGCACAGAGGATGAGTGGTATAGTTTTATTCACCACATCATCACCAAGCAGCAGTACATTCTCCGTCTCAGCACCCTTCGAATCCGATGAACCTGTCTTGAAATCTATCGAACCTCTGAATATCTTCTCAGCAGCATCCTTGAGCGTTCCATCCACCTGTATGTTGCAGTTGGTCTTCTTGCCTATATGGTTAACCACAAGGTTGATATCTATGACCTGCTTTTTCTGACCAAGGTAACCTATATCCATGTTGGTTGATGCGCGCTTACCGATAAGCTCAGTTCTCACGCCATTATACAGATTGCCCTTACCTATAAATATCTGAAGGACATCGAGCTGTCCGTTCTCTGCACACTCACTGCCAACATCGTTGAGTATGGTCGTGTTCTCATCCTGCATAAATATCTGTACAAGACGTATGTGTGCGTCCTTCTCTATATTAAAACGTGTACGGAATGCCAGGCTGCCGCCCTCTGCATTCTCGCCAAATGTCTCTATGACTGTCATGTCTGAACCGGCATCTGCCTGCACGTAAGCATAACCGCTGCTGCCATTTGCCCCGGTTCCATTTATCAGCACGTGTACTGTCTGCCCTTTATTGGTCTCGTCCGCAACAAGTACACTTCCTGCTGCCTGCTGTGCAAAGAGTACGTCCGCATCTCTTCCTGCACCAGTCTCTATTCCATCGAAGTCAGAAGCCTGCTTATCAGCTTCCTTGCCGCCATCTATCTTCACACTGCATCCCGCCATGTCCGGATTCCAGTTAAGTGCTGTGTCGTTCATGCGAAGCCAGTACCATGTCTTTGCCGGGAGCTTGTTGATCTTCATCTCGTTATTGTTCTCCATGTCACCGCACCTCCTTAACCTATGCTGCCCTTCATCTCAAGACGGATGAGATTGTTCATCTCAAGAGCATACTCAAGCGGCAGCTCCTTCGATACGTTGTCTGCAAATCCACTGACGATACATGCTCTCGCGTCTTCTTCACTCATTCCTCTGGACATCAGGTAGAACACAGCCTCGTCACTGATACTTCCTATCTGTGCCTCATGTCCCACATTTACCTTCTTGGTTCTGATATCCATGGCCGGTATTGTGTCCGAACGCGATATCGAATCAAGCATAAGTGACTGGCAGGAAACTGCTGCCTTGGAGTTCTCTGCCTCCTTAGTAACTACAACAGATGAACGGAATGTGCTTATACCGCCATCCTTGGAGATAGACTTTGTGTTGATATATGAGCTTGTGTCAGGTGCCGCATGGACTACCTTCGCTCCTGTGTCAAGGTTCTGTCCCTTACCAGCAAATGTAACTCCGGTGAACTCCATCCTGGCGCCCTTGCCCTTGAGCACGCTCATCGGGTAAAGGTATGACACATGTGAGCCAAATGAACCCGATACCCACTCGATGGTTCCGCCCTCTTCAACTCTGGCTCTCTTGGTGTTCAGGTTATACATGTTCTTTGACCAGTTCTCTATGGTTGAATATCTGAGCTTTGCGTTCTTGCCGACAAAGAGCTCAACACAGCCTGCATGAAGGTTTGCAACATTGTACTTCGGTGCTGAACAGCCCTCTATGAAGTGGAGGTCCGCTCCCTCATCTACTATGATGAGTGTGTGCTCGAACTGACCCGCGCCCGCTGCATTAAGTCTGAAGTATGACTGAAGCGGGATCTCAACCTTTACTCCAGGTGGAACATATACAAATGAACCGCCTGACCACACTGCTCCGTGAAGCGCTGCAAATTTGTGATCATGAGGGGTGACAAGCTTCATGAAATGCTTCTGCACCATGTCTGCATACTCACCTGTGAGTGCACTCTCCATATCAGTGTACACAACTCCCATATCCGCAACCTCCTGACGGACATTGTGGTATACAAGCTCTGAATCGTACTGAGCACCAACTCCCGCGAGGGACTTTCTCTCAGCCTGAGGGATTCCAAGTCTCTCAAATGTATCCTTGATATCCTCAGGAACTTCATCCCAGCTGCCCTTCATCTTGGTATTTGGTCTTACGTAAGTAACTATGTTGTCAATATCCAGACCCTCTATGGATGGACCCCAGTCAGGCACCTGCATATTGTTGTATATCTGTAAAGACTCAAGTCTGAAATTCTGCATCCATGCCGGATCATGCTTCTCCTTTGAAAGCTGCTCAACTATCTCAGGTGTAAGACCAGCTTTAAGCTTGTAGGCATCCTTGTCGTCATACTTGAAGTCATATATATTTCTGTCTATGTCCTCTACATATGTCTTTTCCTTCATCTTCTATATCCTTTCATACTCTGCAAATCCTGACTCGTTGATCTTGTCCACAAGTGATGCGTCTCCGGTCTCTATGATCTTGCCCTCAACCATGACATGTGTGTAGTCAACGGTGAGCGACTCAAGGATCTTGGTGCTGTGTGTGATGATAAGCAGACTTCCCTTGCAGTTCTTCTGGTATTCCTCGATACCTGCTGATACTGTACGGACTGCATCAACGTCAAGTCCTGAATCTGTCTCGTCAAGGATCGCCAGTGATGGCTTGAGCATCAGAAGCTGAAGTATCTCTGCCTTCTTCTTCTCACCACCTGAAAATCCCACATTCAGGTCTCTCTCCGCATATGATGGATCCATCTGAAGGATCTCCATGGTTCTCTCAAGCTCCTTCTTGAAATCCCAGAGACGGATTCTCTTGCCGGTCTTCTGCTCAAGGGCATTTCTTATAAATGAGCTGAGTGTCACACCAGGCACCTCAAGAGGATTCTGGAATGAGAGAAATATTCCTGCCTTTGCACGCTCATTGACAGCCTCTTCTGTGATGTTCTTACCATCAAACCATATCTCGCCCTCTCTGACTGTATATCTAGGATTGCCCATTAGTGCATATCCAAGAGTTGACTTTCCGGTTCCGTTAGGTCCCATAAGTACATGGGTCTCACCCTTGCCGATCTCCAGGTCCACACCGTGAAGGATCTGTTTATCCTCAACATCAACATGTAAATTCTTAACTTCCAATAATTTTTTATCTGACATCAGTCTGCCTCCTTTTATATCATGCCCGGCAATTGCTTTATCACTGCTATATCCGGCGATTCAATTGTCCCGCTTAAATTATCTTTTTGCTTGCATCAAATTACTCTGCTCATTCCACATTTCTGGCTATATCCGCCAGAGTTTTACTTTTAAAATAATCCTGTATCAGCTCAGCCAGTCCTCGCCATATCGGCAAAGTGTAACACTGCTCGGATCTGTCACAGGTCATCGTGCTGTTCTTCATACACGCAACAGGCGCAAGCCCACCTTCTGTGAGTTCAAGTATCTCCCACAATGTATATTCCTCAGGAGCCTTTTTGAGCCTGTAGCCTCCGCCATGTCCGCTGGCCGCCTCTATCAGATTTGCCTTGGACAGCATGCGCATTATGCTCTCCAGATACTTCTGGGACAGCTCCTCTTTCTGAACTATTTCTTTTAACGGAATAAATCTGCCGTCGTGGTTTATGGCAAGGTCTGCCATAACCCTCAGGGCATATTCTCCCTTTGAAGAAATCACCATATCTGTATGTCCTCCTTACATATGAGTGTGACCACATTCCAGCCGCAAATACACGGTCATTCCAGTCATCACCCTCATCCGCCATTTTTAGGCGTAATAAGTCAATATCTGACTCGCAAAAATAGGATATTCCCATTTACCTACTATGTCAATAGGTTAATACACAAAAAATAATAGAAGGTGCGGCAGCCTTCCATTATTTTTAATATTTTTCATTATTTTGTCTATTCCAAGTATTTTATATGATCTATCCACACATCAGTCTACTCACGATATGTTATTATCATACCGCCTTTTCCCATATAATAGCTGCACAGTCCGCTTGCAGGTACGACGCTCACATCCGTGTCGAGCCATTCAGCCTTGATAAGATGCCCAAGTTTCTCTGCTCCCTCCTCATTCATGCAGTGGCTTATGACCAGCTCTCCCCCTGTAAAGCCTGTCTCCCGTAGAGTGTCTATCAGCTTGCCATATATCTTCTTCATACCTCTGAATTTATGTCTGAGTTCAATTCGTCCGCCAGGTGATGCCACACCTATTGCAGATATATTGAATCTATGAGCCGCATACCCCACAAGCTTATTTATTCTGCCCGCCTTTATCAGGTTGTCCAGACTCCCCAGCGCAAACATTACCAGTGTCTCCCTCACTGCTTTGTCGGCAGCGCTTACTATGGCATCAAATGAATCACCATCACGAATGCCTTCATATATTATATTTATCAGCTGTTCCGGAAGCCCCCCGGCACCACATGTGTTTATTACCGCAATATTCCTGTCAGGATCTTTCTCAAGTGCCATATGCCTTGCAGCTATGGCACTGTTGTAACTCCCTGACAATGCAGCTGACAACGTAAATGCAATAACATTCTCCGCATCCCCCCACGCCTCAAGCCATGCATGCGGCGAAGGGCAGCTCGTCCTTCCGCCTGACTGGCAATTTGCAATATGCTCAAGCATCTTCTCTATATCTATACCCGGTTCATCTATATAATCTGTGTTATCAACAGATATTGTAAACGGAACCTCAGCATAATCTATGTCTATTCCATCCAGTCCATCCGGAACAAGCAGGCTGCAGCCGGAATCTGAAACCAGCTTCCATCTATGATCATTTCTTTTCATCTCAACAACACCTCCATACACAATATGTATCACACAGGTATTATTAGATATTTTTTCTGTATTTATACATTTTATCTGGGAACATAGATTTTACAAAAAGGTATGATCAAGTCATGCACACCCGGGCCTGATCATACCTTTTATTTATTATATAAATTATCAATTCTTAACTTTAACAACGTCCTTCTTCCTGTACTTCTTCACCTCGTACAGTTTCTCATCAACCATGGTCATGGCATTCTGAAGGTCTTTCTTGTCGTATTCCAGAATCTGGCAGCTTCCAAGAGATACACTAACCTTGTAATACTTATCACAGTGCTCATTAAACTGTGGATGCTACTATCTCCATATCGCCCTCAAATACAGGCTTGCTGTATCCGTTTGGCAGGATAAAATGATCACCTTTCTTTATAGCGTTTCCATCCACTGTTCCACTTCCCTCAACCACAGACATGATAAGGAACGGCTTATCGCCCACATTCAGCTCTGCCTTTCCCTCAACATCCAGCTTGTATACTGTATAATACTTACAGCTTATAAGCTCACAGAGTTCATTTACCTTATCTGCCTTGACACTTATAACGCTGTCC
Organism: uncultured Coprococcus sp.; assembly: GCA_934247115.1. GTDB lineage: Bacteria > Bacillota > Clostridia > Lachnospirales > Lachnospiraceae > Coprococcus. Next base: position 37,650 of record CAKQIY010000008.1, read on the forward strand.
TCAACCGGCTTTGCAGGAACTGTTATAACATCTATGCTCTGCTTTACGTGCAGCTCTCTAGGCTTTCCATTGCTCAGTCTGTCATAATCATAAACTCTGTATGTGATGTCACTGTTCTGCTGTGTCTCAAGAAGTGTGATTCCTCCTTTGATCGCGTGTACTGTACCGGGATCTATCTGAATGAAATCCCCCTTCTTAACAGGGATCTCTCTGATAAATTCCTTCCATTTCTTACCTTCGATCATGTCGCACAATTCTTCTCTTGTCCTGGCATTATGACCAATTACAAGTGTTGAATCCTCCTTACAGTCAAGAATGTACCAGCACTCCATCTTGCCAAATGAGCCATTCTCATGCTCTGCTGCGTATGCATCGTCCGGATGCACCTGGATGCTCAGATCATCTTTTGCATCGATTATCTTTATAAGCAGTGGAAATCTGACACCATCTATGCCGCCAAACAGCTCTCTGTGGCTGTCCCATAAGTCGGCAAGCGTCTGACCTGCAAACTCGCCATTTTTCACTGTACAGTTGCCATTCTCATGTGCAGCAACTCCCCAGCACTCTCCTATATCATCGCCTTCCACATCATATCCATACTCTTCTCTGAGTTTTGTTCCTCCCCAGATATTGTGTGTAAATACAGGATCCAGAAAAAGTATTTCTTTGTTCATTGTCATTCTCCTCCTTTTTGACGTACGGCAATTGGAAAATCTACGTTGTGAGATATTGTGTATGATAATGAATTGCCTGTTCTATATAAAACGGTGAAGGAATCATATTTTTGTATTGACCACGACTTCTTCTCTCGTCATTTCCATAACAATTAGATAATTATATATCTCCTAATTTTACTGATTTTGCCATAACTAGTCCTTCTCACTTTATTTTACGTAGTTAAAAACCCCAGTGGATTCCCCTCCGACAGGAAATGTGTCATGAGGTACGCGCCCCTTAATGATACCTGTTCCTCGGACAGAATCCTTCTGACCTCAGCGCGGTCTGCCATTATGACCTGAATATCCTCTGTGCTCTCCTTGCTGTCAAGATTTGGTGTTCCTGTCACCGTGCCAAATACTGCGCTGCTCATCTCATCTGTAAATCCCGGTCCCATATAGAATGGTCTTCTGTAGAACTCTGCCCCACCCTCATATACTTCAAGAGAAAGTCCTGTTTCTTCCTTCATCTCTCTGACTGCCGCCTGCGCCGGAGTCTCATCTCCATCCACCAGTCCTGCAGGAAGTTCATATATATACGCATCAAGGGGATATCTGTACTGTTTTATAAGCACCAGCTTTGGCTCATCTTCCAGCTTAACTCCATATATAACTATTCCTTCTGGTTTTATATCGTGGGTCTTTATCTTGATGTCGTTTTCCTTATTCCTTGAAGCAAAGTAATAATTGAAGTCTTTTCCTGCCGTGTCAACCGCATCTATATGATAGAGGTTGAGGAACGGATTGTCTGTGAGTTTCTGTACGCCTCTGTATTTCTCTTTCACTTCACCACTTCCCTTCTATGTATTTTAATGTATTCAGCCGACCATACATTCGCAAAACCGCACGATTCCCGTGCTCTTTCGCTGCTGCGCAGCTATTTTGCTCATTGTATGGGGCGGTGACTCTATTCGAGTCACCACAGGATAAGAACACCTGATTCTTACATGCAAGCATGTCGAATCCGCTGTTCTTATCCTGCACGGCTGAATATTTACTTTTATTCAAAATTAGCACAGTTTTTACAATGTATCAAACTCTTATTTAGGTAATTTTATCGTTTTTTAGCTGCTTTTAATGCTGTTTGCATGCTACTGATCATCTTCCGATATCAGTTGATATTCTGCATCTCTCAGCCTGCAATAATAAAATGTCTGTCCGGCCTCTTCTGTGTAAGTTTCAAATACTCCCGTCACTATCACCTGGCTCTGATCCGCCGGGTAATCATCTGGATATACGGCATCTCCACCGAGTTCAAATTCAAGCCCCTGACTGCAGCATGCCAGAGCATCGGCTATAAGGCAGTAATTATAATATTTGTCTGTTATCGGATAATAGGATGCGTAATACTTTCCTTCTATCCTTATCGTCTTGCCCTCATATTCCTCAGGCTTTGACATCATCTGATATACAGTTGCATATATAAGATCTTTTCCCATAAGAGTGAGGTCCACATCCACACCCTCAGACTTGTATTGTGCTATAACTGAGCTGTCTCCATTCACGACTTGCCCATATGTTGGTTCTGAAGTTGCCTCAGTTACAGATGCGGATTCTGTCTCTGTCGTGGCTTCCGTTTCTGTCGTAGTCTCCGTCTCTGTTGTGGGCTCCGTCTCTGTTGTGGCTCCCGCTGACGACTTACTTTCCACATCACCATCGCCTGTTTTCTGATTAAGCACCTTGTCCACTGCATTCTGTGTGTTCAAACGACTGCCCGCAGTCTGAGATGTTCCACCACAGCCTGTGACCACCAGCAACATACTCAGCACCGATATTGACATAATCAATCGCTTAAATCTGTGTCTGCATCCATGTATTCTTCTATTTCTATTCATATACATATTCTTACCTCCTCATCACTTTTCCTGCAATACAATTAAAAGCAAATATAACCATATCGCATGCAACTATCGTAGAACCCACCGGTGTTGAAAATAATATAGATACCAGCATTCCAGCCAAAGTTCCGACAACCGAAAGTATGGCCGAATAAATTACTACCGATCTGAAGCTGTACATGACTCTCATCGCAGATAGAGCAGGAAATACCAGAAGCGCCGTGATCAGCAGAGATCCCACCAGATTCATAGCAAGCACTATTATCACTGCGATTATCACTGCTAGAGCCAGATTATATGCCCCTGCATTTTTTCCTATTGCTCTTGTAAAGCTCTCATCAAATGTGACCGCAAATATCCTGTTGTAGAACAGGCAGAAAAATGCTATTACACATATTGACATCACTATACACAGCCACACTTCTCCCATTGTCAATGTAAGTATTGAGGTTGAACCAAACAACGTTGAGCACACGTCACCTGATACATTTGCCGATGTGGAGAACACATTCATTATCAGATAGCCGACAGCAAGAGCTCCGACGGACATCATAGCTATAGCTGCGTCGCCTTTAAGCTTTGCATTTTTCCCAGACATAAGTATTATAATTGCAGCAGCCACAGTCACAGGCATTACTATGACCGTGTTATTTGTCAGTTTCAGAACTGATCCTATAGCCATTGCACCAAATGCTACATGAGAAAGACCATCACCAATAAATGAAAATCTTTTCAAAACCAATGTTGCACCGAAAAGTGACGAACACAAAGCTATAAGAACTCCAACTATAAGCGCATACCTGACAAATGGATACTGCATATAGAAAATTAATTTATCAATTATCTGCACTCTGCTCACCGCCTTTCTCATATTCTACCGAAATGATATCCCAATATCTGCTGTTCTTATATTCATCTCTGCTGCCCCAGAACGAGCCTCCATGATGCATATGAAGCACATGTCTGGCGCAATCTATTGCCCTCAGATCATGTGATATCATGATCACTGCCACACCATTTTCATTTAACTGCTGTATCATCTGATAGAACTGGGCCGTCGCGACTGGATCGAGGCCAGTTACCGGTTCGTCAAGCAGAAGAAGATTCTCAGTTGCACACAGGGCTCTCGCCAGAAGGACTCGCTGCTGCTGCCCTCCTGACAGATTTCTATAGCATTTCCTGCGTATATCCCATATTCCAAGTCGTTCAAGCTGAGATTGTGCAAGCTGTTTTTCATTTCTGCCATAAAAAGGACGCGCGCCACACTTAGTCAGCGTTCCCGACAAAGCCACCTCCCATACAGTCGCAGGAAAATCCTTCTGAACTGGTGTCTGCTGCGGGAGATACCCTATATCATGTGATGTCAGATCATCGCCAAACTTTATTTCGCCGGAAACCGGTTTCAAAAGCCCAAGCAGAGTTTTTACCAAAGTACTCTTTCCCGCTCCATTTTCCCCAACTATACACAGATAATCGCCCTTATCTATACTGAAGTTAAGCCCTGACGCAACAGCTCGTCCATCGTATCCTATTGCGAGGTCTTTACAAGTTATATATGCCATTTATTTTCTCCTGTTCTTTTGAATGTCTGTCCATTTAGTTGAGCAGCAATTAATTTAACGCTTGAGACAGTGCATTCAGGTTATCTTCCATCACATTCAGATACGTCTCGCCAGCAGCCACATCCTCTGCGGTTACAGACTGCATTGAGTCCATTGTCAGGATCTCCTGATTCTTCGACTCGGTCGCATTCTTTATCGACTCTGCTATATTGTGATCCGAACCCTCTATCGTCAAAATAACTGGGAGCTTTAAATCGTCCACCTTCTGCGCAAGAAATGTTATCGTTTCAAAGCTTGCCTCAGATTCTGCACTGCATCCTACAAATGCAGCATAGTAGGTAAGTCCATAGTCATCTGCCATATATCTGAACGGGAATCGGTCTCCAAACAGTATCTCCTTACGTTTACCCTTAGATACAGTAAGCGCATACCTTCCATCAAGATCATTAAGTCTGTCCACATATTCAGCAGCATTGTCCACATAATCTTCCTTATTTGCCGGATCAATCTCCTGTATATTTTCTGACAAAACATCAGTAAGTGTTACCGCATTTCTCAATGATAGCCACACATGCTCATCATACTCAGGTTCTTCCTCTTCTTCGGTTTCCTCTTCTTCCTCTGCCTGCATGCCTGGAACTACCTCTTCCTCTTTGACTGCAGTTCCCAAAGCGTCAAGCATATTTACAACCTTCATATCCTTATTAGTCGCTTCTTTCAGGGCACTATCCACCCAGCCATCAGACTCACCGCCAACATACACAAACATATCTGCGTCAGCTATCTTTGCTATATCCTCTGCAGTTGGCTGATAACTGTGAAGATCCATCCCCTGATCGAGCAGCATAGTAAGCTGAAACTTGTCGGAATCATCGCCTATGATATTGCGGATCCAGTCATACTGAGGAAAAGTCGTACATACAATGCTGTACGCCGCAGCATTTGCCGTATTTTGGGGCGCACTTTCCCCTTTCTGATCAGAATCTGCTGCCGTCCTTGACGCTCCACAGCCACAAAATGCTGAAACAGTAAGTACAGATGCCATAACAAGGCCAAATATTCTATTTTTCATAATGATCAATAAACCTCCAAATTGATTGATAAAATTGACAGGCATATTTTGGTGCCCATAATTGGGTAAATTTAATAAACTGCCTCTAGATCAAAAACACCAATAATAAGTATTCGCCCTTATCTTTAGATGTATTTCCAGACGCAATTCTCAGTCAATATCCGTACTTTAAATCAATTCAGCAATTCCACCTTCAGGGAAACGAGCGTATCGGTACAATACTCGTGGGTATACACCAATACAACTCCAAGTGTGAACACACTTAAGAACGCCAGGAACACTGGCGTAGTTGACATTGTCTTTATATTTGAAAGGAACTGTGCAGCCTGCTGCAAATGCATACATATAGGACATTCCTGCCCCGTACAGTCATGCTCCACATTGCGCGCAATATAGCCGTAAGAGAAAAGTACTCCTGATACAAAGAACACTATAAGAATCCATGACATTATTCTCTTTTTACTCATTCTGCACACCTCCTTTTCTTGCTTATAAAATTCTGGGATATATAGTTTTCGTTGTGACCATAACGACACAATTCCATCTGTAACAATCACGTTTAGTTTAGACTACAGCGACTCCACAACGCCTCTGACAATCTTTGCAAATACCACATATCGACGATCTGTCACAGTCGATCATAAATCCATACCTATCCTGAACTCCTTTAGCTATGTGATTCATGGTATCGCGGTCAATATGTATGACTCTTCCGCACTTAACACACTGCATATGAAGGTGCTCGTGACAACTATGATCAGCCTTTTCCATTCTATACATACTTGAACCACCATCAGCACTCTGATACTTTATCAATTTGTCCTGGGTAACCATGCGGTCAAGATTGCGATATACGGTTGTTGTATTCGCATCTATGCCATTCTCATCCAAATACACACTTACATCAGCCGCGCAAAAACCTCTGTCCTGCCTTCCTGCAGCAAATGCCTCTATAGCCTGACTTATTCTCGTTTTATACTCCCTCGCCATACTATCCCTCTTTTTCAATTTGCAAACCACTTGCATTTTTACTGTATCATAAATGGCTTTCAACTTTATGTCAACACCTTTTTATATAATTAAACATGATCTGTATACCCACACATATTAAAACCGGATGGCCTGAACCATCCGGTTAAACTATTTATTCCGCATATTTATCACTTTTCCATCACTACTATCTTGTTTGATATATTGCTGACAAATGGTATTTTGCCAATGACTTTATAAACCGGTATGAACTCAGCCATTCCTTCTACAAGACTGTGCTGTTCTATGTATCTGTATTTCGGAATTATCTCTGCAAGTTTCTTTCCATTTGCCACGCCCCAGGAGAACTTGGCATGGCTTCCATGTATAGATTTCTCTTTGATATGCTTCGCCATGAACGGTGCCATAGTCTCAACAAATACTGTGGCGTGCTCGAATTTTCTGTATATTATGTCAAACATCTTCTTAACATCAGCCTCCGTCAGATACATTGTAAGCCCCTCTATGATGACCAGTACAGGTTCGCCGGCATACTCTACCATGTCAGCCCATTTATCGTCCATGGCGGATTCCGCTATCTGGTACACCGGTCCGTCCTCCTGCAGGAACTTTGCCCTGACAGTCATGGTTTCCGGGAGATCAATGTTGTACCAGCCTTTATATCTGCCCTCATTTCTATAGCAGCGGGTATCAAGACCACATGCGATGTTCACAACCAAAGCGCCCTTATGCTTTTTCAGGTATTCTGACACCAGCTTATCAAGAACTATAGTTCTCGCTATAACGCCGCTTCCCATCGCCATATCTTTATCTGCAAGGGAAAAATCATAATCAAGACTGTCAACTATCTCTATTGCCTTGCCATCATATATGGCATGGTCCGGCTTTCTTGATTCCTTCGCCCTTGCGTAAAGTGTCTGGAGCATCGTCTCTGGAACTCCGGTTATGTCCACCTTTGATCTGTCTGCTGTGTTGTTCTGTGTGCTGCTCATTTTCTCATTTCCTCCTACTTTTTAATGGAGCAAACGCATGAAAGGCGCTTGCGCGCGGCGTTTGCGTGCTTCACAAGGATTCCTCCCGCTTACGCGGGGCCCTCCTTATTATAATGGAGCAAACGCATGAAAAGCGCTGCGCGCGGCGTTTGCGTGCTTCATAAGGAATCCTCCCACTTATGTGGGCCCCTCCTTATGAAATATAACATTTGTCATGTTTTGTTATGTTCATAAAAATAAGAGGTTCATCATCGATGAACCTCTTTCTTTAAGCTCTCTATCAACTTTTCTGTACCGCCGGTGGCATGAATGCCAATCTTTTCTGTCAGATACATTTTCTTCTCCACATCTACATCCTCGTTCAGTATCGCCATGGCTCCTTCAAGCCGCATCTTCGCCAGCACGCGAACCAAAGCCTCATCCGGATCGCATCCGAGCTGTGACCTGTAATATGCCGCAAATGAATGTCTCATGAACTCCTCAACCCTCAGGTGATAATTCTCATAGCAGCTGCCGTCAGCGCCATACATGATGATCATTGCCTCTTCCCTGTGTGCCAGAAGGAATTGCATCATGATCTTATCTGCATCTACGCCCGTGCCGGGGTTCTCAATCTCCCCCTTCATAAGTTTTCCAAGCATGGCTTCGTATTGGTTCACAAGCGGTTCTAGTATCGCCTTGAACAATGCCTCCTTACTCTCAAATGAAAAGTAGAAGGCTCCGGTGGTAACTCCCGCACTATTGCAGATTCTTCTAAGGCTTGCCCTCTGGTAACCATTTTCAAGGAATTCCTCTTTGCCGGCTTTTTTCAGTTTTTCTATCGTTTCACTGCGCTTGTCGTTTTCCATAACACATGTTATGTTAGCACAAACTAACCAATCTAACAACCTCTTTTTTTATTATATGTAGCCTTTGTTCCTGACTTATACAAATCCTTGCTTTTTCCTACTATCCACCAACTGACAGAGATGTATTCTACTGCTTCTGCAGGTACTTCACCGGAACCGCCTTCGTAAGCCACACACCATTCTTCGAAAGATAGAACTTATATCCATCCCTGTACATCTCTCCAGCTCTTACAATATACAAGACCGGTTTTCCATGCCGCTGTCCCACCTTAAATGCTGTGTCTCTGTCATTTGACAGGTGGACATACAGACGGCTCTTAGGCAGAAGTCCATCTGCATCTATATTCTGTACATACTTTTCACCCGTGCCGTGCCACAGTTCTTCCGGCGGACACACCTCGTCCAGTTCAACATCAACAGGTATAGAATGTCCCTGATTCGCTCTTATGAGAGTCTTGTCCTCGTTGAATGAATACCTCTGTTTCTTGTCAGTACGGACAATCTCTTCCAACATATCCATATCGATCTGGTGTTGTGCTCCAATACCAGACAAAAGCTCGTCAACATTTGCCCAGCCATGCTCATCCAGACTGATTCCGATGCTTTCTGGTCTGTGTCGAAGAATCAGACTCATAAAACGGCTGAGCTTATTTAAATATTTTTCATCGTATTCCACGATCTTCTCCTCCAGTCAACTACAATTATCAAGGTTCATTTGAGCCTTTTATTTGGATTATTTTTTTATTCAAGTATTTCCTTACCGTCTCAAGCCCTCCAATCGGCACGCAAAACTTCTGGTCATGGTTCTTACATGCCTCATAGGTTTCCTCCAGATCAAACCAGCTCACGCCGTCCAACTCTTCCTTCTGGATCGTCAGGTCTGCTATGTCCACCGTTTTCTGATACACGAACACAAATGCCACCTCATTGTCCCTGAACATTTTGCCGTGAAATTCCTTCTCATACTGTATTCTGAATGTTCCCGCAAAATCAAGATCTGTGGCCTCAGCCTTTATGCCAAGCTCCTCTTCGAATTCCCTGAGTGCCGACTCCAGAGGTTCATCTCCCGCCTGTATGTGCCCCGCCGATGAGGTATCATACCTTCCTGGAAATGAATCCTTATCCATCGACCGCTTCTGCAGAAGAACCTTATATCTGCCATTCTCTTCCTTCGCTATCCAGATATGCGCAGTCCTGTGGCATATGCCTTTTGCATGAGCCTCACTCCTCTCCACTGTGTCTCCGGTGGGGTTGCCCTGTTCGTCACATATATCAAAAAGTTCCATTATTTTGTACCGTCCTTCTATTCCTACACCACCAGCCGAGCCTTCGCCCTGCCGGTTCTGTCCTTTTCCACCACGATCTGCTTATCGATCTTTTCCTTGAGTTCAGTCACATGCGATATTATTCCCACCAGCTTGCGTCCCTCGGTCACGCTGACCAGCGCTTTGTATGCCTGTGGCAGAGTCTTTTCTGTATCAAGGGATCCAAAGCCCTCATCCACAAACATGGTATCTATCTGAATTCCGCCAGCCGAAGCCTGCACCTCATCGGAAAGTCCTAGCGCAAGTGAAAGCGATGCCATAAATGACTCACCGCCAGAAAGCGACTTAACGTCTCGTCTGCTGCCGTTGTAATGATCCACAACACAGAGGTCAAGGCCGATCTGGCTTCTCTTGTCACTGCTGTCCGTCACGCGGCTCAGTTCATACTGACCGTCTGACATCTTCAGAAATCTCAGATTTGCACGCTGAATTATCCTGTCAAAATACGACATCTGTATGTATGCCTCTAGGTTTATCTTGTTCTTGCCGGATAGATTTCCTGAGGCAGTATCATAGAGCGACTTCACACTGACGTATTCCTTTTCTTTTGCTGAAAGTTCATCGGACTTCCTGCCGATATTCGCCATCGCCGTTTCATTTGCACGGATGCGGCTGTTCCCATCCTGCATGAGAAGTCTGATTCTTCCAAGCTCATTTCTCACCGCAGCTTTATCATCCTCAAGCTTAACAAGCTCAAGTTTTTCAGAAGACTCCATCGCGTCTGTCAAAGCTTTTATCTGTCCCTCCAGAGCTTTGATACGCTGGAGAACTTCATTATATCTCTTCTCGGCAGACTCGAACGTTTTCTGCAATTTTTGCGCTCTGGCAAGAATGTCATTCATATGTTTTTCTGCCTCTTTTCTATCGTTGAATCTAAGACCAGCAGCCAGTTCTGTCGCCTGTTCTCTGTCGGAGACAACCTTTGCCGTGAGCGCCGATATATTTCTCTCAAGCTCCGCCAGCTTTACCTGCATTCCGGCAAATGCCTCTTCCTCCTGAGGAAGTTTTGCAGCAAGCTCATCCCTTCTGCTGACCCTTTTGCGTTCAGCCTCGATCTGTCTGTCGGTATCGGCAATCTTCTCATCGTAATATCCAATATTCTTCTCAACCTTTTCCGGCAGACCGTCTATATCCTCCGGGGCGTCAAATTTCTTCCTGGCCTGCTCAATAATGCTGTTTCTGATCTCAGTGACGCTGGCAAGCTTTACCTTTGCATCCGTAGCACTGGCATTTGCCCTGTCACGGGCCTTGTCCGCATTTTTCTTCGCAGTCTCAAGCTGTGCCTCCGTAGGTGCTTCATTCGGCAGCTCCGCCAAATGCTTGTGTTCAGTCGCACCGCACACAGGGCACGCCTGTCCCTCCTTCAGATCCTTTGCAAGGATTCCCGCCTGGGCATTCCTGTACAGTGTGCTCATATGCTCATACTTATCCTGCTTTCTGGTATACGTCTCGTTATCAAACAGATACTGCTTCTGTGCTTTGTCCACCGCCTGTTTTCTTCTGCTGTATTCCATGAGCAGTCTGCTTATGCCATTCAGATAGTCAACAGCGTCAGCCATCTTCTCCCTCGATGCCGTAATTGCAACTATTTTCTCCCCCGCATCCGCAAGCTGTGTCTGCTCCTGCCTCAGCTTTTCTATGCTCTTCTGCTTGTCTGCCACAAGCATTCTGCCCTTCTCCGCCTGTTCATTTTGCTTCCGTAGCAGCTGTTCCTCGTCTGCAATATTTTTTCTCTTCTCATCCAGTTTTTCATAGTCTGGAAGTTCGTTATTTATAACCGCCGCCTGCCTTTGGAGCTCTTCCGTCTCTGGGAGCGCTTCCTTTGTCCTGTTTAACTCTGCCTCAGCAGCAGTTCTGTCATTCTGTACATTTGCAAGCTCCAAATGTGCCTTTTCAAGCTGCACTCTGGCTTTCTCTGTCTGCTGTGCCTTGCCTATCAGCGTGTCAAGTTCCCCGACCCGGGTCTCAAGTGTACCAATCTGCTTCTCATATGAATCCGTTCTTGCCTTCTCCGTTACAATAAGCTTTCCAATGAGTGTGATCACCTCATCAATTGGCATCTGACCGTCCTTTGCCTTCTGGACACTGAGCCCAAGAGGGTCATCCTCTCCGAAGACTATCCCGGATATATACTGCTCTATACTCTTCTTCATATCGTCCCGTTCACTCTGAAGCTTTCTCGTCTCGTCCTGAAGACGCTTCTGCAGAACAAAATACCTTGATGTGTGAAAAAGCTTACTGAATATCTTCTGCCTGTCCCCGGACTCCGCCACCAACAGTTCCTTGAACTCACCCTGGGCAAGCATGGATATCTGTGAAAACTGCTCTCTGTCCACACCCAACAATTCCTGAAGATATGAATTTACCTTCGTTCTGTTGGTGATGACAGAGTCGTCTGGAAGATACAGTTCTGCAGCCGCATCCTGCAGGGTAGTTCCTTCACCTTTTTTCTTACGTCTCTCATAGGAAGGATTCCTTTTAACTCTGTAAGTCTTCCCCATATGATCAAATGTCAGTTCAACATAGGTATCTGTGTCCACATCGGCATACGTTGATCTCATCATCCTCGCATCACGACTCGCTCCACTCGGCTCATCATACAGCGCATAACAGATGGCATCGAATATCGTGGTCTTTCCCGCACCTGTATCCCCAGTCACAAGATACAAGCCTTCAGCCCCAAGCTGGGCCATATCAAGCGTCTGCACCCCCGCATATGGTCCAAATGCCGACATCGTAAGATTTAGTGGTCTCATCACCAGGCCTCCTTCCATATAGAGTCTATAATATCCTGAACAAATGTCCTCTGTTCGTCACTCATTTGCTGATTGTTCTGCTTCTCATACAACTCCCCAAACAGGTCTATGGGCTTTTTCCCTTCAAGCACAGCGCCATCGTCTATGGTCTGGGTCACACGGGTTCTGGTGTTGTCATATCCCAGCTTCATCACATTTGGGTAGACCGTTCTGAGCTTACCCAAAGCATCAGGAATGTCATCCTCGTCAGTGAGCACCACATACAGATAATCATCCACCGCCGTTCCCTCGTAGTTTCGCCTGTCCATCAGCTCGTCAAATGTTCCCCTCACCTCGCGCAGCTCGTGCATTGGAACAAGCGGAACAGTTCTTATCTCTATTTTCTTGCTCTCGGGTATATCAATGACAGTAACAGATTTGATATGTTTAGCCTCCGAAAGTGAATACTTAAGAGGTGTACCGCAGTATCTGACAGTCTCTCTGCCCACCTTCTGTGGGCCGTGTATATGCCCCAGCGCCACATAGTCAAATGAGTCAAATACCGACACATCCACATTGTCCAGACCGCCCACATTCTCCTCCGACTCCGAGCGTACAGCCCCGGTCACAAACTGGTGTGCCACAAGGATATTTGTCGCTTTCTCATCGATATCCATGTGCTCCACCGCCACACGGCAGGCATCCGTGTAATCCTTTATATCCTCCGCCTCATCAGGGAACACCGCTCTGACCATTGCCGGCTTCACAAATGGCAGCATATATATGTTCACCATCTGTCCTTTTCCGTCCTCCAGCTTATATGGTCTGACCAGCCCATCTCCCATCCTGGCTATCTGTGCCGAATCATATACCGGCGATATATGGATTCCACTGAGATCAATCAGACTTGATGCAAATGCCAGCTTGGCCGCCGAGTCATGGTTGCCGCTGATGATATACACCTGCAGCTTTCTCTTTGCAAGCGATGTCAGAAAGCTGTCCAGCAGCTTCACCGCCTCTTCGCTCGGCACCGACTTGTCGTATACATCCCCGGCTATGATGACGCCATCCGGCTGCTCATCATCGATAATCCCCAGGATCTCTTTCAATATATATTCCTGATCCTCCAGCATGGAAAATTCATTTACACGCTTTCCTATGTGAAGATCAGATAAATGGATCAAACGCATGCACAGTTCTCCTTTCTTGCAATTCCGTTTCTTTATTATATCGCTGCCTATAGTTTAGCACAGATGCGGCGAGTAAGAAATCAACCTGCGGGTTAAAAAAGGCGAAACATCAATTTTATAATTGCACATTTTACTATCTGGATAGTGCGCTAAACTGTATTTTTCCCGTAATTACTTATATATCAACAATACAAATATACTTTTCCTATAATTAGCTCTCCCCAAAGTCAAATTTTCCAATATTCGCTTATTCAGCGCATTTGTCCAAATCTATTGACTTCGTTTTTTCAATGCTGTAATGTGTGGCTTACCAGCTGGATTTCACACAAAGGAGAATACTATTTGACAAAACAAAAAACAAATATTAATCGTGACCATATGATATTTGATCATATCTTCAAGAAAATGTTATCACTATCATCTAAAGCTGTCACTAACATGATCAACGGCTTATTTGGCTATGAATACGATCCTGAAAACACTACTATTGATTACCACTGGACTGAGCATCAGGCCGACGAAACTCTGAAGACAACTCTGGCTGACACAATTCTGATTCTAAACAATAAAGATGCCTACCACATGGAGGCACAGATCACCGAGGACAAAGAGATAATCTTTAGGATATTCTCTTATGGTTATGGATACGCAGATATGCATAAAGAAACCATTGCTTCCGATGATGCCAAGCTCCCTAAATTTATCCTGCATTTTCCAAATCCATGCATCATATTTCTTGGTGATGTGTCTTCTAATGTGCCAGGTGAATACAGTCTGGAACTGGATTTTTGGAATGACAAATCTCATACTTACACCGTCCCAACTGTCAAGCTGGCTGACATAAGCGTCAAAGAATTGAACGATCGGAAGATGGTTATTCTGATTCCTTTCCATATGCTAAAACTAAGGAAACTTATGAAAACCAATCGAGGTCCCAGCACCATACAATCATTGAAAAACCTTGTTCAAACTGATATACTCGGCAGTATAGAAACTAACTTACAGCTAGGCAATATAACACAGTCTGACGCCCACCAGCTTATGGGGCTCGCAAAGAAATTATATGCCTATCTGTATGAAGCGTATACTGAGACAGAGGAGGTCTGTGATATGTTTGATCAATCTTTGGAACTTGAAACAGATGAACTTGCAACTAAAATGCGTATACTTGAAGATGAGGTGAAGAAATACAAAAATATTGAAAAGGCTTTAGCTGAGAAAGAATCTGCTTTAGGGAAAATAGAATCCGTTTTGGCGGAAAGAGATTCGGCCCTCGCTGAAAAGGATTCGGCCCTCGCTGAAAAGGATTCGGCCCTCGCTGAAAAGGATTCGGCCCTCGCCGACATACAGGCGGAAAATGAAAGGCTCAAAGCCGAAATTGCCCGGTTATCTGCAAAATAACAATATATAAAGTCAGTTATTTAAACATAACAGCACCCCTGCGACTGAATCATCTTACATGATCTGCGCAGGGGTGTTGTGTTCTTATATTTACAATTTATATATCTGACCACTTAACAATCTATTTCTTGTCATCTATTATCAGAACTCCCTGTGGCGGGTTCGCATCTATCGCTCCGACCACCGGATGGGGAACATACATCTCCTCCAGGTATGCCACATCTTCCGCTGTGAGCTTTACATCAAATGCTCCATCTTGTCGTATTTGCCCCTTGCCGCACGATCCGTCTTGCTTCTGATGGAATCGCTGTTCCACACATTCCTCGCCAGATGACCTGCTGCCAGTGGACTGTATGGCATGAGCATGACATTCATCTGCTTGCAGATAGGTATAAGTTCTCTCTCATCCTCCCTGTAGAGCAGATTGTAGTGATCTTCCATGGCTGCAAATGGTGTCCAGCCGTGCATGACCCCGGCCTTGCCAAAGCTCATGCATCCAATACACAGCTTTGACACTTCTATGTCCGTGTTTCCTACCTTTGCATATTCCATATCTAATACCTCCTATACATTAGTTCCCATCTCATAGGCCTGATCAAGCGCTGCATGTCCTGCAATCTCGCCCATGCCATCCACTCCGCCGGCAAATACAGTTCCCGCAAGATTGCATTTCTCATAACATGCGATCCAGCCCTCAAGTCCATGTATCGCCCGCTCGTCCACACCAGCCTCATCCTCAGCAGCAGTTGACATGAAATATATGTCCCTGAACTTATAATCCGATGAGTACAGTGAATTGGCACGGTCGAGCAATGTCTTCATCTGTCCGGCCATCTCGTAGTAATATATCGGACTGGCAAATGCTATGACATCCACGCATCTCATCTGCTCTGCCAGCTCTATGGCGTCATCCTTGATCACACACGCACCAAGCTTCTGACACGCCAGGCAGCCAACGCAGAACGCAAGCTTTTTGCCCTTGAGTGTAACCTGTGTCACATCGTTGTCTGCGGCCTTTGCACCCTCGGCAAATCTGTCTGCAAGCGCATCTGAATTGCTGTTGTTTCTCAGACTTGTTCCTATAACCAGTACCTTCTTGCTCATAATATAGTTCCTCCAATCAAATGTTTCCAGCGGCGACTTGTCAAAACCAAATTTCAACCTTAAACAAGTTTTGTTTTTTCGATCACCATTACCATTCTATTATCATATCTGCCGGTTCACACACTCACTTGCAGACAATTAAAGTGTAGCATATGGAGTTTGCTCCAAGGCAAGGCTTTTTAACAAATTTACAAATTTTATGCCCCATCATCGTAAAATGTATTTGTAAAATCCATTTATTACGCTGCCCAGTATCAATAATATGAAAATTTCCCATAATCATATTAATCATAATCCGTCATACACTGTGTAATATAGCACCTGATACATGGGAGAGTTCTCTATGACAATTACTACCAGACTCAACCTTTTCCGCTTTATCTTCATTTCGATTCCTGGAGTCCTGCTACACTTCACCTACGAATGGTCGGGAGACAATCCCGCAGTCGGACTGTTCTCAGCAGTGAACGAGTCGACCTGGGAGCACCTGAAGCTCATATTCTTTCCAATGCTCCTGCTGACAATGATTGAATTTCTCTGGGCTCATATAAAAGAAAAGCCCCTGCCGGGAAACTATCTTCCAGCAAGGACTGTCGGTATCCTGTCAGGTATGGCTTTCATTGTGGTCGTGTTCTACACACTAAACGGTGTTCTAGGCAAAAATTATGAATTTCTGAATATCGCACTTTATTTCGCCGGAGTAATATATGCACTGAGAACCGAGAACAAATTATATTCCAGACAAGTCTACATAAACGACTACGTTGCCATGACCATCCTGGCTATTTTCTCAGTTGCATTCTTTGCATTTACCAACTATCCGCCTGAACTGGGGATATTTGCGGATCCTACAGCAGATTAACCACACACATCAGAAGCACCACCTGCATAACAAGTATCAGCGGCACACCTACAGCAAAATAATTCTTCCTTATCTTGTGCCTAAACACCACCATTCCAAGCAGTGCACCGATACTTCCACCGGCAAATGCCATACCGAGCAGGACAGCTATGGGTATCCTGTATCCGCCCTTGACCGCTCTGTATTTGTCAATTCCGAACATGACAAATGTTATAACACTCATCGCTGCCAAGAACCACAACGTCCATTTGTATTCTACAAACACATTCCAGAATGCAAAGTTCAATTTGCCCGCCGGTCTGAGCTTCCAAGTCATGAACACCGCAAGCTCTATCACACACACGCACACAGTGAACACTCTCAGCATCATATTCGTCTTGGAGGCCGTCCTGTCACACAGTGCAAACGCAATGATCACGCCCGGGGCACCTCCGGCAATGGCTATGATCCCGAGCAGCACACTGAGCACCTTTTGACTTGTTCTCCTGCGCTTCGCGGCCGTCACTCCATCGAGGACAGCTCCCAGTATATTTATACATATCAGATATATGATCAATTTGTCCATTATATATACCCACCTTGTCTACTGACATTGTATACAGACATTATATTCCATAGGACATGACCATAACAAGTGACAAATATCAAGAACTCGTGGCAAACAAAAAAGAGCAGAACTACGGCTGTATACATAGTTCCACTCTCCTATATACTTCTACTGATCTGCGATGAGCACCTGCGGCTGAACCTTTCTGATGTTCCCCGCTCTGATAAATGCTACCACAGAGAATAACACGCTCATAAATACCAATGGTATAACCAGTGATATCACGCTTGTACTCAAATTAAAGCTGTATATTCCAAATGATTCAAATCCTGCCTTGAAGAATGGCTTGCTGACGATAAGTGCCAGAACTACACCAAGCAGAGAACCCACAACTGCCGTCACGATAAAGCGGACCGCAAGCTGGCATCTGAGTCTGAAGGATGTAAATCCAAGTGCCTTGTATATTCCGATATCCTTCTGCTCACGCATGAGAACCTTGCCACACACGATTATAACTGTGACTATCACGAATACAGCCCCCAACATATATGTGAGCAATGTGAGTCCCTGTATTGCAATGTTGACTGTACCCGCTACTCCTTCAAAATCATCCTTTGCTGAATGTATTGAATACGTGATGCCCTGATTATCGCCATATCTCTTATCTATCTCCTGGATTATCGCATCACATTCATCAGTATTGTCAAGATCATAACATATTCCTTTGCCGCTCCATTCCTCTTCGTCTGAACTGCTTTTGGCAGCTCCACTGACACCAGACTCACTTACGGTCTCTTCGCTGGCAAACTTACTATATGCAGCCTTACTAATTGCAAAGTTCTTGCCCACATCATTTGCCGAATCGTATACGCCGGAGATCACCATCTTCCTTGCCACGCCGTTGCGCTTGACTATGACTGTGTCACCTACGTTAATGTGAAATCCATCAGCCACATACTGGGTTATCAGCACTTCATTGTCATATGTGCAGGTTCTTCCCTTTCTTATCGTGTTGATCATATCAGGGTCCCCCACTATATAACAATACATCTGCACATCATCGAACAGAAGGTACTCGCTGGACATTTGATATTTTCTGTACGCTGTGTGTTCTGATATGACATTCTCTATATCTTTCTGTGTATCCTCATCGGCAAATGAGGCAGTCAGGTCATACTTCGTGACTGAAAACATATCCACAAGCATATTCTGTGAATTAAACCAGCGCATCACATCATTCATGAGTATCATGAACATGGCAAGTATAGCAGTCACAATGATGGCTGCGGCATACTGTTTCTTCTCAGATATAAACTGTCTGTATGCAAGACTCACACCAAGTTTCTTGCCTGAGACCGGAAGCTTCAGAACGCTTGAGAAATGCACACTGTCCCGTCCGCCTCTTATCGCCTTTATAGGTGTGGCCTCGGATATTCTCCTTGTCTTCAACATGATAAATGCTGCTACCAGAAGCAGTATCGCCAATATGACACACAGCACAAGTCCTACATTAATATCAGACGGAACTTCAAGTCCTGAAGAAGATCTTGTGACACTGTTTATAATTTTTAGTATCGGAATGGCCAGTGGTATTCCAGCAAACAGTCCAGCCGCCACAGTGCACATATACCCGGCAAGCAACGCCAGCTTCACCGATGCATTTGTCATTCCGACCGCTTTGAGTATTCCTATGTTAACAAAATCCATCTCTATGCTGCTGCCGATGTTGTGTCCTAGAACTATCATAGCCGCCACAAGAAGCAGCACAACAAATATAAGCAGCACCGCGGAAAATACCTTTGTCATAAGAAGCATGTAACTTCCCGCTTGCTCCTTTGATAAAGTTATCCAGCAATATGACGCGAAATCACTCACATTATTCAGTTCTCTCTCAAACTCCATCTCCGTGAGATCCAGGCCCGGCTTTTTATCTATTATGATAAGCTTTGACAATTCAAAGGATCTCTTGTCATCTTCCAGTCCGCTTCTCTGCTCTTCCGCAGCCTTTGCCTTGAGATCCGCAAAATCCTCATCTGAGATCAATATCGTCTTTATTCCCATGACCGAAGATCCCATATATGGATCCTCGAAAAATGACGCAACTTTGAAGGTATAAGAACCGTTATCATTGCCCAGCTCGACTGTATCACCAATCTTGCAGTCATACATACCTATGAAACTGAACGGCACACTTACCTCACCTTTTTCAAGCCGGCGATCTGTCATTTTGTTATCCACATCATACTGATCATATGTGAGCACGCTGTCTGTATCATTCAAAATGAAGCTGCTGTTTCCGCCTTTTCCATTGCAGTCTTTAAGCAGCAGATATACAACATCTGTCGTTTTCACCTCCTGCACCGCATCACATTTGCCAATATTCTTAGTTATAATATCAGCACTTGTTCCATAGGCATCCAGCCTGCTCTCTCCGTAAAGTGCGGCAAGCATGTCTCCATAACCGGCCTCGTCCACAGCCTTCGAGTCATGCCTTATGGAATTCGTATAGTAGGAAAGCACTGAACAGAATGCCAGAGAAATTATAAGCATGAGCACGAACACACTTATATGCACGCCCTTGTTTCTTCTCATATTTCCTTGAAGCACCATCATGATATATCTCATTCCGGCACCTCCTACCACTGCATGGAGCCAAGCCATGCATCTATCTGGCTCTCACGGCTCTTGCGATCTTCTTCAATGTATTGTGACAGCTTCAGCTCACCTATGATCCTTCCGTCCTCTATGTAGATGATCCTGTTCGCCCTGATAGCAGCCCTCACATCGTGGGTCACCATGAGTATACTCTGTCCCTCCACGTTGAGCTCAGTGAGAAGATCCAGCACATCCTGAGTATTCCTACGGTTCAATGCGCCTGTAGGCTCATCCGCGAAAAGGATACCCGGACTGTTGATGACTGCTCTGGCTATGGCTCCCCTCTGCGCCTCTCCGCCAGATACCTGTGCAGGAAGTCTGTCAGCAGCACTTTCTATATTCATCTTTTTTATGAGTTCATCAGCCCTGTTCTCAGTCTCTTTTGTGCTATTATTCTTATTCATATATCCCGGCACAAGTATGTTCTCTCTAATGCTGAGGTTACTAACAAGATGTATCTGCTGAAACACAAATCCAAACTCATACACCCTGAGTTCTGCCATGCGCTTCTCATTATATTCTGTTATATTCTCGCCATCATATATGACCTTTCCCGAAGTCGGTCTGTCCATCCCGGACAGACTGTAAAGCAGTGTGGATTTTCCTGAGCCTGAAGCTCCCATGATAACTGTAAAATCTCCTTTATAGATATCCAGATCCATGTTGTTGAGCACGTGGTTCTGAACGCCCTCACTTGAAAAGCTTTTGCAAAGGGCTCTTGCCTGAAGTATTATATCTCCCATTTTTCTCTCCTTTTATAATTGTAGCACGGCTCTTTTCGTTCAGACACATTCTATAGATTCTCTACATGTCTTCACACCATCACCGTGCTACAACTATATCAACATATTTATTAACAAGTCCTTAACAAACTTTTCTTGCTGCAAAATATAACACTGCCTCCAGGCCTTCAGCATGATTTATAAGTTCCACATCTCCGCCCATTCTGCCCATGAGATAATGGACAATAAATAGTCCAAGGCCCGCTCCCGGTTCATCACCGGAGTTTTCCCCTCGATAAAACTTCTCATATATGAACGGCATATCCTTATCCGGGATTCCTGTTCCGTGATCCTTTATAGACAATTTGTATACTACTTCAGCACCGCTCACATGAACATTCTTTGGAAGTTTTTGGGGTTCTATGTATTCCGTAGTAATGCTTATCTCCGTGTCCCTGGCATACTTTGCAGCATTGGACAAGATATTCTCTATCACCTGGACCACTCTTCCCGAATCTGCATGCTCAAGCACTGCCTCGGTTATATCTCCATTCACCACGATATTCATACCAAGTCCTATATCTGACAGGACCTGTTCCAGCAGAGGTTTTATCTCAACCTCATCGCTCTTCACCGCCAGCCTGTCCAGATCGTGCAGAGAATGAATAAACATGTCATTCGTTATGGACGTCACCTCATCACATTTCTTCATGATGACCGACGCATACCTCTCCCTGCGCTCCTGGGTGGCATCCATATTCATGACCAATGCCTCCGCATATCCTCTTATGGATGCGATCGGAGTCTTTATATCATGTGACAGCGTGGCTATAACTGTCTTGTTGTTCTCTATCGCTTCCTGCTCTCTACGCCTTACATGCACTATCTCCGTTCTCATATGGTCAAATGCCCACGTAAAGCTTCCGAACATATTTACCCGTCTGTACTTAAGCTCGGTGTCCATATCCCCTGCTGCCAAATGTGATGCATAATCCTCCAGCTCGTCAAATGGCCTGAGAACACACACGTATATGTACATGAATAATACAATCACAACACACAAGACAACGATATAAATGATCAATATATTTCTAAGTCCTGACTTGCCGGTATCTAGCTTTTGTTCCCTGAGTTCATTCATTACAGTGTCAAGCTTTTCGTCAGCATCTGTGGATCCCGAATCATACAGTTGTTTCACTTCATTCAGTTGCACTATATACTGCCCATATTCATCATCTTTTATCCGCCGTGTCTCGTCCTGCTTCTCCCTGTAGAACAGCCAGCCAAAAACTATGGTTATGGCGCACATGAACACGATCAGCATTTTTATTATATTGTTTCTTACTGAATGTCGTTTCATATAAACTCCCTATAGCTGCCAAGTGGACATCCACCTTACAAGCTCATATTATCCTCACTGTTTTTGTCTATTCACTATCTCCCAGCACATATCCCGTTCCCCATACCGTACGGATAAGCTGCGGATGTGAAGGATCTGTCTCAAGCTTTTCCCTGAGCCACCTCACATGCACCGCAACCGTGGATGGCTCCACATCGCTGTACAGCCCCCACACGGCACTCATGATCTGTTCCTTGGTCAACACCCTGCCTCTGTTCTCCGCCATGTATACAAGCAGGTCAAATTCCTTCGGCTTCATATCCACATTGCTTTTGTTTCTGCTCACGGTTCGTGCGTGCCTGTTGATCTCTATCTCGTTCCCATCTGTGTTCAGGGTCAACATCTCAGACTTATTGTCATCAACACCATAAGTTCTCCTGAGTATCGAACGGATACGAGACATAAGCTCTTTCAGTGAATACGGCTTTGCGATATAGTCATCTCCACCCATATCAAGGCCATTCACCTTGTCATCCTCACTCGTCCTTGCACTTGCAAATATGATTGGCACCTGCGAAGTATGCCTGAGTTCTTTACATAGTGAGAAGCCTGTACCATCGGGAAGATTGATATCCAGAAGTATAAGATCACATTTGTTATTTGTCAGCACTTCAAATGCCTCATCTATGCTGGCTGCGTACAAGGATGCATACCCATTATCCTCCAGCATATCCTGTATCAGCATAGACAGATCCAGGTCATCATCTACTATAAGTATTGTTCTCTTGTCTGCAGGCTTTTCTGTCATCCTATACCCTCCAACATCTTTCACTGTACACAGTTCTTAATGTACGGCTTTAAATCGCACAAATACCGGCTGTAATATCATCTGCAGGCAGTGGCTATATCCAACTATTTTTCTGTATTCACCAACATGTCATATGTAACACCATATTTCTCCGCTATGTCACTGGCATATGATCTGCCAGCGGGCGGCGCTATCTCGATCTTGTAAGATCTCTGTGATCCCTCGTTGTGTACGATCAGCGAATATACCTTGCCCTCTGTATGCCCTTCATTCATCTCATCCACATCAAAGCCCAGCTTATGCATATGGGTGTTGTATATCGTCCGCGTTCCCTTTGTCAGAATCGCTCTCACGGAATCTCTGGCTATATAATAGCCCTCCTCAAACGATGTGGTTGAAAACGTCTCATTTAGAAGTATCAGGCTGCCGTCACCCGCACCGTCAAATATCTCTTTAAACCTCTTGCACTCCTCACCAAGTCTTCCAAGATCCAGGGTCTTGTCCTCGTCAGCAGGGAAATGCGTGAATACGCAGTCCACCGGAGCAAATTCAAATTCATCACCCGGGATATATATACCGCCCTGAGCCAGCACAAAAAGCTGACCTATCGTCTGGGTTATAGTCGTCTTTCCGCCTCTGTTGGCACCTGTCAGGATATACACCCTGTGCTCGCTGTCAAAATCCAGATCATTGGTCACTATGTGATCCGACTCCTCCGTATCAAATGCTGCAAGCTTGATATTGTATACGCCACGGGCCCTCATATAATATCTGGTCTTGGAATCGTCCGCCTTTGAAGTACCTGCGTCCGGCTGATATGCAGAGTTCACAACCCTTGCCTTGGAAAATACCGCACCTCTGCTTTGCAATTTTTCTATATACTCAGCCCATCTTATATAGTAGGTAAGCTCCGGTATGAGATCCGTCATGTCTGTGATGGTTATGGACACATACTTATTGAGCACCTGTCTCATTTTCTTCACTATCCCGGATACCATATGTCCCACTACCCTGTCCGTATATCTGGTCACATCCCTTGCCTGGTCGCCCTCAGGTATTCCGCCAATTCCGGCAGCAGCGCCTGCCACGGTACCCACAGCGGCAGTCTGCGCCATCTGCTGCATAGGAGCGTTCACCTGAAGCTCACTTCTTGCATCAAATGGCTGGAACTTATAATCTCCCTTCCACTGTGCCTCATTGCTGATCCTGTCCCTGGTTACAAGATGATCGTAAAAATTGCTGAGCACACCACCTCTGGTAAAATATTTGTTGTTCACCGAAATAAGGCCTACGCCCTCAGCTTCAAATCTCTCATTCAGATTGATTCCAACCGTTATACTCTTTATCTCTGAGGTATCAAATTTCAGTTTGGATATATCTTCTTTCAACTCGCCAAATCCGTTGTCACTGTATATCTTCTTCACATAATCCCTGAGCCCGGCAAATCCGTCAGAGTGAAGTTCATACTTATTAAGACATTCATATAGAGCATCAACACACTTGATATAATCGCCTATCTCATCAAGTCTGTGCATCAGCTCCCACACACTTGCACCTTCATCGTATTCGCGGCGAAAGCTTCCGTAGTCCTTTAGAAAACTTATCCTGTTAAGGGTCTCCATCATATCTTCCCTTAACTGTTTATGATCAAGAATGTCCTCAAATATATCACATCTGTACCGGGTCACCTCCGGATCCTCATACACCTGCGACATAACGCGCATTATATAATTCTGTTCTGCCTCCTTGGATGACAACTGCCTGCATATCATGTCCAATCCCAGATCATGCATAGTCACTGGGCTCAGTATTTTGGACAAATACTCGCCATCCGGAACCAAAAGGCTGTATTTTCCAGTTGCTTTTTCTCCCATATCTATACCTTTCAAATCATAATGTCGAAAACCTATCTGACTAACTCACACTATCCGGCTTTCCTCTGCCTTTCATTGGTCTTACATTTGGCTTCCGTCTACACTACATCGGTCTTTCATTAGTCTTTCAACAGTCTTCCATCTGTCTCAGTTCTACTTTCTGCCAATTACCTTCATATACGCCGTGACCATCTCCACTACGCCGTCCACGCCGAGCTTCGCCTCATCAAGGCACAGGTCATAATGTCCTGAATATCCCCAGTTCTCTCCTGAGTAATAGTCATGATAGCTTCTTCGCCTGGCATCAGTCTCCTCCACAAGACTCTTTGCCTTTGCTTCTGATATGCCATGCTTGTCCATTATCCTCTTGATTCTGCTGTCTTTATCTCCGCACAAGAATATTCTCACTGCATCGTTCCTGTTCTTGAATGCAAAGTCCGAGGCTCTTCCCACTACAACGCCATCCTGTCCTTCAAGCAGTCTCTCAAGTGCCTCCTCCGGGGTCTTTCTCCTCTTAATAACAAAGTCGTCTGACACTGACTGCATCATGGAATCTATAGCCTTTTCTCCAAAGAAAAACGGATATTTGTCGTACACACCCTTTTCCTTTGCCAGCCTTATTATCTCCTTCTTCGTGTAACAGGCTATACCATATTTTGAAGCAAGTCTTGCTGCCACCTCATCGCCGTCACATCCACACTCTCTGCCTATTGTAATTATCATTCTGTGCACCTCCGCTCGTCATTCTTATATAATAGAAATATCTCATCTCTATAACTCGTCAAACAATACAACCATATTATATTACAATATAGCTGCAGCTGCATCCTGTAACTTGCAATATCTACCTCTTTAGAATCCCCGTTCCATACATATAAAATGCTTATCAAACAGATCACACTCTCCAACTGTTTCAAAGCCAATCTTGGCGTATGTCGAAAGTGCCACCACATGTCCATCTCTGACAAGTATATGAACGCCTTTCATACCTCTGCTTTTCAGGACATCACAGGCATAATTCATCATAGTCTTCGCAATTCCCTGTCCCTGCATATCCTTCCTGACGCACAGCCTTGAAAGTTCTCCCGATGGAGCCAGGTCAGCCCTCCAGCACGTAAGTCCCTCAACAGCATCGTCGTGATCTATGGATATTGTGGCTACAATCTCTTCTTTGTCATTCTTCATAACAAACAGATCCTCATTCTTCAGGTCAAATGCTATGGTATCCTCGTCAGGATAATTCTCGCTCCACTCACACGGTCCGCCTATCATGGCGTGATAAAGTGATAGCAGTTCTTCTTTGTCTTTTGGTGTTGCATTTATTATCTTCATATGTCTGATCCTCTTTAATCATAAATTATTTCTTTTCTATTCCCGGAAGCTCACTCAGCTCCATCGAATTCAACGTTCTCATCTGCTGTACTGCCAGGTCATGCAATAACTGCATCCGCTCTGCCTGACTCTTTCCCTGTTCTATCAATATCGCATTATAGCTTTCAAGATTTGCCAGAACCAAAAGCTGATTGAGTGTAGCGTCATCACGTATGTTGGCATCCTTCTTTTTCTTCTCATCTCTCCACTCTTTTGCCGTCTTGCCAAATAAAACGGTATTGAGCAGGTCAGCTTCGCTTGCGTATGTATTGGATATCTGCCATTGTGTAAGCTCTGGCGGTATAAGATTCTTCTTTATAGCATCTGTGTGGATTCTATAATTCAGTTTTGATATCTCCCTGTTCAGATTCCATGATAAGGAGAGTCTGCTGTTCTCGTCGGTCTTTAATCTATTATAATCTTTAATTATATATAATTTAAATTCAGGAGAAATCCACGATGCAAACTCAAAAGCAATATCACTATGTGCAAATGTTCCACCATTTCGCCCCGATTTGCTGACTATTCCAATTGCATTGGTTGACTCAATCCATTTTGATGGTGACATCGTAAACGCATTTGATCCTGCCTGATTTTTAAAGGCATCGAATTCGACCCCTTTAAAATCATTATTATGAAGTTTCTCCCATAAGCCTAAAAATTCTATCGTATCCTTTCCCCTCATCCAATTCTTTACAACATCCTTAGGCTCATTACTTTTGTATCTTGCAATATCCGTCAACGAAATGTACTCGTTTTTAAAATCCGTAGTATAAATACCTATATCAAAACCATTCGCATGAATTGTATCTTTCTTAATAGTTTTCGCCATCCTTATCCCTCTTTTCTCACTCCAAGCACTCCACTATTCCATTTAATGTCTCCTGTAAATCCAATCTATGTCCTTTCCACAATATAACTGTTGACTTTTCCTGCAGCATGTTTTATTCTTATTCCATTAAGAAATGGGTTTTCTACTGGGTAGGGTTTATACCTGACAAGGCTTGCTCGTTTCTTTTTTTATTTCCAGAACATCGTACAGATACATTTTCCCAGAAGCGGCATGTCTGATCAATAATCTTGCACTAAACACATTGTACCGCTCAACCTCACCACTTTCATCGTAAACCGGTAACGCAAATCTGGTATCATATCTATACCATCCATTTTTAGCATTACGGCTATGTTTCTCTTTTTTATTTTCTTCCACTGTTTTGGATGTTGCTATTTCAATGATCTCCGGAATTGCCTGAGCCGCATTTGCTTTTGCCACTGTCCCTTTAATATGTTTTGTGTAATTAGATCCTGCATATTCGTCTGGCAAATCAGTACCGATATAAACTATATCTCCAGTCTCTGCTATAGAATAGAACTCTCCCACATACTGGCGCAGATATTCCTCAACATCGGGCCATGTTATAGAACGTTTTCCCTTAAAAATAATATCATTGATAACCACAATATTATTCCCATCCACATCCTGTATAACAGCAACATTTCTCTATGGTGTCAGGGTCTCTTTTGTCTCAGTCTTGTCAATGAGCTCCATATATCTGAGCATGTGTTTTCTCACCTGATCATCCGATCTGCGATAACACTCAATCAGATATTTCTCCTCGGCACTGTAATCAACACCAGTATTTTCAGTCCCATCATCGCCAAGCAGCTCTGCCAATGACATGTCAAGTGCCTTACAGATAACAACCAGCTTGTCCGCCTGCGGATTGATCTTCTTCTTTTTCCAGTCATTTATCGTGCTGGTTGAAATCCCTGTTCGCCTCGAAAGCTCTGACTGGCTCATATTAAGTTCGTCAAGCCTTGCAAATATCTTCTCGTATACCTTCAAAATATGTCCCCCTGTTTCTTCCGACTTTTCGGACATTGTAACACATATCCACCTTTACTGCAATATCTGATATTTGTTTTTCACTACCGCTGCACTGTACTCTTCTCAACAAATAAATTAATGTACAAAGGCGCACAAGCTCCCAACGGAACTGTGCGCCTTTGTATTTTAAGAAAGAGAATCAGTAAATAAATGGATGTACAAGCCATTCACCAGACTCTGTGACTTTATAATATTTGTCCTCATCAGTATCAACTAGAAGGACCGGTATAATGCCGCTGTCCAGCACCGTTCCATCAATGTAATAGTGTGATTCACCATCATAATAAATATCGTGGAATCTTGGATCCCCGGAGATCTCCGCTGTGCCAACGTGACCGGCTACAACCTTCATATCAAGTCCTTCTATCTTCCCGGTCTCCGCCGGATACTTGTTGACATATGTATCTTCGCTGGTCATCCATTCCCACATGTCTCCGGCTTCCTCATCGATACCGGCATGGACAAATATCGTGTTCCCCTCTGTAAAGTACCTCGGAAGATTCTCGATCCATCTTATATATCTGTCATCATCGTGTTCCCGGGCATCATCTGCGTCGTCATCAAAGACACCGATCAGCCGGTTTATACTTGAATCACCCAGAAGAACAAATTCTTCATGGTTACCCATAAGCGCAACTACCTTATCAGGTCCATATTCCTTCTGCAAATTCATTATCTTATCCAGGACTGCATAACCATCTGCGCCTCCATGAATATAGTCCCCAAGCAGGCAAAGCATAGTATCAGGCTCATCCAGATGATCCCACACCAAAGCTAAAGCATCCACGAATTCAGCTATGCAGCCATGAATATCACTCATACAATATATCTTCATAAGCACTCCTCCCTGTTCTCTTGAACAACTAACTTATGCATAGAATCTCTCACCTGTTTCCAAACATATGCAGGCCAGCCGGCCATTTGACAGACCACATCCGCAATCCAGCATGTACACATTTTCCAAATCATTCACCCAGATTGAGTGATTTCCGTCAAGGTACCTGCCATGTGGATTGTTATACTGGTAGCTTGAATCTGTATGACCTACAAGTGATACATACCCTTTCACGCCCTGGCGCCAATAGTCTCCCATGTGTTCAAGACCTTCCAGATACAACGTATCGTCCTGTTCTACAAGTGCTGGATCAAATGTCATGGCATGCGCAAGAAGATATTTCTTTGATCCAATATTGATCTCTATCTGCAGGGGCAGCCCCTTTATCAAATCAGCCAAGTCCAGCATGTCCACTGGAGCAAGTCTATCCTTCATCAGATCAAACGAGTTGTATTGATATGGTGGTATATTGCATCTCTTCTTTTCAACGATTCCATAGTAAGAATAAATATACTCCGCGAGCATGTGGTCGTGGTTTCCTCGAATCCACCTTAAATTAGCATGCATACCTAGCCTGCAAATTCTAAAGTAAACACCAACTGGATCTGGATTCTCCCCTCCGCGATCAAAGGCATCCCCAAGCAGGACGATTTCATCCTGTCTTGATGGGGCTATCTGATCTATCATCTTGTCAAACTTTTCCAGCGAGTTATGTATATCAGCAATGATATAATGTATATATATACCCCCTTGTTGTGCGTGCTCTATCTTTATACTATCTCACATCTCAATCCATACCAAATTCATCCCGGACAAGCTGCATTGCGGTCTCAACGTCTATCTTGCCCAGCACCAAAAGAAATATAGGAGCGCTAAGCTCATTCAATATCTGTGGCATCGCCTTCGTAATGGCATCCATGACCTCCAACGGCGCCATATCGTATATATTATTATCGACCATCGCTGTCGCAGTTATATCATAGCTGTCATCCTCAGTAACATAAATACGTGGGCATATCAGGCAATTTGCATTATATAATGTTCCATCTGCTCCATCGTGGCTCTGAGGCCAGACCCTGGCATTGATAAAGTTCATAAGCCTGTAGAGGGCATCCTTATTAGTTGATTCCTCCACCCAGGAAGCTGCGTTCTGAGTATAGAACACCCTTGCCTCAATGCATGAATCATAAAAAGACAGCTCCGCCTCGAGCCTTTTGTCCGGACAATCATAGCAATGTGGCAGTGCCACTACTATACCCGTACTGCCATTATCTGTATCTAAGCACTCATGAAATTCCAGCGTGTGCTGTTTAAGATAATCCACACACATCTTCTTCGCCTTTAATTTATTCATCACCAAATTCCTCCTTTTAAAATGTATCACTCCATGCTTACTCTAAGCTTACAGCAATTTGATGTATTTGTATGTATACATTTTTCAACATATTTTTATCGTTTTAGTTCACAATAATGTATCATATTTGTGTCACTTGTGATATAATCTATAAAAAGCTAATTTAAATGCATCGATATTGCGCCAAGAATAATCAAAATCAAGGGAGGAAATTATATATATGGGGAAGCACAGTCTGAGTGACACACATACCAACAATTTTATCGAGTTTAAGAATCGTTTAAGTAAATCAAGAAAAGGTATAGGTATGACGCAGGAGAAGGTATGTGAATCCATAAACCTCAGCAGTCGTTCCACCCTGTCCAATTTCGAAAGTAAAAAGATGGAAAGGCTCCCTTCACTTAATGAATTTGTGGATCTATGTGATCTATACAATGTGGATCCCAACTACCTGCTCGGATTTGATGAGGTAAGAAATTTTACAGTAAAGACATGCTGCGATGAACTAAAGCTTAATGAGAATGCTGTTATAACTATCATGAAGAACAAGATGGCTTCCATCCTGGTAAATGAGCTTTTTTCTGGTGATTCCTATGCAGAGATAGAACAATATATAACATGGCTGAATTATTACAACAAACTGAGGGATGTGATCACGACAGCTTTCACCAGCTCTTTTATATCCAGACTGGAGCTGCTTTTCAGCGGATATTACACCTCCACATTTCCACTGGACTACTCAGAAAATACATTTATCCGTTTTTTGAAATCAGAGGAAATATTTAAGAGATACAAGGATATATACGAATTTATGGACAAATGTTTTCTCACAGAAGCAAGAAATAATCTCACCTTTTCCTATCCAGACTTTGATAATCTGAATGAATCAGAACAATACGATGCAGTGCTTTCTATCATTGCATTGCATTCATATGCCTATCTCATGAGCAGGGTCCATTTCGAAGATGTAGAAAGAAGGCTTATGGAGCAACTGGCAGGCGTGATCCGCAGAGTCTCACACGAATACCCTTTTAGGACGGTCTAAGTTTTTTCTTGTGTTGCTTTTCAATCCTTAACTGCTTCCAGAAAAAGCATAGCCTCAATCGCCGGTGTCTTTGAAGCATATTCGGCATTCTCTATGCCATTGGTAAGCAACAGCCGTTCCCAAAGCCTGGGATAATTGGAGAAATCAAATGTGTTGTCATCCAGTATCACGTATTCATCTATCCCAGGATGTTCCGCCAGATAGCTCTGGATGCCCTCTCCTCTGCCAACCCATACATCGGTTGTCTTTCCAGACAGGCTTAGTCCAAATTTGCCCAGCATAGATACAAGATATGAGAAGTCGTCCCCGTCTTCTCTCATAAGTTTCCAATCCGAAGTCAGAACGACCTCCGCCTTGCCAAACTGTTTTAACGCCTTTTTCAGCAGCCTCACTCTGGACTCGTCTATCCCGGTTCTTCCGCTCGGAGCCCCCACAACTGTCGTCCGGGTATTCAATACACCATCTATGTCCAGAAACAACGCAAAACTCATATGACTTCTCCTTTCTTGCGAATGCCAGCACATATATATAATGCGCTGGCACATACTACGGTAACTCTCTTCATCAGAATCAATTTATATCATATACACTTCTAAGTCTCAGCTTATCCACGCTTCCACTTATAACCTTTACAGTCTTTGAATCTGCATTCAGGTCAAAATAATTATCCGACAGGATCAGATCCTCATTTTCGTTCAGGATCTCCACACTCTTCGCATAAGCATCCGCACTGACTGTGATATAGTCGCCATCCACTGTCGCCTGTAAATGCGACTCCTCATAGCAGAAATACTTCGGATATGAGAATATGACAGTTCCCTCTGATATTACCTGTCCTTTCATGCTTGCCTGATAGCTCACATACTGGTGGTAAATGTCGATATCTGGAAGGTCGACCTTATCAAGCCATACGCTCGTAAGCGCTGGCACAGTGATTTCTTCCTCGTGGGATTCAATAATACGCGCTGACGCGTCCCTCAACTGCCAGGACACAAGTATTTTCTCTGTGTTCATGGTTTCATTTGCCACGCAGAGGTGTATGGACTTCGGGAATTCAAATGGAAGTCTCACCAGATCCTGTCCGCTTCCAAGCATGCCCTCCTCTTCACTGGAGATCATGATCGGAGCAAAGAAACGTCTTGCATAGTAGTGCAGCGCCTTTAAGCGCTGGCAGTAATCCACACTGGCCCAGGATGCAACCGGCCAGCAGTCGTTGAACTGCCAGTACACCGCTCCCATGCACCTGTCATCATTTCTGTTTCTTCGGAAATGCTCCACGCCATACCTGATGGCATCCGCCTGCAGGAGCTGTGACGCGTAGATAACCGTCTCGAAATCAGATGGATATCTATACGTCTGCTGCATATAATTCATTATCTTTCCATTTGCCGATCCATTTCTCTGATGCCTCTCCATAATGTATGAAAAGATATTCATATCACGCTCATCATTCGTAAATGTCTCAACAGTCTTCTTTGAAGGAAATGACTGAAATCCAAATTCGGAAAGATATCTGAAGTAGAATTTTCTATACTCAGAAAATGGCTTATCACCATGCCACACATCCCAATAATGCACATCGCCACGGTTCTCGTCTCTCGGATCATCAAATGAACCACCTGAGGACGGGCTCGCTGGCCAATAAAATACCTGTGGAGCATACTGTTTCATGATCTTAGGGAGAATTCGCTCGTACATAATAATATAGTCCCGAACCTCGCTGTCCTTGCTCACCCAGTTTCTCTCCTTAACAAACTGTTCCATCTCGTTATTGCCACACATAAGCCCGAGTGACGCATGATGGCGGATTCTCTTTAAGTTGTCAATAAATTCCGCGGTGATATTTGCCTCGAATTCCGGTGTGAGATCGTAGACAGCGCACGCAA
Source organism: uncultured Coprococcus sp. (assembly GCA_934247115.1). GTDB lineage: Bacteria > Bacillota > Clostridia > Lachnospirales > Lachnospiraceae > Coprococcus. Next base: position 70,609 of record CAKQIY010000008.1, read on the forward strand.
ACATGAAATCCTGCCACACCACAAGTCCCATCTCATCACACATATCATAGAACCAGTCGTCCGGATAATAACCTCCGCCCCACACTCTTATAGAATTGAAGTTCGCAAATACCGCCTTCTCAAGCAGAGTCCTTGTGGTCTCAGGTGTCACACGTCCAAGAAGATGGTCCTCCGGAATGTAATCCGCACCCATGGCAAATATATTTACACCGTTTACGCAGGTGGCAAACCTCTCTCCCCATTTGTCCTTTGTACGGTCCATGGTTATTGTCCGAAGGCCGATCTTCCTCGTCCAGTTGTCAACCACCGTACCATCGTCTTTCACAAGGTCGACGGAAACAGTGTAAAGGTTCTGCTCACCATACCCGCGCGGCCACCAGAGCTGTGGATTGTCTATGCGTATATTCTTCGTGTTATCTTCATTCAGTATCTTGTTTATAATTTCGTTCCCGAACGGATCAATTACTCGCACCCTCACACCCAGCTGTCCCGTCTCTGATCCAGAACCGATATGCTTCCGGACAAATTCTATCTCCGGCTTTATATCAAGTTCCACTGAGTCCTGCCCATGATACTGCAGGATTTCAACAGAATCTATCCGTGCGGTATCGATGCCAAGCAAGCTGACCGGTCTCCATATTCCTGCATCCGGAAGATGTGCCCCCCAGTCCCAGCCAAACATACAGTGAGCCTTTCTGATATGTACAAATCCGTTCATAGCATCCTCGGTTCCCCGTGTTGGAGCCTTCGCAAATGCATCTGCGATGAACTTTGTCGGCGAATAAAAATATACACTTAGTATATTATCCGTCTGCTTCAGGGTATCCTTTACCGAATACTCCCATGTCCTGTGCATATTGTCGACGTGTCCAAGCTTCACACCATTGAGCGTGATATCCGCAATGGTGTCCAGCCCTTCAAACCGAAGGACAACCTCATCCGATCCCAGCAGCTCATCATCACATGAAAAGCTGGTGCGGTACTCATAATCGTAATCCATCAGCTTCAGTGCTTCTATCTCATTGTCCTTCCAGAACGGATCTTCCATCTTACCCGCCTGCAGCAGATCTCCATACACCGATCCCGGCACTGTCGCCGTGATCCATTCGCCATCGCCTGCGCGATGCATTTCCCAATTGTTGTCTACATTAATTTTTTTCATTTTTTCTCCATGGGGACGTTCCTTTTGTCACGCAAAGCGTCCCCTGTATTATTATTATTGGGGACGTTGCTTTTGTCACGCAAAGCGTCCCTCTGTCTTATAAAATCGTGACACGGGGACAGTCCTCGTGACAAAAGCAACGTCCCTAATACAGCATCTTATCTGTCCACTCTTTCTCTTTAAATCCAGGCAATACGAAACCTTCAGCAACGACAAGTGGTCTCTTCACCAACATGCCATTTGTCGCAAGAAGCTGTAACTGCTCATCCTCGCTCATTTCCGGGAGCTTGTCCTTCAGTTTCATCTCCTTATACAGCATGCCGCTCGTATTGAAGAATCTCTT
>CAKQIY010000009.1 GCA_934247115.1 uncultured Coprococcus sp.
CATAATAGTCATGACTTTTCTCTCGATACTAGCGAGTATGAAGAACTTGTTGGAGAGATCGATGAGGAACTGCAGGACCAGAATGTCGATGAGTTCATTTCAACCATATATGAAAAGATTTTTAACGAGTATGTGAAACACAGGTTCTTAGATGATCCTCAGGAATTGATGGGAATTGCCGAATACAACAGGTATGCGAGCGAACAGGCCAGAGATGCGGACGAAGACGCATTTGACTATGCGGATCTGGGTAAAAGCTTCTTTCTGAATGACATTATCCAGTTGTCAGAGCTGGTTCAGAACGGGAACTTTGGCGATGGGAATGAATATGAGAAGGAATTGATCGAGTACATTCTGGCAGGGTACGAAAAGTCGAAAGGCCCAGACGATTTACCGAGAACGATCATCTCGCCGGATGCGGGAAAAAGTGAGATGAAGTTGTTCTTTGACAGAATTCTTAACGTTACAAATTCGCCAAGGGGAAAATGGCCGGCCAAATATATGCCGGCGTTGATGCAGCAGGTTGCGGTCAATATAGCGATCAGACAGAACGGGGATGCGCCTGTTTTTTCTGTAAATGGACCTCCTGGAACGGGAAAGACTACATTGCTCAAGGAGATCGTGACGAGCAACATTGTTGAGCGTGCCAGACTCATCGCTGAGAATGCAGAAGAGCCGGATTCAATATTTGAAATGCATTCATTTTCTCATGGCCCTCTTGAGACAAATGCTAATGCCTATTACCAGTATGCGCCTCATTATTATTCTATAAATGTAGATGAGATCAACAATTATGGTATGCTGGTCGCGTCATGTAACAATGCGGCGGTGGAGAATATCACGATAGATCTTCCAAAGGCGAGAGATATACTTGACAGTCTGGAGTCATCTGGGGATGACGATGATGATGTTCGGCGTGGTCTGGATGAGGTCCGTGATTTGTTTGATATCGACAAGACCGACGACGTGGAGACTATAACCAGATACGGAAAGAGCCGCGAAGAGAAGGATATTTATTTTACGCGGTATGCGAATAAGCTTCTAGGAGGCGCTGATTGCTGGGGCCTGATATCCGCTCCATTTGGCAGAAAGACGAATATCCGTAAGTATTGCAATTCGGTCCTGAAGCCATTTGTGGAGGACTACAAATCAAATGATGTCAGAGAGCAGCATAAGGCAAAATATCTGGAGATAAGAAAAAAGTTTTTATCTCAGTACAAATTGGTTGAAAACTTACGAAAAGAATTAGGACAGATCTGTGCTCTGACAGGTTCGGTTCCTATGGAGCTGCAGGAAGATGCACCAGAGGATTTGTCATGTGAAGTAAGTGATGTGGAAAGAAAGCGGCAGATGCTTGAGCGTCAGTTATTTGCTGAACAAAAAGAGCTGATCGAGCTTGAGGAAAGCAGACCGAAGGGATTGTTCGCACGGCGTAAAGATACTTCAACAAGGAATTTGCTGATTCAGGAGAAGAAAGCGATAGTTTCAAAACTCAGAACAGAGATCGCTTCTTTGAATGTCAGATTATCTGGACTGCAGAATCTTCAGGCATACCAGAGTAAGATTGTGGAGTATTCACAAGGCCAGAAGAAAATGACTCCAATAGATGACGCATTTATGGAGAATTATGTATCCGGGGACGACAGGCTGTCAACAAAAGCACAGATAACCAATCCATGGTTTACCGCCCAGTACAATAGAGAGCGAGAAAAGTTATTCCTGTATGCATGTAAGCTGCATAAGGAATTTGTCATTTCTTCAAAATGCATGAGGCACAACATCATCAACCTGATGATAGCGTGGAATGTGTTCGATGACTGTAGTGAGAGAATGGCGGCCGCAGACAGGGAAGAAGCCATGCCGTACATGCTTCAGAGTATATTCCTGCTCACCCCTGTAATATCCACAACATTTGCATCAGCGCAGACTTTCCTGGGAGATGTGAAGGAAAGAGGTGTGCTAGGAACTCTTATCGTCGACGAGGCGGGACAGGCACAGCCACAGATGGCAGTTGGTGCGATGTTCCGGTGTAGAAAGGCGGTCATAGTCGGAGATCCAAAGCAGATCGAGCCTGTGGTTACCGCAGAGACTGACATGATAAAACAGTTGCTTACCTCAGAGATATTGGCAGGTTACAAGGATAAGAAAATCTCTGTTCAGGCTTTTGCTGACTACATAAATTCGTATGGAACTTATCTTGGAAAGGATGAGGAGAAAGAGTGGGTAGGCTGCCCGTTGGTAGTCCATAGACGCTGCATCGATCCGATGTACACAATCTCAAACGTGCTCTCATATGATGGAACTATGAAGCAGCAGACCGCAGAACCTAAGGAGGACAGGGTAGAGACATTTATCCTGGACAAGAGCTGCTGGATCGATGTAGCCGGTGCTGAGAATTCGGGCAAAAAGGATCATTTTGTCAAGGCCCAGGGCGAGCTCGTGCTGAAACTTCTGAAAAGAAAATTTGAACGGGATTCCGGTGATATCCCTAGGTTGTTTATCATCACACCATTTACATCGGTCAAAGAGGGAATGCTGGAGATGATAAAGAAATCGGAGTTATACGGAAAAAAGCCAAGAGTCAGAAAATGGCTTAATGCCAATAACATTGGAACTGTGCACACTTTCCAGGGGCAGGGGACGGATGAAGTTATATTCCTGCTCGGATGCGACAGCAAATCCATGGGAGCCGTCAACTGGGTGAACAATAATATCGTCAATGTCGCAGCAACAAGAGCGAAATTCAGATTTTACATGATAGGCGATAAGTCGGTATGGACGTGCAAACCGGTGAGGGTTGCGAGAGAATGCACAGCAGAGATACTAACAGATAAAGAGGTTGCTGAGCTGCTTGGCGATAAGACCGAAGAGGCTAAGTCTGCATCAGCAGAGATGTCTATGATATGCCCTGAGTGTGGGGGAAAACTCATCGAGAGATCGGGAAAATTCGGCAAATTCATAGGCTGCTCGGGCTTCCCGAAATGCCGGTTTACGCAGTCGGTATAGGAACAGAGCAACACCCGGTTGCTTTCCACACTCCAAGTAATTTGCTATGATACCCATAACGGAGGTGAATGCGATGGAGACAAAGGACATTATATTAGAACTTCGAACAAAAAGGGGATTATCCCAGGATGACCTGGCAGAGAAGGTCATGGTCACAAGACAGGCGGTGTCGCGCTGGGAAAACGGCGATACAGTGCCAAATACAGACACACTGAAACTGCTCTCAAAAGAGTTTGATGTATCGATAAACACTCTGCTTGGCGAACCGAGGAAACTGATATGTCAATGCTGTGGAATGCCGCTCGAGGACGATGCCGTTATGGGACGGGACAGAGATGGTGCGCTGAACGAGGACTACTGCAAATGGTGTTACGCCGACGGCACCTATACCTACAGCAATATGGATGATCTGATCGATGTATGTGTGAAGAATATGGTGGGGGAGAATTTCACTGAGGAGCAGGCGAGAGCATATATGAAAGAACTTCTGCCAAAACTTGATTACTGGAAACGATATGAGTCACTCAGCGATGGCGGACAGTTTGAGGCATTTAAGAGTCAGCTTATAGATGAGATCAATGCCCTTCAGATAGAGGGAATGCCACGCCTTGAAAGACTCAATGCGCTTGTTGGCAAATATGTGAATCTCGAGTATCGTTTGCCAAATGGCATGAATGTCAGATTCCTTGATGACGGGAAGACATATCTGGGAAATCAGCTGGAATGCGAATTTGGCGGCGACAGATGCTTTGGAGTTCTGGCGGATATGGATTTTATATTGATATCGACATATGAGGCTGAAGGAATAAATCCGGAACTGGTTCTTTATAAAAAGAGGTAGTATAATGAGTTAGATTATTGATGCAATAATCTAACTCATTATACTACAGGGGGAAATACATATGATACAATGTGCCGGATGTGGCAGCAATCTGGTATATGATATAGCAAGAAAGAAGATGTACTGCAAAGCATGTGGAAATGAATATGAGCCGGAGAGTGTCGACAAGGATGAGGACAGTGAGGAACGCAAGCTTATGGAGCTTACCGTATTCATTTGTCCGCAGTGCGGTGGGGAGATATACAGTACGGATGAATCAGCGACGGGATTCTGCAGTTACTGCGGGGCAGCGACTATGCTTTCCAGCCGGTTGAAAAGCGAGAGAAGACCGGATTATGTGATACCATTTTCGGTGACGAAGGACATGTGCAAGGCATCATATGCCACAGTCATGAAGAGGGCAATATACGCTCCGAACAGGCTGAAACACAGACGAAATGTGCAGGAGTTCCGTGGGATCTACATGCCTTATTGGCTGTGTGATGTTGACCAGAAAGGTAAAACCACTGTCAGGGCGACGGACAGCTATAGCTCAGGGGTTGATACAGTTAGTCATACATATAATATAAGATGTTTTGCAGATAATCATTACGAGAATATAACCATGGACGCATCATCGCTGTTTCCAGATGATCTCAGCAGCAAGGTGGCACCATTTGACTCGGCGGATATGAAGCCATTTTCCATGGGATATCTGAGCGGATTCTATGCGGATCTGCCGGATGTGGATTATAAGGTTTACAGGGATAAGATAGCGCAGGTGACAGGAGATATGGCGCATGATGTGATGATGAGTAAGATAAAGCATCATCTATGTACATATGATGCTATCGGTGAACCGGAGGAGCCATTGTCAGAAACGATGGATATAAAGATCACTGGAGCAAAGACCGGGTTGTTTCCGGTGTGGCTTTTGTCGTACAAGAACGGTAAGCGTATTGCATATGCGGCGGTAAATGGCAGCACGGGAAAAGTGGCTGCGGACATACCGCTTGACATCGGAAAGTTCCTGCTGGGATGCCTGATAGGAGTGATCCCACTATACTTTTTGCTGAACTTATTTCTTACGGTGAGGCCTGGCGTTCTGCTGGCATTTGTATCTGCGATAGGTGCGCTTGTGACCATGGTATATTGCGATGAGATGGAGAAGATAGCAGATGTAGAGACACATGAAAATGATCCGGGATTCTTTGCAAGGCATACACTCAATGCAAAGAAAAGTGGAGGCAGGAAGAAAAAGCTACAAACAAAAAAGCTGCCAACAAAAAAGCCGCAAAAAGACACAAAAAGAAAAATAAAAAATAAGATAACTTCATTTGTGAAGTTTTCCTGTTTTCTGGAAGTCATACAGCTGATAGTGTGCATAATAGTATTATTCTGTCTGAAGTTTGATATAAATCCATTTCTTTTTAACTGGGATATTATGGGAAAGGCCAGTTATGTTGTGGCGTGCATCTCGTGTCTGGTAGCCATTTATGGGGCAGTAAAAGGCATAGCAAATGTTAGAAGAGTAAAAAGAAAAAGTGGCGTCATGGGATTATTTGTTGCATTTGCCACCATTCTGTCTGTAGCGGTTGTGTTGATAAAACCGGTTATGGATAAGTATTATTATGGATGCGTGATCCTGGTGTGTGCTGCCACTATTCTGACACTTATAGATCTGGTTATCAGCCACAACCGGATGTCCACAAGACCACTTCCGCAGTTTGAGTACAAGGGAGGTGATCATCGTGCGTAGATCGGTAATTGGCAGAGTGGTGATCACTGTGATGATCATACTGCTGTTTCTGGTTATGGGATGTAATGGTGTAGTGACTGCTCAGGCATCAGAGAAGGATCAGGATGATTCGTACAGTCACCAGCATGAAGTGGTAATCAAAGATGATGCAGATGTGTTGACTGAAAGTCAGGAGGCACAATTGTCGGAGACTATGAAGGAGACAGCCCGTTATTGCAATGTATTGTGTGTGACATCGAATCTTATGTACAAATCTACAGCATACCATGCGGAATCTGCCTATAAAAGAGAATTTGGTACCCGGGATGGTGTTATGTTTTTCATTGATATGCGTAATAGACAGATATACATCTATTCGTATGGTAAACCATACAAGATCATCACCAAGACAAATGCGTATACGATAACAGATAATGTCTATGAATATGCAAGTGAAGAGAAATATTTTGAGTGCGCAAATGAGGCATTCCAGCAGATAAATACGCTGCTGGCAGGAGAACAGATAAGCCGGCCAATGAAGCATATCAGTAACATACTCCTTGCAATAATATTTTCTATATTGCTTAATTATCTTCTGCTGAAGAAGACGTCAAAGGTATATGACATGGGTTCAAAAAATCTTCTTACCGGTACAAAGGTTTCATATAACATGAATCATAAATATGATATGATCAGTGAAACGAGAAGAACAAGATCTGGATCCGGCGGTCATGGCGGAATCGGCGGCGGTGGATTCGGAGGCGGAGGCATCGGCGGTGGCGGCGGTGGCCACAGCTTCTAGTCAAAGAGAAGAAAATCTGACAAAATATAAACGATGAAAAATGCTGTGAAGAATTTCCAAAATTCACAGCATTTTTTATTTTTTTGTAACGTTTTTCAATTATACTGGTCTTATATGTGAAGGGAGGTAAAAAACTTGGCGTCAGGAAAAGAAAAAAATGGAATAGAAGAAATATACGAAAAGTACTACAAAGACGTATATCGTTTTGTGCTGGCATTGTCTAAGAATCCCCACATAGCTGAAGACATAACACAGGAGACGTTCGTCAAAGCGATAAAAGCTGTGGATAAGTTCAAAGGAGACTGCGATATAAAGGTCTGGCTCTGCCAGATAGCCAAGAATACATACTTTACATATGTGGGAAAGCAGAACAGGGAACTTGTGGACGGTAATGAGGTAACGACCAGGTCTGAGTCGCAGTCAGCCGTGATGGGGGATACGGAGTATGATTTCATATCGGAGACGGTTGACAAGGAACAGGCCATAAAAATCCACAGAATACTACATGATCTGCCAGAACCGTATAAAGAAGTGTTCACGCTGAGGGTATTCGGTGAACTGAGATTCGGACAGATCGCTGATATATTTGGTAAGACAGAGAGCTGGGCCAGGGTGACATATCACCGTGCCAGAATGATGATAATGGATAAAATGTAACAGAAACAGGAGGTAGAATAGTGAATAAAGATTGTGAAATTATAAAAGATCTCATACCACTTTACGTGGATGGCGTGTGCAGCGAGGAGAGCAAGGCGAAGGTTGAGGAGCATATAGAGCATTGTCCTGATTGCCTGATGACGGTTGAGCGAATGAAGTCGCATCTTGTGCTTCCGATGGAGGATAGTTCAGGTGTAAAGGGATTTAAGAAATTTGTAAATAAAAAGATAAGAGGAAGAGCGCTTGCGGTTATCTTGATATTTGTTCTGCTCTGGATATTGCTCAACTGGGCGATAACCTGCAGGTGGGCTGAGGTGTGGCCAAAGATGACATCGGAGGGGATACAACAGGCTGCCCAGGTTGTCGAGATAGACGGAATGCTTTATCTTCACCAGAATGGTCTTGAGGGAATGGGACAGATAGTAGATATAAGCACTTCAGATGATATGGATAGCGGTGTATTCAAATTCTATCTCGGGGAGCAGGGCCTGACATCACTTGATATATTTGGAAATGCAAGGTCGTGGATGTCAAGTGAGGCATACCAGAGCTTTGGAGGATATAGAGAGGGCGCGGCTATCCCTCAGACTGAACATGAGCATACAGGCAGTTCAGATATATATTATGGCGATGAGGAGCCAAGAGTTATAAATAAGATAGTGTATTGCCACAAGGATGGAACCGAGGTTGCTACTCTCTGGGAGGAGAACCGGAATCTGCCAATCCTGAACAGTGAAAAATAGAATGTGTATGCCATATAAAACTTACATTACAAATAATTAAAGTAAAACCAATCTTTTTTTGCCGTTTAATTGAATGATCCATGATATACTAGAATTGTACGTGAAGTTCATGCTGTATTTAAAGGGGTGTTGCCCCAGTTATGAAAAGGATAGTAAGCTAAATGGGAAATAAGAAAAAGATGGTGTTCAACGTATTGTTCCTCGTTCTCATATTTGCCGGAACGATATACGGAGTGTTTCACGGCGAGGATATAGGACAGATATCTGATATACTTCAGACGGTGAATCCTTGGTGGCTCATACCGGGAGTGGTATGTGTCGTGGTATTTATATGGGGGGAATCAATTATCATTCATTATATGATGAGGAATCTGGGAGTGAAGGTAGGCAGGGGAACCTGTTTCCTGTTCTCGTCGGTTGGATTCTTCTTCAGCTGTATCACGCCATCTGCATCAGGTGGACAGCCGGCTCAGATATATTATATGAAGAAAAAGAAGATACCAATCCCGGTGTCCACACAGGTGCTGCTCATAGTGACGATCACTTACAAGCTGGTGCTGGTACTTCTGGGACTTGGAATAGCTATATTTGGACAGAGTTTTATACATACATATATAGATGATGTGCAGTGGGTATTTTATCTTGGACTTGTGCTGAACGTTGTGTGCGTGGCTGGAATGGTACTGTTCGCATTTCACCCGTCGCTTGCGAAGGCATTTGTGGTGAATGGCAGCAGACTTCTTGAGAAGATGAGATTCTTAAGACACAAGAAGTCCCGTGAGGAAAAGCTTGCGGCATCAATGGAAAAGTACAACCAGACTGCGGATTACATGGTAGGACATTTCGGGATGCTGGTGGTAGTGTTCATTATAACAGTTGTGCAAAGATTCTCACTATTTGCAGCTACATGGTTTGTGTACAAGGCATTTGGACTTTCAGGATCATCAGCATGGCTTATAATTCTCATGCAGGGTGCCATAGCAGTTGCGGTCGATATGCTGCCTCTTCCGGGCGGTATGGGAATCAGTGAAAAACTCTTCATGGAGATGTTCCTGCCGATATTTGGCAGCACATTGCTCCTGCCGGGCATGATACTCAGCAGAGGGCTGGGATACTATACTGAGCTGATAATCAGTGCAATATTTACAGTGGTGGCAAGCTTTGTGATAGGAAGGAGATCTGAATGAAACCGAGATCAGAGATGAGCATGGAACTATATGATATGATGCTTGACCGGGGGTATCCGGAGGAATTTTGTGACCTTATAACAAAGAATCTTAACACCGACTTCACTGCCGGTAGAATGATAGGATACCTGTCGCATTACCAGGAACTGCCGCTTGAGGAAATCGTGGATGAGATGCTGTCCATCCTCACAGATAGAAACAGGATCATGCAGAAGAAAAAACTTGAGAGCAATAATGCCGAGTGGAACCGGTTTCTGGAGGAAGGCTTCGGATTGGATGAAAACGATGAATGATCTTCTTGGAACGACCGATGATATAAATAAGAAAAAGCAGTCTGTGGACATCGCCAGTGTTATACATGGTGATGATCCGTCAGGCTGCTTTTATATATTTAGCCGATACCTCCGAGCAGGATACCAAGTATCAATACAAGGAGACAGACAGGACAGTAGATGTATTTGCAGATAGGAACGAACTTCTCCGTGAATTTCTTTTTTCTTCCTGTATTGACCTGCGTCTCGACATATTTTTTGCCGCATACCCAGAAGAACATGATTCCGGCAAGCCCTGCGCCGAGCGGGCAGATGTAGATGGACAGAATATCCATCCAGTCTGACACGATACCCTGTATGCAGATTGACACAACAACCGCAAAGGCACCGATGATGGCACATGCGGGTTTTCTGCCAACACCCAGTTTTTCCTGAACAGTTGCAATCGGTGCTTCATACAGATTGATGAGTGATGACAGTCCGGCCATAAATACAGCCATGAAGAAGATGATCGCTATGATATATCCGCCGGGCATTGATTTGAACAGACAAGGCAGGAAGATAAACAGCAGTCCGGGACCTCCCTGGTTCAGCTGAGCCCCGGCAGTTGCCATGGCAGGTATGATGACCAGTGCAGCAAGCATGGCGGCGATGGTATCGAAGAGTGCCACTCGTCCGGCAGCTTCCGGAATATCCTCACTGTCGGGAAGGTAGGAGCCATATATCAGAGTACCATTTCCAGCGACAGACAGTGAGAAGAATGCCTGTCCCAGCGCAAATATCCATGTCTTTGGATCGGCAAGTACCTTTGGCTCAATTCGGAAGATATATTTATATCCTTCTATGGCTCCCGGCTGGCATGCCGCATATATGGCAAGGATGATGAATAATACGAAGAATGCAGGCATCAGGATCTTGTTGGCTTTCTCAATACCGTTGCCAACGCCGAACATGAGGATGCCGATTCCTATGACGAGGGCTATGATCTGCCATACATTATTGCCAAATGCAGATGCCATGCCGCCAAATTCAGCACTGAATCCGTCTATGTCAGCCGGAGACAGCGTGCTTCCGGTGAAAGCACCGATCATATACTTGAGTATCCATCCCATGACCACGGTGTATCCAATCGCCATTGCAAGGGCACCGAGAACAGGTATTCCGCCAAGTAACTCTCCAAGTTTTCGTTTGCCTTTTCGTTCCATAGCGATTCCAAATGCGTCGATTGGTCCAGATCTTGTAGCCCGGCCAAAACTCATCTCGCCAATAACTCCGGTAAATCCTATCAGTACTACAAATATAAAATAGGGGATGAGATAAGATCCGCCCCCGTACATGGAGACTCTTGTGGGAAACATCCAGATGTTTCCCATTCCCACGGCAGAGCCGATGCAGGCCAGGATAAAGCCCCATTTGTTGTTAAAAGATTCTCTCTTTTTCATGTATAATTCCTCCAAAATGTGTTCGCCACCGCATTGTCGGACCTCCCTCATAGTCCGTAAATTACGTCAACCTAATTAATATACATGAATATTATTTGAAAGTAAATTAAATAATGCAGACTTAACTGAAAACATGATCATAAAACAACAATTCAATTGAAAAATAAGTGCAGGGTGTCGTACAATGTACCAGGAAAAAGATATTTGATTATTATCTGAGAGGTGAAAAGATTGACAGAGGACAGATATGAACATATAGTACATCCATTTCCTCCACTTTATGATGAGAAATCAAGGATACTTATACTTGGAAGCCTGCCATCGGTGAAGTCCAGGGAGCAGATGTTTTTCTACGGACATCCTCAGAACAGATTCTGGAAGGTCATCAGCAGAGTGCTTGGCGAGACGCTGCCGGTTACCATAGATGAGAAGAAAGCCATGCTGCATGCACATCATATAGCACTGTGGGATGCAATCTACGGTTGTGACATCATAGGTTCAAGCGATAGCAGTATAAAGAATGTTACGCCCACGGATCTGTCGAAGATAGTTGAGGCTTCCAAGGTCACAAAAGTGATATGCAACGGCAGAATCTCAGGAAAGTATTATGCGAAGTACCAGCAGAAGACTCTTGGCATAGAACCTGTGGTGCTTCCATCCACGAGTCCGGCAAATGCGGCATTTTCAGTGGACAAGCTGGTTGATATCTGGGGAGCTGAGATACCGGATACATGTAGATATATAGACAAAATATAAACGCATGCATAACATTTTCTAAAGCTTTCCAAAGAATGATGTACAACGAGAAAGAATATGTTATCATAGAGAACGCAGTAGGATGCCGGATATACATCCATGGTGTTCACACAATAGTATAACGAATTAAAAGGAGAGAGAAGAGATGGCATTAAGTTTTATCGAGATACTTAAGGTAGTATTCCTTGGTATCGTGGAGGGAATCACAGAGTGGCTCCCCATCAGCAGCACAGGACATATGCTTCTTGTGGATGAATTTATCTCACTGAACGCCAGTGATGATTTTAAGGAAATGTTCTTCGTGGTGATACAGCTTGGAGCGATACTTGCGGTCGTGACCATATTCTGGAATAAGATGTGGCCTTTCCAGCTCAAAGACAAGACACAGTCTGTCATGAAGAAGGATACCTGGAGCATGTGGTTTAAGACAGTTGTTGCATGTATACCTGGAGCGATAGTTACGATATTATTTGACGATTACATAGAGGCTCATCTTCACACGGCGGTAGTAATCTCCATAGCCCTGATATTCTATGGAATAGCATTTATTGTGATAGAGAACTGGAACAAGTCCAGAACACCGAAGGTTGAGACTCTGAATGATATAACATATAAGACAGCATTCCTTATAGGTATGTTTCAGGTGCTCTCCATCATACCGGGTACATCCCGTTCAGGTGCCACTATCATAGGTGCCCTGCTGATCGGCGTGTCCAGAGTGGCTGCCGCAGAGTTCACATTCTTCCTTGCAGTTCCTGTTATGTTCGGACTCAGTGCATTGAAGATGATCAAATTTGGCCTGTCATTTACAAGCGCAGAATTTGCCATACTTATCATAGGTTGTGTCGTTGCATACCTTGTATCCATCGTGGTCATCAAGTTCCTGATGAGCTATATCAAGAAGCATGACTTCAAGGTATTTGGCTGGTACAGAATAGTGCTTGGTATCATAGTACTTGCATATTTTGCATTCTTTGCATAGAGCTTACAGAATAGAGAATATAGAAGTGAATACAGACACATATTAATAAACACCCCATCGTGTACATGCAATGTGATATGCAGATGACATGATGGGGTGTTTTATGTGTATAGATATGTATATTTCAGTTTAGAACAGGTTCATGGCTCCGATGATTCCCTGATTGCCTCCGAGCTCTGCAGGGACTATATAAGTATCAGGATCCTTGACCTGTGGCATATCAATATAGCCCGAGAGAAGCTCTGTGTAGTATCTGCGTACCATAGGGAAGAGGAAGTCGTTGTCCATGACCCCGCCGCCCAGGACGATTCTCTCAACTGAATAGCACATCGTGTAGTTTACAAGCGCTTCGGCTATGTAATATGCTTCAAGATCCCACACTGGTGAGTCTGCAGGGATCTCCTTGCCCTTCATGCCCGTTCTCCGCTCCAGCATAGGACCGGCAGCCAGACCCTCCGCACAGTTCTGATGGAAACGGCATGTACAAGGGGTGTCGTCACCATCACGTCTCGGGATAAGTATATGACCGGTCTCAGGGTGCATCATTCCGTGGATCAGATGTCCATCGACTACCACACCTCCGCCGATTCCGGTTCCTATGGTCAGGTACATTCCTGAGTGAAGGCCCTTGAGTGCGCCGAATAGAAACTCGCCCCATGCAGCTGCATTTACGTCTGTATCCACAACAACCAGGCATTTGAGGGCATCAGTGAATGTCCTGTAGAAATTAAAGCCCTCCCATGCCTTCTTAGGACTCTTGAGAATAGAGCCGTAGGAAGAAGAATTCTGATTGACATTGGCCGGGCCAAATGTTCCGATTCCGAGTGCAGATATGTCGTGCTTCTTAAAGTAATCTATCATAACAGGTACAGATTGATCAGGTGTATCTGTAGGTATCGATATTCTGTCTATGATATTCTTGTTTTCATCGCCTATAGCGCATACCATCTTGGTACCGCCGGCTTCGAGTGCTCCGTAGTACATATTCCCTCCTTATTATTGCCACAACCAGATGGCGAAAAATCTTCAAAGTTGTATATATTATAATATGTGAACAGGGCCATGTCACGTACAAATGATATAAAGAAATTAGATCCCGAGGGATAAACGATAATGCAAAACTCTCAAGCGCGCTGATACTCCAGTGGTACCGGTATTATAAATTATCATGCTTTATATTTTGACAAAAACCCAGCGCTATATTATCTTTAATACAGAATAAACAGGAGATGATCATATATGTCAGGGGAAAGATCAGTGGATGTTGAAAAATTAAATAATAATGAAAAAGGCTTTGAACCGGCGCATATCAGAAGTGTGATCTCGCTGGCTCTGTTCAGCTTTGTATTTCTGGGTGTGGAATTCATCTTCGACAGCAGGGCTGCGGAGTTTGTGGGTGCCAGAAGTGTTCTGATGTATCAGAGCGTGATACTGCTGGCCAGTGCGGTGGGACTATTCATATATGCACTGATTGAGAGATATGTCGGCAGCAAAATCAAACAGATAATAATTATTTCTTTGAATATAGTGGAGGTTGCCGCGCTCGCAGCGATAATACTGGGTTCAGGCAAATTGATACTGGTATATGGAATTATATTCTTTATTATGTGTGGTGTTATGGGAGGACGCGTGTATCACGATGTGAGCCGCGATTATACGGATAGAAAGCATCTTACGGTAATTGTGGGAATTTCATATGCACTTGGACTGCTTCTGCAGTATATCAATTATAATCTTATAGACAGTGTGATCCTGCGTATGGTTATGTTCTCGCTGGCCATAGTGGCAAGTGCAGTGATACTTTTTCTGGCCAGAGATGAATATGCAGAAGCGGAAGTGGACACATACATGGTAGATGAGCGAAATAAAACGGATTGCAAAGAAAAATGTGACAAAACAACTCCTGGCAGCGGATCTGTGGCTGTGGCATTTGTGGTGGTGGTTCTCCTTATGACATTTATCTTCTCCGCGCTGGATAATGTTGTGACTCTTGTACACGCAGAGGGCGGAGCAGATGTGGGGCAATGGCCAAGGTTGTTTCTCGCATTAAGCGGAGTTGCAGCAGGTTTCTTGTTTGATATAAAAGATCAGCGCTTTATGAATCAGATGATGTACTGCGTTACGGTGTTGTCGGTCATAGCCATGCTTATCATAGAATTTGGAGGAGCTTTTATCATAGGACTTATAGTGTTCTATCTTGCAGCCGGATTCTTTGTAGTGTATTTCACGACAGGATTCATAAATGTATCCTATGGAATGCACTGGCCATCGCTTTGGACCGGTGCCGGAAGGGCAGTCAACAACATTGGTGCGGGTATTGTGGGAATAATATCATATATGCTGATAGATCCACCCGGAATCATGGTTATGAGTGTAGTGGTCATATTGCTGCTCGTACTTATAAGCATTGCGATATTTGTGCTTGAAAATCTACAGAAGAAACAATATAGACGATATGATGGAGAAAAAGTGATGAAATCAGCGAAAAACTTTAATGCAAGAGTTGAGGTTGATTTTGAACGCTTTGCAGATACTCATCACCTCACTGGACGTGAGCGGGAGGTGTTGCAGAAGCTGCTTGTATCTGATGGCAGTGTACAGGATATAGCAGATGAGCTGTACATATCAAGAGCTTCCATTTACAGACATATATCATCCATGAATGAAAAGACTGGAACAAAGACAAGGGTAGGCCTTATTCAGTATTATTATGGATGGCATGAGGAATGATGATTTAGTTAGAGTTGATTACTAAGGATGTATAAGTGTTCCAGATTGGGAAAACATACATATAGATTTGATAAAAGTGATGATTAAATATAAAATTGAATATATAACGCATATTGAGACATATGTAACGTTATGAAAACGACAGCAGATGATTATAATCTATGACATGAAACAACAGGTGAGGTGAGTTACTTGCCTGTAGACGAAGAATATCATAGAAGGGGGAATGACTATGAAGTATTTCAGAAGACTGACATTTCTGCTGTCGTTTATTTTTGTTCTGACAGCCGGAGGTATCACTGCATTTGCGGTGAACAATGGACCGGATGAGTCTGATTCAAGCTATGCGTACCTTTTGTTCCATAAGGCGGACGGAAGCAATACTTATCTGTACGTTTCAGCCAATCAGGCGACATCTACAGGAAAGATCGCAGGAGCTATATATGACAAGAGCAGCAACACTCTGATGTTGACAGACTGTAATCAGCCGGGCTACACCATTGAAACAAATATGATGGGTGATGATTTCAAGATATCACTTAAAGGAACAAACAGTATTCAAGGCCTGAGTGTGTGGGGATGGGGCTATGGCGGCTCAGTCACTATTCTTGGCAATGGTACGTTGTATATTAATAAGAACAAAAGTATGCAGAATGGTATTGTTCTGAATCCTGAGGGAACAAAAGCAAAGCTGACGGTGGATGGGTTAGCCAAAGTATACACATATGCAGGAAAAAACGGCTATCCATTTATATCAAAAGATACAGGATTTACCCAGTGTGTAGATGCAGACGGAAGCATAGATCTTACCATAGAGAAGGCTTACAGTGAGAAAAACGTCACAAAGACATATAGCAGACTCAGTTCATATGATATCACGAGTGATAATGTATATAAGAAAGACGGAGAGAATTCACTGTATTGGAAGGATACGAGATACTGCGAGACCACATATATTGAGGGAACTCTCGTAGAGACAAAATGCAGAGTGTATAAACTCGAAAAGATGAGTTATGGCAATCTGTACTATAAGGGAGAAAGCAGTATGGTGGTAGCAGATGCAGAGGAGAATCTGCCTGATGAATATACACTCAGTAAGGTTAAGATAAATGTGCTTGATACCGTAGACTATGAGGTGTACACCAGAGAAAACGATGATAATCTGTATTATATAGAAGAGTATACCAGTATGGATATGGACGATACTGATCCGGTGGAAGTTGATAAGCATAGAATATACAGACTTATACCATTCTTTGATTCCACGGCATACTGCACCGACAAGGTATCTGACGAGGATGGAAAGTTTGATCCTGAAAAAGAAGGATATACGAAGTCGGATGAGAAGAAGAATATAATTGTGTCACCTAGTGAGGGAATGGCTGACGTTTATAAGAACATTGAAACGGGAGAGATATGTTATTTTGATGCACTCTATGAGAATGATGTGTATGCATACACGAAGCTTGATATGAGTAAGCTTGCGGATGTAACAGATGCGTCAGGCAATGAGAAGGAGATTTATATTGCCATGTCATCTTCTGACAATGAGAGGTATGACCTGCCATATTATAATAATAAGAAGTTTACTGACAAGTACGAGGCAGAGACGATCAGGACATATTATGACGATTTGTATAATGTGTTTGCTGATGGCGATGAGTACGTGCTGAAAGCCACAGATGCACAGGAGTGCGCACATTCATCAAAGATAAGCAAAGTGACATCCAAGGCAACAGTGACAAAGGATGGAGTTATAACAACATACTGTAAGGATTGCGGTGAAAAGCTGTCCACATCCAGGATAGCCAAAGTGTCAACTGTGAAGCTTTCTACAACAGCGTGTACATACAATGGAAAAGTCAGAACTCCATCAGTGGTTGTAAAGAACTCAGCAGGCAAGGCCCTGGTTAAGAATAAGGACTACAAACTCACATATGCGGCTGGCCGGAAGAATGTGGGAAGATATACGGTTAAGGTGACATTTGCGGGAACGAGATATGCTGGAAGCAAGCTCCTCACATTTGTCATCAATCCAAAGGGAACAGCCATAGCGGCAACTGCGGCTGGCAAGGGAAAACTGAGTGTGAGATGGAATAAGCAGACGACACAGACGTCAGGCTATCAGATACAGTATTCGGCAAATAGGTCATTTAACAGTGGAACTGCGATCAAGACCGTGACAAAGAATTCAACGGTGCGCACCAGTGTAGCAAAGCTCAAAAGCGGTAAGACGTATTATGTACGTGTGAGAACCTACAAGACTGTAACTGTGAATGGAAAGGCTGTAAAGCTTTATTCTGCATGGAGCAAGGCGTCATCAGTCAAAGTAAAGTAGTGAACAGAATAGCCCTTAATTTGATACAGGCATTCCGCGAGGCGGGATGTCTGTATTTTTTTATTGCAAACTGGCATTTAGAAGGTATTATAATATACAAAAGAGATGTGGAACGTCAGCCATGTACAAAGATGGATGACTGGTGTTGCAATATGCAGACAGGAGTTATTATGAAGAAGATACTTGTAGCGGTTGACTCTTTCAAGGGAAGCATGACGAGTCTTGAAGCGGGTGCGGCCATTGAAAATGGAATAAAGTCCATATTGCCGGATGCAGAGGTCAGAGTACGTCCTGTGGCAGATGGCGGAGAGGGCACGACGGAGGCTCTTATATATGGAAGAAACGGTGTCAGCAGAGAGCGATGTTATGTGACCGGACCGCTTGGTGATAGGATCACTGCGGAATATACGATATATAATGCCGCAGACGGGCGAACTGCTGTCATGGAGATGGCAGCGGCGGCGGGGCTTCCACTTGTTCCGGAGAACCGAAGAGATCCGATGCATACGACTACATATGGTGTCGGTGAGATGATAAAGGATGCCGTTTCGAAGGAATGTGAGCGTTTTATCATCGGGATAGGTGGTAGTGCGACGAATGACGGCGGCATCGGAATGCTTCAGGCACTTGGTTTTTCCTGCCTTGATGCGGAAGGGAAGGATGTGCCATTTGGAGCGGAGGGGCTTGGCGTATTGGATCGGATCGTTATTCCGGGTGGGATGTCAGATGTAGGTAATGCTGATATGTCAGAAGTAGGTACTGTCGATATGCTAGGTGGCGAAGATTCTGAATTCACAGCCAGATTATTGCACTGTACATTTCGTATCGCCTGTGATGTGACGAATCCACTTGTAGGTGAGCTCGGATGCAGCCGGGTATTTGCACCGCAGAAGGGGGCGGACGCGGAGACGGTTGAGCTCATGGATGGGTACATGAAGCATTATGCAGATATTGTAGAAGAATCAGTAGAAGGTTTGAGCAAATCGGCACAGCTTATTGACTGTGGATATGAAAAAACTGACGTAGATACAGAGCCTGTAGGTGAAAATGAAACAGGAAAATTCGACAGGGATACACCAGGTGCCGGCGCTGCGGGCGGACTTGGATATGCGTTTCTCATGTTCCTAGGTGGAAAACTTATGCCGGGAATAGATATAGTTCTGTCAGAGACAGGGCTTGAAGCGGATGTAGAATGGGCGGATACCGTCATAACCGGTGAGGGCAGGATAGATGCCCAGACCATGATGGGAAAGACACCGGCGGGAGTTGCAAGGCTTGCAAAGGAACATGGTAAATATGTGATCGCTATAGGAGGATGTCTTGGGGATGGTGCGGAGAACTGCGTCAAAGAAGGAGTGTTCAATGAGTGTTACGCAGTGAACAATGTGCTTGGTATAGATGACAGTGATCCGGAGCAGATGAGAACGGCGATGAAGCCTGAAAATGCTGCGGCGAATCTGACGACGTGTGCCGCAAAGATCACAGAATTTAAGGAACAGATGTCGGCACGTGTGTGCAGACCTGCACGGCTGGATATATTCCACTGAAAGTTGATAAAGCAAGGATATTTACTCAGAGGGACGAAAAAGGTGAAGTTTGAAAAAGTATTTAATAACAAAAAATATATTCGTAAAATAGAATGTATGGGAGAAGGGCTTGTTTTATTTGAAATATCAGTTGTTGATAGAAGAATACGGCAAAACTACCATTTGTTTTATGAGGATAAGCGCAAGCCTCCGTTGGACATAGCAATTAATCCAGAAGATGGAATGATAGAGTATGTTAGCTATTTTGTTCAAGATGAAATAATTAATGATATTAGTGATATTCCCGTAATTATAAATGAGAGGATGGGAATTAGTATATGTAATAAGGATTTCAATGAGAACAATATGAATGTTACCGTAGATGGGAGATTTAAATTCTGGAAGTCAGAAAATGCAATTTTAATATTAAAAGATGATATTGAAGAAGGTGTTCTAAATGCATATAGGATTAATGATTTAAATAATTTATTGGTTCTAGGAGATGATTTTGTTGGGATAGAATTTAAAAATTTGAATCAAGAAGAAATGATGGAAATTAAGAATTCGAAATGTTTGCCATAAAATATTGTTTTTAAATTATTAGATTAAAATGAGGTGAGTTATGGATTGAATATTAGTGCTATTTGAAAATTTAGAAGTAAAAAGTTACTTTATTAGCAGTATGAATACTGCTTAAATAATAGGAGGAATAAAGATGACAAGAGAAGAAGCGTGGGAATTACTCACAGAGTTCAACAAGGATGAGTTCCATCTGGAGCATGCACAGATAGTAGAGGGAACCATGAGATATTTTGCAAGGGAACTTGGTTATGGTGATGAGGAAGAATTCTGGGGAATTGTTGGATTGCTTCACGATCTTGACTTTGAGCAGTATCCTGAGCAGCACTGCATCAAGTCCCAGGAGATCATGAGGGAGCGAGGTGTCGATGAGAGGATCATACACGCGACGGCAAGCCACGGCTATGGTATCACAGTTGACATAAAACCGGAACATGAGATGGAGAAGGTCCTCTATGCCGTGGACGAGCTTACAGGACTTATCGGAGCAGTCACTCTCATGAGACCATCAAAGAGTGTTCAGGATCTGGAACTCAAGTCAGTTAAGAAGAAATACAAGAGCAAGGGATTTGCTGCGGGATGCTCCAGAGAGGTCATCGAGAGAGGGGCAGACATGCTGGGCTGGACTCTTGATGAGCTGATAACAAGGACCATAGAGGCACTCAGGACATTTAGACCATGATGGAGATTGTGAAGAAAATAGGAGAATTCGTCCGCAAAGAGACGGTGCTCACCGTGGCACTTCTGCTGGCGGTGATATCGGCATTTATCGTGCCTCCGGACAGCGCGTATGTGGACTACATAGATTTCAGGACACTTGCGATACTTTTCTGTCTTATGACAGTGGTCGCGGGATTTTCGCAGCAGGGGATTTTTAATATCGTAGCAAAGAGCATGATAAACCGTATGGGTTCACTCCGGGCGGTGACATTTGTACTTACATTTATGTGTTTCTTTTTCAGCATGTTCATCACAAATGATGTGTCGCTCATAACATTTGTACCGATGACACTTACGGTCCTTGGTATGGCTGGCGAGGAAGTCTTAACCAGATGGATGGTGCCGGTGATAACCTTCCAGACAATAGCAGCGAACCTTGGAAGCATGCTGACACCTATAGGCAATCCGCAGAATCTGTATCTGTACGGCCTGGCAGGAATCAGTGCAGGCAGGTTTGTATTGCTCATGCTGCCATATACAGTGGCATCGGCAGCGCTTCTTGTGATATGGATCATAGTATGCATGAAAGGCAGGAACAGGCAGCTAGAGATCAGACTCTCAGGCGGTGATATACAGGTGGACAGGAAGCTGGTGGGTATATATAGCATACTATTTGTGCTGTCGCTGCTCACCGTGGCGCGGATCGTACCATACTGGGTGACATTTGCGGTAGTGCTTGTGGTAGTCCTTATATGCCAGAGAAGGCTATTGCTTAAAGTGGACTATTCGCTGATATTTACATTTGTGGGATTCTTCGTGTTTATCGGAAACATGGGAAGAATAGAAGGCTTTAGGACATTTGTCGAGAATGTGCTTGGGGGACATGAGATGATAACCTCAGTACTTGCCAGCCAGGTCATAAGCAATGTTCCGGCTGCGGTTTTGTTGTCGGGGTTTACAGACAGGTACACGGATCTGATAGTCGGCACCAATCTCGGCGGACTTGGAACTCTTATAGCGTCCATGGCGAGCCTGATCTCGTTCAAATACGTGGCGAGACAGGACAAGGGCGCCAGAGGAAGATATCTGGCGTATTTCACATTTGCAAATGTGCTGTTTCTGGCGGTGCTGATATGCATGTGGGGAATAATATTTTAGCCAGAAAAATATTGCCCTTAGATGGCAGTAGTCATAAAATAGAAGGGTAAGTTTCTTCAAATTAAGGAGGCAGATGATATGAGTAAGAATCTTGGTGCAAAACCTATGCTGGTGCCACAGCCGGTCATGATGATCGGAATATACGATGCCGATGGCAATGCAATATCATGAGTGCGGCATGGGCGGAATAGTCGGAGCAAATGAGATCATATTTGCACTCGGCGACAGGGTTGGCGATGCTTTCTCAGAGGGTAATAAGTTGAAGTAGACAAGCTTGTAACTTGGGAAAATCATCAAATTGTACATTGTAACATGAAAAAATTAGCCGTTTTTGGAAGAAAAACCTTAATTTTTCAAGCAAATGTTCAATATACATATGGAAAAAGGCGAAATAATGTGATATAACAGACACATACAAAAAAGCACAAGCTAAAGTGAAAGGAAGATGTAGATATGGATAAGAAGAATATCGATTGGGCAAACCTTGGATTTGGCTATGTTCAGACAGATAAGAGATTTGTAGCAAATTATAAGGATGGAGCATGGGATGAGGGTACACTCACAGAGGATCCTAACGTAGTATTAAACGAGTGCGCAGGTGTTCTTCAGTACGCTCAGACAGTTTTCGAGGGAATGAAGGCTTACAGAACAGAGGATGGACGTGTTGTATGTTTCCGTCCTGACCTCAACGCAAGCAGAATGGCAGACTCAGCAAAGAGACTTGAGATGCCAGTTTTCCCAGAGGATAGATTTGTTCAGGCAGTTGTAGATACAGTAAAGGCAAACATTGATTATGTACCACCTTACGGATCAGGTGCTACATTATATATCAGACCATATATGTTCGGTTCAAACCCTGTTATAGGTGTAAAGCCTGCAGATGAATATCAGTTCAGAATCCTTTGTACACCAGTTGGTCCTTACTTCAAGGGCGGCGCAAAGCCTATCACTATCAAGGTTTCAGATTTCGATAGAGCAGCACCTCACGGAACAGGACACATCAAGGCTGGTCTTAACTATGCAATGAGCCTTCATGCAATAGTTACAGCACACAAAGAGGGATTCGATGAGAATATGTACCTCGATGCAGCTACAAGAACAAAGGTTGAGGAGACTGGTGGAGCAAACTTCATCTTTGTTACAAAGGACGGCAAGGTAGTTACACCTAAGTCAAACAGTATACTCCCATCTATCACAAGACGTTCACTGATGGTAGTTGCAAAGGATATCCTTGGACTTGAGGCTGAGGAGAGAGACGTATACTTCGATGAGGTTAAGGATTTTGCAGAGTGTGGTCTGTGCGGTACAGCAGCAGTTATCTCACCAGTAGGAAAGATCAACGACCACGGCAAGGAGATCTGCTTCCCAAGTGGTATGGAGAAGATGGGACCAGTTATCCAGAAGCTGTATGATACTCTTACAGGAATCCAGATGGGCAGAATCGAAGGCCCAGAGGGATGGCTCAAGGTAATCGAGTAATGATCGAGTAATTCGGTGTAAGATAATAAATATTGAGAACATTATACCCCCACTGATGTCTGATGGTAAGTCGGATGTCGGTGGGGTTTTTGTGTATCCAAGTTAGTTCTGTATAAGAAAGATTAGCCCCATATACTAACAATTAGAATTGACTTGCACCAGCCCTTAAGAGTTATAATTGTGTAGACAATAAAAGAGATTGAAGATGAATTGCATATTGGATAGTGCGTTGAAACATAATAGAATTCATAAAACAATTATTTCGAAGGGGTGGTTACAATGATGTCATTATCAGATGCAGTAAACGGTTTCTCAGGTGAAGTTGCCTGGAACTGTGCGGACAGATCACTGTTCGGCGCATGTCAGCTTGAGACCGGAGATCAGGTGCAGGTCGTATCGTCTTACTTTGGCAATGTGATAATCAAGGCAAAGGGAAAAAGGCTGGCGATAACAAGGGATGCGGCGGAGCGGATAAAGCTGGCTTAGATTGAAAGTTTGAAGAAACAGAAAATACGGCAGTTGCTGGAGAACAGCGGCTGCCGTATTTTTGTCATAAAAATAATTAAATCTTTATAGATATTTAATTGACTGAGAATATATGCAATGATAAACTTTCAAAGATATTTAATTAAAGAAAGAATACGCTTGAAAAAAAGGAAAAGAAAGCGTAGATAGCAATTGCAAAATTCGAGATCTGATATTAGGGTTGGTGTATTTTGCATTACCAAATCTGGGGAATACGAAACCGCCGGTTCTTAGATGGCGCGTAAGCGGCATCTTAGTACCGCTGCAGGTTGAGTTAAGCGCAAGCGACCCCTGATTGGTATGCAAATATACATCAACCCTATATAGATTTTATGTTTTGCAATTGCACAGCCAATAATCGTTCAAGGAGGAAATGACATGCAGATATTCAGAAATCTGAAGCCGTATTGGAAGTCGGTCATTATCATAGCCATTCTTCTCGTTCTGCAGGCATACTGTGATCTGTCACTTCCGGACTACACTTCAAAGCTCATAGATACCGGTATACAGAACTACGGTATAGAGAACTGTAGTCCGAAACAGATCCCGGAGAAAGCCTACAACGTGATAGACGGATTTATGGATGACGATGAGAAAGCCGTATGGGAGAAATATTATAAAGATGGTTCGGATGGTTATTATTACCTGACAGAAGACGGCGAGGAACACATAGACGAAGTGGATAGTGCCTGTATGAAGGGGCTTATGATGTATTACTATCCATATCAGATGGTGAACTCTGACGAGGACAATGAGATCAAGGCAGGACTTGATAAGATGGGAATCACCCTTGATGAGATGCCGGAGGAGATGTGGGCGCAGATCGGTGAACAGATGAAGCCTACGGTTGACGGCATGCTCGACAGTATGGGCGAGGATTATATGGAATCCACAGCCATAGCATGTACAAGGATATGCTACGACAGCTTTGGCTACGATTATAAGGCAGGACAGATGTCATATCTGAAGTGGGCAGCGGTGAAGATGCTTGGAATGTCACTTCTCATGGCAGCAGCTGCGGTTCTCATAGGACTTGTGGCGTCAAGGGTTGCGGCAAGCGTTGCCTGCGGACTCAGAGAGAAGGTGTTCAACAAGGTTATCGCATTTTCGGATGCAGAGATCAACAAGTTCTCAACTGCATCTCTGATAACGAGATCTACAAATGATGTCCAGCAGATACAGATGGTTACAGTTATGATGCTCAGAATGGTTCTATATGCACCGATACTTTCTATTGGAGGAATCGTCAAGGTTGTTGAGAACGGAGCCGGAATGGGCTGGGTAATATTCATCGGTATAGCAGCAGTTGTGATCCTCATGGGAACGCTTATGGTCATTGCCATGCCAAAGTTTAAAGTTATGCAGACACTGGTGGACAGAGTAAACCTTGTGTCAAGAGAGATACTTACAGGTATCCCGGTTATCAGGGCATTTGGCAGAGAGGAACGCGAGGAAGAGAGATTTGATGAGGCGAATAAAGCCCTGACAAAGAACACATTGTTCGTCAACAGAGTCATGACATTTGCCATGCCTATACTCATGTTCATCATGTATGCCATAAGCATACTTATAGAGTGGGTGGCAGCCCACAAGATTGATGCGGGTGTCCTTCAGGTAGGATCAATGACTGCATTTATTACATACACAATGCTTATTATCATGTCGTTCCTTATGCTCAGCATGATGTCAGTCATGCTCCCTCGTGCCAGCGTGGCAGCAGACAGAATACAGGAGATCATAGATACAGATGTGACAGTTCAGGACGCAGCCGGGGCAAAGAAGCTTGAAGCACCAAGGGGTGTCGTAAAGTATGACAATGTCGCATTTGCATATCCGGGCGCAGATGAGAATGTACTTGAGAATATCTCATTTGAGGCCAAGCCTGGACAGACCACGGCGATCATCGGAAGTACCGGTTGTGGTAAGAGTACACTGGTTCAGCTCCTCCCGAGATTCTATGATGTTACGGAGGGCTCGATAACGATAGACGGACAGGATATAAGAGACCTCACCATGGAGAGCGTGAGACAGAATATCGGCTTTGTTCCGCAGAAGGGAATCCTGTTCTCAGGAACGATTGCGTCCAATATAAGATTCGGTGCGCCGGATGCATCTGATGAAGATGTCAAGCTTGCGACTGAGATTGCTCAGGCATCCGACTTCATAGAGGAGAAGGAGCACGGTTACGACAGTGCGGTTGCCCAGGGCGGTGGAAATGTGTCCGGCGGTCAGAAACAGCGTCTTGCTATAGCCAGAGCCATAGCGAGAAAGCCGAAGATCCTGATATTTGACGACAGCTTTTCGGCGCTTGATTTCAAGACGGATGTGGCAGTCAGAAAGGCGCTTGGCGAGCACGTAAATGGCAGTACGGTATTTATCGTTGCACAGCGAGTAAGCACCATACTCTCAGCAGATCAGATACTTGTGCTTGACGAGGGTACGATAGTCGGCAAGGGAACTCACAAGGAACTCATGCAGACCTGTGAGGAGTACAGGCAGATAGCCGAGTCACAGCTTTCTCCATCGGAGATAGCGGCCAGTCTTGGAACTGACTCAGAAAGGCAGGTGTAGGACATGGCAGAACAGAATCAGACAAATAATCAAAGAAGTTTCAGAGGCCCTAGAAGAGGCCACGGGCCTATGATGAGTGGCGAGAAAGCCAAGGACTTCAAGGGAACGATAGGAAAGTTATTCAGATATATAGGCAAATATAAGGCGGCGGTTGTTGTCGTTGCCATATTTGCAATTGGAAGTACGATATTCAACGTAGTATGTCCGAAGGTACTCGGCAAGGCGACAACAGCTCTGTCAGAGGGGATCATGAACAAGATAACCGGCAACGGCGGAATTGATTTCACGTATATCGGTAAGATATTGCTGTTCTGTCTCGGTTTGTATGTGCTAAGTGTGGCATTTAGCTTTGTTCAGGGATTCATCATGACTGGTATCACACAGAAGGTATGCTACAGGATGAGACGTGAGGTATCCGAGAAGATCAACAGGATGCCGATGAGCTACTTTGAGAGCAGAACCTATGGCGAGGTCCTTTCAAGGATCACAAATGATATAGACACCATGGGAAATGGTCTGAACCAGAGTATCACACAGCTCATCACATCGGTTAGTACAGTCATCGGTGTAATCGTGATGATGCTCACGATCAGCCCGCTTATGACACTCATTTCGGTGCTGATACTTCCGATAAGTATCATGCTCATGATGTTTGTCATCAAGAAATCCCAGAGATTCTTCAAGCAGCAGCAGGAATACGTGGGACACATAAACGGTCAGGTTGAAGAGGTGTATGGCGGACACAATGTCATAAAAGCGTTCAATAAGGAGAACGACGTTAGAAGAGAGTTCCATGAGACAAATGAGACTCTGTACAAGTCAGCTTGGAAGTCACAGTTCTTCTCAGGACTGATGCAGCCTATTATGATGTTTGTCGGCAATCTGGGCTATGTGGCAGTTGCCATATCAGGTGCGGCTCTTGCAATCAGAGGAACTATCCAGATAGGTGATATCCAGGCATTTATACAGTACGTGAAGAACCTCACACAGCCTGTTCAGCAGGTTGCCCAGGTCACAAATATGATGCAGCAGATGGCAGCAGCCGCTGAGCGAGTATTTGAACTCCTTGAAGAGAAAGAAGAGGAGCAGATAGTAGAGAATCCTGTATCCACAGAGGGGATCAAGGGTGAAGTAACATTCGAGCATGTAAAGTTTGGATACAATCCGGATCAGATCATCATCAAGGATTTTTCAGCCCATGTAAAGCCGGGACAGCAGGTAGCTATAGTCGGACCTACCGGAGCGGGCAAGACTACCATGGTCAAGCTGCTCATGAGATTCTACGACGTGAATGGCGGTGCTATACTTCTGGACGGACACAATATTAAGGACTTCAACAGACGTGAGCTCAGGGATGTATTTGGCATGGTGCTTCAGGACACATGGCTGTTCAAGGGCACTATCATGGAGAATATCAGATACGGAAGGCTGGACGCCACAGATGAGGAAGTCATTGCAGCGGCAAAGGCAGCTCATGCACATAGATTTATCTCGGCACTTCCGGGTGGATACAACATGGAGCTCAATGAGGAGATAACAAATATCTCCCAGGGACAGAAACAGCTCTTAACTATCGCAAGAGCCATTCTTGCTGACAATCCGGTTTTGATCCTCGATGAGGCTACGTCGTCAGTCGATACGAGAACAGAACACAGGATTCAGAGAGCTATGGACAATCTGATGAAGGGCAGGACAAGCTTTGTCATCGCCCACAGACTGTCAACCATCAAGAATGCAGATATCATCCTTGTTATGAAGGACGGTGACATTATAGAGCAGGGTAACCATGATGAGCTCATGGCTCAGAACGGCTTCTATGCGGATCTGTATAACTCGCAGTGGAGTTAAAGAATATTGAATAATAGAGTATGAAAGCCTGTATAAGCCTATATAAAATCATATTTGACGATTGTCATTGTGGATGATTTTACATAGGGATTATGCAGGCTTTTTATTATAGATTTGGTGGTTTATAGAATTTTAAGCATTGATAGTGTAGTACTCTTATCATATTCCATAGCTTAAAACTATGACGAGCCTCAAAATAATAGTATTTTCCATGGACAGCCTATCCTGCTAGAATATCCTCAAGTTAAGAAAACGAGAAAACACTATGGAGGATAAAGACATATGAGTAAATTACAGACACCTTTCAGATACGATTTTGTAGGAAGCTTCCTGAGACCACAGGTACTCAAGGATGCGAAGGCAGCATACAGGGAGGGGAAGATCACTAAGGAAGCGTTCGACAAGGTTGCTGATGAGGAGATCACCAAGGTTGTTGCAAAGCAGAAGAAACTTGGATTCCATGCTATCACAGATGGCGAGTTCAGAAGAACATTCTGGCATCTCGACTTCATGTGGGGATTTGATGGTGTTGCCCATGAGAACACTGGAAATGGTGTAAAATTTGATGCAGAGCTTGCGGTTCTTGATGACACTTATCTTGTTGGTAAGATAAAGGCAAAGGCGCATCCATTTGTTGAATATTTCAAATTCTTAAAGCAGTTCGAGGATGAGAATACAGTTGCAAAGTATACGATTCCTGCTCCGGCGCAGACATTTCAGCAGATGATAGTACCTGCCAATTTTGCAAATACAAGAAAGTTCTACCATACAAATGAGGAGCTTATCCAGGATATCGGAAAGGCTTATCAGGATGTTATTAAGCAGTTCTATGATGCTGGATGCCGAAACCTGCAGCTTGACGATTGTACATGGGGAGCCATAGTGGGGGATGCCGCAAAACAGAGATATAAATCACTTGGAATAGACCTTGAAGATGTCAAGAAGGAGCTGCTTGCAGTGAACAATCTTGCCCTTGAAGGAAAGCCGGAGGATATGGTCATCACTTCACATATCTGCAGAGGAAATTACCACTCAACATTCTTCACAAGCGGTCCTTATGACACAGTTGCAGATTATGTATTTGCAAATGAGAATGTAGATGCGCTGTTCCTTGAGTATGATGATGAGAGATCAGGCGGATTTGCACCTCTTGCAAAGGTTTCAGCGGATAAGAAGGTCGTGCTCGGACTCATCACAACAAAGTCTCCGGTTCTAGAGGATAAGGAGAAGGTCATTGCAAGGATCCATGAGGCTGCAAAGTATGTACCACTTGACAGATTATGCCTGAGCCCTCAGTGTGGATTTGCATCGTGTGAGATCGGAAACAAGCTGACAGAGGATGAGCAGTGGGCAAAGCTCAAGCTCGTTAAGGAGATAGCAGAGGAAGTCTGGTCATAAATTATTATATTATAGTTTAAAAGTGGCGGTGAACAGTTGCGAATAACTGTTCACCGTTTTGGCATTTTATGAATTAACTTGGAGGACAACATATTACTTCAAATTGACTAAATACTGGTTTTGTGCATGAAAGTATCATTTCTGGATAATCCCGTTATATACAAGACTGATATATGTGTGATATTATCAAGTATTGTGATGATATACTACATAAGAAAAAAGATCTACGGAAAAAAATGAAGGGTAATATCTGTGGATATGAGAGGTTATACAATGAAGAATAAATACCAAAACACAGTGTACGCCTGTTTTGTGGGTTATATAGTACAGGCAATCGTCAACAACTTTGTGCCTCTGCTTTTCCTGACATTTGAGAAGAGTTACAACATCCCGCTCAGCAAGATCACTATGCTGATAACATTCAATTTTGGAATCCAGCTTGTCATTGATCTGCTGTCGGCTAAATTTGTGGACAGGATAGGATACCGGATATCGATAGTTCTTGCCCATGTATTTTCGGCGGCCGGACTCATAAGTCTTGTGATCCTGCCTGATGTGCTGCCAGATGCATTCACAGGAATATTTATTTCGGTGGTGATATATGCGGTGGGAGGCGGACTTATAGAGGTTCTGATAAGTCCCATCGTGGAGAGCTGTCCAAGTGATAACAAGGAAAAAGCGATGAGTCTCCTGCATTCATTTTACTGCTGGGGACATGTGTCCGTGGTGCTGCTGTCAACCTTGTTCTTCAAGGTGTGTGGAATACAGAACTGGAAGGTCATGGCTCTGATCTGGGCGGTCGTTCCAATCATAAATGGCATTGCATTTACCAGAGTTCCAATAGCCTCGCTCATAGAAGATGGAGAGAGCGGAATGACGATCAGGGAGCTCTGTATGAATAAGACATTCTGGATACTCATGCTCATGATGCTGTGTGCGGGTGCCAGTGAGCAGGGAGTCAGTCAGTGGGCGTCCACATTTGCAGAGCAGGGACTTGGAGTGAGCAAGGTTGTTGGAGACCTCGCCGGACCGATGGCATTTGCTGTGCTTATGGGAAGTGCCAGAACGTTCTATGGCAAAAGGGGAGACCGGATCGATCTGGACAAATTCATGATAGGCAGCAGCCTTTTGTGTATCCTGTCGTATCTGTGCATATCCCTTGCACCGTCCGCGTTCGTATCACTTATCGGCTGCTCAGTCTGCGGATTTTCAGTGGGAATTATGTGGCCCGGAAGTTTCAGCAAGGCGTCATCGGCTCTGCGAAATGGCGGAACGTCACTTTTTGC
Organism: uncultured Coprococcus sp.; assembly: GCA_934247115.1. GTDB lineage: Bacteria > Bacillota > Clostridia > Lachnospirales > Lachnospiraceae > Coprococcus. Next base: position 30,504 of record CAKQIY010000009.1, read on the forward strand.
ATTGCTGGCGCTTGCGGGGGATGTGGGCTGCTCCGGCGGACCGACTCTGGTGGGCTTTGTGTCAAGTCTGGCATCGGACGACCTGAAACGCGGAATCCTTGCGGGAGTTATATTCCCAGTGCTTCTGCTCGTGGGGATACTTTTTCTGAGAAAGAAGAACACTAAAGGAAATGTATGTTAATAAGCAGAAATATAGTTAGGAGTTAGATTAATGAAAAAGATTGTAGAGATGTGGAATAAGGTGTCACTGATTGCGAAGATATTGGTTGGAATAGTGATCGGTGCGGTGCTGGGGCTTCTGGTGCCGGAGGCAACGGGAATAGGACTGATCGGAACTATGTTTGTCAGAGCGCTCAAGGCAATCGCGCCGATACTGGTGTTTGCCCTTGTCATCAGCTCCATTGCAAATGCAGGAAAAGGAAATGGACAACAGTTCCGCATGGTGACGATCATGTATATACTCAGCACGCTGTGCGCGGCGGTTGTGGCGGTGAGCGCAAGCTTTATTTTCCCTGTAACCATGACACTGGACCTGGAATCGTATCAGTCGGATGTCGTTCCATCGGGAATCATGGAGGTGCTTCAGAATCTTTTGCTCAACATCACTGATAACCCGGTAAATGCAATACTAAGTGCAAATTATCTCTGCATACTTGCATGGGCGCTTTTGTTTGGACTTGCCATGCGCCGGACAAGCAAGTCCGTAAAATCTACACTTGTATCCATATCGGATGCGGTGTCGACCGTCGTGAGGTGGATCATCGGATGCGCGCCATTTGGAATCATGGGACTTGTATTCACGACAGTATCGGAGAGCGGATTGTCGATATTTAAGGAATATGGCAGATTACTGCTGGTGCTTGTGGGCGCTATGCTCATGGTTGCATTGATCGTAGATCCTCTTCTTGCGACTATCGTCTTAAGGAGAAATGCATATCCACTCGCGTGGAGATGTCTCAGAGAGTCAGGCGTGACGGCGTTCTTCACCAGAAGTTCTGCGGCAAATATCCCTGTGAACATGTCACTTTGCAAAAGACTTGGACTTGACCCGGATGTGTATTCTGTATCCATCCCGCTTGGTGCAACCATCAATATGGACGGTGCCGCCATCACTATAACTATAATGGCGCTTTCCGTTGCAAATACCATGGGAGTGTCGGTTGACGTTCCGACAGCACTCATGCTCAGTCTCATGGCAACTCTTGGCGCGTGCGGTGCATCAGGTGTTGCGGGAGGATCGTTACTTCTCATTCCTATGGCATGCTCGCTGTTTGGAATCCCACAGGATATATCCATGCAGGCTGTTGCCGTCGGAATGATCATCGGAGTGGTCCAGGATTCACTTGAGACTGCGATCAACTCATCGGGAGATGTACTCTTTGCTGCTACGGCGGAGTACAGACAGTGGCAGAAGGATGGCAGAGAATTCAAGATCGGTGCCATCGTGAATCCGGATGAGTAGTGACATTTCAGATAAAAAAACCGGATATGTTCAATAATAAACATACCCGGTTTTTTGTATAGAGAAAATTACTATATTCCCCGTATCTCTGATTCCACAATTCCATTTGAATCTTTAGAGATCCCCTCAAGAACATGCGGAATTACCAACATATCCGTGCCGCATTTAGGACATTCTGCAATTCCAAGCAGTTCGCTGGTGCTTTCCAAACGATATTCAGACTGATATTCAATACCATCTTTCTGCCACATAAAAATATGTCCGCATTTGTAACACTGAACTTCCCTGAATGTATTTCCCATAATAAATAATAACCTCCGTTGTAGTTTAGTCGTATTTTTAGTTTAACTCATCGCTATTGACAATGAAAGAAACAACAGGTTTATCTTCATTTAAATTCAATATGAAACACAAACAGTATTCATTATTTACAGAAACTTGTCCAGCTCCGCATCCACATTCTTCCTCTTCTTGATCTTTGGGTGGTCGATGATGTTTCCCTTGGTGATGACCATCTCAAGGTTTCTTAGGACGCGCAGATCATCCAGTGGATTTTCGGCTGTCACTATCATGTCTGCATATTTGCCCTTTTCGATGGAGCCAGTGAGCTGTCCGATCTCGGCAAGCTCCGCACTTCGCTTTGTCGCGGTGTACAGTGCAAATGAGTTGGATACTCCGACATATTTGTGGAAGTAGTACAGCTCACGCCAGAAGTCGTACTGAGTGATCCATGGACAGCCGACGTCATTTCCAAGTACCACAGGGATGTCATTTGCCAGGGCTGCCTTTGAGCAGTCTATGATTCCCTCAAATACGACATTTCCATTATACTGCTCGACCTCGGTCGCATTCGTGAGGGCGCGGTCAAACAGGGCATATGGAAGAGCAGGAGAGATAGTGGTACATAGAAATGCCCCGCGTTCTTTGAAAAGTCTTATCATGTCATCATCCATCCTGGCACCATGCTCGATGGAATCAACTCCATTTTCCAGAGCCACGCGCACACCCTCGGGTGATTCAACGTGTGCGGACACCATATAGCCGTCAGCATGAGCCTTGTTGCAGACTGCACGCACCATATCGGGGGACATCTTCAGTTCTCCCGGGACTCCCTTTTCCTTTGCATCAAGCACTCCACCGGTGATCATGAGCTTGATGATATCAACTTTTTCCTTCTCACATTTGTCCAGATGGGCAAGTGCTTCATTTAAGTTCGCAGCAGCGATGGCAACCGACCCCGCCATATGTCCGCCGGGAACTGAGATTCCCTGATTGGCGGCAAGGATACGCGGACCTGTCTTGGTGCCTGCTTCGATCTCGTCACGCAGTCTGGTGTCAAAGTCGCCAAGGCCGCCCACCGTCCTGATGGTTGTCACACCGCCTAACAGTTCGTCATTTGCAAAGCCCGCCACCATGTTGTATGCGATGGCTCTAGTAGGCGCTGAGCCCATGATGGTATTTACAAGTTTTTCATTGTCGCGCTGCTTTTTCTGCGGTTTTCCGCTTCCCGCAAGATGTACGTGCATATTGATAAGACCTGGCAGAATGTAATGTCCCTGAAGGTCTATGATCTTGTATCCGTCAAGATCAGCAGTATCCTTTACGATGTCGTATATTTTGCCGTCTCTGACCAGGATACAGAGACCGGTCTGTATCTGCATATCTTTAGTTCCGTCTAATATTTTTCCATTTGTAAATGCATAATTCATAGTCATCCCTCGCTTATAAAATGTGAATTCCCATAGCCCAAATATACAATATCCTAAACAGGGTTTGCAACAGATGAAGAACTTTTATATAATTGTAGACAGTATGTGGAAACTGAGATAACATATGGGAACTGAAAGAAAAACAGGAAAATGAACACCATGGGGAATGAGCCATTGTCTGGCAGATCAAAGCCGGAGACAGGTAATAACAAAACAGAATACAAGGCACATTACCATCTGCCGGGACTTTTTGAATTCTACGAGCTGTACAAGGTATTCCTGCCGCTATACCGTGAGCACAGGGAATATTTTTACGACTGGTGTGATATTGGTTCAGTGTATGGAGCACCGGGAGACTGCCTCTGGGGCGGCGGCAGAGTGGGATATGGCGACAGCGATGCAGAAGATGTGCTGGAACTTATGCGCAAGTATGGAATATCGGCGAGACTGACCTTCAGCAACTCACTACTGGGGCCGGAACATCTTGCTGATAAGCAGTGTAATGACTTGTGCCGGGCGTTTGAGAAGGGTGATATTCAAAATGGCGTCATAGTCCATTCGGATCTGCTGCTTGACTATCTGCAGGAGAATTATCCGGGACTATATATGGTTTCATCGACAACAAAGGTCATTACGGACTTTGATCTGTTTTCAGAAGAGCTTGACCGGGATGAATTCCGATATGTTGTGCCGGATTTTCGGCTGAACAAAGCATTTGACAGGCTGGGGGCGCTTACGCAAAAGCAGAAAGACAAGGTTGAATTCCTGTGCAACGAATGCTGTTGGTTCTCCTGTCAGGATAGGAAGGCCTGCTATGAGGATGTGAGCCGTATGGCTCTAGGTGAGAGATCAATTCACCACTGTACATCGCCGAACGCAGCAGGTGGCTATCGTTTCTCCAAAGCGATGGAGAATCCCGGATTTATAGGTATAGATGATATAAATAACATTTACCTGCCGATGGGATTTTCCAATTTCAAGATAGAGGGAAGAAGTCTTGGAAGTGCCATAGTGCTGGAATTTCTGCTGTACTATATGACAAAGCCAGAGTACCAGCTGAGGGTAAGAGAAGAGATATATCTTGACAATACACTGGATCTGTTCTAGCCAGCGCAGACAGTGGTCAGGGGCTGGGATAGCTCGAGAGGATAATAGAAAATTTCTGATCGAAGGGAGAAATTTGTATGGAGAGAATTAAGAATTTATCCAGGACGCAAAAGGTTCTGATGATCATTATAGTGGTAATGATAATAGCATTTTCCATAATTTATCCGATTATAATGTCCATAAAGGGAATTGAGTTCAGGGATGACTTTTTGACTCGAAAAGAAGGACAGGGAAATGTGACATACACAGATGAAAATACAAGCATCACAGTATATGATGACCAGAGGATAGAATTTAAGTGTTATCACCGATTTACAGGAGATGAATATAGGGACATAACATATGGACCATATAGCTGGACAGAGGATCCTTCGACCATACCGGCAGGGACAGAGGATGGCATGTTATCATCTGATGATTATATCGGGGTAAAGATCATGGAAGGTGATAAAGTTTATTTCAGAGGTGCTGTTTCAAAAGATGGCTATATGGTATACAATTCGGATGGCACGATGGGAAAAGATTTTGATGTGGTTTTAGGAGATTATTATGCAAATCCGCCAGATATTTATGAAATAGTTAAGTTTATTACTGGTCCGCAGACTACAAACAGAGGAAATATAATATTATATATATTCGGAATCATTATATGCATCATTGCGGTCGTAAGCATGCTGTTTCCTGATGAACTTTTCAGATTGGCTATGTGGCCCAGGGTGAGAAACCTGTATGATGTTGAGCCGTCGGACTGGGAACTTGCAGTCCGTGTCATTGAGTGGTACGTGCTTACGATTGGTGCATTTGTGGTATTTGTGATTGGGCTTACGATGGGCAGTGTGACGTGATGATACCGGATGTGAGAATGAAAAAGTGCTTAGCACATAGATCATAGACAAATAGACGAAAGGACAACTTGAGTAACATGGCATACACACCGAATGATATATATGATTATATAATTGAGAACGATAAGGAATCAGAATTCCTGCAGGCGATAACACTGCATAAACAGAACTTTTCCATAGGAGAGATTACAGACAGGCGTTTTCTCGTGAAAGAAGACAAGACGGTAAAGTTCATATCTAAGATGTATAAGATAAATATACAGATCACGGATGACGACATCATAACAGCGGTCATGAACGGTCTGTACGTGAGCGCATTTATCTCAAGACAGGGCGATGCTTACAACGTGCATTTCCTCGTACATGTATACCCGGAAAATATGAAGTCGCAGTTTGATTATGAGATCCTAAAGGAGGTGCTTAGGTACATGATCATGATGACTATTGTGCGGCTGAGACTGGATACGCCGGAGAAGGTGGAGAAATATCTGGGAAGTGGCGATGGCGGTTCATGTAAATAAGGCATATAGCCGCAAACCGTATGTATACAGAAAGCCAGTGCATGATCTAAGTAGATCTATACACTGGCTCATTTATTTAAAAAATGTTCAGCGGTGGGAAAATGATTTGGGTAAAATAAAAAGCTGCCTGAAATAATTCAGACAGCTTCTATCACGTGCGCAAGAGGATTCGAACCCCCGACACCTTGGTCCGTAGCCAAGTGCTCTATCCAGCTGAGCTATGCACACATGTTGATTAACAACATCAGTTATACTACAACAGATTTGAGCAAATGTCAAATAAAAAGTTGCAAATATTTCAATTTTTTCATTCTGCCTGTAGTTGAAAAAATATCAGTAGGAGATAAATAACTGTAATTATTCTTCAGGTGATTCTCTCTTAAGTTCAGGAATATATCGCTGACCATAAATGCTGTTCTTGATGGACTGCATCTCAAGGTCTGTTGCGGATATCACATCCGCGCATTTCTTAAGTCTTGCGGATATCATGTCCACATTCGGAATATCCTTCTTGTACCTGAGCTGGTGATCCAGGCTTGCCCAGAAGTCCATCGCGATTGTCCTGATCTGTACCTCCACACGCATATTCCTTGTGTGGTCTGCGAAGAACACAGGAATCTCAACTATGACATGCAGACTGCGGTAGCCATTTGGCTTTGGATGCGATATGTAGTCTTTTGCCTCGATCAGGGTGATGTCGTCCTGGCTTATGAGCTTTTCTGCCACCATATATATGTCGTCGATGAATGGGCAGATGACTCTTATTCCGGCGACATCATCCAGATTGTTCAGTATACTTGCACATGTAACCGGACAGCCCTTGCTTGCAAGCTTTTTGGCAATGCTGACAGGCTTTTTGATCCTTGACTGTATGAATTCTATAGGATTTCTCTTATATCTTACGCTGAAATCATCGTTCAGCACTTCGAATTTTGTTTTCACCTCTCTGATGGCACATGAATACATCATCATGATCTCCTCAAAACTCTGCATCTCCTGCATGAAAGGATTTTCCTCCGGGCGCAGGAGGGAATTGATGTATTTGCTGTTCAGAGCGTTTGTCTGTATTGATTCCATAACTCCTCCAAATGTAAAAACTGGAATGCGAAAATTGTCTCGTCCCAGTATAAAAGTATTGCGCAGCATATTGCACAACTATAGATATTATACTACATTACTCTTGTGCATAAAAATAAAATTTTATAAAATACATTTGAGGAATAAAATAATACAGACAGGCAGATTTGGGGATGCCTGACAGATCACAGATTCAGGAGAAGTCAATGAGTTACTTTGATGAGATGATCACCACGGAGCAGATACCAGCTTCCTATTCGGGATGGGAGCAGTACAGACGAGAGGTGACAGAATATATAGAAAATAACTGTCGGACGGAAAAAGAATCCGTCCAGGATGCAACCGGTTCAAAGCCTGTGCTGGCCCTGTGGGGAATAGGACAGGCCGGGGATATAGATCTTGGCAGACTTGCAGAACATTATAAGCTTGTGCTAATAGATAGGGACGAGAGAGCCGTGGCTCGGGCTGTCAGCGAATATGGTCTTAAAGAGCAGGATTACATCATAGCAGATGTACCATTCTGGCAGGTTGATGACGAGCAGTACCGCATGTATGAAGCAATGCTTGAGGATTGTGTGGACACCGACCATATACTTGAATTTCTGACGGGCATAGCAACCGCCAATTCCGGCAAATATATAGGTAGAACAGAAGCGGGGGATATAGTAGAGGATACTGGCAGGTATCTTGATATATTTGACTACAGTGTGGCGGTTGGACTTCACAGCCAGCTCAATTCCAGATTTGCAGCATTGCTCTATTATTACAGAGACAACTATCATGACGAGGATCTGCGAATTATAAGCAGTGCCATTTCAGGTTTGAACGAGGCAGCGGTGGGGAGACTCAATGACTACATGTACCATATGACCAGGGTGGTACTCATATATGGGTATGAGGTTGCTGCATGTGAGGACCAGACTAATGCGGAGGCACTTGCAGATGCATTTGACAAGCATGACTTGGAGGCGATGAAGTCAGTGGAGCATATAGAAGGTGTGTCACAGCTCATGAATGATATGTCATTGCACATGAATTACGACGTTGAGCTTGTGAGCAGCAGACATATGGTATGGCCGTTTGACACATCAGGTGGCAGGAAAAATTACGTGATGGAATTTGCCGCAATGTGCAAGATATTATGAGGAGGGAGTTATGACAGACAAAGAATTTGAACAGTGCATGATTGCGATGTCGGCGGGCGATAAGGACAGTCTGCGTCACATATATGAAGCATACCTGAAGCTCATATACGCAGTTGTGTATGATATCCTGGGGCAGCGGGAGGAAGCTGAGGATGTGACAGCTGAGTTCTTCATCAGGCTGTACAGCCTCTCTGAAAAATTTAAACCTGGGCATGGACACCGGAGATGGATATGCGCGATAGCCCGGAATATGGCGGTGGACAGGTTCAGGAAGATAAACAGGGATGCATTTTTGGAAAGAATGATGGATTCAGGGAAGAGCGGCGATCTGGAGGAATGGATGGTGAACCATATGTCGCTGAAGGAAGCCATGGAGTCGCTGAATCCTGTTGAACGGGAGGTAGTGGATCTGAAGGTGGCTGGAGGTTTAACCTTCAAAGATATATCAGAACTGCTTGGCAAGCCTATGGGAACAGTTACGTGGCTTTACAGCAAAGCAATCAGGAGACTTAGGAGGTGCATGCTATGAATAGATATTATGAAGAAGATGAACTGGAGAAAGAAATAGCCGACAAATATATAGAGAATATGGCTGCACCGGAGCTCTGGGATCGGATAGTGCCAGGCCTTGACGCGGTGGATGTAAAGAGAGCGCAGAGAGCGGAGAACAACGATGAATTTGAATATTTAAGAGAAAGATATAAAAATGCTCCACCTGTAGATATGAGCATATATGAAGAGGAGAATAAACGATATAAAAGGAGACGCTGGAGATTCGCGCTGATCACCTCTGGGTATGTGGCTGTTGCAGTGGCGATTACACTGATAATAAACTGGAAGGTAGGACAAAGCAATGATAGTACCAGGAGGAGGAGCACCGTGATGATAGCTTCGGATGCGAATACAGAAGGCAGCTACATGGAAGAAGAAAATGATGCAGCATCTGCAGATGCTGCAGAAAGCTATGATGTACAGAGCAGTCAGGGGTATCAGGAAGACGCCGCCAACCATGATTATGCTCCTATGATCATGGTTGGTGGCGTGCTTTACAAGGACACATACGACATGGTCGATGCTGACAGCGTGGATGAGAGCAATGTGTTCTACGCAGAAAGCTACACCGATGGTACGCCGGCAAATGATGGTGAGGTCAACTTTGACAGGAATCCATCTAAGAACTCAGCCTATGTAGTGTGCGATGACGGCAGCCTCATAGTGAAGGTTGAGGGCAACTGGTACAGATTTGAGAGAGCAGAATAATAGAATATAATAAAATTACAGATTTTACCATAAAAAATGGGAATCCCTTCGTATATATAATATAAAGCTTGACCAGCAGCTTGAAATATATATTACGGAGGGATTTTTATGATGAAATACAATTCAAAAATATTTGCAAGATCTATATGTGTGGTTATGGCAGGGGTTATGATGGCAGGCGGACTTACGGGCTGCGGTCATGGCGATACAGTAGAGACTGGTGAAAAGAAGGACAGGACAGAGATAGCAGGAATTGCAGAAAAGTACAGGGATAAAGAAAAACAGAGAAAGAAGAAGTCACTGCAGGGCGATGGCTGGGATAGTTTATTTGACAATGCGTCAAATTCTGTTATGTATGAGGAGGAATGTTGTGACGTAGAAACCGCCGTTGATGATACAGCTATGGCGCCAGATACTTCTAATGGTATGTATACAGGGATTACCTATGATACAAGGGAATATGACAGCATGACAGAGAATGGATTTGTATCCACAGCGGACAGACCTCTCTCCACATTTGCGGCGGACAGGGATACGGCATCCTACAGCAATGTCAGGTCATATATAGATTCAGGCAGTCTCCCGCCTGACGGAGCGGTGAGAATAGAGGAGATGCTGAACTATTTTACCTATGACTACAGAAAGAAGCCTGAGGATGGAGAGAAGTTCTCCATATACACAGAATATTCGGATTGTCCGTGGAACAAGGCCACAAAGCTCATGATGGTGGGGATCAACACGGATGAAATAGATTTTGGAGACAAGAAGCCTTCAAATCTGGTGTTCCTGATCGACACCTCGGGATCCATGTACGATGACAATAAGCTCCCTCTTGTGCAGCAGTCATTTGCCATGCTGGCAGAGAATCTGGATGAGAATGACAGGGTGAGCATAGTGACTTATGCGGGGGAGGATACTGTGGTGCTCTCGGGCACATCCGGTTCAGAGCAGTACACGATAAATGAGGCGCTTTCAAGTATGACAGCCGAAGGGTGCACCAACGGCGGTGATGCCATAATCACAGCTTATGAGCTGGCGGAGAAAAACTTCATAAATGGAGGGAATAACCGCGTCATACTTGCGACAGATGGTGACTTGAATGTGGGTCTGACCAGCGAAAGCGACCTGGTGGATCTGATAACCGAGGAGAAGAAGGACAACAATATCTTCCTTAGCGTGCTTGGGTTTGGTACAGACAATCTGAAGGACAACAAGCTTGAGGCTCTTGCGGATAACGGTGACGGAAATTATGCTTTTATAGATTCTGCATACGAGGCGAAGAAGGTGCTGGTGGATGAGATGGGCGGCACGCTGAACACCGTTGCCAAGGATGTAAAAATCCAGATAGAGTTCAACCCGGCAAATGTAAAGGGTTACAGACAGATAGGCTATGAGAACCGTGCTCTTGCGGATACGGATTTTGCAAATGATGCGGTGGACGGCGGCGAGATAGGTGCGGGACATATGGTGACGGCACTCTATGAGATAGTGCCTGCGGATTCTGACTTTGAAGTGTCTGCGGCCAATCACAAATATGGACAGAATTCCAATCAGGTCAATACACCAGGGGCTGCATCACAAGAAGTTCAGGATAAGACAGATAGCGAAGAGGACTACGCGAGTGAGCTTGCGACAGTTAACATAAGGTATAAAGAGCCAGATGGGGATAAGAGCACTCTGGTGAGTTGTGTGGTAAATACCGACAGCTATAGCCGCAAGATGTCATCGGATATGAGTTTTGCTTCAGCTGTGGCGGCCTATGGCATGCTCCTCAAAAACAGTGAGTACGCGGGAACAGCAGATCTTGATATGGTTCTGTCACTGGTTAGTGGAAAGACGGGAAGTTCATCCGACAGTGATGACATTATAGATATGCAGTGGCAGGATTTTGCAGATATGGTACGTCAGACCCGGAAAATCAAGGATTAGAGAAAACTCTTTTATTTTATTGATAATTCTTGTATAATAACAAATTAGAGTGTCTTATTAGACGAAATAAATTAAAAATATCAATAAATAGACAGGAAGGGTAAGATTCATGGGCGAGAAGAAGATTATGCTTGGTAACGCAGCCATCGCCAGAGGCTGTTATGAAGCGGGTGTCAAGGTGTCAGCGGCATATCCTGGAACACCAAGTACAGAGATCAGTGAGAACATGGTGCAGTACAAAGGAGATATCTACTCAGAGTGGTCACCAAATGAGAAGGTAGCCACAGAGGTAGCAATCGGTGCATCATTTGCAGGCGTGAGATCCATAGTGTCGATGAAGCATGTAGGTGTGAACGTGGCATCAGATCCGCTGTTCACAGCAGCATACACAGGTGTGAACGGAGGTATGGTACTTGTTGCAGCAGATGATCCTGGAATGTATTCATCACAGAATGAGCAGGATTCAAGACTTGTAGCAAGAACAGCCATGATCCCAGTTGTTGAGCCATCGGACAGCCAGGAGGCAAAGGATTTCACAAAGTATGCATTTGAGCTGAGTGAGAAGTACGATACTCCTGTAATGCTCCGTACAACCACAAGACTTTCACACTCACAGGGTGTTGTAGAGCTTTGCGATAGAGAAGAGATCGCTGATAAGCCATATGAGAGAAACATAAAGAAATACGTAATGATGCCTGGTAATGCGATACCACGTCATGTATTTGTAGAGCAGAGACTCAAGGACATGTCAGCAGACGGCTCTGACATGCCGATCAACAGAGTTGAGATGAGGGACAAGAGCGTGGGTGTCATCACCAGTGGTATCCCTTATCAGTATGTGAGAGAGGCTATGCCAAACGCATCAGTATTAAAGCTTGGTATGGTAAATCCACTCCCAAGAAAGATGATCGAGGACTTCTGTGCACAGGTTGACAAGGTATATGTCATCGAGGAGCTTGAGCCACATATCGAGACTCAGGTGAGAGCATGGGGTATAGATGCAGTCGGTAAAGACCTGCTCACAGTTCAGGGTGAGTACAGTGCAAACATGCTCAGAGAGAAGCTCCTTGGCGAGAAGGTTGAGACTGCTGAGGCTGCTCAGGTTCCAGCAAGACCACCTATCCTCTGTCCTGGCTGCCCACATAGAAGCGTATTCTCAGTTCTCTCAGAGCTGAAGATCCACGCAGCAGGAGATATCGGATGCTACACACTTGGAGCCGTTGCGCCACTCAGTGTTATTGACACAACAGTCTGCATGGGTTCATCCATTTCTACCCTTCATGGAATGGAGAAGGCAAAGGGCAAGGATTATATCAAGAACTGGGTAGCGGTCATAGGTGATTCAACATTCCTTCATACAGGTGTGAACTCACTCATGAACATGGTATACAACCAGAGCACAGGAACAGTCATCATACTTGACAACTCGACAACAGGTATGACAGGACATCAGGATCACGCCGCAACAGGTAAGACACTGATGGGAGATCCTACATACGCCATTGATATTTACAATCTCTGCAAGGCACTGGGAATCCAGAACGTCCATGAGATAAATGCATTTGATATAGAAGGTCTTAAGAAGCTCATCAAGGAGGAGACAGCAAAGGATGAGGTATCAGTCATCATCACAAAGTCACCTTGTGTACTCTTGAAGACGACTAAGATAACAGGAAGATGCAAGGCAATACCTGAGAAGTGTAAGAAGTGCGGTATGTGCTTAAAACCAGGATGTCCTGCAGTTATCAGGCAGGAGGATGGAACCATCCGTATAGATGACACACTCTGTACAGGCTGCGGACTGTGCATGAAGCGATGCAAGTTCGATGCTATAGAAAGGGAGGAGTTCTAATCATGGAGACAAAAAATATTATGATCGTCGGCGTAGGCGGACAGGGAACACTTCTCACAAGCCGTATACTCGGTGGAATCACCACGGCAGCAGGATATGATGTCAAGCTCTCTGAGGTTCACGGAATGAGCCAGAGAGGTGGAAGTGTTGTTACATACGTAAGATATGGAGAGAAGGTCAATGAGCCTATCGTTGAAGAGGGCTGTGCAGATGTGCTTATAGCATTTGAGAGACTTGAGGCACTTAGATATGCACACTTCCTGAAGAAGGATGGAGTTATCATCGTCAATGACCAGAGAATAGATCCTATAACAGTAGTTACAGGTGTAGCACAGTATCCGGAAGGAATTATTGAGAAACTGAGCAAGGAGTATAAGGTAATATCAGTGGATGCCATGGATGAGGCAAAGAAGCTTGGCAACAACAAGGTTTTCAACACAGTGATTATTGGTATTGCGGCACAGCATATGGATTTCTCACATGATGCATGGGTGGAGGTTATAAAGAACACAGTTCCACCTAAGACAGTGGAGAAGAATCTTGAAGCGTTTGAGGTTGGATATAATCTGTAAATGTAAAAATCGTATAAAATCAAGGCGGAATTTGTTAAAAAGTTCCGCCTTTTATGTATTTATGATGGAAATACATCTACATATATGGTAAAATGTATACAAATATACTGGATGGGGAATCAATGATATGAGTGATATGTACAAAGAAGATATAGAAGCAAGATGGCAGTTGCTGGTATGGCGGACGGTCATTGTTATATGTGCTATGACATTTGCGCTTTCATGGATATTATTTGGAGTTCACAGGGTGTCAAAGAACATAGGCAGCGGACTTTATATGCTGGAATACATATTTGTTCCGATGATCATACAGATCATCACGCTGGTGGTATGTTACTTTATGATAAAAGCTGACAATATGTCAAATGAGAAGAAAAATTATGTGGTCATAGGGTTGATATTCGTGTCTATAGGAGTTATATCATTCACATATTATTCCATTTTGCCGCTCACCATGTTGCCAAGTATAACCATAGTTGCCACGGCTTTGTTTGCGGATCAGTCACTCACCATATGGTCTGGTGTTGCGGTGGCGATACTTACCACGATTGATATGGTGAGGTATCATTTTGAGTACACCGGCAGTGTGGCGGGGCTTAACTGGGTCGGAGTGCTCAGCATATATCTTTTGTTGATCATTCTTTTATGCGTGATGGTGGTTATAGTCAACACACATACAAAAGCGCTTATGAGTTCCATAATGGGCAGCTACAACAGACAGGTAACCCTTATGAGTGAGCTGATGATAGACCCGATGACAGGACTTTACAACAGGCGTTCATTTGAGGATAGCCTGGAGAAAGAGATAGAGAGTGTTGAACAGACGGGAGCAAAGTCATACGTCACTATATTTGATATAGACCATTTCAAAGAGGTCAATGATACATATGGACACAGCAATGGTGATATAGTGATCAAGGCTCTTTGTAAAATGATGAAGGAGAAGTCCAAGGATATGGGGCTGGCGTTCAGATATGGCGGTGAGGAATTTGTGATACTGTTCCATGATGTGGAATTGTCAAAGGTCATGAATGTTGTTGAGGATATCCGAACAGAGTTCAGATGTTATTACTTCCACTTTATGAATAAGGATGGAATCACATGCAGCTGTGGTGTGGCAGAGTATATCAAGGGAGAGAGCTCAAAGGCCTGGTTCAACAGAGCGGATTCAGCCCTCTATCAGGCGAAGGAATCTGGACGTAACAGAACAGTTATAAGCGAGTAGTAATATAATAAAAAGATCTGCGTTTTGTCATATGACAGGACGCAGATCTTTTTTATTCTACATATTCGTTGAGCCATTCAACCACACCATTAGATATGGCTTTGGCGTAGTTTTCAAGATTCTCGTTGAAGTAATCCAGGTCATCCTGACTGGTCATAAATCCCATCTCGATGATCATGCTTGTCATGTCTGTGTCACGTATCACAGCGTAATCATCGTCGCTGTTGCCCTGGGTTCCAATCCTGACTCCCCGGTTGGCTGTAATACCCACCTTTTCCAGGTTGTTCAGAATATCATCTGCTGCTGCGTAGCTTCTCTCTGATCCGGAGCTGTGTATCCATATCTCAATACCCTTTGTTGTATTGGCTGCTGCGGTTGAATTGCGGTGCAGTGATACGAATATATCGGCTTTTGCATCGTTGGCGATAACTGATCTGGAGCCCAGCTGTGTGTCGCTGTCGTCGGATCGAGTCATGACGACATTGACTCCGCTTTTCTTCAGTGCCTTTGCAACCTCCTTTGCAAGCCGGAGATTGTCGTCCTTTTCATAGCTTCCGTCCAGTCCGACTGCGCCCACGTCGCTGCCTCCGTGACCGGCATCCACACATACGGTATATGTATCGTTGGCTTTCTGAAGCATGACTGTCTGTGTGCGGCCCTTGCTCATATGCGCCTTTGCGAGAAAAATCCCAAGTACAAGCACACATAGGAGAAGCAGAATGTTGATGACCACCAGAAATGCAACCAGAGCACGTAATTGTTTAACTGTCATTTTCTTTTTGCGTTTACTCATATGTCCTCCATTATAGAAAATACCATCAATAAACATAAACGAAAATTCGATGTTTTTCAACCCTGTACAATGGATTAGTTGAAATGTTATAATTATCGAGGCTTTTATAAATACACAAAAAGAAGGATGTGACTGACAAATGATAATAGATTTTCATACACACACTTATCCAGATAAAATAGCGGCGAAGACAGTGGAGCTTCTTGCTGGGAGATCCGGTACAGTGCCACATTCAGATGGAACCCTCGTGGGACTTGAGAACGATATGGAGCACAGGCATGTTGACATATCCGTGGTGCTTCCGGTAGCAACGTCACCGAAACAGTACAGGCATATCAATGAATTTGCAGAGATGGAGAATGAACAGTTTGCAGATACCCATGTATGGTCATTTGGAGGTATCCATCCGGACAATGAGAATTACAAAGAGATTCTGAGGGATATAAGTGACAAAGGCCTTAAGGGGATAAAGCTTCATCCTGATTATCAGGGCGTTTTCTTCAATGATATAAGATATAAGAGGATAATCAGTTATGCCACTGAGCTTGGACTTATCGTGGTCACCCATGCCGGACAGGATATAGGTCTGCCGGAGGTGGTGCACTGCACACCTGCTATGGCTGAGGAAGTGCTGGACGATGTTCAGCCGGACAAGCTGGTACTTGCCCATATGGGTGGCTGGCAGATGTGGCAGGATGTCCTGGACAGGCTGTGCGGCAGGAATGTATATATGGATACGGCATTTTCTTATGGACAGATACAGTACAAAGCTGGAGTGGAACACAGGTGGAAGCTGATGAATGACAGTATGTTCCGGGCAATAGTGGATAAGCATGGCGCAGATCGTATATTATTTGGAACAGATAGTCCATGGTCAGATCAGTTTGACGCTATCACAGATATAGAAAAGCTCGGGCTTCCAGAGAACGCAAGAAAAAAGATAATGGGAGAGAATGCGGAGAGACTACTGCATATATAAAAATTTTGTAAAAGTGGAAAACACTATTGCAAAGAGTTTAATAATATGTTACATTTTTATTACAGAAATGAATTTTCCACAAATGCTATAAAGAAGATTCCGTGATGAATCATATACTAGTTGAGGACAATAGAGATATGTCGATGCCTTCCGACATGTCTCTATTTTTGTATATAAGGATATCGGGCAGGGATGTGTACAGTGAACGAATTTGCGACAGACAGGTTGATGATAGAATGATCAGAGACAGAAAACTCTATGACAACAAAAAAGACTTGAAATCATATGATTCCAAGTCTTTCTAATAGCTGGGCTACAAGGATTCGAACCTTGAAAATGCTGGAGTCAGAGTCCAGTGCCTTACCATTTGGCGATAGCCCATTGCCTCAACACGTGATAGTATATATGATTGGACAGAAAAATGCAAGCACTTTTTTCAAAAAATTTTAAAAATTTTTGATGCCCTGTTTTGACCTTGCGGGCAGGGGAAAAATAAGGTATAAAATTAGTGGGCTGATTAATAACAGCTGCAGACAGCATCGGGGGTGCAACGGAATGTATTCATACAATACTATAGTAAGATATAGTGAGACCGGAGGGCGAAAGATATCCAATATAGCTACAATCGCCAATTACTTTCAGGATTGTGCAATTCTTCAGTCTGAGGAGGTGGGCATAGGGCTGGATTATCTGGCAGAACATCACAGGGCATGGTTCCTCATATCATGGCAGATAGAGGTTGAGAGATATCCGGCCATGGGAGAGCGTATAGATGTCCGTACATGGGCTTATGATTTTAAGGCGTCACTTGGTTTCAGGAATATAGATATAATAGACAGTGAGGGTATATGTATTGTCAGAGCTGCATCTATATGGAGCTATGTTGACACGGAGAACATGCGCCCGGCGAAGATAGATGCAGAGGTCGCTGCTGCATATCCCATGGAGCCTGCGATAGATATGGTATATGCACCGAGAAAGATAAAGCTGTGGGACGAATATGCCACGGTTGATACCAGACGGGTGATGTCGTATCAGATAGATTCCAACAATCATATGAATAATGAAGCGTATATTGCGCTGGCCCAGGAGTATGTTGATGATATAGAGAACATATCCGCGGTAAGAGCAGAATATAAGATGCAATATATGAAGGATGATGTTATAGTAATAAAGAAAGCAGCAGCTGACAACTATGTACAGATATTGCTGTGTGATGAACAGGACAGAGTGAAGTGCACTGTTCAATTTGAAATGAAGAGGACGGTATAACCATGATGAAGATAGGAGAATGGAACGATCTTACGATCAGGAGAGAGAAAGAATTTGGCGTGTATCTTGGATGTGAAGGAGATGACAGGGAAGTGCTTCTGCCGCGTAGGCAGGTGCCGAATAAAGCCAAGATCGGTGAACATATCCATGCGTTTATATACAGGGATTCGGATGACCGTATCATAGCCACCATGAATGTACCATATATAACAATGGGCAAGATGGCAGTGCTCAGATGTGTGGGAACTACCAAGATCGGCGCATTTATGGACTGGGGACTTGAGAAGGATATTCTTCTTCCATTCAAGGAGCAGACTGGACCGGTCAGAGAGGGCAGAGAGTATCTCGTCAGAATGTATTCAGATAAGTCGGACAGATTGTGCGTATCCATGAAGGTGTATGATTATCTGAAGACCGAATCACCGTACAAGGCGGGGGATGACATATCGGGTATTGTCATAGAGTATAGCCCTGAGTATGGAGCGTTTGTGGCTGTTGACAACAAGTACTCGGCGCTTATACCTAAGAAAGAGATCCACACAGGCATATATGTGGGGGATAAGATACAGGGAAGAGTTGCGGAAGTCAGAGAGGATGGTAAGCTGAATCTTACACTTCAGAAGCCGATAAAGATGCAGATCCGCGAGAATGCAGATATGATAGTGAACATAATCAATTCCTATGGTGGTGTTCTTCCGTTCAACGATAAGGCGGATTCCAAGGTTATCGAGAAGGAATTTGGAATCAGCAAGAGGGCATTCAAGACTGCAGTGGGTAAGCTGCTCAAGGATGGACTCATACGCATAACAGAGGATCATATAGAACTGTTGTCTGATGAAGAGCGTGCGGCATTGGCAGAGAAGGGAACAACAAAGGAAGATGTGGTTAGAAGAAGCAGACCAAAGAAGCCTGCTGCGCAGCCAGTTTCATTCAAAAATCAGGATATCCCTGAGAGGAAGGGTAAGGTTAAGTTCAATCGTGCAAATGGCGGCAGAAGGAACAACAGGAAGGCTCTGCTCGCAGAGATGGACGAAGAAGACAATTAATTATAAGAATATATTATAATATATAGAAAATATAATGTAGGAGGATATAAAATATGAAGACAATTATAAGTACACCAAAGGCACCGGAAGCAATAGGACCATATTCACAGGCAGTTCTTGTCAACGGAATGCTGTTCACATCAGGTGTTATCCCAATCGATCCAGAGACCAATACTCTTGTGGAGGGTGACGTCGAGGTTCAGGCTAAGCAGGCCATAGGCAACCTTAAGAATCTTATTGAGGCATCCGGTTCCTCTATGGATAAGGTTGTAAAGACAACTGTGTTTATCAAGGATATGAATGATTTCGGAAAAATCAACGAGATATATAAGGAGTTCTTTACAAGCGATTTCCCTGCGCGTTCATGTGTAGAGGTAGCAAGACTTCCTAAGGATGTACTGATAGAGATAGAAGCTATTGCGGTTGTAGAGTAGAGTCATGGAAGATAATGCACAGAAAAAAGTAAAAGGAGCCTCATGGTTCTTTGCATCGCTGATAATAGTGTATCTTGCCGTGTTTTTCGTGTTTGGCTTCACTGGGCTGGGCAGTAGGATAAATGTGATTGAGAATATCCTGATCAGCCAAGGGATGATACTTATACCGACTCTGGCATATATACTGATCACCAGATGCAGTGTCCGGGATACCCTCAGGATAAGAAAGACCCATTGGTCGGCAATCTTTATTGTTCCGGTATTTGTAGTGTCACTGGAACCGGCAATTGTCGTCATCAATTCAATAAGTATGTTGTGGGTGGACAATGCTACAACTGAGCTTGCAGTGGGACTGGTGGCGAAGTATCCTTTTTGGGTGTCCACTTCACTTATGGCTCTTGCACCTTGTATAGTTGAGGAACTTGCATACAGGGGAGTTATACTTGGAAGCTACAGATACAGCAGCCGTATATGGGCTATAGTTGTATCCGGATTGCTGTTTGGTGCCATGCACATGAATTTTAACCAGATGGCATATGCTGTGATTCTGGGAATGATGCTGGGACTTCTGGCGGAGGTTACTGGAAGTATACTTTCGACGATGCTGGCACATTTCTGCTTTAATGAGATATCTGTATGCCTGAGCTATTTTATGTATCACAACAGCAGTATGAAGACCATGGTGGAATCGGCTTCTGAGACTGCGGTCTCTAAGCAGCAGCTTCTTATAACTATTGTCGGTATGACGCCGGTTGCGATAGGAGGACTGTGTATTGCGTTTGCGCTTCTCTATGCCCTTGCCGTACTCAACGGCAGGAAGAAAGAGGTGCTGGATATGTTCAGGAGACACAGGACGTATGCAGATGATGGCACAGAGATCAGGAAACCAGGGATAATATCAATCCCGCTTGTGATTGCTATGGCTGTATGCATAGCATTTATGATAATCAGTGAAATATTCTGGAGATAACGCTCAACAGGAAAAATGCCCGCAGATATGGTATCTGTGGGCATTTTCTCTTTGTTGACAGCTGCAGGGATTAATCCCTGCCTAGAAACCGGTAGAATGATATGGTATATAGACCGGCAACACCCACCAGCGTATATATGATCCTTGAGAATACTGTTCCCGCACCGAATATACCATCCACGATGTTGTAACTGAAAAGACCTATGATGCCCCATACGATGGCGCCGATTATGGTCAGCGTCAGGCATATACAGTTAAGTGTTTTCATTAAAGACCTCCCAAATTCTGCGCCATAAATTGACGCATTTATATATTTCTATAATGTAAGTGTGTACTGTAAATTAACTTTTTATTCTGAACTTTATATATTGTCATCAGGATTTTAAATTTTCGTTAAATTAAGATTAAGGAAAATTGGATTAACTGTGATTTACTTGACACTTTGGTGTGGCTGTAGTACATTTACATTTGAATAATTGTTCAATTGGCACAGATATAACGCTTCGTCTGTTTTATTCAGAAGAAGCGTTTATGTTCATATAGAGAAAGGATAAGGTGAAAATATGATAGATTTTGATGAGTATGAACTTGAGAGTTCGGATCTTTCAGATCTGGCAGAGTTGTTCAAGGTGTTTGGAGATTCGACAAGGATTTCGGTTATGTTTGCATTGCTCAAACAGGAGCTGAGTGTCGGTGAGATAGCAGACCGGCTTGGAATGAATGCCTCAGCTATATCACACCAGCTCAGGGTCCTCAAGCAGGCAAAGTTGATAAAAAGCAGAAGATCAGGTAAGAATATTATATATGAACTGGCGGATGAGCATGTGGTTACGATCATCAAACAGGGCGTGGATCATATTTTGGAATAGTAGGCGAGGTATTTGAATGAAGGTAGAATCACTTATATTTGATATGGACGGAACACTGTGGGACAGTGCGGAGAAGGTGGCAGAATCCTGGACTGATGTACTTAAAATGCAGCCGGATGTGGATATGGTAGTGACAGAGTCCGACATAAAGGCGGTCATGGGCATGCCTATGGATGCAATAGCAAAAAAGATGTTCGGTGAATTCCCAGAGGACAGGCAGATGGAGCTCGTGGATGCCTGCGGTGATTATGAGAACGATTATCTAAGGCAGCACGGAGGAAAACTGTATGATGGTGTTGAGGATACATTGAAGAAGCTGTCTGAAACTCACAGATTGTATATTGTGAGCAATTGCCAGAGTGGATATATAGAGGCATTTCTTGAATACTATGGATTTGGCAAGTATTTCAAGGACATCCTGTGCTGGGGTGATACAAAGGTATCAAAGGGCGAGAGCATAAAGATACTTATGGATAAGAATGGTATAACTGATGCTGCGTATGTGGGAGATATACAGGGCGATTGTGACAGTGCAAGATACGCCGGTATAAAGTTTATCCATGCAGCATATGGATTTGGCAAGGTTGATGATAAGGATGCTGCAATACAGAAGTTTGAAGAGCTCCTGGACATTGTAGAGTAAGCTACACAGAATAAAAAGAACAGACAGTACCATAGGAAGTGGCGCTGGCTGTTCTTTTTGTTTTATATTATATTTAAATGGATAAAATTATTTGTTCATGTGCTCAAGAGATGCAGCTACAAATCCCTTGAAAAGAGGATGTGGCTTGTTTGGCCTTGACTTAAATTCAGGATGAGCCTGAGTTCCAATGAACCATGGATGATCAGGAATCTCTATCATCTCAACGATGTGGCCATCAGGTGAGAGCCCAACAAGTTCCATTCCATTGTCAGAAAGGGCCTGTCTGTAATCGTTATTGACCTCGTATCTGTGTCTGTGGCGCTCATGGATGTACTCTGTACCATATAATTTGTATGACTTGGAATCCTTGGCGAGTACACAAGGATATGAGCCAAGTCTGAGCGTTCCGCCGAGATCAGTTACATCGTGCTGGTTTGGCATGATGTGTATAACCTGATGGAATGAGTTAGGGTTGAATTCGGAGCTGTGTGCATCTGAATAGCCAAGTACATTCCTTGCAAATTCAACTATGGTGAGCTGCATTCCGAGACAGAGACCAAGATAAGGGACCTTCTGGGTACGGGCATAATTGATTGCTGTGATCATGCCCTCGATACCTCTGTCACCGAATCCACCTGGAACGAGAATGCCATCCACATCACCTAGCATCTCAGCAACATTATCCGGTGTGACAAGCTCAGAATCAATCCATTTGATCTCAACCTCAGCTTTGTTGGCGACTCCGGCGTGCTTCAGAGATTCTACAACTGATATATATGCGTCGTGGAGTGATACATATTTGCCTACAAGGGCAACCTTCACGGTGGTGGTAGGGTGCTTCCATGCATCGATCATGTCTGTCCATTCTTGCCATGCATGCTCCTCTGGTGGAGGACATTCCATGTCAAGACATTCGCAGACAACATCAGCAAGATGCTCTTTTTCCATTGCAAGAGGAACCTCGTATAATACATCAACATCAAGATTCTGTATGACATTCCTGCTTGGAACATTACAGAACAGAGCGATCTTATCCTTTATACCCTGATCAAGAGGAAGATCAGAACGACATACGAGGATATCCGGCTGGATTCCCATTCCCTGAAGATTCTTGACGCTGGCCTGCGTAGGCTTTGTCTTGATCTCTCCGGAAGCCTTGAGATAAGGGATAAGAGTAACATGTATCATGATACAGTTGTTAGGCCCAACCTCGTGCTGGAACTGTCTGATAGCTTCCAGGAATGGCTGGCTTTCAATGTCTCCTACTGTACCACCTATTTCTATAATGGCAACCTCAGTGTCTTTGGCATCAGGATTTCTGTAGAATCTGTCCTTGATCTCGTTGGTGATATGTGGAACTACCTGAACGGTGTGACCTCCGAAATCACCATGTCTCTCCTTCTGGAGAATGCTCCAGTATACTTTTCCTGTTGTTACATTTGAATTTTTGTTGAGACTTTCGTCAATAAAACGCTCATAGTGTCCGAGATCCAGATCAGTCTCGGCTCCGTCGTCAGTTACAAATACTTCACCATGCTGGATAGGATTCATGGTACCGGGATCAATGTTGATATAAGGATCAAACTTCTGACTTGTAACCTTGTAGCCTCTCATCTTGAGAAGACGGCCAAGGGAAGCAGCAGTAATACCCTTACCGAGTCCAGATACAACACCACCAGTGACAAATACATACTTGACTGCCATAATTTTATCCTCCATAAATACTTCAAAAACTACATTAACATATTATAAGCAAGCTATATATAAAAGTCAATTCAGAAAAACAAGTTAAAATGTAAATAAACTTGATAAAAAGATGCGGTGACTGTTGAAACGAATGTTTTGCCCCACAGATACGTGATAATATAATGTATCTGTGGTATGATAGATAAGCATTGTCGGAGGATGGTGTGTCAGTCGTTGCAGATAAGGATATGAAGCTGGATGAAGAAGATTACATTTATACATATATCTGATGTGTTGCTCGGTGCTCAGCCGGATCAGGAAAGTGCATGGAGTGATGAGAGAAAAAACGAAATATACAGGACATTTGAAGCTGTGGTAGCGAAAGCACGGGAATTGAACGTGGATTTCCTGCTGATTGCCGGCAATCTGTTCGATCACCAGCCGGCAGAGGAGGAACTTGAATGGCTGGATGGAATCCTTGGACAGCTTGGGCATACGGAAGTTATATATGCTGCAGGATTCTGTGATCACCTTGGTGGAGATGCAACATTACTTACCTACAGATTCCGTTCACGGGTGTATGTTGTAGGAAGTCCTGGTCTGGAAAGGGCTGTGGGAGAAGTGGCCTCGGGTATCAGGGATGCACGTGCGACTATGGCGTTGGATCACCTGCATTTTCCAGACAGGAATGTGGATATATATGGAGTAAGTTTCTTTGACAGAAGAATGGACGCCAGAGTTGTAGATGATGCAGAACCATTGGACAGGGATGTGAGAAGCCTGCTGGTAGCATGCGGTGGCGACAGGAGACGGATGCCGATTGACTGGAACAGGCTCAAATGCAGTGATTTTGAGTATATTGCACTTGGTGGACATCAGAAATACCAGATGAAGGTCCCGGGAAAGGTATATTATTCAGGCAGCCCGGAGTCGGTATCAAGTGAGTCAACGGGATCTCACGGGTATATATATGGAGAACTGAGTGATGGTGGTGTAAGTGTGGAATTCGTGCCTGCAGCGGTCAGGGAATATAAAAGGATTGATTATCAGGTGGATAATCATACTAAGGATGCCGTTCTTGCAGAATCCATTGAAGAGCTGCTGAAGGTTGAGGGATGGGACAATATATATACCATCTGCCTGAAAAGAGTTGATGGCTGTGAGAAGAGCTATGATATAGGTTCCGTGCTTACCGGTTACAGGATTCTGAATATAGAGGGGGAGTGTTTTGAACGCTCAGATTACAGTGAATATTCCAAAGCCAACAGAACTACAGAACTTGGAAGACTGATCGACAGGATGAATATGGCTGAGCTGGGCTTCCAGGATGGAATGAAGCTTGCGGTGGATATGATGATAGATGTGTCAGGTCTGTATGCAAGATCAAATAAAAAAATGAGTCAGGATATGTATCGTGATTCACTGGGACAGGTTCGAAGCATTCTGGAGGCGAAGTGCAGGGCTTATGAGTCGGACGATGCTGTACGGGAATACAGAAATCTGCGCAGTGATTATGATGTAAGCCCGGATGTATTGGATGAACTTAATTCGGTATGGGCACAGGAACGCAGAACTGAGCTGGAGATCACCACATTGCGTAACAGGATAGATGAACTGCCAAGACAGTACAGAAGAAACAGGATCCGTGAAGGGATTAGAAAGGCTTTGATACCATTGATATCACTGGGTCTGTTGTCAGCCATTATGTTGTCTGCGCTGGCTGCCCGTGGCAGCTTGGTTCTTTTGGATGAAAGAATAGTATATGTGATTTTGTTAATTGCTGCTACAGCGGTACTGGTATGTTGTATGGGATATGTGTTTCCGAGACTGCGTGGGTATGAGATAAGTGGAGGAAGAAAGAAACTTAGTGCTGAGCTTGACAAAGCACACATGCAGCTCAGCGAGCTATGCGCCAAGCGTGATGAAATACATGGCCGCAGGGTAGAATTACAGACCCTTGATGGCCGAAGAAGAGACATATATGGTAAGCTTACACAGCAGGAGAAGATCCTGGATGAAAAACTTCAGGAGATCAGAGTTATGAGATGCGCGTTGGAAGAGCTGGACAGCCCCGTATCATGATATATGGGTCTGTTCAGCTTTTACTATGTGCCTTTCATTGCGGAAGGTCATGACAGCAACAACCTGTATGGATCCGAGTATCAGAAGAAACCCGATCATGTCCATACGAGTGAACCTTGTTCCGAGAAAAATCCACGTTAATAATGCGCTGGATACGGGTTCTACAGTCACGAACAGACTTGCCTTTACACTTCCAAGGATACTGATGCCGAGTCCGTATATGGTGAAGGGAATAAGTGATCCTACAACAGCAACAGCCAGAGAGGCTGCTATTATTCTGGCATCCATATAAGGCAGAGAGAATGTGCGGGTGATCACTGCAAGGAATATAGCTGCGATGAGTGAAGACCAGCCTATCACATTGATCAGACCATATTCATTATAAAGCTTTTGTGGGTAAAGACAGTATATTGTAAAGCATACTGCTGATGTGAGACCCCAGGTGAGAGCCGGTCTGGATATAGCCAGGGAATTCAGGTTTCCATGTGTGGCAATCAGGAAAATTCCAACAAATGCGCAGATTACGGATAATGCCTCATATGAATGTGGCTTTTTGCGCATAAATACCGTGGTGAAGAGCAGTATCATGATGATGTATGTGAACTGGATAACTGTGCCGGTTGCGGCATTAGAATGCTCGATGGAAGCAAAGTATGTGAACTGTACTCCCATAACACCTGCGAGTGCAAAGAATAGCATAGATATAATACTTTTAGGCTTTGACCATACGGACAAAGCCTTTTTATCTCTTTTGATGGCGGCGATGATAAGCAGTACAACGCCAGATATAAACTGACGGATTATGGAAAGCTGGACTGCATTGACATCTGATGACTGAAAGACATACTGTCCAAGCACTCCGCTTACTCCCCACATAATCCCACATGACAGGACCAGTATGATCCCGAACCTCTGGGAATGATTGACTTTGACTTCTGACATAGCATCGCCTCTTCTCTAGTAAAGTAGTGTCGCACTAAAGTACTGATAATTTAAAAGTGACATCATTTTACTACCAGAGGTACGTTTTTTCAATTGTTTTTTAAACAAGGTGCTTTGGTGTCGAATGCAGGATTGAATGCATAGAAATTCTTGAAGTCCAGATCATCCTTCACCGCCTCGAGGCATTCTCCGAATCTCTGGAAGTGTACGATTTCCCTTTCACGAAGGAATTTAATCGGTTCGTATACATCCGGATGGTCCTTACACAGCCTCAGGATGTTGTCGTAGGTTGAACGGGCCTTCTGCTCGGCTGCCATATCCTCGAAGAGATCAGTAATAGGATCACCTTTGCTTTGGAACTCACATGCGTTGAATGGAACTCCGCCGGCAGACTGAGGCCATATTCCAATGGTGTGGTCGGTGTAGTATTTATCAAAGCCGGAGGCCTTGATCTCCTCGATGCTCAGATCCCTGGTGAGCTGATGTATGATGGCTCCTATCATCTCAAGGTGCCCGAGTTCCTCGGTACCGATGTCGGTGAGAGCTGCCTTAACCTTGGAATTATTCATGCCATATCTCTGTGACAGGTAGCGCATGGATGCGCCCAGTTCACCGTCGGGCCCGCCGTATTGGCTGATAATATCCTGGGCGAGCTTGGCATTGGTCTCCTTTATATTTATAGGAAACTGTAATCTTTTTTCATAAATCCACATCAGCAGTTGCCCTCCCTTTCCCATGGCCATGGATCATTGACCCATGTAAAATAATTGTCGTCAGTGACCTGGTATCTGTTTAAAGGTCCATACATGCTGGTATAATCCCTCACCGCCTGTTGTCTCATATTGCGGTAGTTCTCGTAGCTTGACAGTGCCTTCTGGCAGGAAGGATGAAGATCAAGATACAGTGCGATGTCATCGAGGGCAAAAGATACTTCGGTGATGAATCTCATCAGCTGCTTTTTGTTCATTTTGTTCATGACTGTTTCCCCCTTATACCACAGAATATAAGATTGAGATCTTTGAACATTGTGCCCTCCATGAGTCCACATTTGGCATCATATAGGTTTTCAAACAACTGTTCAGGAATATAAGCCATGCCTACGGGCTGCCTGCACATATCATCAGTATGCTGCCGGTGCTCGTCTCTGTCTGATTGTCTGCTTCTTGACTGGACGGGATATTTTACAGTTGTGCCCTGATTGTAGTAACAGCGCCCCTGACCGCCGCGGCTGCAGTTTCTGTTTGCTTCCACAAAAAGCCTCCAATATATATCATTCTCAGTATAGAGTATGCGGCGGAGAGGGGAGTGTTACAGTTTACTGTATTCCTTTCATTGATAACTGTATACGTTTTTTGTTCAGATCGATTCCGATAACTTTGACCTGTACTATGTCGCCAACGCTCACTACATCAAGCGGATGCTTGATATATCTGTCAGACATTTCGGATATATGTACAAGCCCATCCTGATGGACACCGATATCTATAAATGCTCCGAAGTCGATGACATTTCTGACAGTTCCCTTGAGAACCATTCCCTCGGTGAGATCTTCCATCTCCAGTACATCACCTCTCAGGATTGGCTTAGGCATCTCATCACGTGGGTCGCGGGCCGGTTTTTCGAGTTCCTTGATAATATCTGTGAGGGTTATAGTTCCGGTTCCAAGTTCATCGGCCAGCTTCCTGATGTTGCCGGCGGATTTTGACAGATCCTTGAGGCGCCCTGCAGATATATCGGATGCATTGTATCCGAGATGCTCAAGAAGGGCAGTTGCCACATCGTAGCTCTCAGGGTGCACGGAGGTTGCATCCAGCGGATTAGTGCCTCCACTTATCCTCATGAATCCTGCGCACTGCTCAAATGCCTTTGGGCCAAGCTTTGCAACCTTAAGAAGTTCTTTTCTTGTAGTGAATCGGCCGTTTGTCTCTCTGTATTCCACGATGTTTCTGGCCAGAGTCTTATTGATTCCGGATATATGTTCCATGAGGGCTGCAGACGCCGTATTCAGATCTACGCCGACCTTATTTACAGAATCTTCGACAACTGCGTCAAGCGCTTCAGTCAGCTTCTTCTGGTTCATATCATGCTGATATTGACCTACGCCGATGGCCTTAGGATCAATCTTTACAAGCTCTGCAAGGGGATCCTGTACTCTTCTGGCTATAGATGCAGCGCTTCTCTGTCCCACATCAAAGTTAGGAAATTCCTCTGTTGCCAGCTTGCTGGCAGAGTATACCGATGCTCCTGCTTCATTTGTTATGACATACTGAACAGGGGTATTCAGTTCACTGATGAGCTCTGCTATGATCATTTCTGATTCACGGGATGCAGTGCCATTGCCCACGGATATCAGAGTGATGCCATACTTTTTGATCAGGGCCTTTACGATTTTCTTGGCCTCAGCGATCTTTTTCTGAGGTGCGGTAGGAAATATGACTACTGTGTCCAGTACCTTGCCGGTTGGGTCTACTACAGCGAGCTTGCAACCTGTTCTGAATGCGGGATCCCAGCCGAGGACGGTCTGCCCGGCGATAGGAGGCTGCATGAGAAGCTGCTGCAGATTCGATGCAAATACCTTGATTGCACCATCCTCAGCTGCTTCTGTGAGAAAACTGCGGATCTCCCTCTCAATGGCTGGTGCGATCAGTCTGGCGTAGCTGTCAGTTATCACATCAGAGAGTATCTGTGCTGTCTCGGCATTGCCATTCACAATTATCTGTTTTTTCAGATATGCGTTGATATCATCTACAGGCGCTTCGATCTTTACGTTTATATATTTTTCCTTTTCACCTCTGTTAATGGCGAGGGTGCGGTAACCGGTCATTTTGGATACAGGGGCAGTGAAATCGTAGTACATCTCATAGACGGATTCGGCCTCAGAATCCTTGGCGGTGGTTACAATCACACCCTTCTGGATTGTGAGCTCTCTTATTCTGGTCCTGTATTCTGCTGTGTCGGATATATTTTCTGCAATTATATCCATAGCTCCTGCTATAGCCTCATCAGCGGTGTTGACATCCTTTTCTGCGGAGATATATTTCTGTGCTTCGATGTTCACAGGTGTCTGGGACATCTGCAGAATGATTATGTTGGCAAGCCCCTCGAGTCCTTTGCCCTTGGCTATGGTTGCCCTGGTTTTTCTCTTGGGTCTGTAAGGTCTGTATAGATCGTCCACAAGCACCATTGTCTCAGCAGCCTCTATCTCGGCGCGGAGTGTTTCGGTTAGTTTACCTTGTTCATCTATACTGGTGATGACCTGAGCCTTCTTGTCCTCAAGATTACGAAGGTAGGTGAGCCTTTCGTGCAGTGTACGGAGCTGCTCATCATTCAGGGCTCCGGTGGCTTCCTTTCTGTATCTGGCGATAAATGGTATTGTGTAGCCCTCATCGATGAGGTTTACTGCTGCCTCAGTCTGGCTTGTGCGGCATCCTATCTCCTGGGAGATCTTCTTGATTATGTCCATGTATAAACTCCTTTATATATTAGTAATTTCAAATGCTAAAAATATCAGAACGATGTAAAAACTGTAAGTAGCACATCTGTAAAGTATATAAAAAATTAATAGATTATTCAAGGTCACTATGTTATACTCTGTGTAGTTGGGAGTTTGCAGACAGAAGGGAAATGCGATGATGAAGCTGATGAACGAAAAGGATAAAACGGCAGAGATATCTGATCGTGTTCAGAGAGCCATGGATATGGCAGAACGCTTCCATGAAGGGCAGAAACGACGTGGCAGAGACGGATTTGTACCTTATTATGACGAGCATATACTGGGTGTTTACAGTATATTAAAAGATGAGTGTCACATTGTTGATGAGGATGTGCTGGTAACGGCACTTCTCCACGACACAGTTGAGGATACTGATTGTACTCTGGATGATATTGAACGTGAGTTTGGCCCTGAGATAAGGGAGGAGGTCAGACTGCTGACCAGAATACAAGGGGAACCATTTTCAGTTTATGCAGGTCGTCTTTATGCGCATGCTTCTTATAGAACGGTGCTGGTCAAACTGGCGGACAGGCTGCACAATCTCAGAACTATTTCGTATATGCCTGACACGAGGTGGATACAGAAGAAGCTGAAGCAGTCTTATACGGATATACTCAATCCATTGCCGGAGGTGCTTGGAAGAATAGATGGAGAATACCGGGAACAGATCAATATTCTGGCTGATAAGATAGAAGATCAGATATTAAAAGTACAGAGTGAGCTTAAACTCAGGCTGTAGAATAACATAATTTAAAGAAGTGCCTGTGCGGCTGGATATAAGCTGCACAGGCACTTCTCTTTATACTGGAATATATATGCATAACTTTTATAATATAGTTGCTTATCAGTAAAAAATACGCGTTTCATCTATTATATTGTATGTTCCATCTGAATAATCCAGTATGATGACGTTACAGTTCTGCTGCAGGCCGCCAGACCAGAAATCCTTGAGCTCGTGGTGTTTGACATGCATCATCATTGCTTTGTTGATTGCTCCGTGTGCTACGATCATGACGCGCTCACACGTTGATGCAAGTGGCTCGATGTATTCGGTCATAAAGCGTGAAGCTCTGCCGCACAGCTCCTCAAATGTCTCACCTTTGCCGGTCGGGTGATATAGCTGGGGCTGCTTGAAAAAGTATTGGAAGTCCTGACTTTCATCTTTTAGAAGCTGGGACATATTCTGTCCTTCCCAGTCTCCAAAGCACATCTCCTTTATCAGATCATTTGTCTTTATAGGGATATCTCTGTCTCCGATGATGAGTCTGGCTGTTTCGTATGCTCGCTGGAGTGGGCTGGAGAATACCATATCAAAGTGGGTATCCCTCAGATGCTCACCGGTTATACGGGCGAGCCTGCGGCCGTTTTCGTTGAGTTCTATGTCTGTTCTTCCTTGGAGAAGTTTTTTTTCGTTCCATATCGTTTCGCCGTGCCTTACTATATATATTTCCATATGAGTACTCCATTTGATGTTGAATTTTAGATGTCCTCTATCTGCCAGTCAATTGGCTCTACGCCGTGGGCAGAGAGAAAATTGTTGGTTTTGCTGAAAGGCTTGCTTCCCCAGAATCCCCTGTATACAGATAGTGGGCTAGGATGGGCAGATTTCAGTATCAGATGGTTTGGGTTATTTAGAAATGCTGCCTTTTTCTGTGCATATGCTCCCCACAGGATAAAGACGATTGGTCTGTCCTGTTCATTGAGGATACGGATGGCGGCATCGGTGAATTGTTCCCAGCCCTTGCCCTGATGCGAGCCGGCTCTGTGGGCCTGAACAGTGAGGACTGCGTTCAGCATGAGGACACCCTGATCGGCCCATTTTTCCAGGTAACCATTGTTTGGAATCTTGCAGCCCAGGTCATCGTGAAGTTCTTGATATATGTTGACCAGGGATGGAGGGATGGCTACTCCTGGTTTAACGCTGAAACTGAGTCCGTGTGCCTGACCTGGTTCGTGATATGGATCCTGGCCGATGATCACACATTTGACGTGTGAAAGCGGCGTGTTGTGAAATGCGTTGAATATATCGTTGGCGGGTGGGTATACAGTCTGTGTTGCATAGGCCTGACCAACGAAATCAAACAGTTTGCGGTAATATTCTTTGCTATATTCAGGCTTCAGATAAGGCGCCCAGTCATTAGTGATAGCAGGCATATATGAACCTCCTTGTATAATTATCTTTAATTTAGTGTTGTATCCATCAAGTATAATTATAATAGCACAAATCAAAAATAAAACAATCGGTGAACTTTTGTGGTTTTAAGTTGTAAGATATATTTTAGCATGATATAATTGCCCTATATGAGAACTGATAATAGAAAGGGGCATATAGGCATGGAGAAAGCATATAATACTATGAAGCATGTAGGAGCACTCAATATTGCACTTGGAGTTATTGCGATAGTTACAGGTCTTGTGACAGGCATACTGATGCTTACAGCCGGAGGAAGATCCCTCAAGAACAAGAGATTCATTGTGTGGTAGAGGCAGTATATATTAGAACATGGCCGGAAACGGTTAAAAAGGGTTGACATCTGACTTTGCAATGTGTTAGAGTCAACCTAGATAATGTGATGAAGAGGAGTAGTAGAGTTCTGGAGATATTCAGAGAGCTGTCGGATGGTGCGAGACAGTGGTTGAAGGAATTTGAACTCGCCTTGGAGCAGCCTTCTGAAAGATGTCAGTTGACATTGGAGTAGGATAGGACGGAGCCTGACCGTTATAGCAGGAGGGTATAAGATGGAATCGGATTCATATAGACAGGTTTGCAGTATGAATTGAGAGTGCATCAGTATCTGCGATGAGAGCATACTTACAGTATGAAATAGAGTGGTACCGCGTAACTTACGTCTCTATATGTTTGGGAGATGTGAGTTTTTTTTTGCTCTATCAAATAAATCAGGAGGTTATATCAATGAAGAATTATCAGAATTACAAGCGTGGATATTACATGCCACCAGTGGAGTCAACAGATTGGGTGAATAAGGAATACATAGATAAGGCACCTGTATGGTGCAGTGTTGACCTGAGAGATGGTAATCAGGCACTTATCGTTCCAATGAGTCTCGATGAGAAGCTTGAGTTTTTCAAGGAGCTTGTGCGTATAGGCTTCAAGGAGATAGAGATCGGCTTCCCTGCTGCATCAGAGACAGAGTATGAGTTCTGCAGAACTCTTATAGAGCAGAACCTCATTCCTGATGATGTGACTATACAGGTCCTTACACAGGCAAGACCGCATATCATAGAGAAGACTTTCAAGGCGATAGATGGCGCGAAGAATGTTATTGTGCACCTGTACAATTCAACATCATTTGCACAGAGACAGCAGGTGTTCAGAAAGTCTAAGGAGGAGATACTCAAGATAGCTGTAGATGGCGCTGAGCTTCTGAATAAGATGGCAGATGAGTACGGTGTGCCATATCGGTTTGAGTATTCACCGGAGAGTTTTACGGGAACAGAGATTGATTATGCACTTGAGGTATGTAATGCAGTTATAGATGTGTGGAAACCAACCTCTGACAGAAAGGTTATAATCAATCTTCCTGCCACTGTCGAGATGTCACTTCCACATGTATACGCAAGTCAGATCGAATACATGAGCAAGAATCTTCACGACAGAGAGAATGTAATACTGTCACTTCATCCGCACAATGACAGAGGTTGTGGCGTTGCTGATGCAGAGCTTGGAATACTTGCAGGTGCGGACAGAATAGAGGGAACTCTGTTTGGCAATGGAGAGCGAACAGGAAATGTGGATGTGATCACACTCTGCATGAATATGTTTACACACGGAGTTGATCCAGAGCTTGATTTCAGCAATATACCTGGACTTACAGAGATGTATGAGCGTGTTACCGGAATGAAAGTTTATGAGCGTTCACCTTATACGGGAAAGCTTGTGTTTGCAGCGTTCTCTGGTTCACATCAGGATGCCATAGCAAAGGGCATGAAGTTCAGAAAAGAGCAGGGAGATGGAATGTGGACCTGTCCATATCTGCCACTTAACCCTGAGGATATAGGCCGCAAGTATGATGGTGATGTCATCAGGATAAACAGTCAGTCAGGCAAGGGTGGAATCGGATTCATACTTCAGACCAAGTATGGTTTTGATCTTCCAGCAAAGTTTAGGGAAGATCTGGGATACACAGTCAAGGATGTGTCAGACAAAGAACACAAGGAGCTTAGTCCAAAGGAAGTACTGGATATATTCCAGAATACATATGTGAACATAGATGGACCTATCAAGATGCTTGAGAATCACTTCGTTCAGGGGAATGGTATATCCACTGAGATAACTATTCTTAAGAATGGTGAGAAGAAAGTATACCATGGCAAGGGTAATGGACGTCTGGATGCGGTAAGCAATGCGATAAAGAAACATTTTGATATCCAGTTCAAGGTGATCTGTTATGAGGAGCACTCTCTCCAGACAGGTTCCAATTCCCAGGCTGTTGCATATGTGGGTATAGAGGATGCTGAAGGCAGAGTGACATGGGGTGCAGGTATCAAGGATGATATCATTGACGCTTCGGTATATGCACTTGTAAGCGCAGTTAACAGATCAGGCGATCTGTAGAATATAGTTTACATTAAGTGAATAATTATATATAACAGAAAAGTCCATTCGGGACCGTTGATGGTTTCGAATGGACTTTTTGTATTTGACGATGGTCTGTGGTCCTGATCATCTGAAGATAAACGGATATCAGTTTTCTGAAGTCTTGAGTTTTTTATAACAATAGCTGATTATGTCTTTTCTTGTAACGATTCCAATAAATTTGTTCTGGTCATCCACAACGGGAACAAAGTTCTGTGCCATAGCTCTCGCTATGAGGTCTTCCATGTTGGAATTGATGGACACAGATGCATATTCAAACTTTTTGGGAATATCGTTCAGATATATACTCTCTGCGGTTTTTAGTGCGCTCATGGAATTCTTTTTGCAGTACCAGAGAATGTCGCCTTCGGTGATCGTACCGACATACTCCCCGGTGTTGGACAGAATAGGAATTGCGGAGTATCTGTGGATCTCCATCTTTTCCAGTATCTGTCTGAGTGAAAAACTGTCCTCTATATATGCCACCTCGCTCTTAGGCGTAAGAAAAAATAATATGTTCATCTGACCTTCTCCTTGATAAATAAATATTGACCCCATTACATATAATTATAGTTTATATCGGTGACAAGTTCAATTGAACAAAGTGTGAATTGTGTAATAATTTGATGAATATTTGTGCTGACTGGATGGCTTTATCAGAATATGAAAGGATGACCGTGCAATATGTCAGAAATATAGGGCGATATATGTCATAAAATGTTAAAATTGGTTGAGAAAAGCCATTATATTTGATATGATAAAAACGTATGCACAAATAAACGCAATATAAGGAGGTTTTGTATGGGAACAGAGAATGTTTTCCAGGAGAATCAGGAATATCTTATAAAGGCAAGAGAGCTTGTCGTTGCTATAGATGATATGCAGGATGAGCTTGAACAGGCGAGGACTTTGCAGAAGAAAACTGCAAGGACCGTGTCGCAGGAGGAAAAAGGACTTTCGGATGAGATAAGTTCCACACTTAAGAACAGAAAGAATGAGATTGAGGACGGATATGATCAGAGGTTGGCCACGAATGGAGCCAAGATCAGACAACTGCAGTCCCAGAAGGACAAAAAGAAAAATGAAAGAATGGGCAACAGAATAGAGAGTGAGACTGCTGATCTGAATGAGAATAACAGACAGCTTCAGCTTCAGGCGAAGGAGCTGTTCAAGCAGAACCATGTATCGGGCTTCTGTAATACAGGCTTCTTCTATTGTATGTTCATGCCTGCCGGGGTAGGAGAGGTGTTCAAGCTTATACTGCTGATACTTGCTTTCTGTGGTGTAATACCTGCTGTTGTATCTGTTTCACTCAGATGTCTGGTGTATCAGGATGGCATGGATCCACTTATGTATGCGGTTATAGCAGAGTCTATTATAATATTTGAACTCATCATCTATTTCATAATATATAACGCTGCAAAGATCAAACATCTGGATATAGTGAGAGAAGGCAGACTGATAAGAGACAGGGTTAAGGACAATAACAAGCAGATCCATGCGATAAGAAATTCTATAACAAGAGATAAGGATGAGAGCGTATATAATCTGGGCAAATACGATGAAAAGCTCAGGGAGTTGGAATCGGAGAGAGAAGACATAAGTAATCGTAAGTTGGAAGCAATAAAGGTTTTTGAGAATGACACCAAACAGGTTATAACATCAGAGATAACAGGACGCAGACAGCCTAAGATAGATTCTCTCAAGGCGGAACTTAAGGAGCTGGAGGACAGGATCGCGGATATGGATGCGCGGCTATCTGATATGCAGACGCATCTTACGGACAGCTATGTCACATTTCTTGGAAAGGATATGTGCTCGGAGGAGAAGCTTTCAGACCTGATTGCCATCATGGAAGACGGAATTGCAAGTACGGTATCCGGTGCAATCGAGGTATACAAGGGAGAGAACTAGAAAATTCGACAGGGTGATCAGAGAAAGCACAGGTTGTCTTTCCCTGATCAGTATAATAGAACGTGTAGTATACAATTTAATCAAAACACATGGACTCGGATGCCAGAATGGCACCTGATATGAATTGAGCCATGTTGTGGACCGTGTAGAGCCTTGTACTTTGCAGCAGACTCAGACCCGGCTTCCCGGAGAGATTTACGATCCCGGTAATAGACACATCGCCTATTGCCGGGAGTTTTTTATTTACACCTATCCCGGGATACAGAGGTGCGTGACTGAAAGTAATCATGCCTACATCGGATGGCCCACCGAGGGATGCGTCCACAGCTATGACAAATGGTTTGCAGTGGCTTTGGTATATCCTCTGAATATATTCTCTTAGGTTCAGGGCGTGCACGGGATTTTTCAGGGTGCCATATACAGTATAACTGCAGGATGTTCCTGCCAACAGGCTGCCAACGATGGGACCCAGAGCGTCACCTGTGGCCCGGTCTGTGCCGATGCATAGAATGATGGTATCATGTGCCGTACATTTATGCGTGCGTATGGAATCGCTGAGCCTGGCTGCAAATGATTCTGAGGAGGCGGTATCGCATGGATTAAAATATTCAGTTTGATGACGTTTTCTTTTTACTATATTCATGTGATCAACCTGCTTTTGTCGTTATAGTATACATTATTTCCAAATCTGTTAAAGTTTACACAGCGTGTTTCGGAGAAAAGATATTCTGTGTGGGGAGAAAAGTCATAACCGGGGAGAAAACAGGAGATGATATGACGCACACGATGACATTATTTACTAAAAAACTCATGAGCCGTGATGATATCATTCAGACTACAATATGACTAACAGGAGGGTTTGAAATGATAGAGATAGTGTATGAAGAGGAGAACAGGAAAACGGGAGCCAGGGACAGAGTCTGTTATGAATTGCCCAGGAATATACGCCAGGTGGGGAATGCTCCGGGAATCTATAAGATATATATAGAGGATTATGTTATGACATATCTTCGCAGGATCGCAGCACCTGGAAATACCAACTGCCGCGGTGCAATATTGCTGGGCAAGGTATACGAGGAGGAAAAAGGACGTGTAGTATTCATAAGCGGAGCTGTGGATGCACAGAATCTGGAGTTTGATATATCTCTGATAAGGTTTGGTGATGGAGTATGGAGCAGTCTCTATGCAGATATCAACAAATATTTCGGCGATCTTGATATTGTGGGGTGGTTTCTGTCAAGAATGGGTTTTTCAGCGGAGATAAATGATCAGATGAAGTGTCTTCACAAAGCCAATTTCCCGGGAAATGACAAGGTTCTGTTCCTTATGGATTCTCTGGAGTGTGATGAGGCGTTTTACTATTATGCTGATGAAACATTTGTCAGAGAAAAAGGATATTACATATATTATGTGAGAAATGAGAAAATGCAGAATTACATAATCAGCAGAAAGAACAACTCTGCGGAGTCTGCAGGCGACAGTGTTCTCATAAAAGATAAGACGGTCGTCGAGAATTTTAGAACGAAAGAGAAAAGGGAGGGCGCGAAGAAAAAACACTGGGGGCAGACGGCTGTGTGTTTTGCAGCTGTATGTGCTATATCGTTTGGCGCACTGTGGTATATATCGCCGGATACATTGGATGCTATTGGAGACAAACTGAGCGGGAAGAGAGACTCAGGTGAGATACAGGTATTCATGAACAGCGCAGATGGTTCCAAAACGGTTTATGACACTGGGATAGCGGCTCAGGCGACAACGGAGAAGTGCGGCGTGGATGAAAACTCACAGCAGAATACAGAAGCAGAAAAAAAAGATACAACAAAGGTAGATTCGACAGATATAGCTCCGACAAATACTGATGGTGCAAATGTGGAAAAAACGGACAGTGTATCAGATTCAAAACAGTCTGTGATGAATGATTCTCTGGATCAGAGCAATGATATGAACATGTATGAGGTGGAAGCCGGAGATACACTGGTGAGCATTGCTATCAAAATGTATGGAGATCAGATGCAGGCGGATAATATTGCTGCGGTGAACGGACTGGATATTGATTCTCCTATATATGAGGGACAGAAATTAATTATTCCATATACAAATTAAAGATGTTATAATTAAGCACGCTAAAATGTATATGATTGAAAAGGATAAACGGTATACTATGAAGCTTTTAGAGAGAAAGAAAAAAGAGAACAAAGAACAAAATGAAAAAAATAGTGGAACTGTCAAGGCCATATGGACAGAGATGGCAGACGATATGGATAAAGATGATGCGTCTGAAAAAAATGAAAATGTTATAGAAGTTAAGCGTACCATGGGAAAAAAGGGAAAGGTCATCGTTGCGTGTGCAGTACTGCTGATGGTTGTGGGTATGGCTACTGCCGTGTATAAATACAACACGATCAAGACCTATAAGGGATATGATGTTGTATCTTCAGTCGAGACGTCTGGAGACAATATAGCGGACTATGTTGTATTTGCAGGCAATATGCTAAAGGTCACAAAGGATGGTGCATCATATATAGATGAAAAGGGCACCACAAAATGGGATGTGAGTTATGCGATGAAGATGCCTCGGGCTGAAGTGTGTGGCAGCTATGCGGTGGTTGCAGATATGAACGGAAAAGATGTGTATGTATTTAACACGGATGGAGAAGTGAGCAGACAGACAATGAATTATGATATATCCAATGTTGATATAGCCGAGCAGGGGGTATACAGTTTGGTGCTTACAGGCGAGGATGGCAACAGAATATGCTGTTATGACAAGGATAGTTCCACAATATATGAGCTCAAGACATCAATTGAGCAGAATGGTTATCCGATGGATATTGATATATCCAATGACGGACAGAAGCTGGTGGCAAGTTATATGCGTGTGAAGGGGACGAAGATAGAGACGGTTCTGGCAATGTATAACTTTGGCTCGGTGGGACAGAATGAGAATGCGGACAGGCTTATGGGAAGTTATGAGGTAGGGGACTCTGTGTATCCTACGGTCAAGTTCATTGATAATGATACGATAGCCTGCTTTGGGAACAATGATATAAGAACCTATTCAATGAGTGAGAAGCCTTCTGAGAAGGCAGTGATCGATCTGCAGAACAGGGAGATGCAGGGGATATTCTACAATTCATCGTATGTAGGTTATATTGCGCTGGCTGAATCGGGATCGGGTTCGAAGTACAAGGTCTACATATATGGCAGCAATGGTAATTTGAAGGCGTCCGCGGATTATTCTGGTGGATATGATAAGATATACGCCACAGAAAACGAGGTTATAGTAGTTGGGGATATGGATTGTGGCGTGCTCAGATTCAATGGAAGCACAAAATTTAATTATTCCTTTAAAAAGAATCTGGTCAATATAGTTCCGGATTCCAATAAGGAGGAATACATAGTTATATTTGAAAATGAGACACAGACGATAATTTTGAAGAATAATTAGATATGGAAGGAGCTGCGTAAGAATGAATCTCATGCTGCTTGCATGTGCTGCTATACTATTGTTGTGCGGATTGATAGGCTACAAAAGAGGACTTATCAAGAGCGCAGTGAGTGCGGTGGGGATAGTGGGGGCTATACTGATCGCCAACCTTATAAATCCATATGTCAAGACTGTATTGTGTGAGCATACTCAGGTCAGGGAGATTGTCAGACAGAAGATAGAGGAGAATCTCAATACTAATTTTGAACAGAAAATGGATTCTGTGTATGAAAAGGAGGACTATCTTGAACAGACTGATCTTCCGGAGATAGTAAAAAACTATATAAGAAGCAATGCTGACATAAACAAAAAGCAGGTTGATCTGAGTGGTTATATCAATTCAATTACGGACTATCTGACAGATATGGTCATGAATGGTATATCGTACGTGACCACGGCTGCAGTTCTGCTTCTGATTGTGATTATCGCTCTTGCTTTATCGGAGATATTATCAGGGGTTCCTATAGTTGGGGGGCTTGATAAGGCGGGAGGCCTTATATTTGGTTTAGTTCAGGCGTTTGTGATCATATGGCTGTTAATGCTGGCGGTGACGTTTATGTCAGCATTTGACTGGGGGGCACAGATGATGGACATGATTCAGAAAAGTGATGTTCTGAGTAGTCTGTATAATAAAAACATTTTTCTGAAAATAGTTATTGACATATTGGGAGATATTTAGTATAGTTTCACTTGCTGGTTGTGACCGGCACAAGTTAACATCGATTTTATTCTTCTGTCACTGGGATATGATGACAAAGAAAATAAAAAAGTTGTTGACATATACACTTCGGTGTGGTAATATTTAGAAGTTGTCGCCGAAGAGGTCAGACATCAGCAACTGAAAAGATCTTGAAAAAAGATAAAAAAGTTGTTGACAAAGAACTTCAGATGTGATAACATATAGAAGTTGTCGCTGAGAGGCGAGAACACAAAGAACCTTGAAAAATTAACAACATGACAACCCTGAAATTCCAAACA
>CAKQIY010000010.1 GCA_934247115.1 uncultured Coprococcus sp.
ATGCGGGAGATGGGACTTGAACCCACACGCCGTTTCCAGCACTAGATCCTTAGTCTAGCCTGTCTGCCAATTCCAGCACTCCCGCATATTCTATATGATATTGATAACAACCCACATCCGCTCTCTCAAAACTCTTCACCCACATAAGGCATCAGAGCTTTAACATAAAAATGCGGGAGATGGGACTTGAACCCACACGCCGTTTCCAGCACTAGATCCTTAGTCTAGCCTGTCTGCCAATTCCAGCACTCCCGCATGTTTTATATGATGTCGACTGACATGTTTGTCACCAACGAATAAGATAATACCATCACTGTCATATAAAGTCAACAATTATTTTCATATTTTTTTAATTTTCTTGAATATCTGAAAATTGTATGTAAAACGCGCCACACACCCAGAAAAAGAAGAAGCATATATTCCAGCTGATACTGACCAGTGAAAATATATACTTCTTTCTTATGCCGCGTCACATTGCAGCCTGATCTGTGATCCCGATGACCTGCCAGAATATTGTATCTGTTATATCTTTATCATGTTTGTAAGCTTTCTGTCCACATCCTTCATGAGATACTCCTTAAACGCTGTGTAATACTCGTGCGTGAACTGGGTATACAGAAACTTATTCCAAAGATTACTGCAATATGTACTGTCAAAATCATAATATGAATCTGTATAAACCAAACCATTGCTGAATCTTGTCACATCAAGATATGGTTCCTTGCCTGCATAATTAAGCCTCATAACAAGGTTCTTCTGCTCACTGCAGCAAGCAAATGTCTCAAGGAACATCTTCATCTGATCCTTTGTTATTCTCTCTACGAACATATGTGCCTCCTACTTCCCGTATTTACTCTCATTGGTTACCCCCCTAACCACTCCAATTATAGCATACCACCCTAGATTATAAAACCCCAAATCATTCGTCAACATACGTCTAAAAATGAAGAACCGGATGTGAATATATATATATATATATCCGCACCCGGTTCTTCTCTTAATATATAGAATATGTTCTATTATATATGAATTATGATAACTGTGCCTTTGC
Organism: uncultured Coprococcus sp.; assembly: GCA_934247115.1. Lineage (GTDB taxonomy): Bacteria > Bacillota > Clostridia > Lachnospirales > Lachnospiraceae > Coprococcus. The sequence continues at coordinate 1,052 of CAKQIY010000010.1, forward strand.
AACCTCAACAAGCTTTGCAAATCCCTCAGCATCGCTGATAGCCATCTCTGAAAGCATCTTTCTGTTGATGTCAACACCTGCCAGCTTAAGACCATGCATAAGCTTGCTGTATGAGATATCATTCATTCTTGCTGCTGCGTTGATACGAGCAATCCAGAGCTGTCTGAACTGTCTCTTTCTCTGCTTTCTACCAGCATATGAAGATGTAAGTGCTCTCATAACTGACTGCTTTGCTACTCTATACTGCTTGCTTCTTGCTCCTCTGTAGCCCTTTGCAAGCTTTAATACCTTATTATGCTTCTGCTTTGCGTTCATTCCGCCTTTAACTCTTGCCATTGGTTTTCTTCCTCCTGATCTATTAGATATAAGGTAATATCTTCTTCATTACCTTCTCGTTTGTTGCATCTGTCATTGTAGCCTTTCTAAGATTTCTCTTTCTCTTAGTGGTCTTCTTTGTTAAGATATGACTCTTATAAGCTTTAGATCTCTTTAAACCGCCGTTAGCTGTTTTCTTGAAACGCTTAGCTGCTGCTCTTTTTGTCTTTAATTTAGCCATTTTACTTACTTCCTCCTTGAATTATATGTCTATAATAATTTAACGCTTTTGTGTTAAAAACATTATCATGCTTCTGCCTTCGAACTTGGCCGGCTTATCTACTACTGCGATCTCTGCAAGCTTCTCTGCAAAGTTGTCAAGAATTACCCTGGACTGCTCCACATGTGCAAGCTCTCTTCCCCTGAATCTAAGTGTAACCTTTACCTTGTCGCCATGCTCAAGAAACTTCCTTGCCTGATTGATCTTGGTGTTAAGGTCATTCGCATCGATGTTCGGTGAAAGTCTTACTTCCTTAACCTCCATGGTCTTCTGCTTCTTCTTGGCCTCTTTTTCTTTTCTGGCCTGCTCATAACGGTACTTACCATAGTCAACGATCTTGCATACCGGTGGCTGTGCCTTAGGTGCTATCTTTACAAGATCAAGCCCTGCATCCTGAGCCATCTTATATGCTTCTCTGGATGACATGATTCCAACCAGCTGACCATCCTCTCCAATGAGTCGTACCTCTCTGTCTCTAATCTGTTCGTTGATCATTAAATCGCTAATGACTCTCTACCTCCACATTTTAAATTTCGTAATAAACTACTCTCATAACGTAAGAAAAGTGGATAGAACAAACTATCCACCTTCTTAATAAAAAGCATATTCAAACTCAGGTATATACCTGCGATCTCTTCTAAGCTAAATATTAACCCGAGACATGTAAATTCATGCTAAGGTGAGAGCGGATACTCTGCTTCTATGTTCACTGTTTCACACAGCAATGGTAGAATAACACATCCGCAATCCCATGTCAATACATATTTATCAATTTTCATCATGAGATTCAACAGGTATAAATACTCTCGTATTCTCAGCATCCTTCACTGGCGTCTGACTCTCCCGGGCCTTCTCTACAAAGTACATCTGAGAATCCAGCCTTGTCTTACCCCTCATATCCTGCTTTGCATACGAACCATCCGGCTGCATGATATGAGCCTTAAGCGTATCTTCCAACTGCACATGAAGTATCTCCTTGATCTGAGCCTTAAGCTTAGGATCCTCCACTGGGAAAGTGATCTCTACTCTCTTATCCAGGTTCCTAGGCATCCAGTCTGCACTTCCCATATATATATCCTCAAAACCATCATTGTAGAAATAGAATATTCTCGAATGTTCAAGATAATTTCCTACTATCGATCTGACTGATATATTCTCCGAAAGTCCAGGAACCCCCGCCTTGATACAGCATATTCCCCTGACTATAAGATCTATATCCACTCCGGCCTTGGACGCATCATACAGTGCATTCATTATCACCGGATCACATAAGCTGTTCATCTTGGCCACTATTCTTGCCTTCTTGCCCTGTCGTGCATTTTCCGCCTCACGGCCGATCAACATGAGGAACTTATCCTTGAGCCATATAGGCGCTACAGCCAGCTTGTTCCACTTCTTCGGCTCGGAATAACCTGACAGCATATTGAACACTGCAGTTGCATCCTCGCCAATGGCATCACTGCATGTGAGAAGTCCCATATCTGTGTAGAGCTTGGCAGTCTGGTCATTGTAATTACCTGTACCAAGATGTACATACCTCCTGATGCCATCCTCCTCGCGCCTTACCACGAGTGCGATCTTAGAATGGGTCTTCAGTCCAACCAGTCCATATATTACATGACAGCCTGCCTGCTCAAGCTTCTTGGCCCACGCTATATTGTTTTCCTCGTCGAATCTCGCCTTGAGCTCCACCAGAACTGTAACCTGCTTACCATTCTCTGCCGCCTGGGCTAGCGCTGCTATGATAGGAGAATTACCACTGACACGGTAAAGTGTCTGTTTGATTGCCAGAACCTCAGGATCATTTGCCGCCTGTCTGATAAGCTCTATAACCGGCGTAAATTCATAATAAGGATGGAACAGAAGTATGTCCCCTTTCCTTATCCTGTCAAATATATGGCTGTAATCTCCCATTCCCGGAACAGGCTGAGGCTTGTACTTCGGATACTTAAGATGGTCAAAGCCCTCTATGCCATTCACCTTCATGAGGAAAGTGAGATCCAGTGGTCCATTGATCTTGTATACAACCTCTTCGTCAACCCCCAGATGCTTTTTCAGTTCTTTGAGAAGCTTCCTATCCATGGCCTCATCAACTTCAAGACGTATGACCTCGCCCCACTGTCTCTGCTTAAGCTGTTTCTCTATCTCCTTGAGCAGATCCGCTGTCTCCTCCTCGTCGATGGAGAAGTCTGCATTTCGCATGATTCTGTATGGATATGCACACACAATGTCATAGTTGAGGAATAGCTTATCAAGATTCTTCTCAATAACCTCCTCAAGCAGAATAATCTCTGTGACTTCCTTGTCCTCAGATGGCAGCTTCACTATACGTGAAAGCACTGACGGAACCTGTACCGTTGCAATATCCGTGACGTCCTTCTTCTTATCATATATAAGTGCTCCTATATTCAGGGATTTATTGCGTACAAGAGGAAATGGTCTGGACGAATCCACAGCCATAGGTGTGAGCACAGGATACACATCTTTCTCAAAATATTTGTCCACATACTTCGCCTGCTTCGGGGTGAGATCCTCATGATGTCTGACCAGCTTCAGCCCGCTCTGTGCAAGCTGTGGTATCAGCGATCTGTTGAGAGTCTGATACTGATTCTTCATAAACTCCTTAGTACTTGCATGGAGAGCATCAAGCTGTTCCTGCGGTGTCATCCCCGCTATATCCCTCTTGGTATATCCAGCATGCACCATGTCTGTAAGCGATGCAATTCTGACCATGAAGAACTCGTCCAGATTGGACGCCGTGATACTGAGGAACTTTATCCTCTCAAACAGCGGTATGGTTCTATCTTTTGCCTCCGACAGGCATCTCTTATCAAACTCCAGCCAGCTGAGCTCTCTGTTATAAAAAACCGGATTCTTATCTGCCATATATTACAGCCCCCTTTTCTGTTTTAATACAGGCTTTACTCCAAAGACCTTTCTGAACAGTTCCGTTCTCGTCTTGAATACGCCAGCCTCAAGTGTTATATCGTTAAGTGTATCCACCGTCATGGTAAGAACACTATCTTTACAACTAAACTTCATATTATCTATCTTCTGTCTGTGACTCTTGTCCAGCACATCAGCAATCCTGAGAATAGATGTAAGCTTCGCAACCTTCATGTAATCCGCAGTCATAAGAGATACCTGTGCCTTGTTCTGGGAAGGAAGATAGTATTCATTGAACTTTACTATATTCGCAATCTCTTCCCTCTCCTTGTGGGACAGCCCAAGGATCTCAGTTGACATAATTATGTGATATGACATCATTGTTCCCTCATTCATATTCACAAACTTACCGCAGCTGTGAAGCATGGCCGCTATCTGCAACTGAAGTCGTTCTCTCCTGCCAAGTCCATGTATGCTTCTGAACGAATCAAATATATCCAGTGCATTCTGTGTCACATTCTGTGTATGCTTTCTGTTGACCTTATATTTCTTGGCTATACTGTTTGCTGATGCTATTATATCCTCGTCAAAATCCTTGTCAATGAGCAATGTTCCGCGTTTATCCATATAATCTGCAACTATTCCATCACAGAATGTTACATCAGGGGTAATGATATCCTCCGCCCTGGAGTTGTCTAGAAACGACTGATATATGATTGCCATCGGCAGCATGAGTGTTGCCCTCTCATACGGAACGCCATACTTCTCTGACAGCACCTCCGGGGTTGTCTCCACAACCTTGTGGTATAACACCCTGAACTGATCCCTGGTTATCTTGTCCACGATTCTGAGTTCCGGCCCTACCTTCTTAAGATTTGCTATTCCATCACCGATTGCTATGATGCTCTTAATATCCTTGTCATTGATAAAGAGGTTTCGAAATTCCTCTATGAAGTTCGATACGAACTCCTCCATGATGTTCTCCAGTGCAACTGTGTCAGCCCCATACTTTGCCAGATAATCACGTATTCTGACCGCTCCTATTGGAAGGTTCTGCGTCTGTATAAGATTCTGCTTGTCGAATATGGATATCTGAAGACTTCCCGCACCTATGTCAAGTAGCGCCCTGTTCTTCGTATCCTCCTCGCCGAATCTGTACTTGGCCGCACAGGCCTTGTAATTCATAAATCTCTGCTCCGAGTTGCTAAGTATAGCCACATCGATTCCCGTATGCTGCTTTATCCTCTCAAGCACCATAACAGAGTTCTCTGCCTCTCTCACCGCAGATGAGGCGTATGCCTTATAGTCGTGTACATCATACTCCTTCATCTTTCTGCGGAACTTATTGAGGATCTCGCACACCTTAACTATTGATTTCTCTGTTATCTTACCGCTGTTGTAGGTATCGCTTCCAAGTTCAACTGTACTATTCACATAGTCAATCTCCCGCGCCCCTTTCTTGGGAGTTATCTCGTATATCTTCATAGACAGCTCGTTTGATCCTACATCAATGGCCGCAAATACTTTATTCGCCATTCTACCCCCACCTTTCTTACTTAATTAATATGTACCTATTATTTTTAAATCCATAGAATCCTTCTCTATTCTCTCCAGAGCATCTATAGCCGCCGCATCCATCAGGCTTCCCTCCAAAGTTATAAAGAAAGAATACTCCCACTTTCTTCCCCTGAGAGGACGTGATTCAATACTTGTCATATTCAGTCCATCATGTTTAATATGTCCTAGTATACTGTACAATGTTCCGCTCTCATGTGGCAGTGAAAAACATATCGAGATATTCTTCGATGTCCTCACATACTCCTTGCGCTTGGAAAGTATTATAAATCTCGTGGTATTGTTCTCATTGTTGACGATATCATCCTTCAATATCCTGAGTCCATATATATCCGCAGCCAATGCACTTGCTATAGCAGCCTGTGTCCTGTCACCTTCATCTCTCACCTTTACAGCCCCAACTGCAGTGTTCGCAACCGGACACTGTCTGTAACCAGAGCTTTCCAGAAATTCACTGCACTGCAGAAGTCCTTGCGGATGGGAATACACAACCTTTATATCTGAAAGCTCAGCATCAGGAAGTCCCATGAGAGTATGAGCAACCTTTACCTCATCACCTCCAACTATGGTAAGTCCGCTGCTGCCAACCATATCATATATGCCATTTACAAAACCAGCGGACGAATTCTCTATAGGAAGCACTCCATAATCGGCGTCTCCATCCTTCACCGTCTGTACAACATCCTCAAATCTTGCAACATTTATATTCTGTATATCCCTGCCAAAATAATCATGCATGGCCTGATGGCTGTACGCGCCCGGCACCCCCTGATATACAACAACAGTGTTGGAATCTACATAGAGCCTGTCAACCGGTGTAAATCCACTTACAACTTCAGATGTGCTATGAGTCTCCATAAGGTCTCTTTTCTCCATCCCTATGCTGTTTATCAGTTCATTCTTCCTGTCTATAAGCTTCTGAATCTGTGTCTCCAGACTATTTATCTCTTCCAATGTATTCATTATAACAACCTTCCACCTGACATATCCTGTTCCTTAAGCTACGCGTTCTGCACATCCCTGCACAGTTCCTCTATGGTTCTGTGAAATATTGGATGCCTCTTATATCCCGCTATAGCAGATAATGGCTGCAGGACAAATGCTCTCTTGTGCATCTCCACATGCGGTATATGCAGTTTTTCGCTGTCATACACCAGATCATCATAAAGCAGAATATCTATATCCAGAGTGCGCGGTCCCCAATGTATAAGCCTCTCTCTTCCAGCATCCTTCTCTATGGAGTTGACAAGTGCAAGGAGTTCCTCCGGATCCCTGAGAGTCTCTATCTCCAGACATCCATTCAGAAAGTCATCCTGTTCCACTCCGCCATATGGCTCTGTCTCTATGAAATCCGACACTCTGGTAACTTTGGTATACTTGTCCTTGTTCAGTCCGTCTATGGCCATATCAAGATATGATTCCCTGTCTCCGATGTTGGAGCCCAGCCCCAGATAAGCGGTATGCTTCTTTCTGCATATGTATACAGAAACAGTGTCTACATGCACCAACACAGGAGCCCACGGCTTCTTCACTGTCACTTCGACACCCTTCACCTCATCATACTTAAGCAGGATGCTGTCTGCGATTTCCTCCGCCACAGTCTCTATGAGCTTATAATTCCTACTCTTCATAACCTGCTGGATATCATCACATACCAACCCATAATTCACCGAGCTTCTGATATCATCAGTTCTTCCTGCTTCCCTGGTGGACACCATCATAGACACATCCACTATGAATTTCTGGCCAAGCACATTCTCTTCACGATATACACCATGATGAGCAAACACCTCTAATCCTGTTATATTGATTCTGTCCATATCACACCTCCAAGGTCTGTTATCTTGCATTCAGCATCGCATATGTCATCCTGAGTGCTCTGTAATTACTCTTTACATTGTGTACTCTGAAAAAATCACAGCCTTTAACCAGTCCCAGTACCGATGTTGCAACAGTGCCCTCTTCTCTCTCTGTAACAGGAAGACCAAGGGTAAGTCCTATCATTGACTTTCTCGATGTACCCAGCAGTATCGGCAGCTCCCACTTGTGAAGCAGCTCCAGATTGTTCATAAGGAGAAGATTCTGGTTCAGATCCTTTGCAAATCCTATTCCCGGATCAACCATGATCTTATTTCTGTCAATTCCTGCAGCCAGTGCCATATTCACTGACTCATCAAGATCCGACACAACATCAGTCAGATAGTCTCCATAGTCTGTGTTATCCCTGTTGTGCATAAGACAGCAGGCTTTATCATATTTTGCTATAACGCCAGCCATCTTATCATCATATTTAAGGCCCCATATGTCATTGATAAGGTCCGCTCCGGCCAGTATGCCAGCTTCTGCGACTGCCGACTTATATGTATCAAGTGACACAGCCACATCAAATCTCTTCTTGATTGCTTCTATGACAGGGGCTGTTCTCTCTATCTCTTCCTCATCTGATATCTTCGTATATCCAGGTCTCGTAGATTCTCCACCGACATCAATTATCAATGCTCCATCTGCTATCATTTGCTCTGTGGTCTGCAGAGCCGTATCCATGGTATTGTGTTGACCACCATCCGAAAAGGAATCCGGTGTTACATTAAGTATTCCCATGATATATGGCTCTTTCCCAGTCTCAAATATCTTGTCTCCGATTATCATCCTTTTTTCCTCCAATTGTATATACAGGTCATGCCTGTCCTTAATATATTATCCCTTTATTTCTCTCTGAATCCGGCCAATAGCACTGATCAGCCGCCGCACATTCAACACAGTTTCTGGACAGCTTATCAGCTCTGTAGAGCAGATATGCAAGTCCATCCCGTTCTGCACCATCAGTATTGTGTGCACCTATGGCATCACAGATAATCGCCTTCTCCTGCTCATCAAAGCCACATTGCCCCAGGATCTCCGAGGCATATCTTACGCTCAGTATATGATGCTCTATTCCCGTGTCATCAGGATCCGCCCTTCCGACATCATGCAGAAGAGCCGCCACATATATGATCTCCCTGTCTATGCCAAAGGCTTCTTCTACATTCATTATATACGCTATCCTGGCCACATCCAGACAATGATCCAGCCCATGACAGCAGAATATACGTGTTCTCTCCCTCAGACGTATCTCCTCCATGAGCGCCTTATATTCCGAATTGTTCATTATCCTGTCCACTCTGTACATATGAATATCCGTCATATCGCTCCATAACCTCCATGCTCTGCCCTTTCAATGATCGGACCTATATATGACAACGAACCAAATATTATCACCACCGAATCAGGTATCCCAGCAGCCATCTGAACAGCCTGTAAAACTGCAGCATCTATATCATCCTGCACGAAAACTGAATCAATATACTTTTTAGCCAGTTCTCCCAGTTTTTTATTATCCAAAGCTCTTGGATTATCCGGCTGAACCGCAATAAACGTGTCTGCGTCAGGCATCATGATCTCTAGCATGCGCTCATAATCCTTATCCTTAAACACTCCACACACATATATCAGCCTTCTTCCTTTGAAATACGTGTCTATGTTCTTCCTGAGTTCCATCCAGCCACCTGGATTGTGGGCTCCATCCACATATACCAGTGGCTTATCCATCAGCTTCTGAAACCTTCCTTTCCAGAATGTATTGGAAACTCCCCGGCTTATGTTCACTTTATCCAAATCGAATCCCAGTTTTTGCAACATAGTGGCAGTTTCTATAGCCGTGACGCTGTTATATATCTGATATATTCCAGGCACTGACAGCCTGTAGCACTCTTCTTTGTACTCAAATACACTTCCATCAAGCCCACTGCTCTGTACGTGTATATTCTTAGGATCTATCATGACTGACCTGTCAGCAGTAGACTTTTCATCACATTTTCTCAGCCATAGTGGTTGTAAACCAACCTGCAGAGGATATGATACACACGGAACCCCATCCTTCATAATTCCAAGCTTCTGTCTATATATATCCTCTATGGTATTGCCAAGGAACCTCATGTGATCCATGCTTATGCTTGCTATTATCGTGCACAGAGGATGTGTACATACATTCGTTGCATCCTCAAGGCCGCCCATACCGGTCTCAAGAAGAAGCACATCCACATTCCTGTCAAGAAACCAACAGAAAGCAACGGCTGTCTCCGTCTCAAATGAAGTAGGCCGGTGCCATCCATCCGACACCATGGCATCTGCAACACGTCTGACTCTATCCAGATATACCGCAAACTCATCTTCCCCCATATACACCTTATTGATCTGGAATCTCTCCAAATAGGCGAATATTGTTGGAGATATATATCTTCCCACCATATATCCTGCATCCTCAAGTATCTCATCAAGGAAGGCACATATCGACCCCTTGCCATTCGTACCGGCAATATGTACCACCTTAACCTTATCCTGCGGATCACCAAGCCGTCTGAGCAGCTCTTTTATACTGTCAAGACCCAATACACTGCCAAGCGTATCAGTATATTCTATATATTTCTTTGCTTCCTCATATGTCATATCGGGTCCGTCCCCTTCCTATCTATGTCTGACAAGTGGTGTATTCTCATCTATTGGCAGCAACGTATATCCCGCCCCGCGCAGTTCATCTATGAGCTGCTGCAATGATTCTACTGTGCAGTGTCTGGCATCCATGTCATGCATGAGTATGACAACATCATCGTAATTCACCGCATCCTTCATGATATTATCGACAAGCTGCTCCGGCGTATAGCTTCCGCACACCGCATCATTATTGAGTGCATTCCAGTCAAAATACACCAGTCCCTCGGCCTCTATATAATTGATAAGCTCACCCATATCCACCCTGGATACAGTGTTTGAGCTTCCGCCAGGGAATCTGTAATACACACAATCCACACCTGTTACATCATACAATAAATTTCTCAATTCCTCAACATCTTCGGAGAAATCATCCAGACTGGCATATATTTTGTCATAGTCATGGGTATATGAATGAAGCCCCAGGGTATGTCCTCTGTCAACTATATCCCTATATGTATCATAATAGCTCTCATCCCGTCCAACCACAAAAAATGTGGCCTTGACATCATTTGCATCAAGAATATCCAGTATCTCACCCGTGTTGTGTGACGGACCATCGTCAAATGTAAGATAAGCACATTTCTCCGGCTCGGTATCATTTTCCACACCAGAATCCACAACCGCCACAGTTTTAACTTCAGGGACTATAGAATCATATCGTCCCTCGTCCATTCCTTCACTGGTATAAAATCCCCATCTTGACTGACTTATTATGTAATAACAGCAGAATACTATCGCAAGGAATATGGCCACAGCAAGCATAATATACTGCCAGTTATCTGTGACACTCTGAACGCTCTCTGTTTTTTTCAAAATTTCTGCGCCGCCTTGACCGTTTTTTCTATTATATTATTTATTTTTTGAAATTATGTATGGCTTTTTATATGTATATTTTACAGATATGCGGACAACATAATATCAAACAATAAATTCATAAGGAGATTTGTATCATGAAAAAATACTTTCTACTGACCATGTGTATGGCAATCACCATGATCCTGTTCTGTGGCTGTGGCAGCTCTGATTCCTCTTCCAGCACAGGAGCATCATCCTCAGCTAGCACTCAGACCTCTTCAGAGGCCGAGAAGTCAAGCGGAGAAAGCAATTCAGGCAAAGGTGACAAAGGTGTTGTAGGCGGCGCGGCAGATGCCGTTGAGGATGTGGCAGATGGCGTTGCAGATGGTATAAAGGATGTAGCAGATGGTGTGGGCAATACCGTATCTGGCATATTCGGATCATTTGACGACGCCCAGGACTGGTTTATGGATCAGCTTCCCGCAGGTGATGGCCGTTTTGAGGTGACCAACAGTGACAAGGACCTTACTGAGTATAACAACGGAAAAACCGGCTATCATATCGAACTCCATGACAACAACAAGGAGGGGGACACAAAGGTTGGAGACTTCTATATAGATTCCAACGACGGAAAGGTATACAAGTCTGACGAGCACGGCAAGACATTTGCCGAGTATGACTTTTCAGATTTCAAGTAACAATACTGACAGCAAAGAAAAAGCGGTCCTGGAAATCTCCTGCAGGAGATCTCTCCAGACCGCTATATTTCTTACATATTATCAGCTTCTGCTTCTGGGGCTCCGGCATCCGCTGCACTGACAGTACTCTCATACGCCTGCTCATCCTTCATAACCTCTCCTGTGATGGGATTGATCTTCACTCCCATCTGGCTGGCTATGAGATTGTACATGTCAAACTCCCTGTCCCTGGCAGCCTGTTTTCTGGCCTTTATGCTCCTTGATCTGATGAGTTCCACCACACCAAAGCCTATCATGAGTACACCGAAAAATATATAACCTGCCATCTGCTGTGTGAAGAAGGCTCTGGCAACACTTATTACACCTATGCCAATCATCACTATACCCATAACCATATTGAACATATAATCAACAACCGCCTTTCGTGTGTAGCTTCATCATCTGTTCACAAACGCCTGGACACCAGCCCGTTCCAGCATTCTGTCATACTGCTCATACATATACTGCACGCTGTTCTCCAGCAGGTGATAATGCTTTATATAGGGTATAAGCAATACCATAAAAGCTATAGCGAGCACAAGCAGCGATATATTCTCAGCCACGATAAATGCTATACATGTCACCACAGTGAGTACCGCAAAAAGAAACAACACCACAAGATGGATAAGCCTCTCATGCATAAAAAATCCTATCTGCGTGAGATGTCTCCCAGCCTCCTGCTGAAAGTCTACGTCATCCCTCTCAAGAAGTGCATCAATGTATTCTATATATCTCTTTATACGTTTTGCCATCTTTTGTCAACTCCTTAAAGACAGGTCCGGAACAGACCATCTTTTAGTTCATCACCTTGTTCATAAAATGTTCCCACTGCGCTATAACCTTCGTGTAGTAGAAACTGAGCACATACGACTCTTCCTCCACATCGATTATCATCTGAAAACATTTTCTTCCCGCACATCTCTCAGGATCGGCGGCACCATCCTTAGGCTGACCCGCATAGAATATCACGCAGCCCTCAAAGCTTTTCAGCTTCTCCTCATAGTGCTTCCTGTCAACAGGTGTATCAGGCACGGTTTCCTGCAATACATCATTGGCATCGTAATAACTGTGTCCCTCCAGCATCAGAGCTTCTATCTCGGGCTCAACGAATCTGACCTGCATGTCACTTACGTATCTGTCAGTGTACAGATCATTCGCCGAATTATCCTCACGGACAACCGCTCCATCCAGTTCAAACTCCAGCATTGCCTGCTTATCTGAATAAATACACTTGACTATGGATGCCTCCCTGAATGACAATGTCTCTATCTCATCAACACTCTTATACCTCATCTCTGCAACCTCTAACCATCGATTCCAAACTATCAGTCCATTGCTTTCTTTATTGCTGCAAGAAGCTCATCATATGTCTCAAATGCCTCAAGCTCAGGATTATCAGCCTTGATCTGATCTGTGCTCTTGAACAGAAAACCAGCCTTACTTGCATAGATCATTCCAAGATCGTTATGGCTGTCACCACTTGCTATAGTGTCATAGCCTATAGACTGGAGAGCCTTTACAGTTGTCAGCTTGGACTGTGGACAGCGCATCTTGAATCCGGTGATCTCACCATCATCAGCAACAATGAGCTCGTTACAGAATATAGTCGGATATCCCAGCTTCTTCATGAGTGGTCCGGCAAACTGTGAGAATGTATCACTTATGATGATGACCTGTCCAAGCTCTCTGAGCTTATCAAGGAATTCCTTTGCTCCAGGTATAGGATCTATCTTGGCTATAGTCTCCTGTATCTCCTTCAGTCCGAGGCCATGCTCCTTGAGTATTCCAAGTCTCCAGTTCATGAGCTTATCATAGTCAGGCTCATCTCTTGTTGTCCTCTTGAGCTCAGGTATTCCACTCGCCTCAGCAAATGCGATCCATATCTCCGGTACAAGCACTCCCTCTAAATCCAGACATGTTATATACATATTATCCTTATCCTCCGTTCTAAAATTATAATTGATATTCTGTGTCCAGCCACACCCATGGCTGCCTGCACAGATGCATTATAGCACAGTCTCCCCCATGCTAACAACGACTACTTTGATATTGCTCAAGTGCATATCTATAGTCCTCCAGCAACTGTTCCAGCTGTTCTCTCCGGCATATACGCATGTGATTTCCCCTGATAAACACCCCATTCATATATCCGGATCTTATAACCATACGAAGCTCACCATTCTCCACAACAGATCCGCCCTTCTCTCCACACATAAGCTCCTCATATCGGGCAAAGTTGTTCTTCCACGCAGCCATATAATCAATGATCTGCCCGCCTTGTATGGTCACATGGACTCCTCCGTATCTCTTATCCGGTCCCGGAAAAAAATACTCTATCCTCACTCCGGAACTACTCACTACCAGTTCTCCCCCGGACGGAAGCGCTTCTCTTCTGTTGCTCTCCATATTTATCACCTCACACATTTCTCAGGCTCTCAAATGTATTGTATATGTTCAAAAGCCCATACCCCCATTCTGGATTCGGATATTGTCTAAGTTCCAACAGTCCGCCGGCTGCCCCCGGTCTAACTGCTCCTCTGCGGAGATATCCTCTTAACTGATTGCCATTTATATTGCGTATAAGCTTTCTGCCATACGACCACTCCAGAAGCAGCGCACTGCAGCCAGCTGTATACGCCGCCGCCACAGATGTACCACTTCGTATCACCTGTTCATTTCCAGGACCTTCTCCCATGATATTGACCCCAGGAGCCAGCAGATCCGGCTTTACCCTTCCGTCAGCCGTATACCCCCTGCTGTTTTCAATATACAGATTACCATTGGTGTAATCATATGCGCAAGTACATATGGCAGTCTCAGATACTCCCGGACTTGTTATGGTAACTCTCGGATCACTCGTGACAAATCTAGTCTCCGGAGATATAAATCTGCTTATAGGCAGCCACGCATTGAAGCTGAGTTCTGTGCTTCCCACACCATATACCCTTATTCTCCATATGCCATTTGCCGGGGAAACAAATCTGAGCATGATGAGCTCCTGCCCGGCAGAGTCTTCTACAATAAAATAATCAACATATATCATGCCTCCGCCAAAGATGGGCCTGATGATAGAACTCTTGTCATATCTCGGTGATATCCTCTCTATGAACTCTCCACCAGGAACCTCTACAGCCACGGAATAGGTATTCGTCGACTGTCCCCATATCTCAAGGGTAAAGCTGTCATTGTGGGCGACATCTATCTCCAGAACAGCAAAACTGTCAGTCACCCGTCCGGAGAAATGATGTCCTGCACGGCCTTCATTTCCCCCTGCCACTGCCACTACCAGTCCCTGCAGATCCCCTATATTGCTGATATATCTGTCAAGTGCCCCGGCTCCCGTATGGCTTCCGCTGTTTGTCCCAAGTGTCATAAGTATACACATCGGCATCCTGAGCCGTTTCTGCTGTTCCAGAAGATATGCCACCGCTAACATTATGTCGACTTCACTGTACGCATCTACCCCGGCGGGGATTCCATAAAATTTCCGTATATTCTCCTTTGCCTGCTTCAGTTTGACTACGACAAGCTTTGATGACGTAGCCACGCTCACCGCTGTTCCCGCACAGAATGTGCCATGTCCCGTGGCATCCGTAAGTATCTTCTGTCTGTTATCTACAGCAGCCTGTATCTCCTCCTCGCTATACTCCCTGCCATAGCCATATGATGCATCCCAGGATCCCTCCACTGTCTGATCCCAGGCTGCAAGTATTTTCGTACTACCATCGCTCTCTATGAACTGATCACCCAGAATGTCTATCCCTGTGTCAACTATTCCCAGCAACACCCCATTCCCAGTCAGTCCAAGTATACTCTCCTGCTGTATATTTATAGCTCCTATGGCCTCAAGTGCCCCATCATCGTCCATAAGCCCATATACCTTCGGAAAGAGATTGTACTCAAGCCTGGAGAAGCTTTCCATGTAATCCTCCGGCTTTATCTGATATGCCACCGCATATCTGTTATCGATTATACTAAGTCCATACGGCCGGTAAAGCTCCATAAGGGCTTTCCTGTCTCCGTTGTACTCTATTATATATTCCACATAGTCCTCAGAATAGGCAGCATCCTCTATCACCACACATCCCTCCAGGGGCAATCTATATAGTATATGCTGCATATTGGAAATGTTTACACCAAAATACCGCAGCATAGAAAATTCTACGGCTGCGGTATCATCATAGTCTGTACATTCCCTGTACCCGACTGCATTCTATTATATTACTTGGTATCTATATACTTCTGAACCTGCTGCTTCAATATATCAAACTGACAAGGACCTGTCTGAAGAACCACTGTATTAAACTCCTTCTCATTAAACTTCGAACCAAGCTGTTCCTCCGCATAGTCCCTGATCTCCTGAAGCTCATAGAAGCCTGTTGAATAACTCTGGTATACGGCAGGATCTCCTATCATGGTTGTATACAGGTCGTCTGCAGCATCGCCGTTGAAGCCCTTTTCATTCAGATAGTTCTTGGTATCTTCAAGAGTCCATCCCTCGTAATTGATTCCAATATCTATTCTTCCACTTATGAGATAGTTGATCTCGTCATTGATCCTGTACAGCTTCGCCACCGCATCCGAATTATCAGCACCATCAAATGTATAATAACTTATAGCATCATAACATGCATACATTGCCCAGCCCTCCTTATATCCGAGGAAGCTGAGTACAGTACGGATAGGTTCGGGATCAGTTGACATATAATATGCATTCTGCAGCATATGTCCAGGATATCCTTCATGGGCAAGTGTGGTCCACATTCCATCTGTATGCTTACCATTTACTCTTATAAGGTTATTGTCCTGATCATCATATGCAGGTGACATATAATATGCCAGTGTATTCTCCTGTATATCTTCAAGACTCTTATCAAGCTTCTTGGCCTGATACTTTATCGTGCCAAAATCAGGATAATGCTCCGTTGCCGTCTCCATAAGTATATCAATGATCTCTGAAGGTTCCTTGCTGTCACTATCACCAAACAGATCGCCATAATTCGTTGAGAAGTATTCATATGAGTCATAATCTGTCATGGCTATTGAATACAGGTCTGTCATGAGTGTTGACAGATTGTCATCCAACATCTGCGCAACCTCCTCCGGGCTCTTGCTGGTACCCGCTGCGTCTTGGAGCAGATATGCGTAATAATCTTTTCCACCCTCATAATTGCATAATCCCGTATCATTTTTGCCGGTTCCCTTAAGGGATGTGAGTACATCTATCACATCCTCGTACGCAGGTATAAGGCTGCCGGTAACAGCCTTTTTGTTTTGTTCCTCAAAATCCCTAATCTCATCATCCGACAGAAAATCCAGCGCCTCTATATTGTCATTGAAAACCTGTATCATGAAGTGATTATCCTTGTCCTTGATAAAGTCCTCACACTGCTCAATAACCTTGTCGCATACTGCATCGCTCATGAAATATCCCTTCTCAGACTTGGTCTTTTCAAACTCCAGATATGAGTCAAAATAATCCCTGACCATACCAAGAACCTGAATGTATCTCTCAACATCCCCCTTGTCATCAAATCTGTAATCTGTAAAATATGTGGATATATTGGCCTGCAGCCCCTTCATAGGGGAAAATGGCTCACTGAGATAGATATTCAGATATGCCTTCTCCGCATTCTCCATGTATTCCTTTAGAATGTCATATGTCAGCTGCTGACTCTCTGTGAGATCATCCCTGTCAAATGATCTGAGCTTCTCAAATGTCTCGTCAAATTCTGCCTTTTGCTTCTGTATGCCCTCATCACTCATGTCATCATCGCCGAGTGACACCTCCGGCTCAGGTATGCCAAGGGCATCCCCATCCTTTATCTCATAATTGTATGACAATGTATCAGATGTCACACTGTCTACATATTCATCATGAAGGAAATCCTCGAACTCCTGCTGCACCGTACTGTAGCTGTCCACATCATCCTTCACCATTCCCGTGAGATCTTTCACATCAAACATGTGTGAGCTGCACGCAGTAACAGACAACGTCATCGCCGCTATCACCGTGATTGCCGCAAGCTTTCTTATGTTTCTTCTGAACTTAATCATATAACTTAACTCCTTACTAAAATATTATCCCTTCACACAACCTATCAGACATTGTATGACATAACACCATGCATTGTCTATTTATATTATATTAAGTTTATAATATTCCAATGCCGTCCAGAACAACCTTTATTCCTATGAGTATAAGTATGATACCTCCGGCAAGCTCAGCCTTTGACTTGTATTTCGTTCCAAATATACTTCCTATCTTCACTCCGATTGCTGAACATATGAATGTGATACATCCGATGAACAGCACCGCAAGTATGATATACAGAGTAGACAGCTTTAGGAATGCAAATGACACTCCGACAGCCAGCGCATCTATGCTGGTTGCAACAGCCAGAAGCAACATGACCTTAAAGCTCATATCCGCATCGACTTCCTCTTCCTCGCCAAACGACTCCTTGATCATGCTTCCACCGATGAACAGGAGGAGCACAAATGCGATCCAGTGTGACCATTTGCTTACCAGGTCCGCAAAAAAGCTTCCGAGGACATATCCTACCGTCGGCATAAGTGCCTGAAATCCTCCAAACCATGCACCTGCGATAAACATGTGCTTCACCTTGATGTTGCGCAAGGACAAACCCTTACAGATAGACACGGCAAATGCATCCATTGAAAGACCAACTGCCAACAGGAATAACTCTGCAATACTCATAATTTTTCTCCTTGATATAGATTTGACGGATACAGTCACAGACACATATAAAAAGAGACCTCCCGGGCAGCTAAAAAGCTGTCCAGAAAGTCTCATCATCTACAGTAATACCAGATTCACGCCATCATCGACCGATGGCTGTCAATCATTATGTTGATATCACAACGCATGCTATGCGCTGACTACTCCCTTAATGAACGGTGATATTCTAGCATATTGATAAAATATTATCAAGTAGCATTTTCCTGTTATCGCATTATTGTCATTACAGATCTGTTCAGTCCTGCTTATCGATCTGAGTTGCGCTTACCTCCTCAAGTGCCGGTGTTCCGCGCAGTTCTATGATAGGGCTTCCCTTTCCCTTTATATAATCACCTGTGATGGTCACCCTTCCTATAGTGTCATCCCTTGGGATCTGGTACATGATATCCAGCATGAATTTCTCTATAATTGCACGCAGGGCTCTGGCTCCCGTCTTCCTCTTGATCGCCTCCTCAGCTATCGCCTCGTATGCCGAATCGTCAAATCTAAGATCCACCTCATCCAGTGCAAGGAGCTTCTTGTACTGCTTCAGTATCGCATTCTTAGGCTCCTTGAGTATGCTCACATACATATCCTTGTCCAACGCATCAAGTGTGAAGAGTACCGGAAGTCTTCCAAGGAACTCTGGTATCATGCCAAACTCACGGAGATCCTCGGTTGTAACCTGTCTCAGCAGATTCGGATCATCGTCATATTTGTCCTTGAGTTCAGCCTTGAAGCCCATGGACGCCTGCTTGCTGATCCTCTGCTTGATGATCTCCTCTATATCAGGGAATGCTCCACCACATATAAACAGTATGTTTCTTGTATTTATGGTCGTCATAGGAACCATAGCATTCTTGCTGCCCGATCCCACAGGTACCTCAACATCCGCACCCTCAAGCAGCTTCAACAGTCCCTGCTGTACGGATTCACCGCTCACATCCCTGCTGTTGCTGTTCTGCTTCTTGGCGATTTTGTCTATCTCATCTATGAACACGATTCCTCTCTCTGCCTTCTCCACATCATTGTCGGCGGCGGCGAGAAGCTTTGACAGAACGCTCTCAACATCATCGCCTATATAACCGGCCTCTGTAAGAGTTGTCGCATCAGTTATTGCAAGAGGCACCTTGAGAAGTCTCGCTATGGTCTTGACTATATATGTCTTACCACAGCCGGTAGGTCCCACCATCAGCATGTTGGACTTCTCTATCTCTATATCATCCATGGTATCTGTGAGAACCCTCTTATAATGATTGTATACAGCCACAGATATAACCTTCTTGGCATATTCCTGTCCCACAACATACTCATCCAGCATAGCCTTGATCTTATGAGGAGCCGGAATTGTCTTAAGCGTGAGCTCTTCCTCCTGCTTCTTTTCCTTTGGCGCCTTCTTCTTGACTTTCTGTGACTTTGGCACGTCATTCTGTGCCTTGAACTTGGACATATCTATATTGCCAAATGGCATATTTGTGAGATCTATGAACTGCATATTGCCAAGCCCCGGCATGTTGCCAAACCCGGAATTGTTGAAGCTGTCAAATGATCTCTGCATGCAATCTGCACATATATTTATATCTCCTGGCATATGTATCAGTTTACCCGCAACACTCTCAGGTCTTCTGCACAGATAGCAGTACTTCTCATAGTCGTCATTATCGTCTTTATTCTCAGATGCATGTCCATCGGTATCCACCGTGTCTGGTGTCTTCTTATCTATATCATCATATTTCTCTGCCATATCTAATTTTCCTTTCCTGACTATACATAGTCTCAGTCAGAAATATAATAACACACATATACCACATTTACCAACACCTGCAAATATGAAATTACTGTAAAATAGCCGTAGCCAAACTCCTCATACCATCATTTTCTTCTTAATAATATTAAGTCAAACTCCCGTTTTTTATGTCATTTTACAGCTACGGTCTTTCGAATCGTTTTAATATTTCAGCATTTGCGAAGTGCTATGGAATTGACTTTTTTGCTATGCTATAATCAGTAAAAATAAATCCAACGGGTAAAAGGAGGACTGTAATATGAAAAAACTTGAAATCGTAGTTCGTTCAGAAAAGCTTGATGACGTCAAGTCCATACTTGATGAGTGTGAGTCGACAGGTGCCATGGTATCAAACATCATGGGTTACGGTAATCAGAAGGGATATAAGACAACTTACAGAGGCAGCGAATATGTTGTAAATCTTATTCCAAAGGTAAAGATCGAGACCATCGCAGCAAACGATGTTGCAGACAAGATCATATTCAAGGTCTGCGAAAGGATATCCACCGGTAAGATCGGTGATGGTAAGATCTTTGTATACGATGTAGCAGATGTTGTACGTATCCGTACAGGCGAGCGCGGAGAGACAGCACTCTGATAAACACAGGCATCCAGTATCATTCCTTTTTCTACATTGACAGGCAGTGGCTTATGTCCACTGCCTGTTCTTAGTTGATCAGCTTTTACCATCGAGCATTTTCAGAAGGCTACGAGGCGTGATGCCTGTATACCATCTGAACTCCCTCTGGAAATGTGCCTGATCAGAATATCCCATGTCATCCATACAATCTGTAACGTGACCACCCGGATGCTCAAGCATTCTTCTGACAGTCTCCCTGATCCTCACGATACGGGCAAATCTCTTGGGACCCATCCCCAGTTCCTCCACGAACCTTCTATGCACGTGTCTCACTGTACACCCCATATCCGCCGCCAGCTCAGTTACACTCACCTTGCCATTTGTAGTATATATGGTGTCTGCCTGCTTCATAACGCCAGCATCTGTCATGACTGCATTCTTCCACAAAGGCTCACAAGACTCTACATAACCTATAATTATATCCATTGCAGCTTTCAGCGAATCTCCGGAATTTTGGTCCGCACAGCCCATATCATCCGTCAGCAATCTTCCAAACGGCTTTATATCGCACACATCCAGCGCTTTCCTGTTGAAGCATGAGTCCATCTCCACTGATATAAAGCTGCAGCTTCCATCAATATCAACCGGAGTATCGAGATCCCCCAGACACACCTCTCTTATATGTCCATCCATACATACCAGGCATATACCCACATTTTCCTGGGGCACAAGTCTTATCCCATCCATACTGTACCCCGCCCTCACATATACAGACCGGTCATTCTTTTCTACAAAATGTGTATATATCTCATTACAAAAATTAACATTCAATAAAATCTGACTATTCATAAGCAACATCTCCATAATTTTATTTATCTTTGCCATATCTTTGCTTTATTATATTAAGTCAGCACAAAATATAATAAGGTTTATCGCTCCATGTCCGATTTATTCAATATTTTACCATATCTCAATACTATACTCAACCCAAGTTAGTAATTGAGGTGTGGCACTGAGATACTTATTATCAGTCATATCTCAGTGACGTACGATCAGATATAATGTGCACAAAGATGTGTTTTGTCAGGTTCAGACCTGGCGGGACGCATCTTTTTTTATATCTGATCACTTCCACAACTACAATGTATTAAAAGGAGGAATGATTATGGAAGACGTAAGCACAATTGTATTTGGAGTTTGGTTCCTCGTTGGAGCCGCACTGGTATTCTGGATGCAGGCCGGATTTGCAATGGTTGAAGCCGGTTTCACAAGAGCAAAGAATGCTGGAAATATTATAATGAAAAACCTCATGGATTTCTGTCTCGGTACAGTTTCATTCATGATCCTCGGTTCATCGCTTCTCATCGGAAGCAGTGACTGGGCACTTGGAGGGTTCATCGGAAAGCCATCCCTTGATCTGTTCCTTCACTTTGACAACTATGACTGGTCAAGCTTCGTATTCAACCTTGTGTTCTGTGCAACAGCAGCAACCATCGTATCCGGAGCCATGGCAGAGAGAACAAAGTTCTCTGCATACTGCATATACTCAGCTATCATCTCACTGCTGATATATCCTATTGAAGCTCATTGGATCTGGAATCCAGGCGGCTGGCTTGTAAAGCTTGGCTTCCACGATTTCGCCGGTTCATGTGCCATCCACATGGTAGGTGGTATATCAGCCCTGATAGGAGCAGCATTACTTGGACCTCGTATTGGAAAGTTCAAGAAGGATGAGACAGGTAAGGTAGTAAAGGTTCACACATTCCCTGGTCATAACCTTCCACTCGGCGCACTCGGTGTATTCATCCTGTGGTTCGGCTGGTATGGATTCAACGGTGCAGCAGCTACATCTGTTGAGCAGTTAGGTTCTATCTTCCTTACAACTACTATCGCACCTGCACTTGCAACAGTTTCATGTATGATATTTACATGGCTCAAATATGGCAAGCCTGATGTGTCAATGTGTCTCAACGCTTCACTTGCAGGTCTTGTAGCTATCACAGCACCTTGTGATACAGTTGATGCCTTCGGCGCAGCTATCATAGGTATCGTTGCCGGACTTCTCGTAGTATTCGGCGTATGGCTCTGTGACCACGCATTACATGTTGATGATCCTGTTGGTGCTATAGCTGTACATGGTGTAAATGGTATCTGGGGAACTCTTGCTGTTGGTCTTTTCTCTACAACTTCTGTTCCTGGAAACGATACATTAAACGGTCTGTTCTATGGCGGTGGAATACATCCACTCCTCATACAGTTACTCGGATTTGCAGCAGTTGCAGCATGGACAGCAGTTACGATCACCATCGTATTCCTGATCATCAAGAAAACTATCGGTCTTCGAGTATCTGAGGAGGAAGAGATCAAGGGTCTTGATCCTACAGAGCATGGTCTTCCTACAGCATACGCTGATTTCCTGACAACCAAGTAATCCAATAATATATATTATTATTCACAATAAGAATAAAAGCCTGTGATATGACTAACAATTCATATCACAGGCTTTTTAATATATGCACATAAACAGCATGCTCTAATTACGATTTATACTCTGCCAGGCT
This sequence comes from uncultured Coprococcus sp., assembly GCA_934247115.1. Classification (GTDB taxonomy): domain Bacteria; phylum Bacillota; class Clostridia; order Lachnospirales; family Lachnospiraceae; genus Coprococcus. The sequence goes on from CAKQIY010000010.1 coordinate 23,839, forward strand.
GCATGCTCTTCTTCATGTAGTCCTTCAATATATCGCTGTACTCTTCCTGATGCTTAAACATATATCCACAATGGCCATAACCCTTTCTGATCGTTATCGTCGCCTCTGGATAGTATTTCTGTATCAGCTTTCGGCACACAATGTGTGAATCCCTACTGCCAAACTCAAAAAACAATCTTCTCTGCATATCTGCAGGCAGCATGCTCTGCTCGTATTTGAAGCTGTTGCATGTATGCACCATACATGCAAGTGCTTTCTTGTCTGTCCTGCTCATGGAATCAGAAAGCTTTTTCATCACATCAGAATCAATATACGCCGCAGAATACATCTTTGATGCAGTTTCCGGGTGCTTCTGCATACCTCCCATCATGCCGCGGAACATCCATTCAACGCCCTTCATTCTCGTCAGTGCAGCCCCTTCAAGCACTGAACATTTAACATTGAGCCACGGGCTGTCAGTCATCAGATACATGGCCACAACGCACCCCATCGATGCAGAGAACATAAGCTCCAGGCTCTTTATATCGTGATCTGCAAGCCATTTGCCGATCTGTACAGCGTCCTGCTCCGCACCCTCAAAACTTCCCATATCGCTGCCATGCCCGGTCAGATCCGGAGCTATTATATGATACTCTCCTCGCATTTTCTCTACATATGGAAGCATCATCTCGTGACACATCCACATTCCATGTATAAGCAATATATGCGGATTCTTCCTGTCTCCATACTCGTGTATTGTCATCTCTTACCTCCTGTAAAAGCATCAGTTAGGCCACGCTAACTAATGACATATTATCACAGAAAGAGCATTATATACAGCACAATATTGCACAAATAAAAAAAGATCCCAGTCGTTACGACCGGGATCCGTCTCAAAACAAACATCTATAGATTAAAGACTGTAAGAACCTGATTCTCCATCAGCTGTATAATATACCATGCCTGTTTCTGGCTGGTAGTATACGTTCAATTCCTTAACTGTCTTATTGCCAATAACTTCCTTTACCTTAGCAACGATTGCTGCCATCTCTATCTGACCGCCAGCGAACTCAACAAATACCTTCTCTGTTGTCTTAGCTGGAGCTGCCTTCTTTGCTGGTGCCTTCTTTGCTGGTGCCTTCTTTGCTGGTGCTGCTGCCTTTGGCTCTTCCTTCTTAGCTGGAGCTGCTTTCTTTGCAGGTGCTGCCTTTACCTCAGCTGCTGCCTTTGGCTCTTCCTTAACTGGAGCTGCCTTCTTTGCTGGTGCTGCCTTTGGCTCTGTAGCTGCTGTCTTCTTTGCAGCTTCCTCTTTCTTAACTGCCTCAACCTTAGCAAGTGCTGCTGCAGGTGTTGCCTTTGTTACCTTCTTTGTCTCATCTGCCTTCTTTGCTGTAGCCATGATTCTTTCCTCCCAATTAAAAAGTATCTATATAATCTTATGTGTTCATTTTCAAGCTAGGTTGATATTACTCCATTTTTTATATTTTTTCAATATAACCAAATTCTTTTCTCCCTTTTGTATCGTTTTAGGAATTGATTTGCGCCAAATGCCAACACTTTATACAAAAAGGCGATCACAGATTGTTGTAAATCCGTGATCGCCTTTGGTATTTTGCACAAATACGCGTACTAATTCGTGAGAATATTAACCACTTCACTCAATTTCATGCCATTCGAAGCCTTCAAAAGTACTATATCCTCAGGTTTCATGAGAGCCATAAGATATATAGCAATCTCTTCTGTATCAGTAAATGACACTGTCTTGGCATATTTTGTATCACAGGCATCGAGAGCCTCCTTAATCTTCTGGGCATGCTCTCCGATAACTATAACCTCATCTATCTTCTTATCCCTGAGGTATTCTCCTACCTCGTAATGATACTCATCGCTTTTCTCTCCGAGTTCAAGCATATCACCCAACACTAAATACTTTCTGCCCTCACACTTCATGTCACAGAGTACATCAGTGCTGGCCTTCATGGAATCAGGGCTTGCATTGTATGTATCATCTATGATGGTATATTTGCCAGGAAGCTTTATAACCTTCTGTCTGAGGCCTCTGAAATTCTCAAATGCCTTTGATGACTTCTCATATGGAACCCCAAGCTGATGTGACACAGCCATGGCCACCAGTGAATTACGCACATTGTGCAGCCCCATAACGCCAACCTTGACAGTTACGACATCATCGCCATGCACCATATCGTATACAGAATAACCATCCTCCATACGTATATTCGTCGCCCTGAAGTCCATACCTTCACCACATCCATATGTATACACCTTGCATGGTATCTCGTCCTTGACAGCATACAGCATAGGATCATCACCATTGATATACAGGGTTCCATTCTCACCCATCCCCTTAATGATGCTGAGCTTCTCCTTGCGGGTGTTTTCCAGTGACCCCATATATTCTATATGTGCCACTCCTATCGTCGTTATAACACATATATCCGGCTGGGCAATATCAGTGAGAATATCCATCTCTCCAGGCTCACCGATTCCAAGTTCGAGAACAGCCGCATCGTATTCATCTGTCATTCTTGATACTGTTATAGGCTCACCATATACTGAATTGTAATTACCCTCTGTATGGAAGCACTTCATTCCTGCGCTGACTGCCGCTGTGATCATCTCTCTTGTTGTAGTCTTGCCCACACTTCCTGTGACTGCCACAACCGGCATATCATATCTGTTCCTGATGTACTTTCCAATGGCCTGCAGTGCCTTGACGGTGTCATCCACCCTGATATAAGCTTTGTCCGATACCACCACATTGTCATGCTCTGATGTAAGTGTGGCTGCAGCCATCTGAAGTGCCGACTCTATAAATCTATGGCCATCTGTTCTTGAACCAATGATCGGTACAAACAGATCGCCCTCCTTAGCTTCCTTTGAGTTGATACAGATATCTGTGAGCACGGTGTTCTCATCTCCACATAGCAGAACTCCACCGGTTGCTTCCAGTATATTCTTTACAGTTATATCTACCATGGTTATCCCCTTTTATATTTAATAGAGCCGCCGTCTTACACAGCTTCTCCTCACGATACTGCTCATTATAGCACTGTCTATTGCTTTTGTACATTAATTCTCTTTACTTTTAGAATCCCAGAATTCATCAAGCTGTTCACGTACATTTGAGTGGCTGCAAATGCTGTAATCATCCCACTCCACAGGAAACAGACCACTATATCTATGCGTTGCAAATCTGTCATCCAGCAGAAGTATCACACCCTGGTCGGTCTCTGTCCTTATGACTCTGCCAGCCGCCTGAAGCACTTTATTCACACCGGGATACTGATACGAATACTTAAATCCATCACTGTCCAACCAGCTGCCTGAAGCACCATCGCGGCTGTCAAAATAATCCATCATGAGCTTTCTCTCCGTGCACACCTGCGGAAGCCCCGGGCCGACCACCACCGCTCCTATGAGACGGTTTCCGGTCAGGTCTATCCCCTCTGAGAATATTCCACCCATTATGCACATAGCCAGCACATTGTCATCTGATTCAAACGCTTCAAGAAACGACTCTCTGTCTGCCTCAGTCATGTATGGAGTCTGGGATATAACTCTGACATCATATGCAAATGTTTCCTCACCCACTAGTCCAACAACCTTTTCCAGCATGGCATAAGACGGAAAGAACACCATATAGTTGCCTGGCTTTGAATCTACCACGTTCTTTATATAATCAGATATCTTCCCATACTGCTCATCATTCCGCCTGGTGTATCTTGTGGTCACGTCATTGGCAATAAGTATTCTTCTGTTCTCCTTAGGAAACGGGGACCTGATATATATTGCCTGATCCTCCGGGCTGTCCGACAGCATCTCCATATAGTATCTCACAGGGAGTATAGTGGCAGAAAAGAACACCGTAGCAAGGCCCTTGTCAAGGCAGTTTCCTATATTGGCAGACGGCTTTACACAATACAGCTTTACCATAAACCGACCGTCTGCAAGGATCTCATCATATATGACATAATTCTCATCCACCAGCTCCGCAATGTTCAGAAATGATGTCAGATTAAAGTAGAATTCAAGCACACGACTGCGCTCCGGGAACTGTCTGTGTTCCTCAAGGAATGCCTCCATGGCATCGTGCAATCCCAGCAGCTTGAGGTGCAGACCGGCTATACTGCCTAGCACTCCGTATCCATCACCTGGAACAACCTTCTTGAGCTCCAGGAGCTCCCTATTACATTTTCCCAGATACCTGGAAAGCCTTCCTCCATACTGGGATGTCAACTTTTTTAATTCTAGAAAATCCTCCTTGATAATCTGTGCACTATACATGGATGATGCCCTGTCCACCAGATTGTGCGCTTCATCAACAAGGAACACGTAATTTCCTGGAGCAGCACCTTCCCCGGCAAAAAAACGCTTGAGACTGGCCCTGGGATCGAACACATAATTATAATCGCACACAACAGCATCCGCAAGCAGAGTTGCATCAAGACTGAGCTCAAACGGACATACACTGTATCTCGCTGCATACCCAAGCACAGTTTCTCTGTCTATCACCGCTTCATGTGATACCAGGTCATACAAAGCCTCATTCACCCTGTCATAATGCCCTCTGGCATACGGACAGACTGATGGATTACAGTCCATATCATCCTGGATACATATCTTCTCCTTGGCGGTCAATATAACTGTACTGAACACCAGCCCCCTGTCCATAAGCAGTTCCACTGCTCCCCTCGCAACTGTATGGGCGATGGTTTTTGCAGTAAGATAAAACATCTTTGTCACTGTCCCCTGAACAAACGATTTAACAGCAGGATAGATTGCAGCCATTGTTTTACCTATTCCTGTGGGAGCCTGTACATACAGATGCTTTTTCTGTTCTATAGCCCTGTATACATACAGAGCCATCTCCTTCTGTCCCTTTCTGTACTCAAATGGGAATTCCATATCCTCTATCGAGCGGTCCCTGCTCAAGCGGTGCGTCTCAATCAATTCCAGCCACCTTGACAACTCATATATCATATGGTCAAACCATTCCTGAAGATATTCTAACTCATAGCCTCTCCTGAAGAATTTCTCCTTTTCGCTATCCAGATTGACATAACTCACTCTTACGTCTATCTTGTCATGATGATTCTGCACAGCATAAATATAGGCATAACACATGGCCTGTGCCACATGAACACGCTGCGGAGCCTCCATATCGTCAAGATTCCTGTAGATGCCTTTTATCTCATCTATCATTACGTCTCCCTCACGGAAATCCACATCGTATCCCTCAGCCATATCACGTACATGCCCGTCACAGCTATCTGCTCCAGTATCATTTGTTCCCTGCATTACAGCTGACTCCGAGCTCACATGACGGTCTATATCAGCTTTTTCCTGTCTGGATTCTTCTTCGTCTATATTCTCTTTTCCACGTATGTCTATGACCCCATCTGCCCGGCCTTCAACAGTAATAATATGTCCGCCACACTCCGCAGTGTACCTGAGTGGTACCTCAGAATTATAATAAGACCCTGCCCTTTTCTGAAGCTTTCTATGGATACGATTTCCCGCATTCATCGCCTCTCTGGACAGAGTCCCACTACTGCTATCACTTATATCTCCGCTGCGGAATATGAATTCCACCAGGCTTCTAACTGATATTTTTATATTCATTTCAAGTCCTTGTACAGATTATCTTTTATATACTATCTTTTCTGCAAGTTCATCTGCCGCAGCCTTGTCGATAAGCACCTCAACCAGTCGGAGTCCGAACTCTATAGCAGTTCCCACACCGCGGCTTGTTATCACATTGCCATCAACGACTACCATATCAGTGCTGTGTTCCTTAGCCATAAGCTGTCCTTCACACCCCGGATAGCATGTAGCTTTTCTATCCTCAAGCACCCCAAATGCTCCAAGTGCTGTAGGTCCGGCACATATAGCTGCAACATATGCATCTCTGTCGTTCTGCGACCTGACCAGTGCCTCAACCTTTGGATTGGCCTTGAGGTTCGGAACCCCTGGAATTCCTCCAGGAAGTATCACAAGATCACACTGATCCTTCACATCAGACAATCTCTCATCCATATGCACGCTAATGCCGTGGGCGCCTGTCACAGACTCCTCGTCATCTGCAGCAACCATAACACAATCTATGCCAGCTCTTCTGAGTATATCCACCACTGTAAGTGCTTCCACCTCTTCATAACCGGTTGCAAATAACATTCTTGCCTTCATCTCTGTTCCTCCTTATATGCATTACTGATAAATCCTGCTATATCACTCTCATCCATACTGCTCAGTGCACTGTTCTGATATACGCCGGTCCCCGTAACATCCCTCAGAAACCACGTCGGCGCCCTGAAACGACCAGCTATATCCTCAGACGGAAATTCAACCTCAGCATATACCAGTCCCCGGAACTTTCCACGGAATATGTCAAGTTCTATCCGGAGCCCAGCATCTGTTTCTGCGTCCCCACAGCCACCGTCTGTATCTGTAACAGGTATGATATACCTGTCCTTTTCTATAACGTTGCCCTCGGACTTAGCTCTTAGGCTGGTATATTCCTCCTCATCGATCTCCATCTCAAATTCCTGCCTTGAAAGCAGTCCCCTTGACTTTATCGTAAGGATTCTTTTATTGTTGCTTCTCCTTATCCTTATGACCGGACAGGTTGACACATAGAGCTGTTCCATATGTTTTACCTGATACTTTGCCAGATCCAAAGGAATATCCGACACCAGAAATTTTCTCTCTATCTCCACAATCTTCCTCCCTGAACAATCCTGTATAGTCTGGCGGCTGTTTGAACATCACTCTGCATTTTCTGCCAAGATCACCAGAATCTATCTCTTGGCGGTATATCTCCGCTGACATGAGCCATGATTGCCTTATTCATAAACATCATCGATATGAACATAGTTATCATCCATACAAAAAACGATGATACCATGTAATCAACTGCAGTATTTACAGACATTATAAGCATCGCCAGAGTCTGTGCATACACGCATATAACATATACCTTACCATAAGACAGCCCTGTGTTCAGATTCTTCGCCACAGTATTACCCACTATACTGAATAGCAGCGCGAGAAGCAGCTGCCTCCCAGCGCAGCCTATCATCACTAACGCAAACATTATTCCTATATACATATAGAACAGAGGTGCACATGCTGCCAGTCCATCATTGTTGAAGCCATCCGGTAACATGAAATACTTTATAGGTGTCTTCATATACTCATAACCGGTCCCACCACTCACAATGCCCACAGTTACATATTCGCTTCCTATAGCAACATAGGATCCATCTGTATCCAGTCCATCCAACTCCACTTCAGCCGCATCCGTGTTGATATACAATATTCCACTGCCCACGGATATCTGTATATCACGCTCAATATACAGCTTTCCATCCTGATATGTGAATGCTGGAATCTCCTGCTTTGCCAGATTCCTGAATCCTCCGACCTTGCTCACCCAGAATATCGCGTCTATTCCGAATTCCATAATCGCTAATATGAATGACATGACAACCACAAACAGCACCAGTCTTCCTGTGCCAAGCCCCGTGAGATGTCTGTAATTCTTTGGGCTGCTGACCGCTATAGCTATCTGATCTATCAACGTGACTTTCTTGTACTCTTCCTGTTCTTCCATCAAAATCTCCTACATTTGCAGATCTCTATATCAAACCTGGTCCCAGGCATCTATGATCCCCAGCTTTACCATAGCCTTATATATACCATCATTTTCCGCATCATCTGTGACCATCATGACCTGTTTTTTCAACTCATCCGGCCCCTTCTCCATGATTATACTGTTCGGACAATATAATAACATAGGTGCATCATTGTTGCCATCACCAAATGCATAGGCATTTTCAAGTGGTATGTCAAAGTAATCCAACAGATACTGTATGCCAGTAGCCTTGCTGAATCCATTCGGAACTATCTCACAGAAATCCGGGCCTCTGTCTATATACTCAAAATTCTTTGACACATATTCGCGGAACTCCGGAACTTTCATGTTGTCATCAGGAATCCAGCAGCAGAACTTGTCGAATTCAAAATCATCAGAGTCCACATTCTCGCCTACAAATATACCATTTGCGCGGAAGTATCTGACCATCTCCGCCATAGGGCCACTCTCCATGTTCTTCCCATCCACATACACCTTGTCACGATGCTCAAACATGCCGTACATATTGTATCTACGGCATGCATATGCTATATCCCTGCACACATCTTTACTGACATCGTTGTGAAACAATTCCTTTCCATCGTAATATATGGATGTTCCACATCCGCACACAAATCCGTCAAATCCCGCAGACTTTATCTCATCCGTCACATTACAATACACTCTTCCTGTATTGATAAATAACAGATGTCCGTTGGCCCTGGCCTGTGCCAGAGCCCTCCTTGCGCTGTCCGGGAAATATCTTCTTCCATCCTCAGTTATAAGCGTTCCATCTATATCAAAAAACAATATCTTTCTGTCCGGATTCTTCATATAACCTGTCCATCCTGTCGTATAATAATATGTTGTATCTGGCCATGCTATGACCGATTCATTATCTTCTGATATTTTACAGCTGCTTCATGAGGTCGATCATCTCAAGTGCTCCCATGGCACAGTCGTAACCCTTGTTGCCGGCTTTTGTTCCTGCACGCTCGATGGCCTGCTCGATGTTCTCTGTTGTCACAACGCCGAACATTACCGGTACACCTGTCTCAAGTGATACTGAAGCAACTCCCTTTGAAACCTCATTGCATACATAATCATAGTGGCTTGTTGCACCACGGATAACTGCGCCAAGGCAGATAACAGCGTCATACTTGCCGCTTGCAGCCATCTTCTTCGCGATTACAGGGATCTCAAATGCTCCCGGAACCCATGCCACTGTGATATCATCTGCATTTACATCATGACGGAGAAGTGCATCCTCTGCACCACTGACAAGCTTTGAAACTATGAACTCATTAAATCTCGCTGCCACTATACCTATCTTTGCTCCATTTGCTACTAATTTTCCTTCTACCTTATTCATCTGATTTATCCTCCTTATTATATAGAGCAGACGCATGAAAATGCGCTTGCGCGCGGCGTCTGCATGATATGTCGTCAAGCATCGCTTGATGACCTGCGCGCACATCAGTGCGCTTCCATTCTTCACAAGGAATCCTCCCGCTTACGCAGGTCCCTCCTTGTTCTATGGAGCAGACGCATGAAAATGCGCTTGCGCGCGGCGTCTGCGTGCTTCACAAGGAATCCTCCCGCTTACGCGGGTCCCTCCTTGTGAAATATTATACATCATTCAACATATGACCCATCTTCTCTTTCTTTGTCTTGAGATAAAATGCGTCGAACCTGGTTGGCTCTATCTCTATCGGAACCCTCTCCACGATCTCAAGATTGTAGCCTGCAAGGCCGTATACCTTGAGTGGGTTGTTGGTGAGTAGTCTGATCTGTCTGATTCCGAGATCCACAAGTATCTGTGTCCCTATGGTGTAATCTCTTGCATCATCAGGGAAGCCAAGCTTGAGATTTGCCTCAACTGTATCAAGCCCCTGATCCTGAAGTGCATATGCCTTTATCTTGTTGATAAGGCCTATTCCTCTGCCCTCCTGTCTCATGTACAAAAGCACCCCTCTGCCTTCCTTAGCTATAGCCTTCATGGCTGCATCGAGCTGCTGACCGCAGTCACACTTCTGTGAACCGAAGCAGTCACCTGTGAGACACTCGCTGTGCACACGGCAGAGAACAGGCTTGCCATCCGCAATATCACCCATTGTGAGTGCCACGTGATGTTCACCATTCAGCTTGTTGATATATCCACAGATCGTAAACTCACCGTACTTTGTAGGGAGCTTTGCCTTAGCCACACACTCAACGAATACTTCATGCTCTTTTCTATACTGGGCAAGCTTCTCTATGGTGGATATCTTAAGGCCATGAACCTTTGCAAACTCCACAAGATCATCCTTTCTCGCCATGGTTCCGTCGTCCTTCATGATCTCACAACAAAGTCCACAAGGCTTAAGTCCTGCAACCTTCATGAGGTCTACTGTCGCCTCTGTATGACCATTTCTCTCTATGACTCCGCCCGCAACTGCCTGAAGTGGGAACATGTGTCCCGGTCTTCTGAAGTCATCCGGTTTTGCATTTTCATCCACAAATTTTCTAGCTGTGTAGCCTCTCTCCTCTGCCGAGATTCCTGTGGTTGTGTCCACATGATCCACCGACACCGAAAATGCTGTACAATGGTTATCTGTATTTGTTATGCACATCTGTGGGAGATTCAGCTTATCCGCATATGAGGCATCCATAGGCATGCATATGAGACCTCTCGCCCACTTTGCCATGAAGTTGACATTCTCTGTTGTAGCAAATTCTGACGCACAGATGACATCGCCCTCATTCTCTCTGTCCTCGTTGTCAAGCATGACAACCGGCTTGCCTGCCGCAAGATCAGCGGCTATCTCTTCTATTGAGTTGAATTCAAAACTCATCACTCTACCTCCTTAAAATATCTGTCTACATAAATCCATTTTCTGCCAGGAACTTCATATCAAGTCCTGATCTATCTGAAGCCTTTCCATTTGAAAGCTTTCCATCTGTATTGTCACCTTTGTATGGCATAAGCAGCTTCTCTACATATTTGCCAACCACATCATTTTCAAGATTTACCACCTTGCCCGGCTTGCCGTCGAGCAGTGTCGTCTCCCCCGCCGTGTGCGGAATGATTGACACCTTAAAGCAAGTGTCATCGACATACGCAACTGTGAGGCTTATACCATCTATGGCTATCGAGCCCTTCTCAATGATGTATCTGAGTATCTTTGGAGAACAGTCTATAGTCACCCACACTGCATTGTCCTCCCGCTTGAGTTCCCTGATCGTTCCGGTTCCATCTATATGCCCCGACACGATATGTCCGCCAAATCTTCCTCCGGCCGCCATGGCGCGCTCGAGATTCACTCTGCTGCCACCGGTAAGCTGTCCGAGTCCGCTTCGCCTCAGCGTCTCCGGCATGACATCCGCAGTGAAGATATTCCCGGATATGCTGGTTGCAGTGAGACATACACCGTTTACCGCTATACTGTCTCCAACCCGGCTTTCCTGGAGCACCTTGTCCGCCTGCACCGTAATGCTGCAGGAGCTTACACCTTTATCTATCTTTCTTATAGTACCTATTTCTTCAACTATTCCTGTGAACATGTACGACCTCTTTTCTATATCATGTAACAGACCTCATAATTTTTTCTCCAGCCCGTAACAGATTCATTCACTTGATCCATTTTGGGAAGTTCCTAAACCCTTTTGTATCTGAGCATCACATCTTCATCAAATCTTCTGACCTCGTCCAGTCTGAACATATGCGCATCCACAGGCACATCCACTCCTGTTCCTGATACCGGACTATACTTGCCTTCGCCGCCAAATATCTTTGGAGCAATAAACACACATGCCTCATCCACAAGGTCTTCTGATACCATGCTGTAGTTGAGCTCGCCGCCGCCCTCCAGCAGTATCCCGTCTATGCCTTTCTCGCCGAGTATCGCCATAAGCTGTCTGAGATCCACATGTTCGTCAACAGCTTCGGTCTCTATGATGCTTACACCTTTATCCTTAAGGTTCTCACACTTTGCCGAATCTGAAGCCCCTGCTGCCGTCGTGGCAATTATGGTCTCTATATCTCCGGCAGTCTGTATGATCTGGGAATTCTCCGGAATCCTGAGCTTGCTGTCACATATTATCCTGATCGGATTTCTGACATTATCAGTATCCCTGTCCGCGCTTTTCTCTATTCTACATGTGAGCATCGGATTATCCGCAAGCACTGTTCCTATGCCCGCCATTATACCCTTATGCCTGTTCCTGAGCTCCATCACATATGCCCTTGAAGCTTCGCCGGTTATCCATTTGCTGGCTCCTGTATGAGTTGCGATCCTGCCATCCATGGTCATGGCATATTTCATAGTCACATACGGCCGTTTATTCACGATATACTTAAAGAAAATTCCATTTATGGCATCACACTCAGCCTTGAGGCAGTGTGTATACACCTCTATTCCTGCATCTCTCAGTCTCTTAAATCCATTTCCTGCCACCATTGCATTTGGATCATCAGAACCGCAGTACACCTTTCTGATCTTGTGCTCTATGATTGCATCCACACAAGGCGGCTGCTTGCCAAAGTGACAACACGGCTCAAGTGTCACATACATGACTGCTCCCTCGGCATCCGTCTGGCTCTTAAGACTAGCAAATGCTGCGCGCTCCGCGTGGAGCTCACCATATCTCACATGATATCCCTCTCCTATGATCCTGCCATCCTTCACTATGACTGCGCCGACGAGAGGATTGGGATTCACCGCTCCTGTGCCGCGTTTTGCAAGTTCAATGGCACGTCTCATGTATGACGGATCAAATTCATCATCTATATCATATTTCTCCATATGAACACCATCCTACTTCATTCATCTCCAAACAGTTCATCGGATACTTCTAATCAAGTCTCCAAAGTGTCTGTTCAAAACGCAAGAGAAAACCCCGAAGATAACTTCGGGGTTTTCTCTTGTCCAGATATCCATCATCGAAATCCTTCACAATGGACTTCTATCAGATACCTTATTCTGAATATATAATACTTCTCTCATCCAGACTATACTGTCGGTCCCGGAATCACACCGGATCATGCCTCACGGCTCACGGACTTAAGGTTTCCCTAACACCGTCGGTGGAGAATTGCACTCACCCCCGAAGATTTATCATCATATGCAGTTGTCTCTTAAAAACGACTATATTGTATTCCATATGCCAACGGAATGCAACTGTTTTTTATGATGTATTTTGCCAATGATTTTTATAGCTGTGAATTGAACAGACTCTTTATCTTGTAGATAATATCATCACTGTCCGCATTGATCGAAGCTGCCTCGTTGATTCCTGACAGTTTCGCAAGCTCATCTGTATCTGCATCATCACCATAACCTATTGTGTATACCGGTATGTTTGACTCTCTGAGCGCACTCGTTATCTCATCCATTGAATATCCATTGTTGGCATATCCATCACTCAGAAGAAACAGCATACACTTGGCATCCGGGTGCTCTGCCTTCGCATCATTTATCATCTTCATGGCCACCACCACAGCATCATAAGAGGCAGTTCCACCGGATGCGATCAGGTTGTTCACCGCGCCCTGGAAATATGACCTCTGATTCAGATCAAACTGGGCTATAGGAACCTCCACTGTAACTGTGCTTGAGTAGCTGACCAAACCAACATAATTATTATCATTGATATACTGCGCACCGTTTGTCAGACTGTTCTTGAGCTGGTTCATAGGATCTCCGTCCATTGAGCCGCTGCAGTCCGCAACAAACACCGCGATGATGTCCTTGCCGTTATCCTTTGTCTTCTTGTATGTCTTGAGTCCCTGTGTGACCTGTGCACCGGAGAATTCTTCCGCCGCAGTATAATCATCGTTGGCATTGAAGCCCTTCTTTGTCGCGATCGTCTGCATATCATCACTCTTGCAGTAATCCACAACGAGCTGTATGGCCTCAAGCTCTGATGCAGACTTTCCCGACTTGTTACATATGTATACAGGATTGTCATGTCTCACGCCAAATGCAATGAAATCATACATTGACACGAGATTGCTGTCATTGATATATGCCTGATACTCTGACAGCATAGCATCAAGTGTTCCGTTTGATGCACTATCTCTCATCTGCTGTGTTGTATATGCAACGTATGGTATGTTTGAGTTAAACTTTGTAAAGTTATCCTCGCCATTCTGAAGAAGGGTAAGCAGAAGGTTCAGTCCTGTTGCACTTGTCTGTGGATTTGTATATCCCATGGTTATCTTGTTGTCCTGAACGGCCTTTATGGCATCGGCAGCAGTAGTGTAACCGCTGTCCTTCTTCACAAGGATTCCAGCAGTATTGCCAACAAGCCGATCCGCATAAAGCTCGAGACTTCCGCTGTTCGACATCGCATACTCTCCGAACAGGGTGTTGCTCGGGGTGTACAGATCCGGGAGATATTTGCCGGAAATGATATAGTCAGCGGCTGTACCGGATGGCACTGATCTCACGCTCATCGATACCGTCTTGCCGTCCGCTGTCTTCACACCAGAACCGTTGAAGGAATTTGCAACATCTATAAGCCATGAGTCGTTGTCCTTTCCCGCCTTCTCACCTGATGTAAATATCTCTATATCTATGTCTCCATTGCCCTCAACTGCCAGTGGATACTTATCTATCTCCGGAAGCTCCTCATACAGATCCGGTGTATCCAGCGTGATCGTTCCCTTGACCGGAGTCGCCGCACTCACATCCAGCTCACCATATAACTCGTCGAGAGTCATGTCTGATCTTGATGATACGCCGTTGTCACCTCCAGCAATGTTGCCAACCTTTCTGCCGACCATTCCAATAATAACAGCAATCATCGCAATTATCACCAGCACTCCGACTACCACTAACCCTTTTGTCCTCTTATCCATTTCTTCCTCCTTTTTTACACTTCCTTACTGCGGACATCCTGTCTCATGCTGTTCATACATTCTATGACGTCATCCACATATTTCATATCCAGTGAACTCAGATTGGTGTCAATATCAACCATCTTCTCCACCAGAATATTAAACTTTCTCACCAACTCATCACCCTGTCTGCACAGATTGTCGAGATATACAGGCTGAGGCCTCGTATAGTAATCATATGTCTGTATGAATCCTATGGCACTATCCATGTTACTCTGTGCCTGCTCCTTTATATCCTCATACAGATTGCGGACACCACTGCCCTCATCCACATTCTCACGGAAATATTCCTCTCTGGACATTATGCTCTCATACTGTCTGTTGAGCCGTTCTATCTGTGCATCAAACAGATGGCCTCTGGCACTGTCCTTGAGCTTCTCCGTTGACCGTCTTCCCCTGAGTATATGTATATTTGCTGTTATAGTGAATGTCAGCCACACTGCACTGATCGCGACACCTATAGCTATTCCCACCATACTGTCAGCCAGCGCAAACATCACTATCGCCAGTATGAACATTATCAAAGCTATGATATTGACCACTATCAATCCCATCATTTTTCCTCCTAAAGTCAATATAATATATCACACAGCGTCAGCCGGCTCATTATCCCGGTGTAATGCCTGAAGTCTGCGTCTTGCGGCATCCGTCACCATAAGGTCTCCAAAATCCACAAATTCACGCTTGGCATTTCTTATGAGCATGACCGCAAACTCTCTGTCAGCCTCCTCAACGCATGAAAGCAGTTCATGATAGTCCACAGGGACATTCTCATATATCCGAAGTGCCACAGGCTCTGGCACTACAACAAATGTCATGGACGTGTGAGTCTTATCTGATATATATATATCCGCCTTATCTGCAAATTTTGCAAATTCATCAGCCTGAGTCTGAAATCCTCCACACTCAAGCTCTCCACATATCCTGTCCCTGTCCTCCATAAGACTTTCCAAATACAGATACCCTTTAAGGAGAAGGAGCCCCATGAGCCCATCCGATATATTAAAATCAAGTATACATCCATATCCCTCGTCGCTGTCCGTAAGTACATGACATACACACTCTGCTATATCGTCATCGCTGAGTCCACTGTATTTATATGCCTGTTCCACTCCATCATGGGTAATGAGGACCGTCTCCACATTTCCCCTCACAGCTTTTCGCTTCTTTATACTTTCAACAGGTCTTGCAGCTATCTTGAACGTCTTAAGTGCATTTACTGCATCATCTATACTTTTCTTTCCCGAAAACGATGTCTCAAATCTTCCCGTTTCAGATGGTACCAATGATATATTCCTGTATATCCTCTGCACCGAGATATTATTTCTCTCCATAACCGCGCTTATGATATCTATATCAGTTCTCTGTCCCGCAAGATATCTCTGGAGCTCAGCCTTTATCTTTCCTCTGTAATCCAGCTCATACTCAGTATTCGTTATATCGGTTGCGGAATACCATCTTTTCTCAAGATACTTGTAATTATTGGGGTCACGAAGTCTGTTCAGCGCACTGTTCTTAAGCTCATCTACCCCGGCCTCATCTGTCTCCAGTTCTTCTGCAAGCTCCTGTACACTACATCTATCCTGCCTGTAGCCATAGAGACTGTCTATGACCATTTTCTCCCTGTAATTCAGCTTATCTATGAGTTCGTCGAACATCCGTCTGCACATACCATCCTGCGAATATGACAATGTATCCGCCTGAACACCGAATACCGAACTGTAAAGTGCTTCATAAGAACTTATCACATCCAGAAGATATTTATTATTTTCTTTTCTCAAAACATACGCTCTGTGCAATACCACACACCTCATTTTTAATAAGTTCTATATTCTCCCAGTCACCCGACATACGTATCTGATATGCCAATCATAAATTTCACTTATATCCGAATTCAATCATTTTCATTATACATGGTTTGCAGCAAATTAAAAACACGAAAGTGAATAGATAAGGGATTTTATTATTTTATTAAGTGTTTATATACCAGCTTGATCTCCTGTGATATAATGAGCGCAAGTGAGCCGACATGCTTGCATGTATGGCGAGCGGCGAATGGGATCATGATAGTTGCGATAGCAACGATAAGCACCGTAGGTGCGAATCATGATATAATGAGCGCAAGTGAGCCGACATGCTTGCATGTATATACATTTTTGGGGAGGACTCTTATGATCAGATTTTTGCCGGATGAATACTATTCATCCACATACAGAATAGATTTCAAGAAATACTACGACATGGGCTACAGAGGAATACTGTTCGATATCGACAACACCCTGGTGAGGCACAACGAACCCGCCACATCCCGTGCGATCCAGCTCATGGAGCAGCTCAAGGCCATAGGCTTTAAAGTATGTCTTGTCTCCAACAACAAGGAACCACGAGTAGCAGCTTTCAATAAAAAAATGAAGGTGAATTACATTTATAAAGCAGGAAAGCCATCGAAAAAAGGCTACATCCGGGCAATGAACGAAATTGGATGTACTATAGACGATACCATTGCTGTTGGTGACCAGATCTACACCGATATAATCGGCAGTGCAAGCCTGGGAATACACACTATTCTGGTTAAACCTATAGACACAAGCCACGAAGAGATACAGATCACGTTAAAAAGGATCATCGAAAAGCCATTCATATTCTATTTCAGGAAAAAACACGGCATGGTAAAGTAATTTCTCTGGATGGTGTCATTTAGCTTTATCTCAATATACAAAAGGCGGTATTCACATATCCTCATCTCTGATATGTGAATACCGCCTTTTATAATATACTGCAACAATGTCTCAACCAGTTTTCTCTGATCGCCTTGTTACCCACCTGTGTGGTCCGCAGTACTTCTACTAATCATTGTACACTTTCTTGAACTCTGTATATCCCTCTGACTCAAGCATATTTATCTGCTGCTTCATGTTCTTTCTCATCATCTGGATAGTCACTGTCTTGCCGGCCTGACGAAGCTCCTTTGCCTCTCTGAATATCTCAAGTTTCTTATCCAGTGTTACATCCTTGTGTATGAGGATAGCGACATTATCTGAATCTATCTTATATCCATTCTCCAGCTTATCCTTGAGGATCGTGATGATTCTCTCAAAACCGATGGAGAATCCCGTCGCAGGAACATCCTGACCACAGAAATTACCAACCATCTTGTCGTATCTTCCACCACCAGCGATGGAGAAGTTGTAATCATCTATTGTAACCTCAAAAATAGGACCTGTGTAATATCCCATACCTCTTACGAGAGTCGGATCAAATACTATCTTGACACCATCTGCAACCATGGTTCTGGCACTTGATATGATCTCATCCATATTGATGATCACCTTTGGGTCGAGACATTCAGCAGCTATATCCTTACAGAAATCTGCGCAGCTCACATCTCCAAGGTTCTCATATATCTCAAGATACTTGTTAACCATCTCTGCGTCATAGCCATTCTCTGTCAGTTCTTCTCTTATACCGTCCAGACCGATCTTGTCATACTTGTCAAGACTGATGAGTATAGATGCAATATCCTCCTCAGCAAATCCTGCATTCTTTGCAGCACCGCGGAGAATCTGTCTGTCGTTGATATGGATAGTGAAGTCTGTTATCCCTACCTCAGAAAAAATTCTTGAAAGCATATCTGATGTTGCTGCCACGAGCTCTATCTCCGCAAGATTGGTATTGTCGCCAAGAATGTCTATATCACACTGTGTAAACATTCTGAATCTTCCCTTCTGCGGCTGATCAGCACGGAATACAGGTCCGATCTGAAGTGCCTTGAAAGGGCTTGGAAGCTGCTCCTTGTTATTAGCATAATATCTTGAGAGGGGCAGTGTCAGATCATATCTTAGTCCGCTGTCCGCCAACTCGCCCTTGCCTGCATCGATGGCTCTTGCAAGATCCGCGCCTCTCTTCATAACCTTGAAGATAAGCTTCTCATTGTCGCCGCCCTGCTTGCTCGTAAGATTCTCTATATGTTCCATAACAGGAGTCTCTATCTGTGTAAATCCAAATCTGGAATAACTTGTCTTGATCATTGAAAGCACATGCTCTCTAAGCCTCATATCAGCTGGAAGCTGATCACACATCCCCTTTACCGGTGTCTTGATGAATTTTGCCATTTCTAATCCTCCTGATTTTTTATCTTTATTAAATCCAACCTATTCTAGCATATACCATTATATTTTTCCACCCTAAAAAACACCGGAACAAACTTTGTGTTTGTCCCGGTGTCTTCCCATGTAATATATGATATCGATATTATCAGTCGTCCGATAACAACGATTACTTAAGCAGATCATAGTTGAGCTTCTTGATAACAATGAATGCCTTGTTTCTGAGCTCCTCACCTGAAAACTCATCAAGCTGTACATTCATATCCCAGTTATACTTCATGAGAGTATTCAGCAGATCCTCTATATAATCCTTTACATACTTTACATTGCTCTCGCTCTTGTCCTTGAGCTGTACAATGATATTCTCTATTGCCTCGATAATACCAGACTCCTGCTTCTCTGGTGCCTGACCTGACTCATCGTTAAGCTCGATAACCTTACCGGTCTTGGTGATGATGACCTTCTTGTTAGGAGCTGCTGCAGCCTTGCTCTTCTTGTTGATCATGTGATTGATACACTTGATAAGGCATGCTACTGAGTATGTCATCTCCTCGTTGGATGGCTTATCTATTCCCTTGAGAGTATGCTGGTGATACAGATATTCTGACTTGCAGAGCATCTCCTCAACTACAGCAACCTTACACAGTGATACAAGGTCAGCTGGCATAGCCTGCTGCTTCTTACCGAAGAGACCACCGCCACCCTGCTCGTTATCCTCCTTGTACTTCTCAGGAAGTGTTGTTCTCACATATGTATCATGCAGAAACTTCTTAGCTATATTGATATCGTAGCTTGAGGCAAGAACCATCTTCTTGGAGCTGTTGAGCCCGTTCACTACCATATCCTCGGCTGCCATGAACAGAAGAATCTTCTGTCTGTTGTCAAGCATAGAGTAGACTTCCTTGTTCTTGTTGTTCTTCTCCACAATCGACTTCTTTCTCACATCAAATACCTTAATCTTCTCCTTTACACTGAAGAATGACTTCAGCATGGTTGGATTCGCATTCAGGAAATTGCAACACCATGTGAGTTCTATGTACTGATCCTCTATCTTGTTTGATACCTCATACAGACTGTATCCCTCAAACAGGACATTGAGTGCCTTTGAAAGTATCTCCAGACTCTCATACTTCTCCTCGTATGACTTCTGTGTTATATCTGAATTGACATATGCCTTAATTCCACACTCTATAAATAGCTTGTTGTACTCATATGCGCCCTCAGGAATATTCTGGCGGCCGCTGAGCTGAGCTCCTGAACCGAGTGTCTGAAGGACTTTCTTGACCTCAGGTTCATTCTCGATAGCCTGATATACCTTCTTGGTAAATGCACAGGTCTCATTCAACAGTGAATCTATCCTCTTGTTATAAACCTCCTGCTTTGATATCTCTGATGCAACCTTGCTGCTGAGTATCTTGGCAGCCTCTGTGCTTGTCACATTCTTGATGAGTTCTTTGAAATTCGAATATACTGACAGATTATCGATCGGTATGTACTCTGCATTCAATCCATAGAACTGGAACGCCTTCTCATACTGCTTGTTGGCAATATAGATTGAGAACAGATTGATAGACAACTGTATCTTGTAATCGTTCGGAGCATGAGCATCCTCTATGACATAATCGTAGAGAACCTCAAGATTACTTATATAAGACTCTGAACCTATATCCTCAGCTGATATATCCATCTCCATAACAACATTAATAAGATCAAGATATCCAAGAAGTGCCTTATCAAAGTTCTTTGGTCTGTCATCATCCTCAAGGATCTGATATGATATATTGATAAGGAGCGGTGCTATCTTCTCACCGATGAGCTTCATACACTCAGGTATCTTCTCAAGCTGTAAAAGATAAAGAAGCCATACACTATAACGATATACACCTGTTGCTGAAACCGGTGCATCTATATCGGTCGGATCTATATCTCCATATACAAATCTGAATAAAGGCTCGATCCACTCCTCTATAGCATAGTGTCCTGTAGCCTTGATATTGAAATCTACGAATTCAGCGAGCTCGTACAGCTTGGTACACTGTGCACGAACCTCGTCGTCCACTGTCATGGTTGACAGATCAAAGTTAGAATCCTTTAAGCTGTCAATAACTAATGTATAAAATCCGTCCTCTACCTGGTCATTCAGATAACGGATCAATGTTCCCTTATTGCTCGATGCAGCAATTGATAACGCATTGTCCCCTGCCTGTCCAATATTTGCTGGTAACATAATATGTCAACCTCCTTTTGCTCTCACGTATATATCCTACGATATCATGGTTTCTCCCATAAAATCATTACTCTAAATATACCATATTTGGTAAAATCATTCAACAAAGTTTTTGGTTATTACTGATAACTGTCATTGTGCATAATCACCTAAAAATTACATCACGAAATTTTTTGGATTTTTTGTGCACTTTTACTGTGCTCATATAATCTTTTAAATCACCCGGACTAGTCCAGTCCGGCCATATGAAGAATCGCCATGGCATTTGTCGTTGTACATCTGCCTTCCTTCTTCTTGTAGTCAAACCTCAGCTGATCTCCTTCATAATACTCTTCAAAATGATAGTTGGCCGCAGGCGTGCCATCCTCTCCCTTTAGGTCACACAATTCAAAATCATGTGTAGATACAAGTGTCATGGATCCTGGCCCTGCCAGCTTCCTTATGATCTGTGTGGCACCTACTATCCTGTCCGCAGAATTCGTTCCCTTGAATATCTCATCGATCAGGCACAGCATAGGCTTATCCTTCTTCCTGTATTCAACCATAGTCTTGATTCTGAGTATCTCTGCATAGAAGGTTGATATTCCATTGCTGACATCATCTGTGACTCTCATAGATGTAAATATCCTCATAACATCAGCTTCCATGTAATCCGCACATACCGGTGCACCGGCATATGCCAGGATCAGATTGATGCCAAGTGTTCTGAGGAATGTCGTCTTTCCAGACATATTGCTTCCTGTTATGATAGTTGCACCGCCCTTGAAATCTGCATCATTCTCAACAACTACATCTGGACTTATAAGAGGATGTCTCATTCCCCTGGCCTGGACATGCACATACTCTCTCCGTCCTATCTGAGGATATGTCACTTTTCTTGTTCTTGCCAGAACAGCAAATGACATGAGTTCCTCCATGTCAGAAACCGCCTTTATCCAACCGGCAACATCCCCTCCATTTTTTGATTTCCATCTGTCCATCATATGTCCCAGATGGAAGTCCCACATCGTGAGTCCGCAGAGCAGCTGATGTACTATCGGGTTGTATCTGATATTGAATGCCGCACTTATCGTGCGAAGCTTTCTGATGGCGGCCAACGCCCCCGAACTCTCCGACAGCTGACCCTTGATATCCCTCAGAAGCTCACTTTCAAAGTTCTCCTTTGAAATAAGCTCAAACATTCTTATATAATCCTCTATCACATATCCAAATGAGATCATCGGCATGACTGACTGCCCAGCCACACCTCCAAACAACCACGAGAACAACAGCACTGCAAAAAACGAAACCAGTGTCCAACCTATATTGATCTGTCCCGTAACCCCCAGTATAAACAGCAGCACAGTCACAAGCGGCAGCACAAATCTAAGTACATTGAATATTCCTGGTATGTGGTCATCCCCATTACAGTAAGCCACAAACTCATCTGCAGTATACTTCTTCTTTCCCATACCAGTCTTGACACCCAGAGTCTCGAAATTCATGGAAAACTGTCTCTTATCTGCCAGCTCCCTGATGGCCTCCTGTCTGGTCTCTATATCAGCAATATCATATGAAGGATTCTTTATACTCTCTGCCAGACTTCTTCTGCCATCCTCAGTTCCTGCCACACAGATGAACTGATACAGTGAATTGGGGCCTATGAGGTCCATATCTCTGGCCACCAGATCATCTTCCTTCAGATACTGAGACCCATTCTCCGCAAATTTTTTCCATTCTTCACTGAACCTCGACTCATATCTTCTGAACACCTCTGATCTCGCCTTCCTGTATTCGATCTGTTCACTCAGTCTGCCATGCACAAATACCAGTGCAACAAATGCAACGGTGGCCACTATACCAAACAACACCAGCATGAAGTGACTGTCATATATGCCTATGATAAGGGCAGCCACAGCAGCCAAAAACATCACAAATCTTATTCCTGAATATGTCGAGGATCTCTTCTCAAGCTCTCCTGTCACCCTATCCAGTTCTTCTCGTTCCTGTCTATATTCGTCCATATTCCCATCCTTTCAAATTGCAAATGTGTTACACATATTATTATTTCCAATTACAACCATATATATCATACATGACTATAGCATACGCCATATCCCGCGTGCAAATATTAAATCTTAATTAAATTCTCAATAAGCCGCCATTTATATGTATTAATTCGACGTAAGCAGACCTTTACCATTGTTGCATTTAGTGTGAATACATATTAAAATAAATGCACAGGTTATATACAATAGTAGGAAGGAGATTTCAAAATTATGAAGAGTTTAACTAAATTAGCGCTTACACTTGCCGCAGCCGGTGGTGTGTGCTACTTATTCAAAGACAAGATCAAGACATCAAAGGCATATCAGACCGTAGAATCCAATGACACCATGAAGAAGGCAAAAGAGGCAGCAGCAGACACATATCACAGGGTTAAGGATTCCGACACCATTAAGAAGATCAAAGAATCCGATACAGTGAAGAAGATCAAGGATAATGACAATGTTAAAAAGGCAAAGGAATCCATAAAAGACACATACCACAAGGTTAAGGATTCCGAGACTGTGCATAAGGCAAAGGAGACCGTATCTGATACCTATGACAAGATAAAGGATAAGGTTAAGGACAAGATGGATACCACAGACGACGGAGACAGAGAATATTTCACACTACATGAGCAGGCAGATATTGATGATTCTGCCGCTGCCATGGAATCATCTGCAGCAGTGGAGGCCGAGGAGAAATCCACTGCCAAAGCTGTGACAGAGACAGTTGCAGAGGCTGAAGATGTTCTTGCTGAAGCTACCGGAGCTGTGGCCAACGCAGCAGACGCTGACACTGACGAGGTTATCGGGGATGAATACATGGGATTATCCGACGTATCTGAAGATCCATCTGTTTTATCTGAGCAGGACAAGCTGGATGTCTGATCTATGATTGTCCAGCTGCATATCTATTCTATACAAAAATCCACCGATCATATCAAATATGTGATATGGCCGGTGGATTTTTCTTGTATGTTGACATAAGAGTAATCGCTCACCTTAACTCTTTATTCTTCAAATATGACAACGCCTCATCAAGAGCTGCCTCCGTCTTAAAGTTCTGCTCGTATGTCACTCCGTCAACATCCTTCATGAGAAGCTTATATATCCGCTTTCTTCCTACTCCTATATTAGCTGATGTCCTGAGCTTACGAAAGTGCTCTATATTGTCGAGAGCGACCACATCTGTGCGCCAAATTCCATGATATATGAAGTAACTGTCTGTGATGACAACTCCATACTGGTCATAATATATGTTGCATCTGAGCTGCTCATCAATATCCCTGACCATCTGCCTGTCAGCCTTATCTCCCAGGCCTGCACGCACATGTGGAAGTTTCCATGGTCTAGCAACGCAGTACACAGCATATGCGATATTATATACAGCCCATATTACAACCAATATAAGCACTAGAAGCATCATATTGTAGTATATTCTTGGAAAATCGACCTCACTTATGATCAAAGGATACATTCTGGAGTCCAGTTGTTCCTCAGATATCCCTATATCAGCAGAAAGTCCATCTACTATGGTCCTGTAGGTGTCCTGATCCGATATGACACGGCCTCTGATTGTATAATTGAGTACCACATCATCGTCACTTCTGAGCAACAGGATCGCAAATCTGCCATCCTGCTGACAATAGTAGTATCTTCCCTGACGCTCAGAGTTCTCATAACATTCATAGCCGGCATAGTCCGCTCTGTCCACAGTTATCGTAACGTCATTGTTCTTATCACTCTGTCTGTTCTCGATATCCTTTATTGTTCTGTAGCTTTTGCTGTCTATCCTCGCAGGCAAATCGAAATGAATCGCCATTCCAGTCATAAACGCAGCCATAAGTAATGACAGCACCACTCCGACTATTCTATTTTTGATTATATAACACTCAAACCTTCTGTTCCTCAGCATTGTTTCAAAGCGTCACCCATTCTAGAAATGACCGCTGGCGCCTCCACGGCCGCCGCCTCCGCCGCCTCCGCCGCCGCTGCCGCCGCTGTCGGACTGTATCTGGACGCTGTGAACCTCCTTACGTATAAATATATCCCTCTTATCGAGAATCTGGGCATTGCCCTTGCTGTATGTAGATGCTGTTGTTGTATCCTTACCTGCCTTCTTGGAATAATTGACTATGAAGAATACTATTGCTCCAGCCAGTGACACTATAAAACATATAAGTGGTGACAGGAATTTTATTCCTCCGCTTCCACTTCTCATTGCCTTCTCAGTATCATTTATCATCCTCTGCAAACCACCCATTGGATCATTTCTCAGAATCTTCGTTCCATGATCAACTATCTTCTGGGCTCTGGCAGTATTTATTCTGTCTGTTGCTTTACCATTCGTACAATATCCAAGGTCACCGGTATCCCAGTTTGCCACTATAACTACACTGGTATTATATGCAGCATCTGCACCATTCTCCCATCCAAACTTATAGTAGTCGCATAGATCTCCTGCAAGCTCAAGGCTATCTCCTATAAATAACACTCCTGCATCCGAAAGATCTGTGCTGTCATCTATAATAAATATAACAAAATCCATTCCCACCAGATCCTCAAGATCGGATATCTGCTGTTTCAGTTCTGACTCTTCATCGTCTGTGAGCTTATCCGCATAATCAAACAACCTGTCATTGGTCTTGCAGGCCGTATTACTTCTCTCATCATGCTTCAGATTCGCTTTTGACTTTACAAAATATCCTATAAAGCACGCTATTCCAATAACAACAAGCGCCACTAAGGCTATAATAAATCTCTTAATTGTTTTTTCCATTTACAACACCCCCAGCAACATTGATATACCATCAAGACAAGCAACCAGTGCTCCCAGAACCAATGCGGTGAATCCGATCGCTTTTCCGATACTTCTCGGCGGAGTTCCTACGCATTTGCCGGTCTGACCATTCACATAGAACTTGTAGTTCTGATTCTGGAAACGATACTCATATATCCATACAGGCATGAGTGCAAATCTTGTTCCCGTCTGTCTGTTGTTACTCATGAATCTTTCCTGGGTAAGAGTGCTGTAGCCTGTGGTATATTCATGTATCCAGCCATGATTAGCCTTGTCAGCCTTTTCCCTTGCACGTGACTCTACCTTATCAGGAGTCATATTGTACGTCTCTGCCTCAAAGCCTGACAGGAATTTGTTGTCATGCTTTATCATGTCCGCATACTCGTAAGGCTCCATCAGATCCATGATACCATCCTCCATATCTATGGATGCATCAACCGGTATGTTCTCATAATTCACATGAAGCTTTCTGAACACATCAAAGTATGATGTCTCCGTATATCTCTTATCACCGGATGTCCATGTTCTGACCTTTGTTCCCAAAGCCTGATAGTCAACATTACTATCATAATCATACATCCAGAACGGAACATACATGCCTCTCAGATTCTCCAGGGTTTTCTGCGAGAGGAATGTTCCTGGTAAGAACAGCTTCTTGCCGAACTCATTCTTAAGCTTCTCCTCAGCATCATGCTTTCCTATCTTGAATGGCAATATAACATCTGCACCATACGGATAAGCAACCTTATCATCTCTGAGCAGATACGTTCCACATGCAGGGCATCTTCCTGCCGACTGAAATTCCTTGTACGGGATCTGCGAGCCACAATTCACACAGACTATAGGCTCGGCTGATGGAACTATCTCCTGACATTCCTCACCACCGCAGCTCATACATATCATTTTCTTTTTGCCTGGGTCGTATACTACGTTACCACCGCAATTCACGCAACGATATAACAAATCTTATTTCCCCCTATCCTTGTTATCTCTCTTCTTTCCCATTGTTCAGGTGTGCATGTCTACAACACACTTGCGCTCATTATAGCATAGCAGACAACTTTTTAGAACATCGAATTGCATGTCTTAGGCAGGATTTATGTCAGATTTTAGACATCTTACACATAACATTTTTTTAATTTTATGTGTCACATATTGCGGATGACCGAATATGTTATACCATGAACAAAATATTGGAGGCTTACCATGAGTGATTTATCAGCAACACAGTGCGCTTGCGGCAGTTGTGGAGGTTGCGGCAGAAATGGACTTTCTTGCGGAGGTTCATGTGGCTGCAACAGCTGCACTCTGATCATCATTCTCCTTCTCTGCTGTGGCGGATGCGGAGATAATGGCTTCGGTGGATGCGGTGACAACAGCTGTATCTGGATCATACTTCTCTTATGCTGCTGTGGTGGATTTGGAAGCTGTGGTGGCAACGGATGCGGCGGCTGTGGTGGCTGCGGTGGAAATGATTGCGGCTGCTGCTAATCTGCAAATTTTTATACAACCTCCGGAATAAAGTTATCCGGATGGAACAGCTCAGGCCAGCAGGAGCAATTCTGCTGGTATTTTTCTGTCCCCGGTTCATAAAATGTAATGTGACATAAATGCGGAGCAGCACATGTTCAACGGAAACTTCCATCATCCTCTAGACAACTTAATACAAGACGACCGACTGTTCATGATGGAAGCTATCATTCCCTTCGTGGCAGACAACATGAAAGCTCCACTTGCAATGTACATAAAGGTAACGGAGCTGCAGGCAATATTATCTGCACTCAGAGACAAAGATTATGTCAACAGCTGCGGACTTCACAAGGATATCAATAACCAGGAGGACATCCTATCCTCTCTGGCTGGATGTGGTTTTGCTGATATAAAGGCTCAGTTTACAAACATGAAGAAAGCCATGGATATGATGAAAGCCATGGAGACTATGAACAATCCCCAGACAACAGATCCCCTGTATCAGCACTACCAAAGCATGCATAGTGACACACCTGAGGACTCATATGATGATGGCTACGACAACTCAGCCCCTGAGAAACAGCCTGTATCTGATATATTCAGTTCTGTGCAGGATTTATTTGAAAAATATGACAAGAAAGGATATTGATGACCATGAATCTTCAGAATGATCCCAGACTAAAGAATATGCATCCACTTAAAAGAGAGATATTACTGAGGCTGTCCCACTCCTCAACCACACTGACTCCTGAGCAGATGCTTCCACAGCTTATGGAGATCAACAAGGAATTACACAAGAGGGATCTGTCGTTCACCAAGGACGAATCCAGTATCGTTCTTGATGTATTATCCGAGAACATGTCCCCTGAGGAGCGGCAGAAAATCAATATGATCAAGGCCATGCTATAGCTAAAACCTGTAATTTTACTATAGCTCTCAGCTATGATTGTGAAAAATGTTAGCTAGTAGCTAGTGCCGATATTCTCATAAACTTCTTATATTTGTGACAGTTAGATGTTTTTTCAGGAGGTTCTTTCATGGATATATTTGAAATCGGTTCACGAATACAGAAGCTGCGAAAAAGCCGAGGTATGACTCAGGAACAATTTGCCGAGCTCATCGACAAATCTACTCATTATGTCTATGAGATTGAACACGGACTGAAAAATATGAGTATTTACACACTTGCAACTATCGCTTCTGCCCTGAATGTCTCACTTGACTACATAGTATTCGGGGTGGTCCCTCATTTAGACAAGGAGACCATGGACATAATTGCAAACGACGACCTTGATCATCTTGTCGAGTCAGTGCCTCTCATGAAAAGGGATGCAGTCAAAAATATTCTGAAAACTGTACTGCAGTATATGAAATAGCAAATGGCCACACGGAGAAATCCGTGCGGCCATTTACTCTATATCTATGATTATTTCATAACTATATTCACAATACGTCCAGGAACATAGATCTCCTTGATAACATTACCAGTGAGCTTATCAGCTATTGCCTCCTTAGCCTTTGTGATAACCTCATCCTTTGGATCCTCCTTGCCGATTGCAAGTGTTGCCTTTGTCTTACCATTGATCTGTACAGCGATCTCTACTGTTGACTCAACTGTCTTTGTCTCATCGAACTCCGGCCATGTCTGCTG
Source organism: uncultured Coprococcus sp. (assembly GCA_934247115.1). Lineage (GTDB taxonomy): Bacteria > Bacillota > Clostridia > Lachnospirales > Lachnospiraceae > Coprococcus. Next base: position 52,633 of record CAKQIY010000010.1, read on the forward strand.
ATATACATATCCACCATAGTTCTTTACTGACCACAGCTCCTCTGTGATATGAGGTGCAACAGGGTTTAACAGGATGAGCAGTGTCTTGAACTCATCTGCTGTAACACTTCCCTTCTTGTAGAAGTCGTTGAGAAGTGCCATCATGGCTGCGATAGCTGTGTTGTACTTCAGGTTCTCGAAGTCATTTGAAACTTTCTTGATAACCTGATGCATCTTGGTCTCCATATCCTTGGAGTAGCCCTTCTCATCTGTCACGCTATCCTGAAGTTTCCAAACCCTGTCAAGGAATCTTCTACATCCCTTGACACCGTCCTCTGACCATGAAGCTGCAAGGTCAAATGCTCCGATGAACATCTCGTAGGTACGAAGTGTATCTGCACCGTATACATCTACAATGTCGTCAGGATTTACAACGTTGCCTCTTGACTTACTCATCTTCTCACCGTTCTCACCAAGGATCATACCATGTGATGTTCTCTTCTGGTATGGCTCTGGTGTAGGAACTACGCCCTGATCGTACAGGAACTTGTGCCAGAATCTTGAATACAGAAGGTGAAGTGTTGTGTGCTCCATTCCTCCATTGTACCAGTCTACAGGAAGCCAGTACTTGAGCGCCTCCTTGCTTGCAAGAGCCTCTGTGTTGTGAGGATCTGTATATCTGAGGAAATACCATGATGATCCAGCCCACTGTGGCATGGTATCTGTCTCTCTCTTTGCAGGGCCGCCACAGCATGGACATGTGGTGTTTACCCAGTCTGTCATAGCTGCAAGTGGTGACTCACCATTGTCTGTCGGCATGTAGCTGTCAACCTCCGGGAGAAGCAGTGGAAGCTGGCTCTCGTCGATTGGAACATAACCACACTTATCACAGTGAACGATAGGAATTGGCTCGCCCCAGTATCTCTGACGTGAGAATACCCAGTCACGGAGCTTGTAGTTGGTCTTTGCCTGACCGATGCCCTTCTCCTCAAGAAACTTGATCATCTTCTCTTTTGCGTCCTTTACCTCAAGTCCGTTGAGGAAATCTGAGTTGATGAGCACGCCTGTTGCTACATCTGTAAATGCAGCTTCATTTATATCTACTTCCTCACCATCCTTTGCAACTACCTGGATGAGTGGAAGTCCGAACTTCTTTGCAAATTCCCAGTCTCTGTCATCATGTGCAGGAACCGCCATGATCGCACCTGTTCCGTAGCTCATAAGTACATAATCTGAAACGTAAATTGGGATCTCCTTGCCATTTACAGGGTTGATGGCTGTGAGTCCGTCTATGCATACACCAGTCTTATCCTTTGCAAGCTCTGAACGCTCGAAGTCACTCTTCTTTGCTGCCTGCTCACGGTATGCCTCGATGTCTGACCAATTGCCGATCTCATCCTTGTACTTGTCAAGGATTGGATGCTCTGGTGAAACTACCATATATGTTACTCCGAACAGTGTATCGCATCTTGTTGTATATATGCGGAGCTTGTCCTCTTTGCCCTTTACTGAGAAATCTACCTCAGCTCCTGTTGAACGTCCGATCCAGTTCTTCTGTGAAACCTTTACACGCTCAATGTAATCCACGCCGTCAAGTCCCTCGATGAGCTTGTCTGCGTAATCTGTGATCTTGAGCATCCACTCAGACTTAACCTTGCGGACAACCTCGCTGCCACAACGCTCACATACGCCGTTGACAACCTCCTCATTTGCAAGACCAACCTTACATGATGTACACCAGTTGATAGGCATCTCCTTCTTGTATGCGAGACCAGCCTTGAAAAGCTTAAGGAATATCCACTGTGTCCACTTGTAGTATTCAGGATCTGTTGTGTTGATCTCTCTGTCCCAGTCGAATGAGTATCCAAGTGAGTGGAGCTGATTCTTGAATCTTGCAACATTTGTCTTGGTTACTTCCTTTGGATGGATCTTGTTCTTGATCGCATAGTTCTCTGTAGGGAGACCAAATGCATCCCATCCCATTGGATACAGAACGTTGTAGCCCTGCATTCTTCTCTTTCTTGCTACTATGTCCAGCGCTGTATATGGTCTTGGGTGACCTACGTGAAGTCCCTGTCCTGATGGGTATGGGAACTCAACTAACGCATAATACTTTGGTTTTGAATAATCATCTGTAGCAGCAAATGCCTTGTTGTCATCCCAGACCTTCTGCCACTTTCCTTCAACGACTTTGTGGTTGTATGTCTCAGCCATTTTTGAAAATGCCTCCTTGAAATTTATCTTTTCAGGCTTTATAACGCTTTTTCGCCCGATTTCTCTCTAATCTTAACTATATTAGCATATATGCTGTGTTTTTCAAACTGTTTTTTGGTATAATCAGCCCGGCTTATTCAAACACTTTCTTGATACTATCATAATGAAGGAAGATGCCCTGCTCTGCATATTCTTTTATCTCATCCAGCGTTGCCAGCTTAAAACCATCGGTCTCCGCCTCTTGAGGCCTGATATCTATTTCCGAAAAATCTCCGGTAAACTTATAGACATCCACAAAGTAGTTGTCCTTCTCATCCGGGTTATCTCTCCTATATGTAAACTGCAAGCCTCCATCGAAACCACTTACATCTATGCCTGTCTCCTCAAGCACCTCTCGTCTGACAGCCTCTATGGACGACTCTCCCGCCTGCACTCCGCCGCCGGATACCTCCCACCAGCCTGCTGCCCACGCCTTTGTCATGACACGCTTGGTTATCAGATACTTTCCCTCTCTGTTCTGGAGCACACCGAGCACTGTGAGGTGATAATCCCCCGGCTGCATATTCCAGTCATTTCTCTTCATAGTGCGCCCTGTCGGCTGCTTGTTCACATCGTAAATATCCCAGTATTCCATCTCTGCTTGTCCTCTTTCTTCTTTGTATTTAATCCATATTCCGAATTATATTCCAGATTTCCATTATTCGCAACCAGCTCTAGCATAACAGACGACTTTTAGTAAACCTGTTTACTATAAAACTTGAGCTGTGGTACAATCTAAGCTGTTATCATGAAATTTACAAGCTATGGCTGAAGGAGGAAACATGAACGCTTATGAAGCATTCGCCAGCGTCTATGATGAACTGATGGATAACATTCCATACGATGACTGGTGCGCATATATAATAGAAGTTTTAAAAAAATATGGAGTTAATGATGGACTTATATGTGAGCTGGGATGCGGCACCGGTGAAGTCTCAGAAAGGCTGGCGGACGCAGGATATGACATGATCGGTATTGACAATTCATACGAGATGCTTGAAGTGGCAAATGAAAAAAAGCTGGATACAGGACATGAATCCATCTTATATCTCATGCAGGACATGAGGGAGTTTGAGCTCTTCGGCACGGTAAATGCCATCGTGTGCGTGTGCGACAGCATCAATTACCTGACAGAACTTTCCGATATCACCCATGTATTCAGACTGGCAAATAACTATCTTGAATCAAGGGGCATATTTGTCTGTGACTTCAAGACCCGCCACTACTTCAAGGATGTGGTAGCTGACAGCACCATAGCCGAGGACAGGGAGGATGTGAGCTTTATCTGGGATAACTACTACGATACAGAAACCGATATAAATGAACTGGCTCTCAGCCTGTTTCTCCCGGAATATCCAGAATCCAATATTGAACCTGATGACGAATGTCCTCTATACAGGAAATATCAGGAATTCCATTACCAGCGAGGTCTCACACTTGACGACATGAGAAAATGCGTAGCTGATTCTGGTATGGAACTTGTCGCCATGTATGATGCATTTACGTTTGAGCCCGCCACAGATTCAAGCGAGCGGGTGTACGTGGTTGCAAGGGAGACGCATCAGGATAACAAACACTATGAATAGGCTTGTCTTATTCTGCACTTTATTATAGAATGTCAAAGATTATGTGAATATACTACAGGCAATCGAAAAACTTGGAACTTTGGGCTTTGACCAGCATACTGACACACATCATATTTCTAAGTTTCGCAATGCTACATTAAAGAGAGGGAATAAACATGAGTGATCATATAATAAGAGGTATGGCGGCGAACAATCAGGTAAGATTCTTTGCCGGAACAACAAGAGATATCGTGGAAACCGCAAGGTCTATCCACAACACAAGCCCTGTGGCAACTGCTGCACTGGGAAGACTGCTCACAGCAGGCGCACTTATGGGCGCACAGTGCAAGAACGAATCTGACGTACTCACACTTCAGATCCAGTGCAACGGTCCTATCGGCGGACTGACTGTAACTGCAGACGCACATTCAAGAGTCAAGGGTTATGTAAATAATCCAAATGTAATCCTCCATGCCAATGGCAAGGGCAAGCTGGATGTTGCAAAAGCCCTTGATCTCGGCGTACTGTCAGTCATCAAGGATATAGGTCTCAAGGAGCCTTATGTAGGCCAGACTCAGCTCGTGTCCGGTGAGATTGCCGAGGATCTGACATACTACTTTGCAACATCAGAGCAGATTCCAACATCGGTTGCTCTTGGTGTTCTTATGGAAAAGGATAACACAGTAAAACAGGCAGGCGGATTCATCATCCAGCTCATGCCATTTGCTTCGGATGAACTCATCGATGTCCTTGAGAAGAGGCTCAACGAATTCTCTTCTATTACAAGTCTTCTTGATGCCGGCAAGAGCCCTCTTGACATCATCAAAGATGTATTTGAGGGATATGATGTGGTCGTAACCGACGAACTGCCTACAGAGTGGCACTGCAACTGCAGCAAAGAGCGATATTACAATGCAGTCCTTAGTCTAGGAAAGAAGGAGATCGCAAGTCTTCTTGAGGAGGGCGAACCTATAGAGGTCAACTGCCAGTTCTGCAACTCTCATTACAAGTTCTCAACAGATGAACTTAAGGAAATGCTTATGAAAGCGGCAAATAACAGATAAATAAACAGCCTCTTCGATGTTGCAATTCATCGAAGAGGCTGTTTTTATTCTTCCAGTTGTCCATTTGTAACCTTTCTGGTCTCGCCGCTGTCCAGTGTGATCCATCCGGTATAATCCGTTCCTTCAAGAGTCTTGAATACACCATTTTCCATATATGCTTTTCCACGCATGTTGTAGAAATAATATTCTGTGCCAGCGATCTCATGTACTCCACCCGTCACAAATTCCCCCACCTGTGAATGATCTCCATATACCTTCAGAACATAATACTTATAATTCAGCTTAGAACACGTCCTTATCGACGCTACCTCCACCACCACTCCGGAGTCATTCAGATGATATATCATCTTTGGATTGGTACTTTGAACCCATGTGCCGCCTTTGCCCTGCGGGACAACGCCATTGCTGTCAAAATACAACTGTACTGCAATATCTGCGTGTTCCGGTCCATCAAACTGCTCTGACCACCGGACCCCCTGTATGGTGTTGTGGTATGCCTGCTTGGTTGTTCTTACCACCCCATCACTTGCAAACGCATATATGACCGACACCCCACGGCCATCAAAGTAACAGTATCTTTTGCCATAATTCCTATCCTGGAATTTTATCCATTTGAATGTGATCCTGGATCTCTGTCCATATCGGTAATATACCCAGTACCTCATTCCCTCAGAATTCCGCATAGGAATTACGCCATGTATCCTGCCTTCGCTATCCGATCTCACCGAACCATCATCCATGGCTCTTATCACTCTGTTCCTACACAAAGTCCATTTTCCATTCTTCAGAACGAACAGGCATCTGTTGCCGTTTCTCACGCCTAACTTATATGTCACTCGTCCACTTTTTGAAACGAAATACTTTGCAACTCCATCCCCGTGCCATCCGGCTGTATTCTGTGCAGATTCAGTGCTTTTAGCTGTTCCAGCTGCTGCATATGCATCTTCCGGCAGCAACAGACTTACCATAAATCCAACGATCATAACAATCATACAGACAAATATTTTCATTCCGATCATGTTTCTCATAGACATACCTCCTCATACATAAAATTAGATATAATCACATCCATAACACCAAACTTCTTTCTTTAATTATAACTGACATCAAATCCAATATCCAGTTTTACGTAGCTGTTTCCCATCAAATTTCCGCCATTTGCCCTCATTTTCTCTACATTTTTGTACATTATAATTATTGCATTGGGTTTTTCCCTATGCTAGAATGTTAAACGTTGTAAAATAGACTAATTTTGAAAGAAAGAGTGAAAATTATGAAGATAACAAGAGATGATATCAGAAATGTGGCTATCATCGCCCACGTTGACCATGGTAAGACAACACTTGTAGACGAGCTCTTAAAGCAGAGCGGTGTATTCCGTGACAACCAGGAGGTCGCTGAGCGTGTCATGGATTCCAACGATATTGAGCGTGAAAGAGGTATCACCATCCTCTCGAAGAACACTGCCGTAACATATGGTAATACCAAGATCAACATCATCGATACTCCGGGACATGCCGACTTCGGCGGTGAGGTTGAGCGAGTTCTGAAGATGGTAAACGGAGTAATCCTCGTTGTTGATGCATTTGAGGGTCCTATGCCACAGACCAAGTTCGTTCTGAAGAAGGCTCTTGAGCTTAATCTTGCAGTTATCGTATGTGTAAATAAATGTGATCGTCCTGAGGCCCGTCCTGACGAGGTAGTTGACGAAGTCCTTGAGCTTCTCATCGAGCTTGATGCAAATGAAGATCAGCTCGACTGTCCATTTGTATTTGCTTCCGCAAAGTCTGGTTATGCAACCCTTGACTCAGCTGAGCCGGGTACAGACATGAAGCCTCTGTTCGACACTATCATTGATTACATTCCTGCCCCTACAGGTGATCCTGATGCAGGTGTGCAGATGCTTGTCAGCACCATCGACTACAACGAGTACGTTGGACGTATCGGTGTCGGCAAGGTCGACAACGGTGTCCTCAAGGTAAATGAGGATCTCGTCATCGTAAACGAGCATGACCCTGACAAGCTTGAGAAGGTTCGTATCGGAAAGCTTTTCGAATACGATGGCCTTAACAAGGTAGAGGTCAAGGAAGCACAGATCGGAGCTATCGTTGCAGTATCAGGTATCGCAGACGTACAGATCGGTGATACTCTCTGCTCCCCTGAGAATCCTGATCCAATTCCTTTCCAGAAGATATCTGAGCCAACAATCGCCATGACATTCATGGTAAATGACTCTCCTCTCGCAGGCAAGGAAGGTAAGTTCGTTACATCAAGACATCTCCGTGAGAGACTTTTCAGAGAGCTGAACACAGATGTCAGCCTCAGAGTTGAGGAGACAGATACAACTGAGGCATTCAAGGTTTCAGGTCGTGGTGAGCTTCACCTGTCAGTCCTCATCGAGAACATGAGACGTGAGGGTTACGAGTTTGCAGTAAGCAAGGCTGAGGTTATCTACAAGGAAGATGAGCTCGGACATAAACTTGAGCCATTTGAGATTGCTTATATAGATGTGCCGGATGAATTTGCCGGAACAATAATCAACATGCTGAACCAGAGAAAGGGTGAGCTTCAGGGAATGGCTCCTACAGGAAACGGAACCACAAGACTTGAGTTCTCTGTTCCATCCCGTGGACTTATCGGATTCCGTGGAGACTTCATGACAGCTACCAAGGGTACCGGAATCATCAACACAACATTCGATGAGTATCTCCCATACAAGGGTGACATGAGCTACCGTTCAAAGGGCTCACTCATCGCATTTGAGTCAGGTACTTCTATCACCTACGGTCTGTTCAACGCACAGGAGCGTGGAACTCTGTTTATCGGACCAGGTGAGCAGGTTTATGCCGGTATGGTTGTCGGTGAGAATCCTCGTGCAGAGGACATGGAAGTCAATGTCTGCAAGAAGAAGCAGCTTACCAACACGCGTTCTTCAGGATCGGATGATGCCCTTAAGCTTTCACCTCCAAAGGTGATGAGTCTTGAGCAGGCTCTTGATTTCATCGACACTGATGAGCTCCTTGAGATCACACCAAAGTCATTCAGGATCCGTAAGAAGATCCTTGACCACACTCTTCGTTACAGAGCCAACAGAAAGTAAAGGACGGACGAAAAGTCCTCCTGTGTAATGAAGCCCGTACTCTGTAATGATATGTTCCATCACACTCGACTTCCTGAACTTTGACTTGCTTCTATCTGCACTCGGCTCCGGCGGCGATAAGGGCGCTGTCGCCTCCGTCTCGGCAAGAAGCGTCAAAGATCAGGCGTCTTCGCTATCGATGGCCCATATCATTACAGAGTACGGGCTAATTTACTTCTGACTGAGGACTTTTCTGTTCGTAGACATGGAAATATAATGAAAAAGAGATAATTCACACTCTGATGCGAATTATCTCTTTTTTTGCGCCATATTATCTCCTCGTCACGGCGTCTATCGGTCTGAGTTTTGAGGCCCATCTTGCGGGGAAGTAACCTGCTGCAATGCCGAGGAACACTGAGCCGAGGACTCCAGCTAATGCAAGCCACCACGGTATCAAGGCAACCTGAGTTCCTTTTGCCAGATGAAACAATGATACCGCAGCTTTATTTACCACTAATCTTACGCCATAGGATGACAGCACACCGAGTATTCCGCCCGCGAGTCCTATCACAGCTGCCTCCATCAGAAACAGGAGTCTGAGCTCATCTATGTCACACCCCAGTACTTTTAATATGCCTATCTCATTTACTCTGTCAAATACCGATGTTGTCATGGTATTACTTATTCCAATGACGGCTACCACAAGGGCTATCATCCCTATTCCTCCGAGCAGAAGCTGTATCATCTTGAGATATTTCTGTATAGTATCCAGGTATTCTTTTGAGTTTTCTGTCTGATATCCCATATCCTGAAACTTCTTTACCATGGCATCCACATTATTTATATCGTCTACTGTTACGACCGCTGCAGTATAAACGAATTCATGGTAGCTGTTACCATTCCCATCGACCGGCTGACCGTAGAGTTTTCCATCTGCACTCACCATCCTGAGCAGCCTTTTCAGTGAATCCATATCACAGTAGATTGTCTGAGACTTCTCACTGTAATCTTCTGAAATGTCCATTGTTTCATCAGACTCCTCGTCCTGAGCTGAATTATTATCCTTATCTCCATCTGATAAAACCCCTGCAAGTTTCAGCTTGACTGTTTTTTCATTTTCTCCTACCCATCCGACGATTGTGTCAAATCTCTTCCCTATAAGAGCGACAATACTCTTCTTCTCCCTGTTCTCATAGCTGTCATACGTATTCTGATTGAAGAACAGCTTGCCCACGCTGCTGCCTGCGATCAATTCTGGAGTCCTGGATGAATCTGCGTTTTTCTCTCCATATGAGAGATCCCAGCTTCCGAGCTCATTTCCAGGCACGCCTACAAGGTTTCCATAGTACTCATACTCCCCATATTTCATACTTACAGCAACCTCATAGAGTGGGTAACAACCGCTCACATTTGTAATGGATGAAAATGTATCTATTGTCCTGTCCGTTATCATTCGGTCCTTGTGTTTGCCACCCGTCTCACTGTACACCTTTATCTGATTTACGCTCCCACTTGCCACAGCAGAATCTATCATTTCATTCTTCACACCAATTCCCACAGATAAAAGTGCCACCACTGATATGACCCCTATCATTACTCCGAGAACCGTGAGAAATGTCCGGACCTTTCTTCTCTTCATATTCATAAGGCACAAATGCCATATCCACCTCATAAATTATTTCTCCTTATCTTTTCTCTGCTGCTGTTCCGTTCCCTTTTATCGGCACTTATCTGTTGCTTAAAACTCCTCCAGGATTTTCTTTTTTCTCTTGTGTCTTCTCACTGCACAGACCATCCCCACCGCTATAACAATAACCACAGCAGCTATTCCATATATTAATCCTCTGTTGCTGCTTTGTGAGTCATCCTTTATCTTCTCTACATTGTCATATAACGGAGAATCCACCACTATTATGAATTTACCCGTGATCTCTGTCTCATGTCCCTCTTTGTCTTCGTATGTAACCACAATATCCGACAGTTCTCCGGAAGCTCCGGTGACCGCAACCGCATTTGTGAGAATATCTATACTTCCACTTTTCCCCGCCTCTATATTTCCAATAAATGTATCGTTTCCCTCCAGATATTTGCTCTTCAGCCTGGCTCTCACATTATAGAGAACTCCAGCCCCCATGTTGTTAACCCCCGCCACAACTTCAACTGAATCTCCAAGCACCGCATCATCTGCCATATATATGTCTGTGATCGAGGCTCTCTGTTCAAGCTTAACCGGAAGATATATCACATCTGTAGCTGAATACGGATTTCCCCATATATCATCATACTCATTTACTACACTGATCTTATAACTCTTTTCCGCGAGTCCGTCAGCAGCCTTAAGTCTGAATTTGAAAGTGCTCTCCTCACCATTTGGAAGTTCCTCAAGGAATCCATTGCCCGCGCCTTCTGCTGGCACTATATCTCCTGTATCCGATATGACAGATATTTTTAAATTATCAACGTATCTGCTTCCGGTATTCTTGATAGTCACCGCAAGATCAAATGTCTGGCCTGCAATGATCTCATTCTGTACTATCTTATAGTCCACGACCATGACCTTCGGCTGTGACGCTTCGACCACCAGATCAGACGGCGGCAAGAATAAAAATACGATCAATGCCATTGCCAATGCCAAGCTTCTTCTCATGTTTCTATATAATTTTACTACAGTCAAATTTCCACACATATTCACTTGGTCATCCCCCTTTGATCTACAATTTTTCCGTCCGCGATCTTTATTATCCTGTCTGCTTCCCTTGCCAGATCTATGTTGTGTGTGATGATCACCAGTGTCTGATCAAGTTTCTTAACAGAGTCCTGAAGCAATGTCAGAACCTCATTTCCATTTTTTGAGTCAAGTGCTCCGGTCGGCTCGTCAGCCAACACAAGGGCTGGTCTGTTTGCAAGTGCTCTTGCTATGGCTGCCCTCTGCTGTTGTCCGCCGGATAACTGATTCGGCAGGTTCCTCCTCCTGTCCTTAAGTCCAAGCATCTCTATTATATGATCTATGTAATCTCTGTCTGGCTTTCTGTGGTCAAGAAGTATCGGCATCCTGATATTTTCCTCAACAGTGAGAACCGGTATCAGGTGATATGCCTGAAATACAAACCCTATCTTCCGTCTTCTGAACACCGACATCTCTTCATCGGTCAGTCTGGTTATATCCTTGCCATCTATGATCACATTTCCGCTGTTCGGAGTATCCACACCGCCCATGACATGCAGCATGGTCGACTTACCCGAGCCTGATGCACCAACTACTGCAACCGTTTCTCCCTTATCTATCGTCAGACTGACATCGTCAAGCCCCCACACCCTTGTGTCTCCCTCTCCGTATATCTTGGTCACATGTTCCATCCTTACTATTTCCATCCGCTATATCCTCCCATTCTATAAAATTTGAGCAGACGCATTTTACAAACGTATCAACCTACAATAACTCATGCTGCAGCTATTCCTCCAGGCTAAGATCCTCTGCCATCCCCTGTGGCAGTCTCCTGAGCGGTACATATATACTGCCAAATACAAGAACGGCCGATAACCCAATTCCAATGACTATAGCCATGATCGAAGGGGTAAACCGCATCGGAATCAACAATCTTATAAAGTAATACTCCTCATAATACACTCCGGTTCCTGCCACTATTCCTATCATGCCTGACCACACGACAGCCATGATCCCTTCCAGCATAACAGTTTTAATAAGACGTTTTCTCGACATTCCTATAACTCTCAGCTGTGCAAATTCTTTTCTTCTCATGTGAAGATTTCCAGCTGTAGCATTTATAATGTTCACAGCTCCAAGCGCAAATACAAGAGCAGCTATCATCAGTATGACCCTGTTAAAATTTCTAAAACCCTGAAGCAGCCTGAGGCCCTCCAAATACATGTATATATTAAAGTCTGATCCATAATCGATGGCCAGTTCCGTATCAATATCATCGATGGCTCTTCTGTTCATATTCTTTGAATCTATCTGATATGCCATTCCTGATATCTGATCCTCTGTATATCCTGTTTCAGAATAATAATTATCCAGTGACGTATATACTTGCAGCTCTGATTCGCCGGTGATCTTATCTCCGACATCAAGTATTCCTTCCACAATGTATGTCTTATAATGTCCATCAGCTATAAGTTTCTCGTATACTTCATTTGCAACCCTCATCCGCTCTTTTGCATCAGGATCAAAAGTCTGATCAACAGCTTCACCATTGCCATACGCATTCTTGTCACCATCAGTTCTCGCGATTCCGGCTGCCTCCATCGCTTTCCTGGTCTCAGAGAACAACAAGTCTGTATCTACTATATCTATAGTGTCTCCCACTCTGTAATCATTCAACTTTATATGCTTTAGTGTTTCATATGTTACATCACCGTCCAGCAGCTCGTTCTCCCACTGGCTGCTTCCTGCGGTAACTATCATTATGCCCTGTTCGTCAACATCCACCGTACCATCCACAAGATACTGCTTCAGCTCATCTAGTCCGTTTTTATCTAGTCCTCTGAATTTTATCTGAGATAATATCATCCCCGATGCCACTGCCGGAGACGATGAGTCATAATTCTTTTTTATCGTCTCAAGATAATCACCATACATACCTGTTTCCTTGTAATCATCGGTGTACTTGGAGTACAGACCATCAATATCTGTTACATACACATATGACTCATATACCTTTCTGGCAGCCAGCACATATCTGCTGTCAGCAAGTCTCTGCATACTCCCAATATCTGGCAGACTGGCCTCAATGGATTCTATATCCTGAAACAGATTAGGATCCCCATATACTTCAAGCTGGTATGGACCGTATTTGCTGTCTAAATAATCAACAGCATTATCCAGCGCTCCCGCCACGCTCATCACTGCTACAAGAGCTGCTATACTTACCGAAAGAGAAGCAACCGTCTTTACGAATCTCCCCTGGTTTCTGAGTACGCTTTTTCTTGCGTATTCGCCTTCCATTCCAAAGATCCTGCCCATAAGTCCTCTGCCTCTGTCCTTTATCCGGCCGGCTTTTATCCTAAACTGTCCTCTGACCGCACTTATAGGTGTCATGCTCACAATGACCTTACAGTTATCTCTCATAACAAAATACAGATCTCCAAGATAACAGATGAGCACAGGAATAACCGGCACCAGATGATACCCGGCACTGACCCCTGTAAACACTCCAATTACAGTGGTGAGCAGTCCCCCCAGTATAATTCCTATAAATATTCCAATACACTCAAGTATTGCTCCCATTATATAGACTATTCTCTTGAGCTGTCCCTTTGTTGCTCCAATACATCTGAGTATTCCATAATCCTTTATCTGCTCCATCATAAACATCTGTACAGTGTTTCTGATGATCCCAACTGCAAATATTGCAAATATATATGCTATGAGAAGTATCGTCCATAAAATGACCATGAGCATGGATCCATCTGTCGTTCCGTCCTGAAAATACAGCAATGCCAGATCATCGTTCAGCTCCGCATTTATATCATATTTTTCTGCTATCACTTTCATATTGTGTTCCATGCGGTATGGATTATTTCCTGTAGCGTATACAGCATTCTTATACAGCACTTTGTCTGGTGAATCCCCACTCCAATCAGTATATTCATATCTGCCTATATATGCCTTCTCTATCATCTCGTCAGCAGCTATCTGCTCTGCCTGTGACCTGCTCTCCGCCATCAACACAAACTCATAATCTCTATCTTTGCGCTCTACATCCCGGGCATGTAGGAGATAAGAATACGCAATATTAAGTCCACCATATAATACTATCACCGTGATCACCACACCTATGATAGTAACAAGACTTCTTCCCCTATTCGCCATAAGGTATTTTTTGGCAAGCTCCTTATAATCTCCCAATTCAGTTCCTCCCTGTATTTTACATAACGTACATTCTACATCTTACATGCACACTGCTTCTCCAAACCTATATCAGAAAAAGAGATGGCATGTATCATATATTCATTTAACAATGATACTTTACCATCTCTTTCTTACTATCCAGTGACTATATGAAGTTTCTTTCTTACAGTTTAGTAAGATAACACTAGTATTCCGGGGAATATAGGTACCTGCCCTATCAAATGTCCCATCCATTATATATGTACAAATGTGATCTCGAAGCATGTATATTCATTTAACACGCTTTTGACTGTTATTCTTCCACCCATACCCTCGACAATAGATTTTGTCAGTGAAAGTCCTATTCCGACACTGTTCGGATTGACATCATGATCAACTCTATAAAACCTCTTGAATATATTTGGAATCTCATTCTCCGGGATTCCCATTCCGTAATCCCTGACATATATCCTTGTAAACAGATCATTCTGCTCTACTTTTAGGTCTATGTTCGTACCGCTTTCTGAGTAATCTGAGGCATTTTTCAGAAGATTGATAATCGCCTCCGTAAGCCAGTCACCATCACACTCCAGTTTCAGTTCATCGTCACAGTCTATATTCACATTCTGTCCGCGTTTTGCTGTGAGATACCGCACTCCATCAGCGGCCTGTGAACAGATGACATCCATATTCCAGCTTTGTTTCTGAAACTCTATTGCTCCCGCCTCTATTCTGGCAAGCTTGAGCAGCGACAATACCATCCACTCCATTCTGGATAGCTGATTCTGAGCCTCAATGAGTACCTGCCGTCTGCGTTCCGGATCTGATACCTTGTCATCCAAAAGCATGTCCACAAATACATTGAGCGTTGCCAGCGGTGTCTTGAGCTGATGTGATATATCTGAGATTATATCCCGGAGAAATATCTTCTCTGAAAGTTCTTTCTCCCGGCTCTCCCTTAGGAATGACACCATCTTGTAAAAGTTCGTGTACAGTATTCCCATCGAACCTTGCCGGAATTCCTCCTCCGATGCGCTGTCCGGATCATCTATAACCGAGATCATCTTGTCCGATATGTTTTCCACTTCTCTGTACACTCCGCTTATATGCCTGTAACCTATGACAAACAGGATCACCATGACAGCCGCGATCATTCCGATTGATATGGCTGTATAAAGCACATTTCCTCCAAATGAGATGTAAAACCACACCGCAAATACACACAGCGCTACAATTCCAATCCACGCAAATCCATATATATACTTTTTTCTCTCATAAGAACTCTTATATGAACTCTTCATCCTGCACCCCTGTTTACCGGACGCCACCGTTCCTACTGAACCGGTAGCCTACACCTCTGACTGTCTCTATGCACGATGCATCATCATCCAGCTTCGTCCTGAGCCTTTTCATGTACACCGAAAGCGTATTATCATCTATGAGCACACCATCAACATCATATAATCTGTCAAGCAGAGTTACCCTTGAAAGGACTATTCCTTCATTGGACACAAGCTCTTTGAGCAGCCGCAGTTCATTCTGGGTACATTCTATAAGTCTTTCTCCCTCATAAAGCCTGAATTCCGACACCACAAATCTGTGACTACCGAAAGTATATATATCCTGCGGGCCCCTGCCCGTCATATCATATCTTCTGAGATTGGCCGCTATCCTCGACAAAAGCTCCTTCAGCCTGTACGGCTTGGCAACATAATCATCCGCTCCAAGTTCAAGTCCCTGAACTATATTGACCTCCTCTGACATCGCCGTGAGAAATATGATAGGTATCTGTACTCCTCGTCCCCTCACGCTGCGACAGAAGTCATAACCACTACCATCCGGCAGCATGACATCCAGAAGGATGAGGTCAACAGCATCATCAAGCAACGTTCCTGCAGTACTGATATTTGCTGCTTGTCTTACCGTATATCCCTCTGCCTCAAGCACAAACACCGTTCCCATTGCCAGTGCCTTGTCGTCCTCAACCAGCAGAATCGTTCTTCCTTCCATTCACTACACCTCCACCTCGTTCCATCCCCTTTTACAACACCTGCTATCAGCCCGATAGCATACATACTATAACTATATCAAGAGACACACGTCAATTCAAGACTGCTGTGGTACACAAGTGTTTACATTTTGCCACTTTTATTTGTCTTTTTTCCATATCTAAAATCATAAAAAGGTGTTTAACTAGCAAATACACGATATCGTGAAAACAAGCAATTTATACACAAACAACTGGATTTTTGAGAGGTGAATCACATGAAGAATTTTATTGCGCGCATCAGTGGCACAAAAGACCTCACTGAGGGAAAGCCTTCAAAGCTTATATTGAACTTTGGTCTGCCCCTTCTCTTTGGTCTGATATTTCAGCAGTTTTATAATATGGTGGATTCTGTCATAGTCGGACAGAAGCTTGGAACGGACGCGCTGGCGGCGGTGGGTTCCACCGGAAGCATCAACTTCATGATACTCGGATTCTGTATAGGAATCTGCAATGGATTTGCAATCCCTGTTGCCCAGGCTTACGGTGCGAAGGATTTCAAGGCTCTTAAGGCTTATATAATCAACAGTATATGGTCATCCGTTGCACTGGCTGCTGTTATAACTGTGGCTGTAAGTATATTCACAATGCAGATACTCAAGGCTCTCAGAACCCCTTCAAATATCATCGATGACGCATACATATACATATTTATAATATTTCTCGGAATACCGGCAACATTTCTCTACAACCTGACTGCCGGAATACTGAGATCACTTGGAGACAGTATCACACCTGTCATATTCCTTGTGGGTTCATCAATTGTCAACATAATACTAGATCTTATACTTGTTGTTCCTATGGGCGTCGCCGGAGCTGCAGTTGCCACAGTAGCTTCACAGGCAGTGTCAGGAATCAT
>CAKQIY010000011.1 GCA_934247115.1 uncultured Coprococcus sp.
CTGTAGTGGTCGGCGTGGTCGGAAGTGTTGTGGGCAAGCATGTCGAACACGTATTTCTTCAGCTTGTCGCCGTCCTCACAGGTGAATATAGGCTGGTTCTGAGTAAGCCCGATACTGCTCAGTGTGTCGTGGGCGCATCTGCCCGAAAATCCAAACCATACATAACGCCATGGATGGTGTTCGTCCGATATATATGTGGCAGGGGTGTCCGGTTCGATGAGGAATCCCTGCCCTTTTTTCAAATGATAGTGGGCGCCCTTCACATAGAAGTCGCCCTCCCCCTCAAGAACAAAATGTATAAGGTAGAATGTCTTGACCGCCGGACCTGCCTTGTGCAGCGGCTCGGTTATCGAATGTCCGAACACATTCAGGTAGAGGTCTGTGTCATTCTCCTGGGGAAATTCCATTACGATCTTGTTTTCCATTTTACAAACTCCACAGTTTTTTTAATAAATTGACTTTCTAAATTGACTTTCTAAATTGACTTTCTAAATTGACTTTCTAAATTGGCATCAAAAATTAGTCTGATAATCTTGAGGAGATTTCAGAAAATGTCATCAAATACTTCTATTTGGGAATCCTCTGGAAGATTTTCGTATTGTTCTAAATTCATGAGATCTGAACTTTTCTGTAATGCAGGCATATGAACACATTCTTTCATTATAATATATAAGAGTATAACATACATGCAGCCAGATTATCCATAAAATAATAAGTTCTATCAGAAAAACAATCTAACAAATGGACATATATTTGCAACGCTATGCCATGTTCAAAATCTGTATATTGTTATAGAATTATATTCACAAAGCAAGAAGCGCAACGGTGTAGCGCAGAAAAAGCGCGCAATATGGACAACGAAAGAACGGACATTAAGGAAAAACAACGAAAATAATAAAAACGGAGAAAGGCGGAGTTACAGAAAATGAAGAAGATTGAAGAATTAAAAAAGATAATATCAGGTGGAGAGTTTGACGAGAAGCTTGCTCAGATCTATCTCGACAAGGATATGATCCCATACAACAGGGAGAGATACGTAAAGGCACTTGACAAGTTTGTTGAGTTATTCGGAGATCAGGAGGTTGCCATCTACAGCGCTCCTGGAAGAAGTGAGGTATGTGGAAACCACACAGACCATCAGAACGGACATGTACTTGCAACTTCTATCAACCTTGATGCCATAGCAGTTGTGGCACCTAGAGAGGACGGCGTGATCGAGCTCGTGTCAGACGATATGCCAAAGGAAGTTATCAATGTAAATGATATCGAGCAGGACTCTGCACTTGAGGGAACAACAACAGCGCTTATCAAGGGTGTTGTTGCAGGAATCAGAGATTACGGATTCAAGGTAGGCGGATTCACAGCATTTGTTACAAGCGACGTGCTCATGGGAGCAGGAATGTCATCATCAGCAGCATTTGAGAGTCTTATAGGAACTATCCTTTCAGGTCTCTACAACGAGATGAGAGTTTCATCTGTAGATGTTGCGAAGATCGGACAGTATGCAGAGAATGTTTACTTCGGCAAGCCATGCGGACTGATGGATCAGATGGCATGTGCAGTCGGCGGACTTATATATATCGACTTCTTCGACAAGGCCAATCCTGTTATCAAGCAGGTCCCTGTTGACTTTGAGGCTCATCAGTACAGCCTGTGTATCGTTGATACAAAGGGTTCACATGCAGACCTCACAGACGACTACGCAGCAATCCCTGCAGAGATGAAGCAGGTTGCAAATTACTTCGGCGAGGAACTCCTCAGCAGAGTTTCAGAGGAGGATTTCATCAGCAAGGTTGGTGAGATGAGAGCCAGCGGCAAGGTGAATGACAGAGCAGTCCTTCGTGCGCTTCACTTCTACACAGAGCAGGACAGAGTTGCAGAGGGTGTTGCAGCACTTGAGAATCAGGAATTTGACCATTTCCTCGATGTTATAAAGAGAAGCGGAGATTCATCATTCAAGCTTCTTCAGAATATATACAGCGCAAAGGATCCACTCACACAGAATGTATCAATAGCACTTGGCTTCTCAGAGAAGTTCATCGGCGACAATGGCGTATGCAGAGTACATGGCGGTGGATTTGCCGGAACAATTCAGGCATTTGTCAAGAATGCGGCTGTTGCTGAGTACAAGAAGAACATCGAGTCGATCTTTGGAGAGGGTGCGTGCCACGTTCTCAAGGTAAGACCTTACGGCGGAATAAAGGTAGTTGAATAGATATTTGCGAAACATAATACAGGTTTATGGGTTTCGCAAATATCTGTGCGAGAAAAATATAAGGATATGTAGAAAGAAGGGTTACAATCATGATAGATACAAACATCAAGCAGCTCGTTGAGTACGGAATTGCAAATGAGCTGATAGAGGAAGAGGACAGAATATACACGACCAACACCATCCTCGAGATGCTGAAGAAGGACAGCTACGAGGAGCCGGGTGAGGTGCCGGCTATAGATACACCTGAGAAGCTTGAGGAGTGTCTCAAGGGGATTCTGGATTACGCAGTTGAGAATGGACTTATCGCAGAGGATTCAGTTGTCCTCAGAGATCTGTTCGACACGAAGATCATGAATGCGTTGGTGCCAAAGCCAAGCCAGATCATAAAGACATTCAGAGAGAAGTATGCAAAGTCCCCAGAGGAGGCGACAGACTTCTACTACAAGCTCAGCAGAGCTACAGATTACATCAGAACATACAGAGTTGCAAGGGATATCAAGTGGATAAAGCCTACAGAGTATGGCGATATCGACATCACGATCAACCTCTCAAAGCCTGAGAAGGATCCAAAGATGATCGCCCTTGCCAAGACCATGTCACAGTCGTCATATCCAAAGTGCCAGCTGTGTATGGAGAACGAGGGATATGCCGGAAGGATCAATCATCCTGCAAGAGAGAACCACAGGATCATCCCTATAGAGGTAAATGGCAGCAAGTGGGGATTCCAGTATTCTCCATATGTATATTACAATGAGCACTGTATCGTGTTCAACGGACAGCACATCCCTATGAAGATAGAGAAAGCCACATTCCAGAAGCTTTTCTCATTTGTGGGACAGTTCCCACATTACTTCCTGGGATCAAATGCAGACCTTCCTATAGTAGGAGGTTCGATCCTCACACACGACCACTTCCAGGGCGGCCGTTATACATTTGCCATGACAAAGGCACCTGTTGAGACAAAGGTTACATTTGCAGGATATGAGGATGTCGAGGCGGGAATCGTGAAGTGGCCTATGTCAGTCATCAGACTTGACGGAGAGAATCCGGACAGGATCATAGATCTTGCTGACAAGATCCTCGGTGCATGGAGAGGTTACACAGATGAGGATGCGTACATATTCGCTGAGACAGACGGCGAGCCACACAACACCATCACTCCGATTGCAAGAATGAGAGATGGCAAGTATGAGATGGACTTAGTCCTTCGTAACAACATCACCACAGAGGAGCATCCGCTTGGTCTCTATCATCCATGGGAGCAGTACCACAACATCAAGAAGGAGAATATCGGACTCATCGAGGTTATGGGACTTGCGGTCCTTCCTGCAAGACTCAAGGGCGAGATGGAAGAGCTGGCAGAGGTTCTTGTGGCAGGAGGAGACATCAAGGCTCATGAGAATATCGCAAAGCATTACGACTGGGTACAGACTTTCATAGGAAAGTACGACATAAATGCAGACAACGTACACAAGATACTTCAGGATGAGATCGGCGATGTATTTGCCAAGATCCTTGAGTGCGCAGGCGTATATAAGAGAGATGAGGCTGGAAAGGCTGCATTCCTCAAGTTCGTAGATTATGTGAATGCACAGTAATATAGTGTGCACTAAAAATGCAATAATATAGGTGTATCTGTGACAGACGTATTCCATAACTAATATTTATTAATGCCACATTCCATTGTGCATAACAGGATGTAGTGGTATAGTGTTGGAGAAAACGTCATTGCAAAATAAAAATGTTTATAAACTGGTGATCGACATTTGCGCAAGACATGAACAGTGCTCCGAAAAGCACGGGTGTCCGGCAGATGGTTATGAGTCACAGTATCATAAAGGAGGAAAAACATTATGAAGATTTTAGTAACAGGCGGAGCAGGTTATATAGGAAGTCATACATGTGTTGAGCTGCTTAATGCAGGCTACGAGGTAGTCATTCTCGACAACCTTTACAATGCCAGCGAGAAGGCAGTCGACAGAATCAAGGAGATCACAGGAAAGAATCTCACATTCTACAAGGCAGATATCCTTGACAAGGAAGCTATGGACAAGATATTTGCGGATGAGAAGCCTGATTGTGTAATACATTTTGCAGGACTCAAGGCAGTTGGCGAGTCAGTAGCAAAGCCACTTGAGTACTATCAGAACAACATCACAGGAACTCTTAATCTGTGCGAGGTTATGAGAAAGAACGGATGCAAGAACATCATCTTCTCATCATCAGCTACAGTATACGGCAATCCTGCATTTATCCCTATCACAGAGGAGTGTCCAAAGGGAACACCTACAAATCCATATGGCTGGACAAAGTGGATGATCGAGCAGATCCTCACAGACCTCCACACAGCAGATCCAGAGTGGAACGTGATACTTCTCCGTTACTTCAACCCAATCGGAGCTCATAAGAGCGGTCTTATCGGAGAGGATCCAAAGGGAATTCCTAACAACCTTCTTCCATATGTTGCACAGGTTGCAATCGGAAAGCTTCAGAGTGTTGGAGTATTTGGCAATGATTATGACACACCGGACGGAACAGGTGTGAGAGATTACATCCATGTAGTAGACCTTGCAGTTGGCCATGTAAAGGCTATCAACAAGATCAAGGAGAATCCTGGAGTTAAGGTATACAACCTTGGAACAGGCAATGGCTACAGCGTCCTCGATGTTATCAAGGCATTCAGCAAGGCATGTGGACATGACGTTCCATATGTGATCAAGGACAGACGCCCTGGCGACATCGCAACATGCTACTCAGACGCTTCACTTGCCAAGAAGGAGCTTGGCTGGGAGGCTCAGTACGGAATCGAGGAGATGTGTGCTGACTCATGGAAGTGGCAGTCGATGAATCCAAATGGATATAATGACTAATTCCAAAATATAAATAACATAAAGTGACAGAGCACCGACAAATACTATATATAATCAGATGTAGATTTGCCGGTGCTCTTTTCTGCGTATTGACTTTTTAAAAGAGACGTTGTATAAGTAAGTAAACTACGCTTTCTGCGGTTATTGGTTGGATTTTGTATTGCAGCAGTGTAAAAAGGCTGCATTTTAGTATAGTTACAGGTGTTTGTTATATGAAATTAGAGATACTTCTTTCCTGTATGAATCTTCAGGACGAAGACATAATAGAGAGATCCAGGATAGAGTCAGATACAATTATTGTTAATCAGTGTGATCATGATGATTACAGCGAGACTGAGAAGAATGGTCACAGGATCAGGACCTGGTCGGTGAATGACAGGGGGCTGACCAAGAGCAGGAATTATGCGATACAGAGATCTGAGGCGGACATCTGTCTGCTGTGTGACGATGACGAGGTGTTCGCAGACAACTATGAGACTGGAATACTGACTGCATATAAAGATATCCCGGATGCAGATGTCATTATATTTAATATAGGTAACAGACCTGCACATTGGGGAGATATTCCAAAGAGACTTGGATACCTTGACCTGATGCATGTGGCTTCATGGCAGATATCATTCCGCAGACAGAGCCTGATAGAGAATGATGTGTATTTTGACGAGCGCATGGGCGCGGGTTCCGGGAATGGCGCAGAGGAGGAATTCCGATTCCTCACAGACTGCAGGAAGAAAAAGCTGGCGATATATTATGTGCCGTTTGCCATAGCAGATGTGGCCCAGACGAAATCAACATGGTTCAAGGGTTACAACGAGGAGTTTTTCATTAACAGGGGCAATACTACAAGGTACATCATGGGATATGTTCCGGCTGTATTGTACGCTGCATATTACAGCGTGAGAAAGAGACATCAGTTTGACAATGACATTTCATGGTTTAAGGCCTTCAGACTTATAATGAAGGGCGTACATGAGAATAGGTTAGGTAGATGATTATGAGTGAGAAAATATTAAGCGTGATAATTCCGTCCTACAACAGCAGACCATACCTGGACAAATGTCTGGGTTCACTGGTAGTTCCGGATATCATGGATAAGCTGGATGTGATAGTAGTGAACGATGGTTCAACAGATGGAAGTGAAAGTATCTGTGATGATTATATCGTAAAGTATCCTGACAGCTTTTCTCTTATTAATAAAGAGAATGGAGGACATGGATCAGCAATCAATGCCGGCGCGGAGAAGGCACGGGGCAGGTATATGAAGGTTCTTGACGCCGATGACTGGTTTCTCACTGAGAGCATTCCGGAGTTTGTAAGCAGGCTTGAGAGTGCACAGGCTGATGTGGTGCTCACTTGTCATCACACCATCAATATAACAACCGGTGAGGTGAAGAACTGGCGATGCTTTCCCGATGAATTTGACAGAGAGTACACTATGGAAGAGATCATGGCAGACTGGAAGAAGTTTGACAGAAGTCTTACATTCCATGGAATAACATATAGAACGCAGTTTTACAGAGAACATGGAGTAAAGCTGGCAGAGAAGGTGTTTTATGAGGATCACGAGTACGCGACATATCCATGCTGCGTAGCAGGATCCGTGTTGCCACTGGATTTATTTGTGTATGAATACAGGATAGGGGATGTATCCCAGAGTGTGTCTGCGCAGAATCAGCTAAAGAGGATAGATCATACCAAGATGGTTATCGTGAAGATGCTGAAGAACAGAGAGGCTATAACCGATCAGTGGGCCATAGAATACTGTGATAAGAAGATACATCTGTTGCTGCTGAGCTTCATGGTAACCTCCATGCTGTGCGATTCCGACAGAAAGAGAGGTGTTGCACGGGTAGATCAGCTTATGAGTTATATAGCAAAGAAGGATCGGCATGTTGTTGACATGACATTGAAGCACTATAAGATATTGAAGCTTCTGAATGCTGCACACGTGGGTCTGGAAGGCTACAACAGAATGCTTAATTCAAAGCTTTACAACAAGGTAAGGCATAATAAGAGTTTTGAATAGATTTACGATGGAGGATTAACGTCAAATGAAAGTAAAAAGCGGAAGCTTTTTGGAAGTTTTTAATTATAAAGATCTTCTAAAGCAGCTTGTCTCAAGAGACATAAAGTTAAAATATAGAAGAAGTTTCTTAGGTTATGTATGGAGTATACTGAATCCACTGCTTATCATGATCGTCATGGTTATAGTATTCTCCAAGATGTTCAACAGATCTATACCACATTTCCCTGTATACCTTTTTGCAGGACGAATCCTGTATGAATTTGTAATAGGTGCATGTGGTAAGGCTCTGGGAAGCATAACAGATAACTCATCACTGCTCAAGAAGACGTATGTTTCAAAGTTTATGTTCCCATTAGCAAAGATCACAAGTTCACTTGTCGACTGTCTGTTTTCACTGGGAGCGTTTCTTATAGTTATCATATTTACACGTTCACCATTTTACTGGACCATGCTGCTGTTCCCATTTATATTTCTTCAGGCATATATATTCGCCTGTGGAATGGGATTTTTTCTGGCACAGCTTCACGTGTTCTTCAGGGATACAAGATATATATGGAATGCGGTGACAACTGCATGGATGTACTGTTCTGCCATATTCTATCCGATAAGCATGCTGCCGGACTGGCTGAAGTTCTTAGTAAATTACTTCAATCCGCTGTATGTGTATATCAAGCAGTTCAGATGCATAGCACATCAGGGAGTTATGCCTGATCTTGTAACTATAGGGCTGGGATTCTTCTACGCATTTGTTTTCTTTGGACTGGGAGTGCTCTGCTTTAAGAAGAATCAGGACAAGTTCATTCTGTATATTTAGGAGGTGCAGCAGTTGGCTAACGTAGAAGATAAGAAGAACGAGCTTGAAGAGAAAAAGATATTTACGTCGAATGCACAGCGTGCAACCACTGTTGCCAGAGGCGAGACTATCATAGAGCTTAAGGATGTCACCATAAGGTTCAATAAGAATAACCTGAAGGTGGACAATCTGAAGGAGTATTTTATCAGACTTGTGACAAAACAGCTGATGTTCCAGGAGTTTATAGCACTCAAGGATATCAATCTTGATATAAAGAAGGGCGAGGCATGGGGCTTCGTCGGAACAAATGGCGCAGGAAAATCCACACTGCTCAAGGTTGTCAGCAGAATACTGAAGCCTGCAAGTGGAACTGTCAAGGTGTCGGGAACTGTGGCTGCGCTTATAGAGCTTGGAGCGGGAATCGATCCACAGCTTACAGCAAGAGAGAATATATATCTCAATGGAACTCTTCTGGGATATTCAAAGGCATTTATAGAGTCGAAGTTTGATGAGATAGTGGAATTCTCGGAACTTCAGGATTTTCTGGATTCACCGGTAAAGAATTTCTCATCCGGTATGAAAACTAGACTGGCGTTCTCAGTTGCCACAGCGGTAGAACCGGATATACTTATTGCCGATGAGATACTTGCGGTTGGAGATATGAGGTTCAAGAAGAAGTGTGCCGTCAAGATGAGTGCCATGCTGGAGAATGGAACAACACTGCTGTATGTATCCCACAATATAGCCTCTGTCAAGAAACAGTGCAATAAGGCTATGTGGCTGGATCACGGCAATGTGATCATGGCTGGAGATGTAGATACAGTATGTGATGCATTTAAAGCGGAGATGGATTCACCTACTCCGATATTGCTGCCTGCCAAGGGCAAGGATAAAAAATAACAAAGATGTTAAGTAAAAATGATATACAACATAGGAGGATTGGAGCAATGTTACAAAGTGTGAAGTTGCAGAATGTTATGCTGCAGATGAACCTGGATATGAATATAGTGGATTATCCAGAGTTTAGTGCGATAGGAAAGGACTACAGATCTCCTTTCGTATATGATTCAGATAAGAAGTGTCATATTGTTGAGAAGCTCGACAAGGTAAACTTTATGAGCTACTACAACTGTCTGCAGGTAAAGCGCTGGTCGGAATATACGGGAGTGAAGAATTTCAAGCTTCATCTCACAATGAAGGGAAAGGCCACAATAGCAGTATATGCAATTTATTCTGCATCTGTTGCAGTGACATATAACCCTCTTGTGTCACAGGTCATTGAATGTGACGAGGTGTCAGAGATAACTATAGATATACCTGATACAGATAAGGCTCTTGTGGGCTTTAGAATGGATACCCTCGAGGACACAGAGATATATAACGGTTATTATTCAGCAGAGATAGAGGAAGACAGGATCAGGGATGTAAGACTTTCGCTTGTGACCACTACCTTCAAGAAGCAGGAGTATATCAAGCGTAATATGGAGCTTATCAAGAAGAATGTACTCTGTGAGGGAAGTGACCTCAAGGGACACCTGTTCGTACATGTAATAGACAATGACAGGGAGCTGGATCCTTCTGAGTTTGACTGCGAGGATCTGAAGATATACATGAATAACAATGTGGGAGGAGCCGGTGGTTTCACCCGTGGTATGATAGAGGCTCTTGAACTTCCTAAGAAGCCTACACATGTACTTCTTATGGACGATGATGTAATGGTTATGCCTGAGAGTCTGTTCAGAACATTTTATCTCCTCAGGCTTCTTAAGGATGAGTACAAGAAGTGCTTCCTCAGTGGAGCGATGTTCGATTATGACATTCGTGAGAGACAGTATGAGGATGTAGGATATGTCCATAAGGCTGATGGTTCATACGGACCGGTAAAGAAAGCTATGGATATGAGACAGATCAAGAATATAGTTGCCAATGAAGGCTACAGTTATAATGTGGATGACGCATATGCAGGATGGTGGTACTGCTGTATACCGGTTGAGAATATCGAAGAGAGAGGTCTTCCGCTTCCTGTGTTTGTAAGAGGCGATGACGTAGAGTTCTCACTTAGAAACAAGCCGGGATTTATAACACTCAATGGTATATGTATATGGCATGTTGGATTTGCAGGCAAGTTCAATGCTGCCATGGAGCTGTATCAGGTTCACAGAAACAGCTTTGTGATCCAGGCAGCAAGTGGAATATGTCAGGATGTGGATTTCCTTGCGAGAATAAAGACTATGTTCTGGAAGGATATAACAAGATTTGCTTATAACAATGCAGAGCTGCTCGTTGATTCTATAGATGATTATCTGAAGGGGCCTGAATATATCAAGAATCTTGATGGCGAGAAGAGTCTTAAGGAACACAATGCCAAGAATGAGAAGCTTGTTCCACTCTCAGAGCTTGGTTACTCGGGAGATCTTCCTACAGACCCATATGAGTATGAGAGTCTGAATCTGTTCCAGAAGGCAGTGTATGTTCTCACTATCAATGGACATCTTCTTCCGAACTTTATGCTCAGAAGAACACCATATATTATCGCGTATGACTGGTTCTTTGTTCCAGGAAAGAATTACATGAGAAAGACACTCGTTGCAGTCAATGAGAATGGTGGTACAGGTGCCAGAAGAACAATCAACAGAAAGCGCTGTTTTGCACTCATCAAGAGATATAGGAGAGTACTTTCCAGATATAAGAAGACACATGTAGAAGTAGAGAAGGCGTACAGAGATTCATTTGCCGAGATGACAACGACAGAATTTTGGAAGAAGTATCTGCACATTTAAAGTGATATGGAAGGAGTATCTTTAGGGTATGGCTACTATTAAAGGTATAAAGAATCGTCTTGGTGCGGCTGGAAGAGCGCTGAGTGGAGAATACACATTCGGCGATGGACAGAAGCAGGACGGAAAACTTGATTCATCCAACAGGATGAAGGCAGCCCGCAGGGCACTTGGGGGAGATTACGCCCTCAGTGAGGGAAAGCCCGTGGTGAAGGTTAATCCTGTTGAGATTAAGAGGAATGCAATTTATGACACTCCGGAGGAGATTCAGCAGGCTGTTGACCAGGAAGCTGATCTGGAGAGAAAAGAAAGAAAGGAGAAGCTTATAAGCGACTGGAGAAACAGTGCGATCAGGGATGACAGTGACAAGACGGTGGGCTGTCTGGATCCTGATTACTGTTGTGGCTGTGGAGCGTGTTCAAGCGTATGCCCTACAGGTGCCATAAGCATGGAGTATGATGCAGAGGGATTCCTTGCACCGGTTATTGATATGGATAAGTGTACACAGTGTGGTTTGTGTAAGAAGATATGTCCATCGATCAATATAAGATATGACAATTTCACGGAACCATCATGCTATGCTGCATATGCAAGTGATGAGATAAGGGAGAAGAGCTCCTCAGGTGGTATATTCACACTGCTTGCAGAGTTTGCATTTGAGCAGGGTGGCGTTGTGTGTGGAGCCGGATATACAGATGATTTTAAGGTCGAGCACTTTATTATAGAGAGCCCGGATGATCTTGATAAGCTCAGAAAATCCAAATATGTCCAGGCAGACGCGTCCAAGATATATGCGGATGTGAAGAGAATATTAAAAGAGGGCAGAACTGTACTGTTCTGCGGATGTGGATGTCAGGTTGCAGGACTTTATGCAACATTGAAGAACGTTGACATATCAAACCTTTATACGATCGACCTGATGTGTCATGGAGGTCCGTCGCCAAAGCTGTTCGATGATTATCTTAACAGGTATCATGGCAAGAATGAGGGCAAGGTGGCTGAGGTAGGCTTCAGAGACAAGGATTACTTTGGTTGGTCTACAGAGATGACTGTTAAGTACACAGATGGTACAGTATATCACAGAACAAGGACACTTGATCCGTTCTACAAGGCATTCCTGCCATGTATATCAACAAGAAAATTCTGCGGCCACTGTGCATTTGCAAAACTTCCAAGACAGGGAGATATAACCCTGGCAGATTTCTGGGGAGTAGCAAAGTATAACAGTGCATATACAGATGGCAAGGGTACATCTATCGTGTCAGTGAACAGCGAGCAGGGCGTTAAGATATTCGAGGCAATTGCTTCCAGGCTGCTTCTCAATAAGCCGCTTCCGCTCAGGGATGTGCTGGGCACAGGACAGCCATTTGACCACTGTTTCAAGAGCCATCCGGCAAGACAGCGTTACTTTGAGCAGATTGCCAATGGCGCTGCCATGGAGAAGGCATTTGACTATGCGGTCAGAGGCAAGTATGACGTAGGTATATATGGTGTATGGTTTGGAACGAACTATGGAAGCGTTGCAACATACTATGCGCTGCATCAGATAATACGTTCATTTGGCCTGTCGGTTCTCATGATCGATAAGCCGGGCTCAGGAAGAGATGTGGAGGTGGAGGACAATCATGCGAGAAGATTCTCCAATGCACATTATCATATAAGCAAGAGATATACCATAAGGGATCTCAGGCAGCTCAATTCAATAGTTGATACATTCATCATGGGATCTGATCAGGTATGGAACAGAGGAATAAGCAAGGGCTTCGGATATTCATTCTACTTTGATTTTGTAGATCCGGATAAGAAGAAGATTGCGTTTTCAGCTTCATTTGGACATGGAAAAGACTTCTGTAACGTGCAGGACAGAGATACGATCTCAGAGTATATGCATAGATTTGATGGAATATCACTCAGGGAGACAAGTGGTGTCCGGATATGTAAGGATGTGTACAATGTTGATTCAGTCAGAGTTCTGGATCCTGTATTCGTAGCAGAGAGAAGTGAATTCGATGCACTGGCTGACCAGGCAAAGAAAAAGCACGAGGGCAAGTACATGCTTGCATATATACTTGATCCTACACCTGAGAAGAGAGCTGCTGTGGTTGAGGTATCAGAGAAGCTTGGACTTGAGGTAGTAGTTCTCCTTGATGGACGTCCAAAGGACCCTAAGAAGAACAGAGAGATCATGGATATGGACGATAAGATTGTTGACGATATAACAGTTGAGGACTGGCTGAATTTCTTCAGAAATGCTGAATTTGTTGTTACAGATTCTTGTCATGGAATCAGCTTCTCACTTGTATTCGAGAGAAATTTTATTGGACTGGCAAACAGATCAAGAGGAATAACAAGGTTTGAGTCGCTTGTGGATGTATTCCAGGTAAGAGAGCATTATGTACATGAGGCTACAGAGATCATGGGCAACGATGATCTGTTAAAGCCTGTTGATTACAGCAAGGTAAACAGCATACTTCTGTCTGAGAGGGAGAGATCACTGGCGTGGTTGAAGGAAGTGCTGTTCAGCCCTAAGGTAGTAGACGGATACAAAGCGTATCCGATGATAGACAAGAGTTTGACAGAGGATAAGGAGGATTAGGGAACATGGCAAAGTATGATTATCTTATAGTCGGAGCCGGACTGTTTGGTGCGGTGTTCGCGTATGAGGCACAGAAGAGAGGCAAGAGCTGTCTTGTGATCGACAAGCGTTCACACATTGCAGGCAATATCTACACAGAGCAGATTGAGGGAATCAATGTACACAAATATGGTGCCCACATATTCCACACTTCAGATAAGAAGATATGGGAGTATGTAAATCAGTTCGCTGAGTTTAACAACTATATCAATTCACCTGTGGCATCATATAAGGATGAGTTGTATAATCTGCCATTCAATATGAACACATTCAGCAAGATGTGGGGAATCAAGAAGCCTTCAGAGGCAAAGGCTATCATCGAGAAGCAGATTGCAGACCTTAACATCGGTGAGCCAAAGAATCTTGAGGAGCAGGCCCTCAAGCTTGCTGGTACAGATGTGTATGAGAAGCTTGTCAAGGGATATACAGAGAAACAGTGGGGAAGACCATGTACAGAGCTTCCTGCATTCATCATCAAGAGACTGCCTCTGAGATTCATATACGACAACAACTACTTCAATGACCGTTTCCAGGGAATACCAATGGGCGGATACACACAGATCATTGAAAAGATGCTTGAGGGTGCAGAGGTCAAGACTGACACGGATTACTTCGATTTCATCAAGGATAATCCTGACATTGCAGACAAGACCGTATACACAGGTATGATCGACGAGTTCTTTGGATTCCAGTATGGCCCACTTGAGTATCGTTCAGTAAGATTCGAGACAGAGGTACTTGATGAGGAGAACTATCAGGGAAATGCTGTTGTGAACTACACACACAGAGATGTTCCATACACAAGAATCATCGAGCACAAGCACTTTGAGTTTGGCAAGCAGCCAAAGACAGTTATCAGCCGTGAGTACTCAGCTGAGTGGAAGCCTGGCGTAGAGCCATACTACCCTGTAAATAATGACAAGAACAATGCACTTTATGAGAAGTACAGAGAACTTGCAGAGACTCGCAAGGATGTAATATTCGGTGGAAGACTTGGACAGTATAAGTACTATGATATGGATAAGGTAATCGCTGCCGCACTTGAGTGTGTGGAGGCTGAGTTCTGATAATATCAGCAGGTATATAAGAGATAAAGCAGGCACATATATGGTTATGGCAGAACCGTATATGTGCCTGTTCTGTCATAAAATGTATGTACACATTATTCATAACGTGATAAAATTACAATAATTATGGGTATATACCCAGGGGGTAATGAAAAATTAAGGGTAAAGGGCGTATATTATGATGAAAAGAAAGAGGATTGCTGTACTCACGGCGGAAGCTGATGAGTACACACAAGGTAGATTCCTCTCAGGTTTTTTTGGGAAAGCCTTTGAATTGGGGTATGATGTGTGTGTTTTCTCAATGTATCTGAAGTGCCAGGATACAAACAGCCGTGAGATAGGAGATTCCAATATATTTAACCTGGTGGAGTTTGACAGATATGATGCAGTGGTCATATTCACAGACAGGATCAGGACTCCGGGCACGGCGGAGGGACTTCTATGGAGAGTAAAGCAGGAGTTTCATGGTCCTGTGCTCATCATGGAGGACAAGATAGAAGAATATAATTCTGTGAATATAGATCACAGGGACAATATATGCAGAGTGACAGACCATCTGATAGAGGTTCATGGGTGCAGGGATATAGTCATGCTTGATGGCAGGAAAGATAATGTGAATTCTGACCAGAAAAAGCAGGGATTTCTGGACAGCATGGGGATGCATGGTCTTGATTGCAATGAAGAAAATATATACTACGGCAATGACTGGTATGACTCTGGCCGCAGTGTGGCAGCGGAGCTGTGCGATAACAGGGAAAGTCTTCCGGACGCGGTGGTGTGTGCTTCTGACTATATGGCGATAGGCCTGGCATCTGAGCTGGAACACAGGGGGATACGTGTGCCTGAGGATATAGCAGTTACAGGATATGATGCATCAGATATGAACGATGAGCGGGCGGTACCACTGACCTCTGTGGATATTCCGGCCAGAGAGGATGGTATATACGCGGCAGACTGGATCGATGCACAGCTCACAGGCAGAGAGATGAAAGTGCAGAGAAGCCGTTCAGCCATACATATAGGAAGAAGCTGTGGGTGCAGCAGATGTGTAGGCCGACAGCCTATGGCGGATTATAAGATATGGGATATAGGCAGCCAGATGGGCGGCTGTGATTCATACTACAATCACATGATGGAGGACTTGTTGTCACAGAGGGACTACAGGGGATTCTACAATACCATATTCCAGTATGCGAATCCAGATGGTGGTTTTGGACGTTTCAGTCTGTGTATGAATGAGTACTGGAATTCACCTGATGTGATGATAGGGACACATGCCCTCAGAGTGGGATATACCAAGAACATGTACAGGATCATCAGACGCGGTGAGAGCGACAGGGATAACGCTATAGATTTCGATGACTGCTTCGATGTGTCCAGACTTATACCGGAGCTGGACGAGGACAGAGAAGATCCGGAGGCGTATGTATTTACACCTATCAATTTCGATGACAGATGTTTTGGATATGCGGTTGTGAGCCATGGGCGTGAATGTAAGGGCTATGACAGCCAGTACAGGAACTGCCTGAAGCAGATCATGCAGGGGCTGGAAGCCTTTTATAGACAGGCAAGCCTGCAGAAGCTTCTCGATAAGATGAATGCATCGCAGATAAGAGATGATCTTACTGGTGTATATAATTACAATGGCTTTCTCAGCAGATGCCGGAGCATGTGTGACGAAGCGATCGTCCATGGAAGGAGTATTATGCTCCTTGCAATAGATATGAAGGGACTTGGACAGATCAATGCCAGATTTGGCAGAAAGACCGGAGATGAGACGATACAGTCCCTGGCAGACATGATAATTTCCTCCATAGATAAGACGGATGTATGTATGAGAATGTGCAACGATGAGTTCATAGTGGCATTACAGGTGGATGATAGAGCCCAGGATCATGTTCACGACATAGTCAGACAGGTGGAGGAGAAGGCAGCACTGTTCAATGCTGTGAATAAAGAGGACTTTACCATGGATGTGTGCTCGGCGTTTGAGCAGGTGATGGTTACCGGAGCCGAGGAGCTTGATAAGCACATCAATAACCTCATAAGCCGAAAGAACAGCGAGAAGATGAAGGAGTACATAGAGAACAGCCGCAATTCAGCTCTCTCCCAGGAGGATATAGAGAATGACAGACTGGTGGCAGATATACTCGACAACAATCTCCTCACATACCACTTCCAGCCTATAGTCAATGCGAGAACAGGACAGATATATGCATATGAGGTGCTCATGAGATCCACTTCAGAGAAGTATATTTCACCGCTTGATATAATACAGAGTGCGGAGCGAATAGGAAGACTGAGTGATGTGGAGAGATCCACATTCATCAATGTGCTTCAGATCATAGACGAGAGGGAGGAAGAGGTTGCCGGAAGGAAGATATTCCTCAACAGTATTCCTGGTTGTAGACTCTCCAGGGAGGACACTGCGGTCATAGAGGATAAGCTCAGACGCAGAGGCGGACAGGTTGTTGTGGAATTTACAGAAGAGGCCGAGATGAGTGATGACAGGCTTCAGGAGATCAAGGATAAATATGTAAGGATGAATATAGAGACTGCCATAGATGATTATGGTGCAGGATACTCCAATGTCAACAATCTTCTCAGATACATGCCACGCTATGTGAAGATTGACCGCATGCTTATGACCAATATTCACGAGGATCCACAGAAGCAGCATTTTGTTAAGGATATTATTGAATTTGCACATGACAATGATATAGTCACTCTGGCGGAGGGCGTTGAGCTGGATGTTGAGCTCAAGGAGGCCATACGTCTCGGTGCAGATCTGATACAGGGATATTATACAGCCAAACCATCGGCTGAGGCTGTGCAGGAGATAGACAAACGCGTCGTAACAGAGATTGTCCAGTACAACCAGAACGAGATAACGAAGTATGGCAAGAAGACATACGTTATCACGGATGAGAATGAGATATCCATGGTACAGCTGGCATTTAATAAGTACACGGCGCTCGATTTTAAGAAGGTAGATGATCAGTACAAATATATCAACATGACAGGAACGCCTGGATTCAAATCCAACATGCTCATAACCATAGGAGATGGCTTCCGGGGAGAACTCCGGATCGATGGTATCAGTCTGGGTGGAGAAAAAGGCATTCCGTGTATCAGTATTGGAGAGAACTGTGATGTGAGGATTGTACTCTTTGGTGATAATGAATTCCGTACAGGAGGAATACAGGTAGCAGAGTCGTCCAGATTCGAGCTTGCGGGTGACGGCGATCTGAGGATAACCCTTGCAGGAGGCAGGTATTTTGGAATAGGTAATGATCTTGCATCCAGACACGGCGATCTGTATTTCAATCAGGATGGAACTTTGTCCATAACGGCTACGGGAATGCGAGGAGTAGGTATAGGCTCAGGACTCGGTGGCAATATACATATCGGCCATGGAAGGTACGAGATAGACCAGCGAGGTCAGGAGGGCGTGGTTATAGGTTGTGTTGACGATGACTGCCGGCTTCATATAGAGAACTGTGATATAGAGATATACAATGGAATCGCCAGAAGTGTTACTGTTGGTTCATACAATGGGGATGCAGATATAGAGATAGAGAATATATCGGGCAAGATATCCGGAGCTTCCATCTCAACTGCGGTCATAGGAACCATGTGTGGACAGCAATGTCATGTACGGATGCAGAATGTGAATGTGACCATGAATATAAGATCAAATGAATGCTATGGAATCGGATGCCGGCAGGGATATACTGATATATCCATACAATATGCTTATGTAAAGGTTGTGGCACAGGGAAAAGAAGCGTATGCCATGGGCAACGGAAGCCACAGTGCGAAGCTTCTGTTCTCCAATTCAGATATCAATACGCAGGTGGTCAACAGCGTCGGTATGGATATCGGAGCTCAGGAGGATGATATAAAGATAGGCAACGGAAGAGTGAGCTTTATGGTCAATGGAATCACAAGGGAGAGAGAAGTGCACATGGCAGATCTGTAGATCACGTATGTACAGGACAAGGTTAATGTTATTTAATATTGTGTTGTATCAGATTGTGAAGTATAATACTGCCGTTTGATAGACAGTACAATAATAGATGAGAGAGATAAGATATGGTTTTTTCAAGTTTGATATTTTTATTTGTATTCCTTACTGCGAATCTGATTGTGTATTTTGCAGTGAGCCCAAAGAACCGCAATAAGACATTGCTTATATTTTCACTTGTTTTCTATGCATGGGGTGGACCTCGGTATCTGCTTTTGCTGGCAGGCGAGACGCTGGTGAGCTGGTTGTTCGCTATAAAGATAGACGAGTCACGCGCCGGATACACCAAGAGGTCAGAGAAGTTCTACCTTGTGTGTGACCTTGTGATCATGCTGGGATGCCTTGCTATTTTCAAATATCTTGGTTTTTTCCTTGGAAACATCAAGGGGATATTCGGAGTGCCTAAGGTTGTTCCAGAGATAGTACTACCTATAGGAATATCATTCTATACATTCCAGCTTATATCGTATGTCGTGGATGTGTACAGGAGCCAGGTGCGACCTCAGAAAGAATACTGGAAGCTGCTCCTGTATTCGAGTCTGTTCCATCAGTGTATAGCTGGTCCTATCGTGCGTTATGAGACCGTTGCTGATGAGATAGAGAACAGAGAGATAAAATCCAATGACATATACATGGGAGTTCGTAGATTCACAGTTGGCCTTGCCAAGAAGGCCGTTCTTGCCAATTCATGCGCAAGCATCGCTGATACGCTTCTTCCGGCAGGAGTGGAAAGTCTGAAGATGCAGACAACTTTTGGAATGTGGCTTGGTATGATTGCATATATGCTGCAGATATATCTTGATTTCTCTGCATATTCAGATATGGCGATAGGTATGGGTCGTATGGTTGGATTCCATTACGATGAGAATTTCAATTATCCATATATGGCTACATCAGTTAATAACTTCTGGAGAAGATGGCATATCTCGCTGAGCTCATTTTTCAGGGATTATGTGTATATACCACTGGGCGGTAACCGCTGTGGTACCGGTAAGTATATAAGAAATATGGCGATAGTATGGTTCCTGACGGGAATGTGGCATGGTGCCAGCTGGAATTATATATTCTGGGGCCTTTATTATCTGGCGTTCCTGCTGCTGGAGAAGTTCTATCTCGGTGGCCGCCTGGGACCTGTGGCATCACGTATCTATACACTGCTGGTTATCCTGTTTGGATGGGTTATATTCAAGTTTGAGAGTCTTTCTGAGCTGGGAACAGTTCTTATAGGCATGTTTGGAATTGGCAATGCAGGTTTTGCCAATATGGCGGTGGGAACAGTATTCCTCAAGAATATGTTCTTCCTGATATTTGCATGTATTGCATGTACAGATCTTGGTAAGCGTATCAGAAAGACCTCAATAGAACTGGGCAAGGTACATCCAGTTATATTCAAGGTACACAATGTATGTGAGATGCTCACACCAGCAATACTTCTCATAGTGTCAGTCCTGGCACTTGTCGGAGCAAGCTACAATCCATTCCTGTATTTCCAGTTCTAGACCGAAGAAAAGAACTGATACAGAACGTGTGATAGTGGAGAAATGAAGGTAGATATGAAAAGAAGATATACAAGAAGTCAAAGACAACAGATAGTAAAGTTCAGAACCCTGGCGGTGTTGGGATTTGCTGCGGTTATGGCTATAGGAGCATTTATAGGCCTGATATTCTTTGCAAGACCAAAGACATCGAAGACAGAGAAGAGAGAGCTTGCAAAGTTTCCGTCGTTCACCATAACATCATTCCTGGATGGATCGTATTTTGAGGATGTATCTCTGTGGTATTCAGATACATATCCTATGAGAGACAAGCTTGTGGCAGCTGATCAGAAGCTTAAGTCACTTTATGGTATTAATGCCGGAACCCAGGTGGTTGGAAGCGGCTCGAAGGGTGATGACATTCCGGACATAGAAGAGAATGATGGAACAGCTACGCCGGAGGATGCGGTCATGGCAACCACGGAGTCGACAACGGAGGACCCGGAGATCGGCTTCCCTGCCAGCAAGACGGCAGGCAACAGAAAGGATATCACACCTGAGAGCAGTACAGTTCAGACTGTGGATCCGCCAGATTCAAAGGCCATGGATGAGGCTTTCCAGAAACAGCTTCAGGATAATCTGTATGTGAAGGATGGTTCTGCATACAGCCTGTATTATTTTGTACAGGATTCTGCAACAGAGTATATAGATGCCATCAACAATGCTGCTGCACAGCTGGCAGGCAGGACAAATGTATATGATATACTCGTGCCAAACAATTCGGGAGTATTGCTCTCAGATGATGATCTGAAGAAGCTTGGAGGCTCAGATCAGAAGCAGGCTATAGAATATTATTACAGCAAGATGAAGGGCGTTAAGACAGTTGATATATTTGATACATTGAAGTCCCACAAGGATGAATATATATTCTTCAGGACAGATCATCACTGGACTGCAGATGGGGCCTTCTATGCATATGAGGATTTCTGCAAGGTCAAGGGTATAACAGAGATTCCTCTGGCGGACAGGAAGAAGGATACATTTGAGGGCTTCCTTGGAAGCTTCTACAATACTCTGCAGAACTCAGATATGAAGAAGAATCCTGACACGATATATGCGTATGAGCCTATAGGAACGAATGACATGACATACTGGAATGACGATGGCTCTGAACAGAAGTGGAACGTTATCATGGATGTGAATGGATGGGATAAGGGTACCATGTATTCAACATTTGTGGGCGGTGACAATCCGATGGCAGTTATAGAGAATCCACAGGTGACAGATGGATCATCATGTGTAGTCATGAAGGAATCGTATGGCAATGCGTTCATACCATTCCTTGTGGATCACTATTCTACAATATATATCATAGATTACAGATATGCACAGGTTAATATTCTGGACTTTGTAAAGGACAAGAAGGTTGATGATATCATATGCATTAACAACATATCTCTCATCGGAGACCAGGATGTGGTAGCAACCATAAACAGTCTGCTGCAGTAAGGAACAAGGGTAAGTGTTGTGATGGGTACACAACAGCACACATTTTTTGAGCTTGGGGGAGCTTAGAACATGAATAAAAGATTGAATATCGGTTTGCTGGTGGACGATGTTGATGCGGTATTCACAAGTCCGGCAGTACAGGGGGCAGAGCTTGGAGCGAAGGCAATAGATGCCAATCTGTTTATCGTTCCCGGAAGATACCTGGATAATGCAGATGAATTTCAGAAGGACAAAAAGTATGGCTATCAGTACAATACACTGTTTGAGTATGTCAAGAACAGCAACATTGATGTGCTCTATGTGATGATGGGAATGATAGGCGCAAGAGTTACGGAGAAGGTCAAGATCAGGTTCCTTGAAGGATTCGGGGATATCCCGATAGTTACCATGTACACGAGGACCAAGGGCTATCCATCTATTATATTTGACAACAAATGTGCATTTGTACAGGGTATAACTCACATAATAAAGGATCATCACGCCAGAAAGCTGGGATATGTGAGTGGTCCGATGACCAATGTGGATGCGGTGGAGCGACTGGAGGCGTACAGGGAAGCTCTCGAACATGCTGGCATTCCATATAATGACGACTATGTTGTATATGGTAATTTCGAGGAGAGCAGTGAAGAACTGATAGGTGAGCTTGTAGACAGATTCCCTGACCTTGATGCTGTCATATTTGCAAATGACAGAATGGCATTTGGAGGATACAGGGCATTTGAGAAGAGAGGAATACGTCCGGGAGAGGATATAGCAGTTCTGGGCTTTGATAACGCAGAGTTTGCGCCGGGACTCAACCCACCACTGTCCACAGTTGAGGCGAATGCGGCTGAGCTTGCATATAAGGCGATAGTACAGGCTGAGAGATTCTACAACAGGGATGACGATATAGATCTGTATGTGGATGCCAGGCTTGTACTCAGAGAATCCTGTGGCTGTACTGGAATCAACATAGAATCCATAGTGTCACAGACTGGGATAGATGGAATCCTGGATGACAGCAGAAGAAGAGATGCACACGAAAAGGTGTGTGATTATCTGTTCAATGATTATATAGACAGTGATGAGGCTGCTGCGGTGAGGCGCAGTGTGGTGGGCTTCCTTGATGATATGGCAGACTATACTCGCAGCGGATACATCAGATTTAACGGAGCCCAGATGGAGAAGAGCTTTGCAAGATTGATGAATCGGGCGACATTCAGGTATACGACGCTTGAACAGGTATCCAATGTCATGGCGGCACTTCAGATGGTTCTGTGTGACAGTCTTGGTACGGAGGATAAGCTGGAGCTTATGCAGATATTCATGGATATGACAAGAAAGCTGTCTCTGCAGAACTGGAAACTTATATACAACAGCAACACAGGCATAGGCCGAATGTCCAGATTTATCAACAACATGACAACTGATATGTTCAGAATGGATTCGGGGGAACGTATACCATATGATAGTGCGCTTGAGAATCTGTCGTATGTGGACATAGCATCAGCATATCTGTTCCTGTATGAAGATCCAATACATCATGAGAGATTTACGGAATTTCATCTGCCTCAGAAGATAAGGTTTAAGGCGTATTACAGTGACAATCGTGCTTACAGTATAGAAAAGGAAGAACAGGATGTCGACACCAGTGATATATTTGGAATAGACAAGCTCCCATCGGACAGAAGAGTTACGATGGTACTGTCACCATTGTTTTCCGGGGAGGATATATTCGGTGTGCTTCTGTGTGAGGCTGGATTGGAGAACTTCCGCAACATAGATCCGGTGAGTGTGCATATATCAACAGCCATTAAATCCATGGTTCTCCTGAAGCAGCAGGATAAGGTCCAGGCACGTCTGGAGGAGACCATGGCCAAGCTAGTGGAGAACAATGATGCGCTGCAGGTGATGTCCAAGACGGACCAGCTCACCGGACTTCTCAACAGATGGGGCTTTCTGGATGCAGTACAGAGATTTATGGAGACTGCGGGGACAGATCAGAAAGGCGTATTCATGTACGCTGATATGGATGGCCTGAAAGCGATCAACGATACCTATGGCCATGACGATGGAGATTTCGCACTGAAGTCAATGGCTTCGATACTCAGGCAGTCGTGCGATGAGGATGTCATTGTATCCAGGTTCGGAGGAGACGAATTTGTCATGTTCAGTACCATAGACAGCGATTCTGATGTGGACAGACTGAGGGCCCGTATATGGTCAGAGACGGTAGTGTTTAACAGTGGGATCAATAAGCCATATCGTATTGATATGAGTACAGGTACATGCGTGGTTGAGTGCCGGCCGGACATAGATGTGTTCCAGGCGCTTGCAACTGCTGACCGACTTCTCTATCAGGAGAAGCGGGCAAAGAAGCTTCGCAGGATGGCTGAGTAAGACAGATATAAATAGACAAAATATATAAAGGCTTGAAAGAAGGAGGATGTATCATGGAGAGATTAGGTTTCATAGGTATGGGTAATATGGCACAGGCACTCTGTGCAGGATTTGTGAATTCAGGGAAGATAGCGGCTGAGAGTGTATATGCATATGCACCACATTATGACAAGCTGGTGAAGAACTCAGAGAAGTATGGATTTACCCCGTGTAAGACACTTGCAGAGCTGGTGGATGCCGTGGATACGGTCATCATGGCATGCAAGCCTTATCAGATCAATGACGTTCTCGTTGAGATAGGAGAGAGACTTCACGGCAAGGCTCTTGTGTCGGTGGCAGCTGGCTGGGATTTTAAAAAGTACAGTGAGTATTTTGACAGTTCGGTGAGAGTACAGTTTGTAATGCCGAATACTCCTGCCATGGTATATGAGGGAGTTATGCTCTTTGAGGCACAGAATTCCCTTGAGGAGGAAGAAAGGACACAGATCAAAGAGCTGTTCGCGGCTGTGGGAATTGTGGAGGAGCTTCCATCGAATCTCATGGGTATAGGTGGAGCAGTTACAGGATGTGGTCCTGCATTTGTTGACCTGTTCATAGAGGGCTATGCGGACGCTGCCGTGAAGTACGGCGTGCCTAGACAGACTGCGTACAGACTCATATCACAGATGATCCTGGGATCTGCCAAGCTTCAGCTTGAGACCGGTGAGCATCCGGGTGTGCTGAAGGACAACGTGTGCTCCCCTGCGGGAACAACCATCTGCGGTGTGGCATCTCTTGAGGAGTCAGGCCTCAGAAGTGCCTGCATTAAGTCTATCGATTCGATCATGAATAAGTAATAACGGCAAAGCCCCTGTATGATTGAAATATCATACAGGGACTTTTTTATTCCTTGACTTTTTATTTCTTGAATTTTGAGAGGATGCTTATAAGCTGTCTTATGTTCAGTGGCTTTGACAGGTGCTCGTTCATGCCCGCCAGACGGCATCTTTCTAGATCTTTAGCAAATGTGTTGGCAGTGATGGCGATGATAGGGATGTTCTGTGCATCCGGATGCTCGAGCTTTCTTATGGCGTAGGACGCTGAGATTCCATCCATCACAGGCATCTGAAGATCCATAAGGATGCCGTCGTAGGTTCCGGCAGCAGATGTGGAGAACATGTCAACGCACACGGAGCCGTCCTCAGCGCGCTCACAGGAGATACCATTCATACCCAGAAGCTCAGACACGACCTCATAGTTGAGTTCGTTATCTTCTGCCACCAGAAGGTGCATTCCTGCACACAGGGATTCTGCGTCGCTGCTATCACCGGATTGTCCAGACCACAGATCATCCTTTATGATATAAGGGACGTCGATGCTTACCTCGATGATAGTTCCACCACCCGGATTGCTCTGTACTGTGATGGTACCCTGCATTAGATCCACAAGCTCCTTTACTATGGCGAGCCCCAGACCGCTTCCGCGCACTTTGCTGATCCTGGTGTCTGTCTCGCGGGAGAATTTGTTGAACATGCTCGCCTGATATTCAGGCTTTATTCCAATTCCCGTGTCGCTTATTCTGGCGACGAGACGTATCTTATCGGAGCCAGGTATATTCTCCTCATATAATTCAAACCCAACGTCGCCATGACCAGGTGTGAACTTGATGGAGTTAGACAGCAGGTTAGAGTAGATCTGTTTCAGCTTGAGTCCATCGGCCAGGATGTAGTCGTGATATATATCGTGACAGTTGAAGGTTATATTGAGTCCGTCGTTCATGAGAGCCTGATCGAAAACCATGTTCAGAGTATGACACAGCTCGGATACAGATGTTTCACAAGGCTTAAGCTGCTGTCTGCCGTTTTCCAGATTCGTTATGTCAAGGATGTTGCTGACGAGCTGTTCTATATAAGCCCCGGACGTCCTGAGCTTGCCCAGACAGTCGTCCATCTTGCTTGAATCGCCTAGTGATTGCTTTGCTATGTCGGCAAATCCCATTACGGCATTCAGAGGTGTTCTTATGTCGTGAGCCATCTTGGACAGAAACTCGGACTTTGCCTCGTTTGCCTTGTTGGCCTCCTCTGCCAGGAGCATCCAGCTCTGTTCACGTCTCTTTTGTTCGCTGATAAGCCTTGTTACATACAGTATGTTGGTCACGTTGCCAAGAGCATCTCGCTTCTTCACAATAAATCTTGCCGAGTGCCAGTTGCCGTCGTTGGCGAGATAATCCATGGCTATGGTCTCGTCTGTGTGGAGACGCTCTGCGATGGTCGACAGATCAAAGAAATCAAGTATCTTGTCCTGATATTCGGGAACGACGAAGCGGTGACACAGCTCCTTCATCTTGGAGGAAGCTCTTCCCATGCGGCCTGTAAGTCTGTGTACCTTGTTATCGCTGGACACCTCCTCGTACATGTCCTGTGTAAGATCTATCCTGTATATTGAGAAGTAGATCTTGCTTATGGCGGATATGATCTCATTGTTCAGGTTAGCCTCGTCAAGTGCCTCCTGGAGCTGCCTCCTCGAATTTTGTTCAAAGCTCACAAGCTCGTCTATCTGCTTGAAGCCAATCAGCACCCTTGAAGATGAAGCCGCTGAAAAAGGGAATATCTCAGCCTCAAAGTTTTCCTGGCCCACTGCGTTCGGAGTCACCCGGTATCTGTAAGAAAGCTTAGGGTGAGCGGCAAGATGATTCTGTATATGCTCTGCGCTGAGGATTTCTGTGAAGTCCGGGGCAGATTCTTTGATGACATATTTTTCGTAATACTGTCCGATCAGCTCTGAGTAGCAGAATGTTTTCTCAGCTTTGATGTCGTGTATGTGGGCAGCATTTGCCGCTGGGTCAAGCTTTAAAGGCTCGAGAGAATCATTCTGAAGATCCACGCAGTAGACGGATATGTAGTCCGTGCACAGAACAGACATGAACGTCCTTTCACGGTTCAGATCCGACAGGCTCTTTTCGAGAGAATTATTGCGCTGCTCAAGAAGCTCGGTCATTCTGAGAGTCTCCCTTACATTTCCGAGATGACCGCCCACAACCCCAAGCAGACTTATAAAGGATTCCGAACTCTCTATGTGGGGATTGTCCACACCGATAAAGCCTTTGAGCTGGTCCTTATAGAAGATAGGAAATGCTATTTCAGAGTGAATATCCTGCATGACCAGAAGCTGATACTCGGAAGGCATTAGATCCTTCACATCCTCCACGTTATCTATGATCATACTGTCGCCGCGCTCAAATGCTTCCAGCCAGTAAGGCATGTCGGCGGAATCCACGGACTGAAGATTGTCAATCCATGGCTGCACATTGTCACCGCACCACTCATATGAGTTGCGGAATATGTTGTCAGTCTCATCCCAGTCAAAAATATAAACTCGTTCTGACGAAGTGCAACTTCCGATGATACGGAGCAGAGTCTGTATGGATGCTCGGAGTTCAAAACGGTTTTGGGCTCTGTCAATGGCAACCATCTGCTGTAGTATAACAAAATTATCCATA
This sequence comes from uncultured Coprococcus sp., assembly GCA_934247115.1. Lineage (GTDB taxonomy): Bacteria > Bacillota > Clostridia > Lachnospirales > Lachnospiraceae > Coprococcus. The sequence continues at coordinate 27,252 of CAKQIY010000011.1, forward strand.
AAATACCCCCTTTATGTGTGTAGGTTTTTGAAATATTAATACATAAGGCTCTGTTTTTAAGACAATTTTACCTATTTTGAGAGAAAAAATCCATATTAATGGCAATTAATTCCATAGACAATATTTGTTAAAGACAATAGAATTAATGTGGGTATTTACAAAGAGCTTGCGTAATTATACAAAAGATCCAATATATGAAAAATACAAAAGCAGTTGCAAGTGAAAATACTACATTGAGGAGTGGATCAAATGAGAGAAAAAGTATTGATAGTCGATGACATTGAGCTGAATAGAGGGATACTTGCAGTTGCACTTGGTGATAAGTATGAAGTGATCCAGGCTGCTGATGGTGTGCAGACCATAGACATACTGAAGTCTGAGAGTGAAGGGATAACAGCGATGCTCCTTGATCTGATCATGCCGAATGTCGATGGATACGCGGTGCTTGATTACATGAGAGAACACGGACTGCTTGACAGGATACCGGTAATAGTCATAAGTGCGGAATCTGCTAGGGATGTTGAGGTAAAGTGTCTTGAAATGGGGGTTACGGATTTTGTCAGAAAGCCATTTGACATTGTGACAGTCAGACGCAGGGTCAAGAATACCGTGGATCTGTTCATGTATAAGAATCATCTGGAGGATAAAGTCAGACTGCAGACAAGAGAGCTGGAGGAGAAGAACAAACTGTTTCAGGCTCAGGCAGAGCAGATACGTGAGACCAATGAGAAGATAGTGGACGTTTTAGGCACGGTTGTTGAATACAGAAATCTTGAGAGCGGTGAGCACATCAAGAGGGTAAAGAAATTTACCAATATACTTGCAGAGAAGGCTGCGGAGAAATATCCGGAGTACGGCCTTACACCGGAGAAGATAGCTGTAATAGTTGCAGCCAGTCCACTTCATGACATAGGCAAGATAGCCATCAAGGACAGTGTGCTCCTGAAGCCGGGCAGGCTTACAGATGAAGAGTTTGAATATATGAAGACCCACACGACAAAGGGCTGTGAGATACTTACACAGATTGCAGGCACGTGGAGTGAGGAATACGAGAAGATCAGCTATGAGATATGCCGCCACCATCATGAGAGATATGATGGAAAGGGCTATCCTGACGGACTGGCCGGTGAGGATATACCGATATCGGCACAGCTTGTGTCCATAGCGGATGTGTATGACGCTCTTGTGAGTGACAGGGTATACAAGAAGGCTATAGAGAAGGGCAAGGCATATCAGATGATACTTGATGGAGAGTGTGGAACATTTTCACCGAGACTTATAGAGTGCTTCAAAGAATCCAGACAGGAATTTGAAGAGCTTGCGTGCAGATATGAGATGAAGAAGGAGAACCAGATATGAACATAAGAGAGTGTTATGATACAATAGGAGCAGATTTTGAGGATGTACTTGGCAGACTTGGCAGTGAGAGCCTTATACAGAGATTTGCACTTAAGTTTATAGATGATGGAAGCTACAATGAACTGACAGAGGCTATTGCGGAGAAGAATGCTGAGAAGGCATTCAGGGCAGCACATACACTGAAGGGGATATGCCTGAACCTTGGACTTAAGAATCTGTATACAGTGAGCTCGGATCTGACAGAGAAGCTCAGGGGGAGAGAGCTTGATGGATATGAGGCTTTGTATGAGAAGGTCAGTGAACAGTATAAGATAACTGTAAATGCTCTTAAGAGTGTTGAATAGATCATTGTAGTGTGAGAAAAGAGAGGAGATTTATGAGATGAAGAAGAGGGCTGTTGCCAGAATGATGGCGGCTGTTATGGCCGTGAGTATGCTTGCTGGTTGTGGTGGTTCAGACGGCGATACAGCGAAGAAGGTGAATCTTGATCCAGATCATCCGGTATCACTGAAGATATGGCATTACTACAATGGAACCCAGCAGGCAATATTTGACAATCTGGTTGATGAGTTCAATGCTACCAAGGGCAAGGATGAATGGACATCTGTCCAAGCCGGTGAACATAGGAAAGTTTGAGGAAATGCTCTCCAAGGTATGGAGCAGTCATAACAGGAAATTCAGCGTATCGCGCTAGGGGGGATAAATATGACACAGCACTTGCAAACGATGGTGTGTGAATACACTATACTGATAATCATGCTCTATATAGGTGTGAGGTGCCTTAATCAAAGAAATAATAAGATCATAAGATTGTTTTCTCATTTTGTATTCGGAGTAATTGCTTTCCAGATAATAAATATACCCGTAAGAATGGTTGACGCAGGGCTGGTGCGTATGCCGTCCGCGGTGGTTTTTGTGTTGAATTGCGGATTCATGATCGCAGAGATATTTGTGACATATGAATGGTTTTATTTTTTCGAGGGCATACAGAATTCATTCTTTGTGGAAAAAAAGATAATACGGGCATTGCGCAGTATTCCGCTTGTTCTGATGATTGTGCTGTGTGTGGTCTCGTGGTGGACAGGCTGGCTTTTCTACGTGGATGATACGGGCATGTATCGCAGAGGAGCATTGTTCGCACTTCAGGTGGTACTTCCATATACCTATGTATTTGTGACACTCGTCAGTGCGATAGTATATTCCATTACCAGAAGAGAGAAAAGATCTGCCGTTATCATAACTATAGCACTCATACCTGCGCTTATATGTTCAGTGTTGCAGATTGTTGCGGGTGGTTCTTATGTTTTGGTTGGACTGACGCTTTCGGCGATGTTCGTGTATATAGAGCTCTGCATGGAGGATATCAGAAAGGTTGAGAAGCTTGAGGTTATCGAGAAGGCCAACCACGAGCTGGAGAATGCCCTGGATATGGCGAATAAGGCTAACAACGCCAAGACGGTGTTCCTCAACTCCATGTCTCATGATATAAGAACCCCAATGAATGCGATAATAGGCTTCACAGACCTTCTGAATGACAACCTGTCCGACCAGGACAAGGCGCGCGATTATATAGCCAAGATCAGATCATCAAGTGATTATCTGCTGTCCCTTATCAACAATGTATTGGAGATGGCAAGGATAGAGAGCGGCAAGACAGAACTGGACGAGAGCAGTATATCACTCAAAAGTCTTGATTCGGTGTACTGGCTGTTTGAAAGTCAGATGAAGGAGAAGAACATAGACTTTACATGGAATGTGAATGTGAAGCATAACAATATTCTATGTGATGTAGTGAAGATAAAAGAGATACTCATGAACATCATCAACAACGCATATAAGTATTCTCTTCCGGGAGACAGCGTTGCGGTGAAGATCGATGAGCTTCCGTGCGACAGGGATGGTTATGTGATGATACGCACGGTGGTCAGCGACACAGGAATCGGAATGTCGGAGGATTTCCTGGAGCATTTATTTGAGGATTTCAGCAGGGAACAGACATCCACGGAGAGTGGACAGTTTGGAACAGGACTTGGTATGGCTATAGTTAAGAAGATAGTTGACCTTATGGGGGGAGATATAGACGTGCAGAGTGAACCGGGAAAGGGTACGACATTTACTGTTACACTTGAGCACCGTATATCCCAGAATGTTGAGGATGCTGGTTCGGTAGAGAAGCGCAACGAGGATTATTCGTTTGAGGGCAGAAGGATAATCCTGGCGGAGGATAACGATCTGAACGCAGAGATAGCAATGACGATACTTGCCGGTGCGGGCATGGAGGTCGACCGAGCCGCAGACGGAATCCAGTGTATAGACATGCTGGAGAAAGCGGAACCGGGATACTACGATCTCATCCTCATGGATATACAGATGCCGAACATGGATGGTTACAAGGCGACCATGCTCATACGAAAGCTGGACGACAGGCGCCTGGCGGATATACCTATAATCGCCATGACTGCAAATGCGTTCAACGAAGACCGTAAGAAAGCCTTTGAGGTGGGCATGAACGGATATATAGCCAAGCCGATAAGCGCAGAGGATCTAAAGATGACGCTGGCTGGGATAGTGGAAGAATAATTTTGATGATTTTCCACATAATAACTCCAAAGCAATTATTTAACATGCAATGGAGGGTTGATACTGTTTATGAAGGCGACAGGAATAGTAAGAAGGATAGACGATCTTGGAAGAATAGTTGTTCCTAAGGAGATAAGGAAGGTTCTCAGAATAAGAGAGGGCGACCCGTTGGAGATATTTACCAGCAAGGAGGGCGAGATAGTTCTCAAGAAGTATTCGCCCATGGCTGATCTGACTGCGTTTGCACAGCAGTATGTGGAGGCCATATCCCAGAGCCTTGGACTGCCGGTTGCCATCACGGACCGGGATTCAGTCATAGCGGTGGCGGGAATGCCGAAGAAGGAGCTGATGGGCAAGGAGCTTCACAGTGAGCTGGAGAATGTGATAAATGACAGGAAGACGATAGTTGCCCGCAAGGGAGACGCGAAGTTTATACACATCACCACGGACGATATGGATTATGATGGACAGGTCGTACAGACTATAATCTCGGAGGGGGATGCGGTGGGTGCAGTCATAGTTATTGTCAGGGACAGCACACACAGGATAAGCGAGATAGAGCAAAAAGCGGCGGTGATAGCTGCTGCTTTTCTTGGTAAACAGATGGAGGGATAGTCCTCAATGAAAGAAATTGGCAAAAAGTAAGTAAAATCAAGGGGTTTCAGCCTCGAAATCCCTGATTTTCCTTGACAAATATAGCCATTTTAGGTATAACTATACATGTTGAGCTCGGAGTTTTTTGTTTGCGTGGTTCGTAAGCTGATTACGGAGGGCATTTATTTTTTTAAAGGAGGAAATTATCTAATGAATAAGACAGAATTAGTTGCAGCAATCGCTGAGAAGACAGAATTATCAAAGAAGGACGCTGAGGCAGCATTAAAGGCTTTCACAGACGTTGTAGCAGACGAGTTAAAGAAAGGTGAGAAGATTCAGTTAGTTGGATTTGGTACATTCGAGGTATCAGAGAGACCAGCTAGAGAGGGTAGAAACCCAAGAACTGGCGAGACAATGACAATCGCTGCTTCAAAGGCACCTAAGTTCAAGGCTGGAAAGGCATTAAAGGATTCAATCAACTAATCTTTAAGGGTTTGATATGAGACTTGATAAGTACCTTAAGGTATCCAGAATCATCAAGAGAAGAACCGTGGCGAACGAGGCTTGTGATGCCGGAAGAGTCATGGTCAATGATAAGGTGGCAAAGGCTGGAACAGAAGTCAAGGTTGGCGATGTTATCGAGATAGCATTTGGCAACAAGACGGTGAAGGTTAGGGTTACCATGATTGCAGATTCCACGAAAAAGGAAGATGCAAAGGAAATGTTTGAATATGTGTAAGAATATGCCGGAATATACGTAAGGTATTCCGGCATATTTTTTTTGCCTGTTCATATAGTTTATTAAATAGCTTGAGAAGGTTTCTGAGAATGGGGGAAGCAAATAAGACTAAGGCACATAAAGTGGTCATGGACAACAGGAACAATCTGTCCATGACAGGCATCACAAAGGTGACATCCATAGATCCGGATATGGTTCTGCTGGTTACTGAACAGGGGAAACTGAAGATAATAGGCAAGAATATGCAGGCCAATACATTGGACCTTGACAAGGGAATACTGGAACTCACAGGCAATATAAGTTCTATGATATATTCGGGGGATAAGGATGGAACATTCTCACTCAAGGGGCTGTTCAAATGATAAGCGATATGGTCAGACACCAGTTTGACAATTACTGGATATGTATTGCTGCCGGACTGGGAGCCGGAGTGTTTGGCGGCCTGCTCAATATGGCTGCAAGGCTGCTGGGGAACAGTCAGGTTGTGGTATGGATATGTGATATTGTGCTTTGGTTGGTATTAAGTGTGACAGTGGTAGCCGTCAATTACATATGTTGTGATGGGACTCTCCGGTTATATATTTTTTTAGGATTTTTTTCAGGATTTTTACTCAGCTATTGCACAATAAATTGGGGAACATCCAAAATCGCAATCCACATATTGTATCACAAACAAAAAGATTCAGAAAATGTGAAAATGTGAGAGCAAAAAGTGCGTTGACATAAAGCGCGTTAAATAGTAAAATTATGTCAATATGTTCGTCAGAACGTGCGTTTTTTGTATATTATTACAAAAAAATACGCAGATAAGTTAGAATAAGTAATGAATGGGGAGTTTCTGAATGAGTAAGACTGTTGGCAGAACAGATAATAAGAAAAAGAAGAATACATTGAATTCCAGATTTGGAATGATAGTCGTTGTGAGCTGTCTGGTTCTGCTTGCTATAGTTGTAATGTACAAGGCACAGGATCTCAAGGCTCAGAAGGAGAGTCTGCAGGTACAGGCTGCCGAGCTTCAGGATCAGCTTGATGATGCCAAGAGGGAGTATAACAAGCTTGAAGAGAGAGAAAAGTATATGAAGACAGATGACTATGTAGAGGATGTGGCCAGGTCACAGCTGGGTCTGGTATATCCGGATGAGATAGTTATCAAACCGGAAGAAAAGTAGATAATACACAGAATAAGATCATAATAAAGCGGATGCTGGTCACAGCATTCGCTATTTTTTTTGCCGTGTATGTATATATACTTCTTGTCACATAAAACAGAAGGTGGGAGGCCGGCTATGAGTGATAAAGTTAGAAAGTATATGTGTATGTGTGTGATGGCACTATTGTGCCTGATTGGCGGAGCATGTGTGATATGGGGGCTTGCTCCCGTTGCTGTGGCCATGTATATAGTGTGTAGTGCTGTGTCCGGAGGATATGTGGTGATGTGTGCGGCAACCATGCTGGGTGTGGCTGCCGGGACGATGTGGGGTGTGGACGGGATGAGTACATATCTGTATCCCGGAGTGGATTATTCCGGGTATATGGTGCTCAGAAAATATATGATCCTGCTGGGGCTGGTCATGTGTCTGTTGAAGCTGACAGCAGTGCTTGGACGAGACCGGGATGATAGGGCAGACCGGAAAAATGGACGTATAGGAGGTGGACTTCTGACCGTGTGTGCCATTGCTTCTGCAGTGGCAGATATGGTGATGTACTATCAGAAGCCACAGATGGGGTGTATATACGGAGCGGTATCAGCAGTGGCATTTGTATGCATATATAATATAGTAAGGCCGGGAATAGTCATGCTGAGGGATAGGCTGTGCGATGAAGAGAAAGTATCCGCAGGTGATTCTGATGGCGATCTGAATCAGGGCATAGTAAGTCTGATGGCGGTATCAGCCGTATTCCTGTGGGTTATGCCGATGGATATAACGTTTCATATCAATATATCACTGGTGATGGGGTTATGGATGCTTATATATGTAATATACAGGACCGGCGCTGTATATGGATGTGGAATGGCTGTTGTCGTAGGTGCGGTGACGGCAGTGAAACTGCATAGAAGTGAATGGTTTATGTGCATCATGCTGGCAGCACTTGTCATGCTGATAGGCAGGGCACTTCCAGGAAGAAGAAAGTGGACAGCCTGTGCATTCTATATAGTCGGGGGTATTCTGGCTGCGGTGGCAGGAGGCTATGAGCTTGTTCAGACAGGTGGGCTGGATGTGATGGGCATTCTTATAAGTGTATCTGCACCGGTGGTATTGTTCCTGAGTATCCCACGATCCCTTCTTGGAAGTGTGGTCAGGGAGACGAGCCTGGCATGCATCCAGGCGGCGGCTACGGATATGAACAGGATGACGGTATCCAAGATGGAGGATATGGCAAATACATTCAGGCGTCTTGATTATACATTTGCTGGAGGCGATGAACCGGGGATAAGCCTGAGTCAGGTGGGAGATCTGGTGGACGGCTTCCGAAAGCAGATAGACCGTATCGGGGAAGCCCGGGAGATCGTGGATGACAGGCTCATTAGTCAGATCAGAGCCATGGGGATGGATGATCTGAGGATCACTGCCACGTTGGACAAGGGTGGGAGAAGCAAATTCTACGTGTCAGGGAAGACTGCGGGACAGGGATTGGTGCTTTCCAGACAGGTGGCAGATGTGCTTAGTGAGTATTTTGACAGGAACATAAGGGTGGGAATGAATTCACCGAGCCTGTTCTTCGACGAGTACAGATCCGCAGTGTACGAGGAAAATGCCAGGTATAAGGGAAGATACCACGTCAGAAGAATAAAGAAGTGCGGATCTCCGGTGTCAGGGGATAATTTCTCTGTGAAGGAATATGATGATGGCAGACTGGTTATGATGCTTTCAGATGGCATGGGAAGTGGCAGCCTGGCATCATGTGAGAGCTGCATGATGCTGGATACCATGGAGGAACTGCTTGAGGCCGGATTTGATCCGGAATACAGCATTGCATTTGCCAACAAATGCATGACCAGAAGAAACCAGGGACGATCATTTACTACATTTGACATGCTTGTGATAGATATGTATGATGGTGCTATGACGAGCTATAAGCAGGGCGCAGCCGCCACTTATATACTGCATCCCGGCAAGGATGGTAACTCGGTAAAAGCCATACTCAGCACAACTCTTCCCATAGGAGTGCTGGATGAGACAGACTGTGATGTGGAGACCGGACGGCTTGAAAAAGGAGATGCGGTAATCATGATAAGTGATGGCATATGTGATATGGATGAGGATGGCAGCCTGCAGAGAGTTCTGAGAGAGATAAGGATAGGAGACAGCCGGAGAATGGTGGATGAGATACTGGGCAGGATGCTTGGTCAGGATAGTCTCACGCCGAGAGATGATGTGACAGTTATGGCTGCGGTCATAGACCGGTCGGAATAGAGGATAAAGATATGGACATATTTGAGAGAAAGGTTCTTGACAGTATTGAGAGATACCACATGCTGGATGGCGTGAAGCACTGCGTATGTGGAGTATCAGGCGGGGCGGATTCCGTAAGCCTCCTGACTGTGCTTGCAAGATACAGGGAGAAGTTAGGGATACAGCTTCATGTGGTGCATATCAACCACATGATCAGAGGTGCAGCTGCTGACGGGGATCAGCGGTATGTGGAGAACCTGTGCAGAGATTATGGTGTGGACTGTACCGCATACAATATAGATGTACAGGCGATGGCTGCAGAGCGTGGACTCACGGTCGAGGAGGCCGGAAGGATAGCAAGGTATGACATGTTTGGCAGGGTGAGAGCAGAATATGCTCCTGAGGGCTGTGTGACTGCGGTGGCCCACAATTGCAACGATGTGGCCGAGACGGTGATATTCAATATAGCCAGAGGTACGGGTATAGGTGGTGTCAAAGGCATAACTCCAGTTAGAGGGAGTATCATCAGACCTCTTCTGGAGTGTGGACGCCCTGAGATAGAGGCGTATCTTGACCGGCAGGGAATAGCATACTGTACAGATGCTACCAACAATGAAGATGACTACACCCGTAACAGGATAAGGCACATGATACTTCCGGTTATGGAGGAGATCAATTCTCAGGCTGTGGAGCACATATGCGCCATGGCACGAAATGCAGGAGAGTATGAGCGCCTTGCAAATGATATGGCGGACAATTTCCTGCGCAGACAGGGTATAGATGTGCTTATTGCGGACTGCGGATGGAGCGGACAGACAGCTGTAAAGGACAGCTTTGCGGTCAGTCTGCCGGAGTTGTCGGCACAGGACCGGCTCGTACAGGAACTGGTCATAAGGCATCTCATAGGACTTGTGTGTGGTGGACTGAAGGATATAGGAAGAAGTCATGTGGCCGAGGTCAGAAAGCTGTACATAGCAGATACTGGGGCAGGGATAGATCTTCCGGGCCGCGGGAGAGTGTATGTACAGTATGGACAGCTGGTATTTGCTGCGGACCCTGATGAGAAAAAGTATCATCAACAGGACGATGAGACTACAGATGTGTGTGTGGATATAGACTGTGAGGCTTCCGGGAAATATGAAACCCGGCTTGGAACACTTACGGTGAGCATATACGACAGGCCGGATAACCTTAATCTGGCAAAAAAAGAGTATACGAAGTTTCTTGATTATGATAAAATAGGAAAGTGTTTGCAGTTGCGGACATTTGTGCAAGGTGATCATATAGTGGTCAATTCTTCGGGCTCGAACAAGAAGCTCAATCGTCTGTTCACGGATTGCAAGATTCCGGCAGATGTGAGACAGAGTATTCCACTGGTGGCATCAGGATCAGAGATCGTGTGGGCCATTGGGGTAAGAATTGGTGAGAACTACAAGGTGACAGATAATACACAGAAGATAATAGAGATGAGATTTGACAGGAGGAAACAGAGTTGAAAGAACAGATTGGTGTTATGATCAGCAGCAGCGAGGTTGAGTCAAGAATAGCTGAGATGGCTGAGGCCATAGACAGGGCGTATGAGGGCAAGACGGTTCATCTGATAGGAATACTTAAGGGAAGCGTATTCTTTATGTGTGAACTGGCCAAAAGAATGAAGAGCCCGGTTACCATGGATTTCATGTCGGTCAGCAGCTATGGAGATGGCACCCAGTCATCAGGAATAGTGAAGCTTAACAAGGATCTTGATGAGTCCATAGAGGGCAGGGATGTTATTGTAGTGGAGGACATACTTGATTCAGGAAGAACACTTTCTTATCTTATCAAGCTTCTGGGCGAGAGAAAGCCTGCAAGTCTCAATGTTATCACATTGCTTGACAAGCCGGACAGACGTGTTATACCAGTTGAGCTGTACATGACAGGCTTCGAGATTCCAGACAGATTCGTTGTCGGATATGGCCTTGACTGTGCACAGAAGTACAGAAACCTACCATATGTAGGTGTGATAGAACAGTAAATTTATAAGGAGCATATATGAACAAGAGAAAAGTCAGAAATGGAATGCTGATCTATCTGCTTATCCTTATTGTTGCTTTTATATTGATAAACAGGTGGATGCAGAGTGATACAAATGTCACAACTACCTATAGTTATACAGATCTGACCGAGGATCTGGATGATGGCAAGATATCGGCACTGAGCATAAATCAGAATGCGGAGATACCTACAGCAGTTGTAGAGGTCCAGTTTACAAATGGCAAGAGCCTTGCATTCTATGCGTCGGATGTGAACGATGTGCTGGATATATATAACACATATCAGAAAAAAATCGATTCTTACAATTCAACTGTAAGCGATGACAGCGACAAGAAGCCTGTCGTAAAGTACAGTCTGAATGATGTGGAAAAGACAAGTATATGGAGCGTGATCATACCTTATGTGCTGGTCATGGTCGTACTTATGCTTATCATGATGCTTTTCATGAGATCAGCCCAGGGTGGCGGTGGCAGCCAGATGATGACATTTGGCAAAAGCAGGGCGCGCAAGGCTGATGAGAAGGACAAGAAGGTAACCTTCAAGGATGTTGCAGGACTTCAGGAGGAGAAGGAAGATCTGGAAGAGATAGTAAGCTTCCTCAAGGATCCAAAGAAGTTTATTGCAGTCGGAGCGCGTATACCTAAGGGAGTTCTTCTTGAGGGCCCTCCGGGAACAGGTAAGACTCTCATGGCAAAGGCCATAGCAGGAGAGGCTGGGGTTCCATTCTTCAGCATATCAGGATCTGATTTTGTGGAGATGTTTGTAGGTGTAGGTGCTTCCAGAGTGAGAGACCTCTTTGCTGAGGCTGAGAAGAATGCACCATGTATTATATTTATTGATGAGATTGATGCGGTAGCAAGACAGAGAGGTTCAGGTCTTGGCGGTGGCCATGACGAGCGTGAGCAGACTCTTAACCAGCTGCTTGTAGAGATGGATGGTTTCGGTGTGAATGAGGGAATCATCGTTCTTGCAGCGACCAACCGAGTAGATATACTGGATAAGGCTATTCTTCGTCCGGGTCGTTTTGACAGAAAGATACCTGTCAATACTCCTGATGTAAAGGGCAGGGAGGATATCCTCAAGATCCATGTGAAAAACAAGCCCCTTGCGCAGGATGTGGATCTCCACGAGATCGCAAGGACCACACCTGGATTTGCCGGCGCAGATCTTGAGAATCTGATGAATGAGTCAGCCATTGCAGCCGCAAAGGCGGGCAGGGCATATATTACCAAGGAGGATGTGGACAGATCCTTCATCAAGGTTGGAATCGGCGGAGAGAAGAGAAGCCGTCTTGTTCCTGAGAGTGAGAGAAGGATCACTGCATATCATGAATCAGGACATGCGCTGCTGTTCCATCTTCTCCCTCATGTTGGACCTGTACATCTTGTGTCCATCATACCAACAGGAATGGGTGCCGGTGGATATACCATGCCTCTCCCTGAGAATGACAATATATTCATGACCAAGGGGAAGATGCTGGATGAGATCAGGGTAAGCCTTGGTGGAAGAATCGCTGAGGAGATGATATTCGACGATATCACCACGGGCGCATCACAGGATATAAAGGAGGCCAGCAAGTACGCAAGAGCCATGGTCACCAAGTACGGTATGTCTGATAAGCTGGGGCTGATCAACTATGAGAGCAACGACCAGGAGGAGGTATTCCTCGGAAGAGATCTGGGACATTCGAGAGAGTACAGTGAAGAGGTTGCAGCTGCCATAGATGCAGAGGTAAAGCGTATTGTTGACGAGTGCTACAAGGAGGCCCGTGCAATTCTGGAGGCGAATATAGATATTCTTCACAAGTGTGCCAATCTGCTGCTTGAAAAGGAGAGGATCTCAAGACCTGAATTCGAGGCACTGTTCGTAGATGAACAGGCTGACAGCGTGGCCGAGAATGCGCAGAGCGCAGAGGCAGTACAGGGAGCTGCCGGTCAGACATCAGAGAACCAGACAGATAGATAGTTGCATAGTTATAGCATAGATGCCCGCAAGTATGTATTGCGGGCATTTGTCTTATATCTGACAGATATGACAGAAGGGAGAACAAGGGATGAAGATCATAAAGAGAGGATTAAATGCGGTCGTGCCGTTCCTGCTGGCAAATGTGTATCTGCTGGCAAGGTGTCCGAAGTGGAATGTACCGCTCGTGCCGCTGATAGTGGTGGTGCTCATAGCCGGATATCTGGTGCTGACTGCCATGCCACTTCTCGGTCTGAAGAATATACAGTCGAAGGGGATCAGAAGGTGCCAGAGGGGATGCGAGAATCTGTACTCTTTCCTGGCAGCAACGGTCATGTCGGTGGTCCTGCTGATACTCATGCTGGTTCATGTGATAGATGCCAGGGCATGGACGTGGAAGAACTGGGTTCTGTACATACTCACGGCGGTGGCTGTGCTGGCGGTCACATTCTGGGTTGGGATAATTAGAATATATGTGTCATCAAGGCAGCTAGGTATTAAGTGGAGAGTGATCGGCATATTGTGCGGATGGATCCCCGTGGTACATCTGATAGTTCTTGGCAAACTGATAAGCCTGGCCTCCGGTGAGGCGGTACTGGAGAACGATAAGCTTATAAAGGACAAGGCAAGACAGGCTGACCGGGTATGCGCCACTAGATATCCTATACTTATGGTGCACGGAGTGTTCTTCAGGGATTTCAGATATCTGAACTATTGGGGAAGGATCCCTGCGGCACTTGAGGCGAATGGTGCGACCATATTCTACGGAAACCATCAGTCTGCCGCATCTGTGGCTGACTCCGGACGGGAGATAGCTGACAGGATACAGCAGATAGTGAAGGAGACAGGATGTGGTAAGGTGAATATCATAGCACATTCCAAGGGAGGCCTTGACAGCAGATATGCCATATCGAAGCTCGGCATGGCACCTTATGTGGCATCACTCACAACGATAAACACTCCGCACAGGGGATGTGAATTTGCGGATTATCTGTTGGGTAAGATACCGGAGAAACAGCAGCAGACCGTGGCAAATGCCTACAATTCTGCACTTAAGAAGCTGGGTGACACCAATCCGGACTTCATAGCTGCGGTGACGGATCTCACGGCATCAGCGTGTGAAAACCTGAACAGAGAGCTCCCTGATCCACAGGGTGTATACATACAGAGTACAGGTTCATGCATGAAGAAGCCTTCCGGTGGACGCTTCCCGCTCAACACCACCAACGCATTTGTAAAGCATTTTGATGGTGAGAACGATGGGCTTGTCGGATATGAATCCTTCAAATGGGGCTCCAACTTCATATATCTGAAGCCTCAGGGCAAGCGCGGAATCTCCCACGGAGACGTAATAGATCTGAATAGGGAAAATATAGATACATTTGATGTGAGGGAATTCTATGTGGAGCTTGTGAGTGACCTGAAGAGATGTGGATTTTAGAAAATGTCCGGTGTTTTGTCTAATGTGAACAATAAAAAGTAAAAATAAGGTAATATTCAGGAAATGTATTGTGATATTGCACAATGACATTTGCCAAATAGAAAAATGTTTGGGCAGACTTTTGACGGGATTTGTATATAATAATACTTGTAACCCCCAATACATTATATAGTTTTGGCTACACCCCATAAAGTAACAAAATACCTTCTCCAAAAGAGACAGTCGTTCGGTGACTGTCTCTTTTATTTTTGGTGAAAACAGAAATTGGGCAGGATGGTCTGATATGAGGCGATTTCTGCTGTATATTTGCAGCTAATATATGTTTTATCTTGTTGCCTAATCTCCCGAAAAGTATTAATATAAAAAGAGTATGTGCAAGGGAGATTTTATTGTATGGTGGAAAAGAAGACCAATGGGCAGAAGATACATGAGTATGTATATAATGTTAAGCCCGTACTAAATAAAGGTGGACTGTTTGCGGACGGAAGTAAATATTATGTCAGCCCACAGGAGCCGGATGTGGATCAGGATGTGAAGGTCAGATTCAGGACTACAGCCGATAATGTGGATGAAGTGTTCCTTATATATAATGAAGAAAAGATACAGATGACAAAGGAGAGTTCCAACAGAATATTTGACTTTTATACGGCAACGATACCTGGAGGTCTGCCATTCATAAGATATCATTTTGAGATACATTCGGGAAGGGTCACATGCTTCTATGACAAGCTGGGACCTACGAAGCAGAACGACAGAGAGTATGACTTTGAGATATGTCCGGGATTCAAGGTACCGGAATGGGCAAAGGGTGCGGTATTCTATCAGATATTTGTGGACAGGTTCTGCAACGGGGATACTTCCAACGATGTGCTGGATAATGAGTACGCATATATAGGTACCGGTTCAGTTCAGGTAAATGACTGGAATCAGAGGCCGAGCACCATGGACGTGGGACGTTTCTATGGCGGAGATCTCCAGGGGGTCAAGGATAAGCTTGATTATCTGCAGGATCTGGGAGTGGATGTAATATATCTGAACCCTATATTCGTATCACCATCCAACCATAAGTATGACATACAGGATTACGACTACGTTGATCCTCACTATGGAAGAATAGTTGACGATGAGGGTGACTGCCTTCCGGGCGGATGCCTTGAGAACAAGCAGTCGTCGAGATATATCAACAGAGTTACAAATAAAAAGAATCTTGAGGCCAGCAATCAGCTCTTCGCCGAGCTGGTTGAGGAGATACACAAGCGTGGCATGAAGGTCATCCTGGATGGCGTGTTCAACCACTGTGGTTCATTCAACAAATGGATGGACAGGGAGTGTATATACGAGAATCAGGAGGGCTACGAGAAGGGGGCATTTGTATCGAAGGACAGCCCTTACAACACCTTCTTCAAGTTCTACAACGACAATGCATGGCCATATAATACGACATATGATGGATGGTGGGGACATGACACCCTGCCAAAGCTCAACTACGAGGATTCGCCGAAGCTGGTTGAGTACATCATGAAGATAGCAAGGAAATGGGTGTCACCTCCATACAATGCGGATGGATGGAGACTTGACGTGGCTGCGGATCTGGGACATTCCCCTGAGTACAATCACCAGTTCTGGCGGGAGTTCAGGAGAAATGTAAAAGAGGCTAATCCGAATGCCATTATTCTGGCGGAGCACTACGGTGATCCTAAGAGCTGGCTGAAGGGAGATCAGTGGGATACTGTCATGAACTACGATGCGTTTATGGAGCCTATCACATGGTTCCTCTGCGGTGTTGAGAAGCACAGTGACGAGTTCCGCGGTGACCTTCTGGGTAATTATGACGCGTTCAAGGGCGCGATGAACTATCACATGTCCAGATTCCTTAGACCATCGATAGATGTGTCCATGAATGAGCTGTCCAACCACGACCATTCCAGATTCCTTACGAGAACCAACAGAAAGGTCGGACGACTTCATACCATGGGAGCGGATGCTGCTGATCAGGGCGTGGACAAGGGTATCTTCAGACAGGCTGTCGTATTCCAGATGACGTGGCCGGGGGCTCCTACCATATACTATGGAGATGAGGCTGGTGTGTGCGGATGGACGGATCCTGATAATAGAAGGACTTATCCGTGGGGCCACGAGGACAAGGAATTGATACAATTCCACAAGGACATGATAAGAATCCACAAGTCCTACGAGGCGCTTAAGTCAGGTTCTGTATTATATCTCCATGGTGGACACAAGATACTCTGCTATGGAAGATTCACAGACAACAAGCAGGTGGTCGTCATCATGAACACCAACTATGAGGACGTGGATCTGAAGCTTCATATCCGTCAGATTGGAGTGTACAACCACTCGATCCTCAGAAGAGTCATGCTGACAAATGAAGAGGGGTACACGCTGGATCCACAGGATTTCATGGTAGAGCACAACGTACTCACGATCAAAGCTCCGAAGATGAGTGCGATGATACTTGTCAGGGCATAACAGAAAATAGTGAGATAAATAGCAATTTAATAAGATAAATGAGTGATATATGAAAAACCTCCGGGAAGAGACAGACATTTTCCCGGAGGTTTTTTATTTGTGCGAAGCGAGTCCCTCATAGATTTTACACCACAGGTTAAATGCATAACATGCAGGGATAATGTATATTGAATTAAAATAGATCAGCACAGTTAATGAAAAAGGAGGCAGATAGAATATGAGAGTATTGCTTTTGCTTAGGGGATCTGCCGGCTGTGGCAAGTCCACATGGATCGAGCAGAATGGATTGAAGCCATACACACTTTCAGCGGACGACATCAGACTTCTGTGTCAGAGTCCTGTGCTGCAGGTGGATGGCACGAGAGGTATCAGCCAGAGCAACGATGGCACGGTTTGGAAGACATTGTTCAGTCTTCTTGAGATACGTATGCAGAAGGGTGAATTCACGGTGATCGACGCCACAAATTCCAAGACTTCGGAGATGAACAGATACAAGAATATGTGTGAGACATACAGATACAGGATGTACTGTGTCGATTTTACAGATATACCGATAGATGAAGTAAAGAGGAGAAATGCAGGAAGGGAGGAATTCAAGAGGGTACCGGATGACGTTATTGACAAGATGTACTCCCGTTTCGCAACACAGAAGATCCCTTCTGGGATCACGGTCATAAAGCCGGATGAGCTCGACAGCATCTGGATGAAGATGAGAGATTTCTCCAAGTACAAGAGGATCCATCACATCGGAGATATCCACGGATGTTATACGGCTCTGATGAAGTATCTGGATGACAACGGCGGTATAAAGGATGACGAATTCTATATATTTACAGGTGATTATATCGACAGAGGAGTGGAGAACGCGGATGTGGTCAATTTTCTGATATCCATCAGGGGCAGGAAGAATGTTCTCATGCTTGAGGGCAATCACGAGAGATGGCTGTGGCTCTGGGCAAATGACTGCACAGGCAGGTCGAAGGAGTTTGAGCTTGTGACAAGACCGATCCTCGACGCTTCCGGAATAGACAAGAAGGAGGTAAGGAAGCTCTACAGAAAGTTTGGACAGTGCGCTTACTACAGCTACGGCGAAAATATCTATCTGGTGACACATGCCGGGCTCAGTGTAGTTCCGGACAATCTCACATTTGTGGCGACGGATCAGATGATCCACGGTGTAGGTAACTACAATGACTTCGAGAAGATAGCCGAGACCTTCTATGAGAGAATGCCGGCGAATTACTATCAGATCCACGGACACAGGAACACCAAGCTGCTCCCGATCAGGGTGAATGACAGAGTGTTCAACCTTGAGGGCAGAGATGAGCACGGCGGAGACCTCAGATGTGTTCAGGTGGACGCTGGTGGAATCCACGAGGTAGAGATCCACAATGATGTGTTCAAGGCACCTGAGATTCAGAAGGAGCAGACCGTGACCACAAGCTCTGTGGCGGATCTCATCATATCACTCAGGGCGAGCAGATACATACAGGAGAAGAAGTTTGGAAATATCTCGTCATTCAACTTTACCAGCAAGGCATTCAATGACAGGGTATGGGATGAGCAGACCACAAAGGCAAGGGGGTTGTACATAGACACTTTCAAGGGAAGAGTCGCAGCCAGGGCGTATGACAAGTTCTTTAATATCAATGAGCGCCCTGAGACAAAGTTTGATATGCTGCAGCACAAGCTGCAGTTTCCGGTAACCGCTTATGTAAAGGAGAACGGCTTCCTGGGAATCGTGAGCTATGATGAGTACAACGATGACCTGTTCATAGCGAGCAAGTCCACCATAGAGGGGCCATTTGCCGGCTGGCTGAAGGACATGATATATGAGAAGGTGACGCCGGAGAACATAGATAAGATGAAGCAGCTTGCGAGGGACAGCAACGTATCATTTGTATTTGAGTGTGTTGATATTAAGCATGATCCGCACATTATAGAGTACCCGGAGAGCAACCTGTATCTTCTGGACATTGTGTACAACCAGATGAATTTTGCAAAGTACGATTACGATGTCATGTGCGATACAGCCCACCAGCTTGGCCTTACACCGAAGGAGAAGGCACGTGAGCTTGCAACCTGGCAGGAGTTCTACGACTGGTACTACGAGATCATGGAGGATGGTTATGAGTATAACGGCAGAGTGATAGAGGGCTTCGTCATCGAGGACAGTGTCGGATATATGACAAAGCTCAAGCTTGCATACTACAATTTCTGGAAATTCATGAGGACTATATCCCATGAGGCGATCAGAAACGGATATATCAAGAAGACATCGGCACTTACCACACCTCTTGCAAATGAGTACTACGCGTGGGTGAGAAAGCTTCACGATACTGAGGACCCTGCAAATGTTCCAAGGGATATATGCACGCTGAGAAGATGGTTCTACAATGATGGGGCAAACAGCTTTATTTAGAAAAAAGAGGTGAAATTAATATGATATTTTACACATCCGATCTTCATTTTGGACATGCAAATGCAATAAAATTCGATGACAGACCATTTGCTGATGTAGACGAGATGACGGCGGGACTGATACACAACTGGAACGGCAGAGTAGGAAAAAACGACACAGTATATATTCTTGGGGACTTCAGCTTCAGACTGAAGGATCCGGAACCGATCCTTGCAAGGCTCAAGGGCCACAAGCGCCTCATCCTTGGCAACCACGATCAGGTCATAATGGGAAGTGAGAAGCTGCAGTCCTACTTCGACGATATACAGAAGATGGACTATGTGAGCGACAGAGATAAGCTGATAGTCATGTGCCACTTTCCGATAGCTGAGTGGAACAAGAAGAACAGGGGCGCATATCACTTCTATGGACATATCCACAAGAGCAGCCCGGAAGTGTACAGATTCATGACCGGCCAGGGTCGAGCCTACAACGCCGGCTGCATGCTCAACAACTACATGCCATGCACCGCCGACGAGGTCATCCTGAATAATGAAATATATCAAGCCAGATTAGAGTCCGAAAAAACCAGCCCATAGGTGCTGACGAAAACGTAGATTACCTCCGGGAGAGCATAATAAAAAGCCTGCACGATGGTGTTGAAAATCGGTAGCGCAGACCTTCCTGCCTTGGTATTTTCTTGCTAAGTCGCAGGCCTCAACGTCCTTATCGAGGCCGGAGACGCATGCAGATAGAAAATGCCAAGGCAGGAAGAAGTCAAGCGTGATTTTCAACACCATCGTGCAGGCTTTTTGCGCTTTCCCGGATGGACACAATCCCCCGTCAGCACCTATGGACGTCCGTCCCCACCTATGGGCGTCCGGCCGCCATCAATTCCTCGGTGGCAGCGGAATGTAATTCCTGTCAGCCAGCTGGAACAGCTTTGGCCTGAAGTCCTCCTTGGTGAGTTCGAATATTGAGTGGGACACCAGGAAGTAGTAAGCTTCCACAGCCTGATCCACGTTAATGTTAGTGATCTCCGGGCTGTTAAGGTAACCCTTGATGGCTACGGTGAGTCCCATGACAAGATACTTACATATAATGAGAGGAGACAGCATAGGGTTGGATGGAATCTGATCGGTGTCGAATATTTTCAGGTGTTCACTGAAGAAGTTGGTGAACTGCTCGATCATGACCTGCTCAAAGCTGTTCTGTCCAGTTGTCTCGAAAAGCTTTCTGTAAAGCTTTGCTTCATTGATAATGTGAGTGAAAAGATACTTGATAGCCTCAAGGATCATGTTGTGTTCCAGCAGAACCTCAAGCTCCTTTGTCACCTCATTGTAAAGCATATAGTCCATCAGTTCGTATTTGTCTTTGAAATATCTATAGAAGATAGGTCTTGATATACCCACATCCTCAGCGATCATAGTAACTGTAATTTTCTCGAATGAATGCTCATTTACAAGCTTTTTAAAGCTTCTGATAATTTTATCCTCTGTCTTTTCTTCACTTGGATTTGGCACTTTCCAAACCTCCTTTTTGGTCTATATATGGACAGTTTCAAGTAAATCTGTTTATCAGACGTATAGCCGGATGTTCCAATTTTGAATATGTGTTCATACGTTTGTTACAGATTACCATATTTGTAACAAAATGTAAACGTTTTCGTATTTTGGGTAGTTTATTAAAAAAAATTCAGGCTGTATAATCCACCACAGAATAGAAAAAGGAGATGTTATGGCTATGGTAAAACTAGGAGAAAAGATAGTAAGTGCGAGAGTCGTGATACTGATCCTCAGCTTCGTTCTTCTCATACCAGCTGCATACGGTTATATCAAGACCAGGGTAAACTACGATATTCTGTCATATCTTCCTAAGGATATCGAGACAATGGTAGGTCAGGATATACTGGTTGACCAGTTTGGTACAGGAGCCTTTTCACTGTACGTTGTAGAGGGTATGGAGGACAAAGAAGTATCCGCACTGAAATCAAAGATTGAAAATGTAGACCATGTGTCAAAGGTTATCTGGTACGACAGCTTTGCTGATCTGTCTGTTCCTAAGGATATGCTTCCTGAAAAACTGTATGACGCATTTAACAATGATGACAAGGATGCCACCATGATGGCGATCATATTTGATGATACAACTTCTGCTGATAGCACGATGGATGCTATCGAGGAGATACGAAAGATATCAGATAAGCAGTGCTTTCTCTCCGGTATGTCAGCGGTCGTTGTAGATACAAAGAAGCTGTCTGAGAAGGAAACTCCAATATATGTTCTGATAGCGGTGATCCTCAGCAGTATAATCCTTGCGATCACTATGGATTCGATCATGATACCGGTACTGTTTCTGGCAAGTATAGGTATGGCGATCGCATACAACCTGGGTTCAAATATATTTTTGGGCCAGGTATCCTACATAACAAAGGCGCTGGCTGCGGTACTTCAGCTCGGTGTGACAATGGATTACTCGATCTTCCTGTGGCATAGCTACAAGGCACAGCAGAAAGAGTATACGGATAAGAAAGAAGCTATGGCGCATGCGATCGCTGAGACTATATCATCCGTTGTGGGAAGTTCCATAACAACTGTTGCCGGATTTGTGGCACTTTGCTTCATGAGTTTTACACTCGGACTTGACCTTGGTATCGTGATGGCAAAGGGTGTTGTTTTCGGAGTTATTGCCTGCGTAACGATACTTCCATCACTCATCCTTGTGTTTGACAAGGCAATAGAAAAGACGACACACAAGGTAATACTTCCTGAGTTTAAGGGAGTAGGAAAATTCATAGCTAAGCATTACAGGATATTCCTGGTATTGTTCGTGATCATCCTGATTCCGGCAATATATGGATACAATCATACAAAGGTTTATTACAAGCTGGATTCATCACTCCCGGACAGTCTGGAGAGCGTGCAGGCCAACAAAGAGCTGGCTGAGGCGTTCAATATGAATTCAACACATATGATACTTGTCACAAATGATCAGAGTGACAAGGACACAAGGAACATGATGTCAGATATAGAGAACATAGACGGAGTTAGGTTCTGTCTTGGACTTGACAGCATCATCGGAGCAGGTATTCCGACCAACTTTATCCCTTCTGATGTCACAGAGGCTCTCAAGAGCGATGAGTGGCAGCTGATACTCGTCGGATCAGAGTATGAGGTCGCATCGGATGAGGTCAACAACCAGTGTACCGAGATCGAGAATACTATAGATTCATATAACGAGAAAAACATGCTCGTTGGTGAGGCACCTTGTACAAAGGACCTTATCAAAATAACAGATAAGGATTTCGCCTCAGTAAGTACAGTTTCGATCGGCGCTATATTCATCATCATCCTCTGTGTATTCGGATCAATATCGCTTCCAATAGTGCTTGTTGCCGTCATAGAGTTTGCGATATTTATCAACATGGGTATTCCTTGTTTTACAGGAACTGAACTGCCTTTCATAGCATCAATAGTTATCGGTACTATCCAGCTCGGTGCGACGGTTGATTACGCCATACTGATGACCACCAAGTACAAGAGAAACAGACTGAACGGATATAGAAAGTTTGACGCCGTGGCAACAGCATGTCAGGAATCAGTACAGTCTATAGTTGTCAGTGCACTTTCATTCTTCGCTGCAACATTTGGCGTAGGTCTTTACTCAGATATAGATATGATCAGTGCACTGTGTACACTTATGGCACGTGGAGCACTCATA
The DNA here is from genome assembly GCA_934247115.1 of uncultured Coprococcus sp. Taxonomy (GTDB): domain Bacteria; phylum Bacillota; class Clostridia; order Lachnospirales; family Lachnospiraceae; genus Coprococcus. The sequence goes on from CAKQIY010000011.1 coordinate 49,964, forward strand.
AGCATGTGTGCTGTTATCCTGATGCTTCCATCAGCACTGATGCTCTTCGATAAGATCATCATGTTCAGATACAGGAAGAACCTGATGGATGGTCCATCAGCGCAGGACAGCAACGAGGGTACTGCAGCCACTCAGGCATAGCAGTTATAAATAGATGTAACTACGGGACCAATGGAATCCAGGGCGGATTTCTCATTTATCTTATTATGGAAAGAGGTAATAACATGATTAAGTGGAAGAAATATATATGCGTGGCATTATCGGCAGCCATGATGGCAAGCCTTGTTACAGGCTGTGGTGATGTATCCAGTGATGATTCAGTACAGGCTGAGACAGAGGCAACTACAGAGAGCGAGTCAGATACACTTCAGGATGCACTTACATCCCAGATATCCAAGGATGATGCATCAGATGCAGACAAGGAAGAGACAGTATATGTCCTTGCCGATGCCAATGGAAATACAAACGATGTGACTGTCAGCACATGGCTCAAGAATGCTGATGGGGCAGAAGGACTTAACGACAAGACTAATCTCACAGACATACAGAATGTGAAGGGCTATGAGGAATACAAGGACAATGGTGATGGAACTATAACATGGGCGGCAAATGGTTCTGATATCTACTATCAGGGCAAGTCAAATGAGGATCTACCGGTTGATGTGAAGATCACATACAAGCTGGATGGTGAGGAGATAGAGCCTTCAGAGCTGGCAGGCAAGAGCGGTAAGGTCACCATCAGATTTGACTACACCAACAAGACCAAGCAGACAGTCACAGTGGATGGCAAGAACAGTGAGGTTATATCACCATTTGTAATGCTCTCAGGAATGATTCTCCCTGTTGATAAGTTCTCAAATGTACAGGTTGAGAATGGTAAGGTCATCTCAGAGGGAAGCAATCAGATAGTTGTGGGATATGCAGTTCCAGGCTTCAAGCAGTGCCTGCAGGACGGAATAAATGACAGCAAGATAGAGACAGCTCTTGACAATATAGATGTACCTGATTATGTAGAGGTTACAGCTGATGTGACAGACTTTGAGCTGGCCATGACCATGACAGTTGCGGCAAGCGATCTTCTGGGAACAAGCGCAGAGGATGCAATAGATGAGGTAAAGGATAAGGCTGATGTGAGCTCACTTACAGACAGCGTAGATAAACTTGCGGATTCAGCAGATCAGCTGGAGGAGGGCTCAGGTAAGATCACAAATGGTCTGGAGACTCTGAAGGATGGAACATATTCGCTTTCGGATGGAGCAGCCACACTTGCTGATGGAGCAGCATCGCTTGAGACATACACAAGCCAGCTTGCAGACGGAACATCCAAGATATCGACAGCCATGGGCAGCCTGGATGAAGGAATCAAGTCGATCAAGAGCGGTTCATCAGCACTGAATGATGGAGCCAAGACACTTGCTGCGGGAGCCAAGACACTGGACACAAGCGTGGGAACACTCAAGAAGGGTGCTGAGGATCTGAACAGCGGTGCAAATACTCTTCTGGCTGGCTTCGAGGGCAGCGATTCGGCAGCTGGAGTAAAGAAAGGTGCAAGCAGTCTTGCAACAGGTGTAAAGACGCTTTATGACAGCTCCAAATCACTTGCATCAGGCGCATCATCACTGAACACAGGAATAGGAACTCTGGTCAATAAACTTTCCAATCTATCTGCACAGGCAGAACAGGATGTATATGCACAGGCAGGCGTTGAGAATGCATCACAGATACAGGCTCTTATGGATCAGATATCACCTGCTCTTGCAATGGGTAAGGCAACACTTGATGCGGCACAGGGTGAGGGAACATATGACACAATGCTGGCAAATTACACATCACTTGCACAGGCTCAGGGTGCTCTCAATGCTATAGAGAAGATAAAGGCAACATTGGACTCAGATGAGCAAAAGGCAAGTATCGCGCAGCTTACAACTGGTGCATCACAGCTTGAAGATGGTGCATCAGCTATGTCTGATGGTCTTAAGAGTGCATCGGCAGGAGCTGCATCACTCTCAGGTGGAATAGACCAGATGTATGCAGGAACGAAGACTCTTGCAAGTGGAACAAAGTCACTTGCAGAAGGTGCAGGAGAGCTCAAGAAGGGCTCAAAGAGTCTCAGCGATGGAGCGGCAACAATATCAACAAATATGAATACACTGTATCAGGGAAGTTTAACACTGGCAAACGGAAGCAGCCAGTTAAAGACAGCAGCAGGAACACTAGATTCAAGTGCCGGACAGATCGCAGCTGGTGCCAAGACACTTAGCAATGGAGCAGCAAAGCTCAACAGTGGAAGCAAGACTCTTGACAGTGGCGCGGAGGAGCTCGTGACAGGATCCAAGACCCTCAGTGATGGAATGAAGCAGTTCAATGAAGAGGGTATCAAGAAAATCACCAAACTGTTCGCGGGCAACTACCAGGCAGATATTGATTACATCGAGGCTCTGTTCTCTGAGGATACAACATACACAAGCTTCGGTGGAGCACTGGATGGCACAAAGAGCACAGTCAAGTTCATATATGAAACAGGCGCAATCAAATCTGATACAGAAAAATAAATGAAAAAATAAACCAAAATGCCTGTTTTAAAGGCGTAAAACAGGCATATATTTATTGTAAATCTTCGTGTTGACTTTACTGTAGCCTTAGGTTATAGTATAAGCGTCCGTGAGGATAATGGTAACATTTACTATAGTTTAGGAGGATTAGAACATGTTTGATAAGGTTAAGGCAATATTCGAGGAGCAGTTAGGCGTTTCACAGGATGAGATGAAGCTTGACACAAACTTCAAGGATGATCTTGGTGTTGATTCACTTGATCTTTATGAGATCGTTATGAAGCTTGAGGATGAGTTCGATGTTGAGATCCCTGCTGAGGAGCTTGATGATGTAGCTACATTTGAGGATGTACTTAACTACCTTAAGAGCAAGGGTGTTGAGGAGTAATATTGCTAACTGAACAGATTGGACTGTTTTGAATACATTTGTTATTCAAAGTTGTCATGTATCGGACATGACATAACTTTGGTAGCCAGCCAGGACATGAGTCCTGACTGACCATCCAAGGTTATATATATTATATGAGAGTTGATTTGCAGCAGATGCTTTGAGCCACGTGGCTTGATGGCATGTGCTTTTTTTGTGCGTTAATACACCGCCAAGCGCGCCCACCTGTCGCACACTTGAATTAACGCACAGATATCTCCGCTTGCGATTTGCTGAGCCCTGTTCTATAATAGGGGATGGCTGACCTGTATTCTGAATATGTCATGACAAAAAGGCTGGTGCAATTCAGGACAGGCAGATCGCGATGATGTACGAATGTAAATCAATTACAAATATAATAAAGGCGGTAAAAGAAATGGGTAAGACAGCAGTTATATTCCCAGGTCAGGGCGCACAGTATGTGGGTATGGCCAAGGACTTCTATGACAGTTTTGATGACAGTAAGAAGGTATTCGACGAGGCAGATGACGTTCTGGATATAGAGCTCAAGAAGATCTGTTTCGAGGAGAATGACGACATCAACAAGACAGAGTACACACAGCCAGCCATGGTTGCTGCAGAGGTTGCCATATATGAGCACCTGAAGAACACGGGCCTCAAGGCTGATATATTTGCAGGCCTCTCACTTGGAGAGTACAGCGCGCTTGTTGCAGCAGGAGCCATGACTCTCACTGACGGCATCAAGACAGTTAGAAGAAGAGGCATCCTCATGCAGAACGAAGTACCTCTCGGAATGGGCGGAATGGCAGCAGTTATAGCTATGGACGCTGATAAAATTGCAGAGATATGTGAGAACACACCTGGCAAAGTTCAGATAGCCAACTACAACTGTCCTGGACAGATCGTTATATCAGGTGAGGCAGAGGCTGTTAAGGCAGCATCAGCAGCACTTGCAGAGGCTGGAGCCAAGAGAGTTATCCCACTCAACGTAAGTGGTCCTTTCCATTCACAGATGCTCGTGCCTGCAGGAGAGAAGCTTTACGACTTCCTTCAGGACATTGATGTTGCAGAAGGATTTGCACCATATTATTGCAATGCAGATGCAGAGGAGATCACAGACGCAGCCAAGGTTAAGGAGCTTCTGAAGAGACAGGTGTACTCATCAGTAAGATGGCAGCAGACAATAGAGAACATGATAGCTGACGGCGTTGACACATTTATCGAGGTTGGCCCGGGCAAGACTCTCACAGGCTTCATGAAGAAGATCAACAGAGAGGTAAAGAGCATAAATATTGCAACTATAGACGATTTAGCGAAATTGGAGGAACTGAATGCTTAAGGACAAGGTAGCAGTGGTAACAGGTGCCGGAAGAGGTATCGGACGTGAGATAGCAAAGACATTTGCCGGATACGGCGCAAAGGTAGTAGTAAACTTCAACGGCTCAGAGGAGCGCGCGAACAGCTTGGTCGAGGAGATCAAGGCAGCAGGCGGAGAGGCAGTGGCATTCAAGGCAAATGTTGCAGATTTTACTGAGGCAGAGGCTCTCATGAAGTTTGCGGCTGCTACATACGGAAGAATAGATATCCTCGTGAACAATGCGGGGATCACAAGAGATAATCTTGTACTCGGCATGAAGGAGGCTGACTTTGATGATGTTATCAATATCAACCTCAAGGGCACATTCAACTGTATCAAGCATGTGTACAGAACCATGATGAAGCAGAAGTATGGACGTATCATCAATATGTCATCAGTAGTCGGAGTAGAGGGAAATGCAGGCCAGGTAAACTATGCAGCATCCAAGGCTGGCGTGATCGGCATCACCAAGTCTATTGCGAAAGAACTTGGAAGCCGTGGAATCACAGCAAATGCAATTGCTCCGGGATTTATCAAGACAGATATGACAGACGCGCTCTCAGACAAGGCAAAGGAGGCTATGCTTGACCATATCACAGTCAAGAGACTTGGTGAAGTATCAGACATCGCTGAGACAGCAGCATTCCTTGCTTCAGACAAGGCATCATACATAACAGGTCAGGTCATCAAGGTAGATGGTGGAATGAGTCTGTAAGTGGCAGTCAGATATATGAATACAAAACAGGGTATTGCGATGATCGTCGCAATACCCTGTTTTGTATATTGTGCAACATAAAACTATGTGCTGATTCAAACTATGCCTGATCACTTTTGGTTCAGTCTGGAAAATTCCTTGGCAATTCCAAGAAGCTGGGCGTGCTGGTGTTCAGTTAGTTGAGTTGTGTCGATGTACTTGGCACCCGATCCGTCGCCCTTCAGCAGATAATCTGTAGAGCAGTTGAAATATTCTGCTATGCGCAGAATCATGTTCACAGATGGATCGATGGAGTTGTTCTCCCAGTTGCTGATGGTCTGGAATGCGACTGACAGCTCTCCTGCAAGCTCTTTCTGTGTCATCTTGTTGGCGGTGCGCAGTGTTCTTAATTGTTCGCCTATCATAAAATCAGAGCTCCTTAAAAAGAAAACGTAATAACCCTCATTATTAATACTAGCTGAATAGTATTTTATTTACAAAAGATAAAACTATGTTTATGATAGAACGTTAATATATACATAGTAAATAGAATTATTGACAATATGTACAGGCAAAAAAGGAAAATATACATAGGACGAAATAAGGTCTGATGATGATGTATATAAAACAGATCAGGATGAATATATCACGGGAGTCATGTAGTATTCAAAACTATTTAACCTTGTTATATATATCACATTGTGGTAAAATTTAAATATCTGAGCTGAGACATAGAATTGGGACATGCAACAGATATAAATAAAAAATAAGAGGTATAACATGAAGAGAGTTGTTGTAACAGGAATGGGTGCAGTCACACCTATAGGAAACAGTGTAGAAGAGTTCTGGGAGAATATAAAGAAGAATACAGTTGGAATCGGGGAGATCACCAAGTTCGATGTCAGTGATTACAAGTGCAAGCTTGCCGCTGAAGTTAAGGACTTTGATGCAAAGCAGTATATGGATCCAAAGGCTGCAAGACGTATGGAGCCATTCTGCCAGTATGCCATAGCCGCTACAGGTGAGGCTATTAAGGATGCAGGTCTTGACCTTGAGAAGGAAGACAGAACAAGGATCGGAACATGCATAGGAAACGGACTTGGCGGTGTGGCAACGATAGAGAAGGAGCACAAGAAAGTCGTAGAGGGCAAGGCAAACAGAGTCAGCGTAATGATGGTTCCTATGATGATATCCAACATGGCTGCGGGCAATGTTGCAATACAGTTTGGACTTGAGGGCAAATGTACAGATATAGTTACAGCCTGTGCTACAGGAACAAACTCTATTGGAGAGGCTTACAGATATATACAGGCAGGAGAGGCTGATGTCATGGTTGCAGGTGGTGCAGAGTCACCTATCTGTGAGACCAACGTATCTGGATTTATCTCGATGACAGCACTTTCAAGCGCAGAAGACCCTATGAGGGCATCCATACCATTTGACAAGGACAGATGTGGATTCGTAATAGCTGAGGGCGCAGGAGTTGTCGTACTTGAGTCACTTGAGCATGCTCAGGCGAGAGGTGCCCAGATCCTGGCTGAGGTAGTCGGATATGGTTCAACCTGTGATGCATATCACATCACATCCCCTAAGGAGGACGGAAGTGGCGCAGGACGTGCCATGAAGCTTGCCATGGAGGAGGCCGGAATCACACCTGCTGACGTTGACTACATCAACGCACACGGAACAAGTACCCATCACAATGACCTCTTTGAGACAAGAGCCATCAAGTATGCCATGGGCGATGACGCATACAATGTGAACATCAATTCCACAAAGTCTATGATAGGACATCTGTTTGGAGCTGCCGGTGCAGTTGAGTTCATCACGTGCGTGAAGTCTATAGAGGATTCATACATCCATCCAACAGTTGGTCTCCGTGAGACCGAGGGCGAGATGGATCTCAACTATACAATGGGTGAGGGTGTACATAAGGATATTACATACGCGCTCAGCAATTCACTGGGATTTGGCGGACACAACGCAAGTATCCTTGTGAAGAAGTTCGAGGAATAGAGCAGCATAAAGGAGGGTTACAATTATGTACGAGAACAAGGATATGCTCAGCTGGCTTGGATATTTTGCAGATATGATGAAGGTCAGCCCTGAGAAGATAAAGATGCTGAATATATGTGGAAAGCAGAAGAATGTTGTTCCAACTATAGACACGCACAAGAGGGTGCTGATATTTGCAGATCAGAGTCATGAGGATCTGTTGTACACGCTGTGGGAGAAGGGCTTTGGCGAGTATGACATGTGGTATGCCGAGGGAACTGAACCTGGCGGCGAGGTACAGCACGACAAGATAGAGAAGGTGCTCAATAAAAAGATAACAGGACCAACAGTTATATTTATCATGAACGAAAAGACAAGGGAATCTGTCAGATACGGAATTGCAAATGATTTCTTCTCTGCTGGAACAGTACACTATGTCGGTAAGGAGATAAGAGCGGTCATCATGAGCCTGCTGGATGTGGATACACATGATACTATCCTGGCACTTCAGGCTGAGAGTATAGTAATCGAGGCTGCTATCGTGGCAAGCGAGGGCAATATCATAGCTGTTGAACCGGACGAGGGTTCTAGAAGATCCATGGAAGAGAATGTTGATAAGTTCGGAGTACATAATGTCCAGATCATCCCGGATATGAGCGAGGAGACTCTGGCAGCGATACCTGTCCCAAGGCTTGCGTTTATAGTTGCAAACCATTATCTTGAGTCTGATATGGAGAGACTTTTGAAAATCAATCCGGAGATGCAGTTTGTCATATATACTCTTGATCTTGGTATACTTGCCCAGGCAAAGCTCATATTTGACAAGCTTGGAATCAAGAATATGGAGGCTATCCAGATATCTGTATCCAAGACCAACAAGGATAACATGTTTGTGACCCAGCCATCACCATGGCTTATCACAGGTGCGGCTGAGAAATAAACGGATTGTTAGAATCTGTAATGAAATATAGATAGTAACGAACTATAATAATAAGAAGTTAAAATGCCAGAAGAGACTGATACATATGTAAGATGTTTATGAGATCAGTTCCTTCTGGCGTTTGTGTTTTTATATATGGTCAGCCAGTATCAGCAATGTGCTGGCACTGCATTGGATACTTTAAGAAATAGGCGGCATCCGGGTATCTTGAAGCCTGATTATGCCGAGAATAGTTCCAAGGCATATTATATCGCTCGTGAGATATATGGATTTGTCACATCTGCTGATGGCCTCAAGGTACGGTGAACCATCGCGCTCAGTGTATTTGCGGATCATCTCAACACCATCCTCGTTCAGAAATACGGCAATATCACCAAATCTCGGAAAGTCCTTCTCGACAGCCAGAATATCCCCTTTCATATAGATGGGATGCAGCATGTTTGTTGTAAGGCGAAGGCAGTAGTCTGCCGATGAAAAATAATCCTGAGGTATATCTATAAATTCGGTCGCATGAGTTGAATAGTCTGTGTTGGATGCGAGAGTGTGTGTGGATGATATACATGGTATCTTACGTGTCCCAAGTTCTGTGGAATCAGCAGGAAGTCTGCGTTGCATGTGATCCTCAGAGTCTGCCATGAGCATGACCATGTTCTTGCCATGAATATTGAGAGTCCTGAATTTGCTGAGAAGATATAGTTCTTCCGGAGTGAGACTTTGGCGATGGAGAAATCCGTCCATAGTGCATCCCAGCGCATCGGCAATGGAGATCATGAGCTGGATCCCGGGACTTTTGGTCTTGCCGCTTCTTATAGCTTTTATCGTGTCCTCTGATATTCCGGTCATATCTGCCAGCTGGCTGATAGTCACACCCTTTTCAGCCATTACATCCTTTAGTCTATATCCAATATTGTAATGCTCACCCATATAAATTTACCCCACATTAAAAAACAAATAAAAACAGTCTGCCATTTTACATATAAATATGCATAATATACAAACAGACATATTCATTATATATAGAAGAAAGTCAAATGTCCATAATAAAGTGTAACAATATACACTATTGTGTGAAACCGTGGTGCGCAGTGGTGTATAAACATCGCTTCCATTTGTTTTTCAAATAGGTATAATAGAAGTATCTGTTACATCGAGAGATGACAAGGGGGTCATTTTCTACAAACAATAATCTGTCACAATGGGGGTGGCGGATTTCGGCAGAGGGAACAGGGCTATCACATATCGAGAGTTGGGCGTCGATGTGAAGATAGCCTTTTTTCGTGGGTGGGGACGGACGGCTGTCACTTGTGCCCCGGCAATAATTCTGTGCGTGTTATCACCGCTCTACGTCCTTCGTTTTGCAGTCTCTATTTGCATGCGGCGCCGCCCGCGATAAGGGCGTTTGCGGTCTCTGCCTTAGCAAGAGAGACAGCGAAACTCAGTTGTATTCGCTACCGATACCCACATATTATGATTTTATCTATAATCAGTCTGTTTTTGCGTAAAAGGGATAAAATTATATATTTTTATGTGATATTGGGGGGCTGGGATACAAAAATCAGGATATTATCCCAGTGAGTGCTTTTGATTTGAAATAGGGATAATATTGTAGTAAATAAAGTTGAATTTCGAGCAAAATATAAAAACAGCGTGTTACGTAACGCTGTTGCTTAGAGATTTAACATTGTTGGCTAGAGTGACATAACGCCGTTGCTTAGAGTGGATTGAATTGAGTTGATAGAAGTCCCACTGATTATAAACTAAATGTTAAAATTATTAAAAAAGTATAAACTGGCGATACACTAGGTTTTATGCGGGTTTCTTGCGAAAACTGCGACAAAAACGTGTTTTTGTTATGAAAAACAATACAAATATAAAAAATGATTAAAATATGCCTATAAGGGCAAATAAATGACTTTAAATTTTTTTTGAATGGTGATAAAATACGCAAGCAAGGAGCGAGAGAGCTTGTAAAAAAAATAGGGGAGTATGACCGTATGAATGTAGTATTTTTTGATGTAGACGGTGTACTGAATTCAGAAAAATTCCTGTGTGATAAACAAGGGGAGTTTATCAATCCAAAGAATGTGGCGAATCTTAAAATGATAGTTGATGCCACACATGCTAAGCTGGTTATGACCAGTGACTGGAGAAAACAGGTGATTGATAAGGATGTCAGTAAAGCTCATGTAAGAGAACTGATAGGCAGACTTGCCGATGCTGGAATGGAAGTATATGGGGCAACTTCTTCAGGGGATGAGCTCAGAAGCAAGTATGGAGATTATACCAGAGCCTGTGCAGTCAAGGATTATGTGACTGCGAATTCCGTAGAGGGATATGTCATACTGGATGATATGGATATGGACTGGGAGGCTCATGAACTCGATTCTCACTGGATCAACACAGAGAACGTACTTGTGGGGCTGTCTGAGGCAGATGCCAGGAATGCTATTTCAATAATAAACCAATAATAAACCTGGGATAGCATTTTGACATATAACAAAACAGTGCGAAAGGAAGTGATGTCTTACGGATCTGGCAGAAGAGTTATCCAATGAACTCCAATGCAAAACAGTATTTACAATACCAATATTTGGTGGAATACCGGTAACAGAATCTGTGGTGGTAACATGGATCATTATGGCAGTGCTGGTGCTGTTGTCTATCATACTTGTAAGGAATCTCAGGGTCGAGAATCCCGGTAAGAAGCAGCTTGTGCTGGAGACCATAATAACTACCTTTAACAACCTGTTCAAAGGTGTTATCGGAGAGGCGGGCATGAAGTATGTTCCTTACCTGATAACGGTTATTCTGTACATTGGTATGGCAAACATCATGGGTGTGTTTGGCTTTAAACCACCGACAAAGGATCTGAATGTGACAGCCTCTCTAGCCATCATGAGTATAATACTCGTACAGGTGGCAGGAATAAGAGGAAAGGGAACGAAAGGATGGGTCAAGAGCTTTGCAGAGCCGGTAGCAATAGTTGCACCGCTTAATGTACTTGAGCTTGTCATCAAGCCACTGTCGCTGTGTATGCGACTTTTTGGTAATGTTCTCGGAGCATTCGTCATCATGAAGCTGATAGAGGCAGTAGTTCCACTCATTGTCCCTATCCCACTCAGCCTGTATTTTGATTTCTTTGATGGATTCTTACAGGCATTTGTATTTACTTTCCTGACTACGCTTTATATGCAGGAAGCGATGGAGTAAAGGTTATTTGAAATTTAAAATGAAAATAAGAAGGAGAAAATGATATGAACGGATTATTAGCAATTGGAGCAGGTATAGCAGCATTAGTAGGACTTGGAGCAGGACTTGGAATCGGTCTTGCAACATCAAAGGCAGTTGAGGCTGTAGCCAGACAGCCGGAGGCAGACGGAAAGATCACAAAGCTTCTTATCATCGGTTGTGCCCTTGCAGAGGCAACAGCTATCTACGGTTTCGTTATCGGACTTCTTGCAATCATTCTTCTTAAGTAATCAGATTTTTGGTCAGATGGATATTTTAATAGAAATATCTAATAGAAATCTGGAATTGCAGAATAGATGCGGATAATAGAAACAGAAAGATAGGAGTGGCTATATGATTGATATAGAATTTTCTACAATAGCATTCACCATTATCAACTTAATAGTTCTGTTTCTTCTTTTGAAGAAGTTCTTGATAGGACCGATCAACGATGTCATCAAGAAGAGAGAAGATATGATCGCTGGTACCATATCGGATGCCAACAGTCAGAAGGCTGAAGCAATGAAACTCAAGGCTCAGTATGAGGATACCCTTGCAGGGGTTGACGCTGAGTGCAGGGATCTCCGTGAGAAATCCCGTGTGGAGGCCCGGAATGAGTACAGCCGTATCATAGATCAGGCTGATGCAAAGTCAGTCAAGATGATAAAGGATGCGGAGAAGACCATAGAGATCAAGCAGAACAAGGCACTTTCTGATATGCAGTCACAGATCGCAGAGCTTGCAATGGCAGCAGCCGGCAAGATCGTGGGTGGTGAAGGTGATGCGGAATCAGCAGGAGCTGCCATGTATGACGAGTTTTTGAATGAAGTAGGTGATTCAGGTGACACAGAAGGCAATTAATTACGGAATTGTCCTCTATCAGCTTGGAATCAGTCAGGACATGGTGGAGGAGATAAAGGCGCTGGTGGATGGTAGTCCGGAGCTGGTATTTGCACTGGCAAATCCAGTGGTCAGCCATGCAGACAAGCGCAAGGTCGTTGACAGGGTATTTGACAGATTTGGCAATAAGGATCTGGTAAATTTCATGAAGACCCTGTGTGACAACGATGGATTTGACATGATACATGACATATTTGACGAGTATGAGAAGTATGCCAGAGAGCAGCAGGATATCCTTTCGGCAACTCTCTATTATGTCACACCGCCAACTGATAAGCAGAAAGCGGGTATCGAGAACTTCCTTATGAAAGAGTATGGAAGCAAGGCGGTACAGCTTTCCATGGTGGAGAAAAAAGAATTGATAGGTGGATTTGTCATAAGAACGGGAGACCGCGAGTACGACAGAAGCATTCTGGGCAGGTACAAATCCCTTAGACAGAAACTGGTTATGAGGTGATAAATTGAGTTCAATTAGTTCAGAGGATATTATTTCTATACTCAAAGAAGAGATAGAGAATTATGATTTTGACTCCAGGGACAAAGAAGTCGGCAAGGTCATCTATGTAGGTGATGGAATCGTAACCGTATATGGTATAGACAATGCAATGTACGGAGAGATCGTCGTCTTTGAGAATGGCGTCAAAGGTATGGTTCAGGATATCAGAAGAACAGAGATAGGATGTATTCTGTTCGGTCGTGATACAGGAATCAAGGAAGGAACAAAGGTCAGCAGAACAGGCAAGCGTGCAGGTATCCCTGTAGGCGATGCATTTGTCGGACGTATAGTTGATGCCCTTGGAGCACCTATAGATGGAAAGGGCAGCATAGAGTCGACTGATTATCGTCCTATTGAGAATCCGGCTCCAAGCATAGTTGATCGTAAGTCGGTCAACCAGCCGCTTCAGACTGGAATCCTCTCGATAGATGCCATGTTCCCAATAGGTAGAGGACAGAGAGAGCTGATCATAGGAGACAGACAGACAGGTAAGACATCCATAGCGATAGATACCATTCTGAATCAGAAGGGTAAGGATGTCATCTGTGTATATGTGGCTATAGGCCAGAAGGCTTCAACCATAGCAAAGGTTGTAAACAACCTGAATAAATACGATGCGATGGACTACACGATAGTCGTTGCATCTACAGCAAGTGATTCAGCACCACTTCAGTATATCGCGCCTTATTCAGGTACAGCGATCGCGGAGTATTTCATGCATAAGGGCAAGGATGTGCTGATCGTGTACGATGATCTGTCAAAGCACGCAGTTGCTTACAGAACATTGTCACTGCTTCTCGGACGTTCACCAGGACGTGAAGCATATCCTGGAGATGTATTCTATCTCCATTCAAGACTTCTTGAGAGATCAAGTAAGCTTAAGGATGAGCTGGGCGGAGGTTCCATCACAGCACTTCCTATTATTGAGACACAGGCAGGTGATGTATCTGCTTATATACCTACAAATGTCATATCTATCACAGATGGACAGATATTCCTCGAGAGCGATCTGTTCTTCTCAGGTATGAGACCTGCTGTCAACGTCGGTCTGTCGGTATCACGAGTTGGTGGTGCAGCGCAGACAAAGGCGATGAAGAAGGCCGCAGGAAGTATCCGTATCGATCTGGCACAGTACAGAGAGATGGAGGTGTTCACACAGTTCAGTTCTGATCTGGATGAGAACACCAAGGAGCAGCTGCAGTACGGCAAGGGACTTATGGAGCTTTTAAAGCAGCCACTGTGCAATCCGCTGTCAATGGCAGAGGAGGTTATCATCCTGGTAGCAGCTACCAATAAGGTATTCCTTCCGGTAGAGATTTCAGAGGTCAAGAAGAAGAAACTTGAGATGCTTGAGTTCTTCCACAGTGCCCACAAGGATATCGTGGATGAAATCGAGGAGAAGCAGGTGCTTACCGATGAGCTGAAGGACAAGATAGTCGCAGCTGCTAAGGAGTTTATCGAGAGATAGATTTCAGGAGAAATCAGAAGATTCGTTGAGAGGTGATTTGATTGGCAAATACCAAAGAAATCCAGAATAGAATAAAGAGTATCAAGGATACTCAGAAGATCACCAATGCAATGTATATGATCTCATCGTCCAAGCTGAAAAAGGCTAGGACAGATCTTGAGAATACGGAGCCGTACTTTTATACACTTCAGGTTGCCCTTGCCAGAATGCTCAGACATGTTCCTGAGATGGAGCATCTGTATTTCGACAGCAGAGAGGAAATCAAGGAGGCAGACAGAAGACGTGGCTATCTCGTGATCACCGCCGACAAAGGTATGGCAGGAGCTTACAACCACAATGTAATCAAGATCGCCGAGCAGGAGCTTGCGGCCCACCCGAACAGTGAGCTGTATGTAGTTGGACAGGTGGGAAGACACTACTTCGCCAAGAAGGGAGTGCCTATAGATATACATTTCCAGTATACAGCGCAGAATCCTAGTCTTCACAGAGCCAGAGTCATAGCGGACAAGATGCTTGAAAACTATGAGAACGGCGATATAGATGAAGTATACATCATATATACCAACATGAAGAGCAGTGTGGTCGTGGAGCCACAGATGATACAGCTCCTCCCTATGAAGAGGACTGACTTCGCAGGCGTTCCTGCGGATGTGTTCCACGAGGAAATCACCATGGAACCTTCACCTAAGGCGGTGCTTGACCGAATCGTGCCAAACTGTGTCATGGGATATATATACGGTGCTCTGGTAGAGTCCTTCTGCAGTGAGCAGAACAGCCGAATGATGGCGATGGACTCAGCCACAAAGAGTGCCAAGGAGATGCTGGATGATCTCAATATCAAATACAACAGAGCAAGGCAGGCAGCCATAACCCAGGAAATCACCGAGATCGCCGGTGGCGCCAGAGCTCAAAGAGATAGAAGTTAATTTATATATGTAGATAGGTGATGCGAAACTCGTAAACTTGAGTGCGGATGAGGTGTTTGTGTTGCCAAGCAGGGGGATTTGAGGTCGCCGGTCCTTAGGTGGCGCGCTTTATGCGGCACCTTAGTACCGCTGCAGACCGAAATGAGTGGGAGCGACCCCGGATTGGCAACACAAACACCTCAGGAACAGTGATGCTTAAAGGTTTCGCATACACCTTCAAAGAGAAAAATTAAGAAGGAGGTCTGATGTTTTGAAAAATGGTAAGATAGTACAGGTCATGGGACCTGTCGTAGACGTAGAATTTCCAGACAACGATCTGCCATACATCAAGGATGCTCTTGAAGTAGATAATCATGGAAAAAGATGTGTTATGGAAGTAGCACAGCACGTAGGAAATAATACAGTAAGATGTATCATGCTGTCCGCCAGCGAGGGACTTTCAAGAGATATGGAAGTCGTTGCGACCGGATCAGGAATCAAAGTTCCAGTAGGAAATCAGACACTTGGACGTCTGTTCAACGTGCTTGGTGAGACAATAGATGGCAAGGA
>CAKQIY010000012.1 GCA_934247115.1 uncultured Coprococcus sp.
TTGCCCTGCTGTCGTATCGGATTATGTGTCTGAGGCGTAATGTCAGCATAATGATAAGGTGATGGTTCAGAATGTATCTTGTCAGTTATTTGCAAGGTATGTATAGAGGTGGATATAGTGACTGGTAAAAGTTTTATTTCAAAATTAAAGTCAAAACGCAAGGGGAACGCAGAACTGTTCCCCTATGACGCGGCAAAGCACGAGGCTGTCATAAGATGTTCCATTTGCACCGGAGAACAGGTAGCTGGATTCAGGAGCAGAGAGGACGGGAACTTTGTGGGTGTGATGGTGATACAGTCGGAGAAGGATCTGGAGTATTTTAAGAGGCTTTACCGGGTGGATGAGGTGAGGAAGATATATTAAATACAGTTGTAGGGATATTGACATATTGTTATTGTATAGCTACCAGCTATATGTTAAAATAAATATATCTGAGGGGAATTTGCGTGACTTATCACGTACAATTGAATACTCGGCAAAACAAGAGAAATTTTGTGACGCAAAGCTATAGGGCCTAAGAGATTTTGACATCAGGGGAGACAATCAGACGGCAGCCAGTTGCATCTACACATGGGATATACATATTTATGTGGTATATAAGATATTTCTACGATATCAGTGTATAGATTTTTATAAAAGCGTCACTTTAAGTGGCGCTTTTTTTGTATGCCTAGAGAAGACGTGAGTCAAAAATTTGCACATCGGAATATGTTTATTTGAAGGGGAGAAATCGTATGAGAAAGACGGGAAATAAAAAGATAACCCAAAAAAATGTGAAAAAAGCGGCTGCAGCTATAGCAGGTATGTTTCTTTGCATTGGAGCCGCATGGGGAACTACCAGTTATCTCAATAGGGATAATCATGGTGATAAGGAAGATAATTTGGTAGTAAGCATGCAGGAACCATCTGATGAAATGACGTACATTGATGATACAAATAAGACAGATGATAAAGTAGTGGATGATCAGTCTGTATATTTGACTGGATATCAGCAGGAAAACGCTGAGAGAGAGTCAGAGATGATTGGTGATAAGGCCGAGAAACAGAAGGAGACATTGGCAGAGGATCAAGGGCTCTATGCACCTGATTCCATAGTGTTGTCGGATACCACAAGGGAAAAGGCAAATAGACTTGCGGATAAGCTGGGTGCAGAGGTTAGAACGACAGATGATGGAAAATTTGCGGTCCTTTATCTTCCAGACGGTACGACTATTGATGATGTCTATAATAACGATGAATATAGTCAGGATATATCAGATATGTCTCCTGACTATTATGTGAGTGTAAGTGATCTGAATAATGACTTGGAATCTGTGTCGATAGCATTGCCAACAGAAGCTAATAAAAGCACAAAATCAGCAGGTACAGCCAATAAGAAGAAGGTTAGAGATGCCAGACCAGATTATAAGGTTAATGATCCAAATTTCCAAAAACAAAGG
Organism: uncultured Coprococcus sp.; assembly: GCA_934247115.1. Taxonomy (GTDB): domain Bacteria; phylum Bacillota; class Clostridia; order Lachnospirales; family Lachnospiraceae; genus Coprococcus. The sequence goes on from CAKQIY010000012.1 coordinate 1,440, forward strand.
TATTTGGATTATATAAATCTCAAGAACACTTGGAAGACTACCAGGGGTAAGGGTGTTACTGTGGCAATAATAGATTCCGGTATAGATACTGATCATTCGGAATTCAAGGGAAGGATCAGCAAATTGTCGTACAATGCATCAGAAAATAAGACGGTTAAAGATTATGGTCTTTCAGTCATAGAGGATACAAATGGACATGGCACGGCTGTGGCGGGTATCCTGGCTGCATCTATGAACAATAAGAATGGTATAGTAGGAATAGCTCCAGAAGTTCAGCTGCTGGTCATTAAGTGCAGTGTCAATAAGAATGGAGAATTGGTACGTGGTTCAGATGCTGTATTTGGCCTTGCTTATGCGATAGGGGCAGGTGCAGATATTGTAAATATGTCATTTGGTTCCTACAGAGATTTCTTTAGTAAATACACAAAACTGGCAGTTGACAGTGACGTGATCTGTGTTGCAGCTGCTGGAAATGAAAGTACAAACATTCCGGTGTATCCAGCAGCTCTTGATGAGGTTATTGCTGTGGGTGCTTATGATCCGGACGATGATATGATAGCCGATTATTCAAATTACGGGGAAAATGTTGACATGCTTGCACCTGGAACTGCCTATACTACTGCGATGGGAGGTGGGTATGCTCTTTATACAGGAACATCAATGTCAGCGCCTATGGTTGCAGGAGCGGCAGCGTTATATAGGGCCTCTCACGGCAAGACGCGTTTTGATAAGATGAGACAGCTTTTGGAGGCATCGTCAGTTGATCTGGGAGTTGCCGGTCAGGATTATTACAACGGATTCGGCGAGCTTGATGTGTATGCCCTTGTTTGCGAGCCAAAGGGAACGATCAAATATGATATGATGACAGATTCATTGAAGGATCAGTCTCAGATCTTTGTGAAGGGGCATACCCTTCAGGCTATGCCAGAACCTGAGATTGATTATCTCTCTTTTGAAGGCTGGTACTTTGATCCTAACGGTACAGACATATGCCCACTCTACAAGAATGTGTTCAAACAAAATATTACACTGTATGCAAAGTGGGGTAGCGAGGATGAGGGAAAATCATTCACATATATAAAGAAGAGTGATGGCACAGCAAAAATACAGAAATATACAGGTAAAAGAAGATATGTGACGGTTCCATCAGAGATAGGGGGCCTAACTGTCACGGAGATAGGGGAGAGTGCATTTGCTGATAATGACAGGATTAGATCGGTTTCGTTACCGAGCAGTATAAAGCAGATAATGGCTAAAGCATTTGCCAATTGTACATTCCTTGAAAAAATAGAGATTCCTGATGCCACGACAGGTATTGGTGAGGAGGCGTTTAGAGGATGCGTAAGACTTATCAATGTAAATATTACGAACAATAGTAAACTTGCTAAGGTTGGCGCAAAGGCATTTGCATACTCTTCAATATCGACATTTAATATACCAAAGGGACTCAGATCTATTGGCAGTAAGGCGTTTTGGGGAAACGCGTCGCTCAAAAAACTTACGGTAGCGGCGGAAAATCCGACATATAAGCTTGTAAATTCAGCACTCTATAAGATCGATGGGAAGACTCTGCTCTATTATCCGGCAGGGCTTAAAGGAAAATATACTGTTGATAAGGCAACTACGATAATAACATCCAATGCATTTGCATATTCCAGATGCAGTGAAATCGTATTGAATGATGGTATAGTGACTCTCGGAAAAGAGTGTTTTACACATAGCAGGATCCACAGGATCGCAATTCCTAAGAGTGTTACAACCATTGGCAGTAGTCTTTGTATGTACTGTAGTAATCTCAGTGAGATGGTTTTCCCTAAAAATGGTAAATTTAATACATTACCGGAAAAGATGTTTAGTCATAATTACAGTCTTAAAAAGATTGTTATTCCAAAGTACATAAAAAATATTCAAACAGAGGCGTTTAGTCATGCGAATGTTTCTTCCGTAAGTTTTGAAAATGAAAGTAGGCTTGATGAAATAGGTGATTCTGCCTTTTGGGGGACAATGATAAAGAATATTACCATCCCAGATTCGGTAGAAAGTATAGGAAGTCAGGCTTTCTTTGAATGTTCAGGTCTCGAAAGTGTTAAATGGGGTAAGAAAAGTCGGTGTTTGGTAATTGATTCATACGCGTTTGCATATACATACAAGTTAAAGAATTTCACTATTCCTAACAAAGTATATGCATTGGGATCAAATGTTTTATATAACAGTGGAATAACGCAAATTGTTATAGGTGCTGGAATATCAGATGTTGGTAGTGGAGTGTTTGCAAGTTGTTCAAAACTGTCAAAAATCTCAGTAGATCCAAAAAACCAATCATATGCATCGTATGATGGCGTTTTATATAGTAAAAATAAGTCTTTGCTGATAATTTATCCAGCAGCAAAAAGCGGCATATATAAAATGGCTAAACAGACTAAGAGGATAGCAGGATACGCCTTTTCCGGGGCAACTAACCTAAAAAAGATTGAAATGAATTCTGGACTTACAGAAATCGGTCAATCGGCATTTGAAAACTGTGAGAATCTTCAGACACCTGTTCTACCATCAACACTTCAGATTATTGAAAACAATGCTTTTTCATGGTGTACCAGTATGAAAGATAAGCTTGTTATTCCAAAGAATGTGAGGAGTATAGGCTGGTATGCGTTTGAAAATGATTATGCACTTACTGATATAAGATTTGCACCGTATAGCAAACTTAGTCAGATAAGCTATGGTTCTTTTGCATACAGTGGTATAAAGAATTTTACTGTTCCTAGAAATGTATCAACTATAGGTCAGGAGGCGTTTATAGGATGTAAAAACCTGTTGACAGTAACATTTGAGTCTGAAAGCAAGCTTGAGAGACTGCCAGCATGGGTATTTACCGGAGCGGATAATTTAAGACGAATAACATTTGAGAAAGGAAGCAAGCTCAAGTCTATACAGGCTAGGGCATGTGATGGTCTTATCCGGCTTGAAAAGATAGATCTGGGAGGCTGCAGTCAGCTTGCAAGTATAGGAAATTTTGCATTTTATTCATGTCAATCACTTGGCAGTATAGTTGTGCCTGGCAAACTCAAAGAAATAGGACGATATACATTCTATGGCTGTTCAAAGATGAGCAAAATGGTGCTGCCAAAGACGTTGAGCAGTATTGGAAGATATGCATTCTCAAAGACTAAATCAATAAAGCTTTATTTTAAGGCTGAGGTATTACCTTCAGATCTTGAAGATAAGTGGGATGATGGAGTAGGTGCCTACTATGTTGCGGTTGATAAGCTTTATGAAAATGATAAGTGGGTATATGCACTTACATACGATAAGAAAGCAGCCATAGTAAAGTATAAGGGAAATGAGAAGAATATAAAAATTGCTAAGATAGATGGATATGCGGTTGCATCTATTGGAAGTGGTGTATTTAAAAACAACAAAACAGTTACAAGTATCACCCTTCCGTCCACTTTGAATGGCATTTATAAGGGAGCGTTTGCTGGAACGACAAATTTGGATAGTATATCAATTCCGGACAGTGTCACAGTTATAGGCAGCAGAGCTTTTTATGGAAGTGGTATCAAGAGCATAAGTTTTGGTAACGGAAGTAAGCTGAAAAACATAGGCAGTGGGGCTTTTGAGAGGACAACACAGCTTACAAGCATAAAACTGCCATCGGGAATAACTGATATAAAGGAAAGAACTTTCTATTGTTCAGGTATAAAGGGTGTAGGTTTGCCTAAAAATCTTACTAAAATTGGCAGGCTTGCTTTTGCTGGATCAAAGCTGGAAACTGTGGGAATACCTTCGGTTGTGACGGAGATTGGCTATGGTGCTTTTAAGAACGCTACAAGTCTTGCAAAGATAACATTTGCCAGCAGTAGTACATCGCTGCTTATCAGAGATGAAGTATTTTATGATACTGGCTTAAATACTATATCTATTCCAGGTAATATTACCTATATTGGTAATCTTTGTTTTGCAAAATGCAAAAATCTGACCAGTATACAGGTTGACAGTACCAATAAAAAGTATGCATCATTGGATGGAGTGTTCTACAACAAGGCATATACAAAGCTGATCACATGTCCTGCAGGCAAAACGGGCAGCTATACTTTGTCAGACAAGGTTATATATTTGGGTGCTGGTGCTTTTGAGGGCTCAATGCTTTCGGAGCTCATCATACCAGAGAAGAGTAAGATGGTATCTATAGGATACAGGTCATTCTATGATTGTGACAATTTGACACATGTAGTTCTTCCTTCAGGAGTACAGAGTATAGATTACTATGCTTTTGCTTACTGTGACAATCTTGAAGAAGTGGATATAGCAGCTGATGGACAGATGAGTGGTATATATGAGGGTGCGTTCTATAACTGCTCAAAGCTTTCCAAGATTACAATACCATATAAGGTACAGGAGATTTCGGATTATGCTTTTTATGGATGCAGTGAATTGAAAACTCTAGAATTCGCTGAAAATAGTAAGCTTCGGGGGGTATATGATCACGCTTTTGAATATTCAGGACTGGAAAGTTTTGTAATGCCTGCGGATATGATAGAAATCGGTGATTATGCATTCCGCGGTGCAAAGCTTAAGACATTTACATTCAATAAAAAGCTTAAGGAGATTGGTGATTATGCGCTTGCAGATTCCGGGCTTACAGAGACAACTGAACTGGTGATTCCATGCAGTGTTGAACATATAGGAAAATATATACTTAGAAACATCAGAAGCCTTGAAAGCCTTACTCTGCCGTTCCTCGGTGATGCTGAGAACTGTTCTTATGGAACTGCTGCAATCACATATACTTATGGAAATAAAGGAATCAATTATCAATGGGGATGCGAATTGGGCAAGCTGCAAAGGATATCCATACTTAGCGGAGATCATCTGGATTCACTTGCATTTAAAAATATGTGTATGAGGGAAATATATCTTCCAAAATCAATGCGAACGATTGGCAGTGATGCATTCTCTGGATGTTCATTTATGCAAAAGATATATCTTCCTGATGGTATCACGAGTATTGGGTATTCGGCATTTGCGTGGTGTGACGACTTACAAAGCATTCATATTCCTAGAAGTTGTACTGTATTGAGAGAAAATCTATTTGACATGTGCAGTTCATTGAAAACGATCGTTCTTCATAAGAATGTATCAAAGATAGCTGAATCAACTTTTTCACGATGTTATGGATTGGAAAGTATTACTGTTGAGAAGGGCAGCAAATATTTAAAAACAGTAGGCGGTGTATTATACAACTATGGTATGACAAGAATTGTTATGGCACCTAAGGGAATCAGAGGAAAAGTGACTATTCCAGATGGCGTACGAACAATTGGAGACTCTGCATTTAGCAGATGTAAGTATATTGAAGAAATTGTTATGCCGGACACAGTATTGACTGTAGGAGCCGATGCGTTTAAAGATTGTGAATTGATGAAAAATGTCACATTGTCTAAAAAGTTGAAAACGATCGAGGATCAGGCATTTAGCGCAACAGCAATAACAGCAATAACATTGCCAAATAGTGTGAACTACCTTGGAATCGGTGCATTTGAAAATTGTAATAAATTAAAGAGCATAAAATTATCAGATAATATAGATACCATTAATCCATGGACTTTTTCTGGTACAGATAGATTGAGGGATATTAAATTTGGAAAATCATTAAAATATCTGGATAATAATGCTTTTTATGGATGTGGCATAGAATCCCTGGCTTTACCTGAAAGCCTTGTGTATGTCGGTGCAGAGACATTTTCTTTATGTAGTAAAATGAAGGAAATATACATTGGAAAAAATGTTAGTAAGATTGGTTCTGGAGCATTTTCGTATTGTAAAAGCCTGCAGAAGATAGAGGTTAACAAGGATAATAAATATTTCCACTCTGAAAATGGAATATTATATAACAAGAAGTTGACAAGAATACTTTATATTCCATACAACTTATCTGGAAAAATTGTGATTGCGTCAGGTATAAAATCAATAGATTCCGGATTCTTTGCAGGACGTGATAATATAACAGAAGTCGTTCTTCCTGATAGTGTTGAGACGATAGGAAAAGACGCTTTTGCGGAATGTCCAAATCTGACTAGTATAAAATTGGGCAGAAATATTAAAAGCATAGGTGAAAATTTTGCAGGGGGATCTGCATATGCAAATAATATGTCCAACTATGTGGATGGAATTTTGTATATAGGTCAATACGCAGTTGGAGAAAATACTGATTTACTACCTGATTCGAAATCTGTTTTACGAATTAAAAATGGAACGGTTCTGGTAGCTGATATGGTAGCCGCTTATTTAAATATTAAAAAACTTATCTTGCCTGACTCTGTAAGGTATATAGGTCGTATGAGTTTTGGACATTGTCATAATCTGAAATATGTTCGTTGGAGTAAAAACTTAAAGCTTGTAGATATGGATGCATTTGTAGAAGATCCGATAATGTCAGTAATAATTCCGGATTATTGTGTATACCGTGGGGATATAAATAATGTTGAGTATTGCAGATTTGGCAATCAAAAAAGCTATAATATCCTAAACGATACAGCATATGACAGTATGGTCACATTTGTAGGTGGATATGAGTGCAATCTTGGGAGTACCACTAATACAAAAAACATTATTCTTGAAAATCAGTATCAGATAAAGAAGACATATTTAGAATCGGATGTTAAGGGAATAAATATCTTCTGTCGTGAAAAAGCAGGTACAAAAGCCCTTGACAAGTTTAAAAAGAATAACAAAGTTTATTATAGTGGCGAATGGAACCTATGCACATTCTACGCTGATGGAATTGTTGTAAAAATGATTCCTTTAAGAAAATCAAAGATAGTCCAGGCCCCTGCGAAAAGTGTGGTTTTGGATATATTGCCAGATGGTGCAGTGTTTACTGGATGGGATATAAATGGTGATGGAAAGGCTGATGAACTTCCGGCTACATTGACATCAGATTTGAAGGCGAATGCGTTGTATACAATACCAATTAAGTCTATTTCGATGAAATCTGAATTGACATTGGAGGTTGATGAGACTAAGAAACTTTCGGTTTCAGCAAAACCTGCAGGATACACTCAGAGTAACAAGCTTACCTGGGTAAGTTCAGACAGCAATGTCGTTACGGTGACTGATGGACGGATCACAGGCATCTCAGAGGGACAGGCTACAATCAAGGCTGTTCTCACTTCAAATAAGATGATATATGCATCATGTACCGTTACAGTTACTCCAAAAACTTATGGTATAAGGCTTTCAAATACAGATACAACATTGAATGTAGGTGATACATATGCCATTAATCATAAATTAGTATTGATGGAAGGCGACACAGATCCGACCATCTTCACTAGTGAGAATGTTGATATTGCATCTGTTGATTCAAGTGGTGTGATAACAGCTGTTGGTCCAGGTAAAACCAATATTGAAATTACACATGGCGAGTATAAGGTCATGTTTGCAGTGACAGTTAAACAGCCAATGACAGGGGTAAAAATAGATACTACAGAGCTGGAAATACCTATATATGAATCTGCATTCCTCACTGCGACATTTGAACCTGCAAATACTACGGATAACAAGACGATAGAGTGGTACAGTGAAGATACTGATATAGCAGAGGTTTATCCGGGAGGAGAGGTTGAAGCAAAATCAGTTGGAACTGTTGAGATTTATGGAATAGTAGGCAAGTTCAGAATCAGCTGTCAGGTGACTGTAACATCTCCTATTGAAGATATTGCACTCAATACAGCTACAGGAACACTGAGGATTGACAGAACAAAGCAGCTGGATGTCATATATATACCATCAGATACGACAGACGATAAGAATGTGTTATGGAGTTCAGATGATCCTGAAATTGCTTCTGTGTCTGAGTCTGGACTGGTAACAGGACATAAAAAGGGACAGACTGTGATAACAGGAACTGTAGGTTCACATAAGGCAACATATACCGTGGATGTGATTGGTATAAAGGATGAGGAGACAGGTATTATAGTAGCCAATTCCGACGATACAGATATGCCTGATGACATGTCGTTCACAGCAAAGGAACTCGATTATGAGGAAATAGTAAATCTCTATGGCAACTCGTTAGAAAAGTATAAAGTTGATGAGAATGGACGAGTTTACAGTCTCTGTGTATATGACCTCACGCTCAAAAAAGGAGAAGACACAGTACAGCCGGATAAACAGGTTGATGTAGATATTCCAGTACCAGATGGAGCACCTACGGAGGATATGGAAATTTACAGGTTGGAGGATGATGGTTCAGTCACAGATATGAATCCAAGTAGTGCTTGTGGCAAATATAGTTTTAGTACAGAACACTTTAGCCGATATCTGCTGGCAATTCCGGCACCAAAGATTCAGCTTGACCAAAATGTAACTATTACTGGAATTGAAACAAAGATTTATGATGGTAAACTACAGGTACAAAAACCAGTAGTTGTGACAGGTGATGGAAAGACTCTTAAGGAGAACAGAGATTATACTGTTACATATAAGAACAATAAGAATATAGGAACAGCTACAGTAGTGATCTCAGGAAAGAATGCATACGGCGGTGCTATCAAGAAGACATTTGCCATCAAGACAGCGGTTGGAAAGGTATACACAGGAACCTATAAGTACAAGATCACAAACGCAAATACAAATGGAACAGGAACGGTATCTATCATAGGTTCGGCATATGCCAAGACAAACAAGAAGTTTACAACGCTCAAGGTCGCAGATACAGTGACCATAGGTGGAGTTAAGTTCAAGATCACCAGGATAGAGACCAAGGCATTTATGGGTTACCAGTATCTTAAGAATGTTGCGATAGGATCAAATGTGACAAGTATAGGTGATTATGCATTCTATAAATGTCCGAGCCTTGAAACCGTTACTGTAGGTAAGAATGTTAAAACTATAGGTACCAAGGTATTCTATGGATGCAAGAACTTCAAGGCTATGAAGATCTTATCATCAACGCTTACGAAGGTTGGAGCATCAACATTCGCTGGCATCAAGGCAAATGCGACATTTGCACTGCCAAAGAAGTACTATAACAGCTATAGTAAAATGATAAAGAAGGCCGGCGCACCTAAGAAAGCGGTGTATAAAAAATTTTAGTCCTAAAAATTAAATAAAACATATGGATGGCTATGTGTATCAATATATGCATAGCCATTTGTCCACTTTAGAAATTTCATCTTGTCAAGAAAAAACACTTGACAACCCACCCCGCCTGTATTAGAATAGCCCATGGTAAAGCAAAAATACTTTACAGGCAGGTGCGTTATGGAGAAGATAGTCAGACAGTCTATGTTATATGATTTTTATGGTGAGCTGCTCACAGAGCATCAGAAGAGCGTGTACGAGGATGTCGTGAACAATGACATGTCTTACTCAGAGATAGCGAGACTCAACAACATAAGCAGACAGGGCGTATATGATATGGTAAGGCGCTGTGACAAGATCCTCGAGGAGTATGAGGAGAAGCTTATGCTGGTACATAAGTTCATGAAGGCACAGGAACAGGTTCAGAAGATCAAGGAATGTGCGGATGAGCTTAAGACGATGAACTCGGATGAACGGCTTGCGGGCAGAATTGAAGATATAGTGAATTATTCAGATAAGATACTCGAAGATTTCTGATGATAGATAATATCAGAAGGGAGAATGTCTATGGCATTTGACAGTTTATCAGATAAACTGCAGAACGTTTTTAAGAAGCTGAGAAGCAAGGGCGTACTTACTGAGGATGATGTCAAGGAGGCCATGAAGGAAGTCAAGAGAGCACTTCTCGAGGCCGACGTTAACTTCAAGGTTGTTAAGTCATTTGTCAAGTCGGTGAGTGACAGAGCTGTAGGAGAGGAAGTTCTCAAAGGTCTGAATCCTGGACACATGGTCATCAAGATCGTTAAGGAAGAGATGGATAAGCTCATGGGCTCTGAGATGACAGAGATCAAGCTCAGACCATCCAATGAGATCACGATCATCATGATGTGTGGACTTCAGGGAGCAGGTAAGACCACCACGGCGGCAAAGCTTGCATATCAGTTCAAGAACAAAGGCAAGAAGCCACTTCTTGTGGCATGTGATGTATACAGACCGGCAGCTATCAAGCAGCTGCAGGTGAATGGTGAGAAAGTTGGTGTTCCTGTGTTTGCCATGGGAGACAACAACAAGCCACTGGATATTGCGAAGGCGGCTGTACAGCATGCAGCCAAGAACAATATCAATCTGGTGTTCCTTGACACCGCAGGACGTCTTCATGTTGATGAGGACATGATGAACGAGCTTGCAGAGATAAAGGAGAATCTGGACATTGCCTACACCATACTGACCGTTGATTCCATGACAGGTCAGGATGCGGTAAATGTAGCGACAACGTTCAATGATAAGATAGGTATAGACGGTGTCATCCTCACAAAGCTGGATGGTGATACCAGAGGCGGTGCCGCACTGTCGATCAAGGCAGTCACGGGCAAGCCGATCCTGTACTCAGGTATGGGAGAGAAGCTTACCGATTTGGAGCCATTTTACCCGGATCGTATGGCGAGCCGAATCCTCGGAATGGGTGATGTAGAGTCACTTATTGAGAAAGCCCAGTCGGCCATCGACGAGGAGAAGGCCAAAGAGATGGAACAGAAGTTCCGCAAAGCAAGTTTTGATTTCAACGATTTTCTTGATCAGATGGCTCAGCTCGAGCAGATGGGCGGCATGCAGGAGATCCTTTCCATGATGCCTGGCATGGCAAGTCAGATGAAGAATGTTGAGATAGATGAGAACGCTGCTAAAACACCAAAAGCAATCGTTCTGTCCATGACACCTAGAGAGCGTTCACTCCAGGATCCGATATCGTCATCAAGAAAGAAGCGTATCGCAGATGGAGCCGGTGTCCAGATAGCAGATGTCAATCGTTTCCTTAAACAGTTTGAACAGTCTAAGAAGATGATGAAGCAGATGTCCGGCATGATGGGCGGAAAGAGAAAACGTGGTGGTTTTAAAATGCCTTTTGGCTTAAGATAATTATTATTTAGGAGGAACAAGAACAATGGCAGTAAAGATTAGATTAAGAAGAATGGGTTATAAGAAGCATCCTTTCTACAGAGTGATCGTAGCAGATTCAAGATCACCAAGAGATGGTAGATTCATCGAGGAGATCGGAACATATGATCCTAACCAGGAGCCATCTGTAGTAAAGATCGACGAGGAGGCTGCTAAGAAGTGGTTAGCTACAGGAGCACAGCCAACTGAGTCAGTTGCAAAGTTATTAAAGCAGGCAGGTATCGAGAAGTAATCATACTTGGGAGGTATAGAGATGAAAGATTTAGTAGAAATCATTGCAAAGTCCCTAGTAGATCATCCTGAGCAGATAGCTGTAACCGAGACTGAAGAAGACGGCATAATAAAGATAGACCTTACAGTCGCACCAGAGGACATGGGTAAGGTAATCGGCAAGCAGGGCAGAATAGCCAAATCCATCCGTACAGTTGTCAAGGCAGCTGCTTCAAAGGGTGATAAGAAGGTTGTCGTTGATATTAAGTAGAACTGCATAAGCAGGATAAGTGGTATTTCTTAATCTTCATATGACAGAGGATTTTATTACCGAGTTAAGAGGGGGAGTTTATACTCCCCCTTATATTATATGTCACAGGCGTAAGCCTGATGACCTGCGCACGCATCAGCGTGCTACTGCATTATATGTCACAGGCGTAGGCCTGATGACAAAGCACGCATCAGCGTGCTACCATATTTATATAGGAGAGAGCATGGAACACAATACAGAAGACAGACTCAGAGTAGGAGTGATAACCTCAAGCCATGGTATAAAGGGCGAGGTTAAGGTATATCCGACAACAGATGACAATGATAGATTCAAGAGCCTGGATAAGTGCTATCTGTCAAATGGCAGAGAGACTTTGGCGGTCAATTGTACATCTTGCAAATTTTTGAAAAATATGGTTATTCTTAAGTTCAAAGAATACGATAACATAAATGATATAGAGCGTTTTAAGAATTATGACATACTTGTCGACAGAGAGGATGCAGTCCCCCTCATGGATGGAGAGTTTTTCATCTGTGATGTCCTTGACGCTGATGTATATGATCAGAATGACGAACACATAGGAATCCTTGACGACGTGCTGGAGACTCCGGCAAATGATGTATTTGTCGTTAAGAAGGACGATGGTGGTGAGATGCTCATTCCTGTAGTACCGGATTTCGTGTTCGATGTTGACACAGAGAATAAGAAGGTCAAGGTCAGAACATTTGAGATGGTTGAAGCAGATGACTTAGATGACGATGCTGAGGATTGATCGCATACAGACGTTTGGTGAGATGATGAATATATACTAGGAGCGGACTATGAATTTTTACATTTTGACACTTTTCCCCGAGATGGTTATGAATGGACTTTCAACGAGTATCACGGGAAGGGCCATAGAGTCGGGAAAACTTCATATAGAAGCTATAAATATAAGAGATTACACCCAGGATAAACACAATCATGTGGATGATTACCCATATGGGGGCGGCGCAGGCATGGTCATGCAGGCACAGCCTGTGTATGATGCATACACGGCACTGGTGGAGAAGCTTGGCAGAAAACCATGGGTCATATATATGACTCCGCAGGGAAGAACCTTCAATCAGGGTATTGCACAGGAGCTCTCGGAGAAGGAGGACATAGTTCTTCTGTGTGGCCATTACGAGGGAATAGACGAGAGGGTTCTTGAGATGATCGTCGATGACTATATGTCCATAGGTGATTTTGTGCTGACTGGCGGAGAGCTTCCAGCCATGGCTATCGTGGATGCTGTGTCTCGTCTTGTTCCAGGGGTTCTGAATAACGAGGACAGTGCTGAGATAGAGACTTTTTATAACAATCTGCTTGAGTATCCGCAGTACACCAGACCTCCTGAATTCATGGGGAAGAAGGTTCCGGATGTACTGCTTTCGGGCAACCATAAGCTCATAAATGAGTGGAGACTTGAACAGTCTATCTCCAGAACGAAGGAGCACAGGCCGGATATGTACGAGAAGTATATGATCGAGAATCCTCCTAAGGAGAAAAAGAAACGAAGAAAATAGCAGGTTGCCACCTGTGGTATTAAGGTGGTATACTAAGAGATGGCAGAATTCGAGATTATTCGGATTCTGCCATAACCTTGTGGAGACGCGACTGCAGGGCATACACAAATACAAGGAAGAACAAGGAGACAAAAGATTATGAAGCGCAGATTACTTATGACTATGATGGCAATGGTTCTGGCATTCTCATTTACAGGATGTGGAGACAAGAAGGCAGAAGAGACAACGGCAACCACAGAGGCTGCATCAGAGGTGAAGGATGAGTTCATCAAGTTTGTTGGAACAGATATCCCTAAGGTGGATACAGAGGAAGCTGAGATCATGAAGAAGTTCAACTCATATTTTGCTGAGGGAACTACTATAGATACAGATGCTCTGCTCAAGGATCTTACAGACAATCTGCTTCCAAAGTATAAGACATTTCTTGATGATGTACAGGCTATAGATGTCAAGACTGACGAGGTCAAGGCACTTAAGGATCAGTATTATGATGCCATGAATGCACAGTATGAGGCTATGCAGAAGGTTGAAACTGCTATCAAGGACAAGGACAAGGACGTTCAGACAGACGCTCAGAAGCTTCTCTCAGATGCACAGAGCAAGTATACAGCATATAACGATGCAGTATATGCACTGGCTCAGAAGGAGAATGTCACTCTGAAGGGTGAGATAGCAACAACAGCGACCAGTGAGGCGGGAAGTACAACTGAGGCCAACACCGAGGCAATAGATCCAAGTGAGGGCATGACAGACGAGGTTGAGACAACTGAGGCAGCACAGTAGTATTGTCGATATAGAAAAATATTTTGAAAAGCAGTGGATACATGGGTGTGTTCACTGCTTTTTTGCTGTGGTATACTGTAAAAAATATGCTCAGTTCACATTTTTTACAAATATCAATGTTATATTGAGATAAATTGGATATTATTCTATATGTGGAGGTACGATATGGATTCAATAAAGATTCTTATGGTTGATGATGAGAGCAGAATGAGGAAGCTTGTCAAGGATTTCCTCACAAGAGAGGGGTATATGGTTCTTGAGGCCGGAGATGGAGAACAGGCCCTGGATATATTCATGAATGATAAGAATATATCTCTTGTAATACTTGATGTCATGATGCCTAAGATGGACGGATGGGAGACTCTTAAGGAGATAAGAAAGTTCTCACAGGTTCCGGTTATCATGCTTACCGCGAAGGCAGATGAGCGCGATGAGCTCCAGGGCTTTGATCTGGGAGTAGATGAGTACATAACGAAGCCGTTCAGTCCCAAGATACTTGTTGCCAGAGTTGCGGCAATACTCAGAAGAACATCAGATGCTGCTTCGGAGGAGAAGCTTGTAGCCGGAGGTATTGAGATGGATCTGTCGGCTCATGTGGTGACTATAGATGGCAAGCCTGTTGAACTCAGCTTCAAGGAGTTCGAGCTGCTGCAGTATTTTATCATGAATAAAGGTGTGGCACTGTCGAGAGAGAAGATACTTAACAATGTGTGGAATTATGATTACTTTGGCGATGCCAGAACCATAGATACTCATGTCAAGAAGCTCAGAAGCAAGATGGGCGACAAGGGCGAATATATCAAGACCATATGGGGAATGGGCTATAAATTCGAGGTAGAGTGATGAAGAAATCAAAAAGGACATCGATCAGGACCAAGATAACGTTGTCTCTGGCTGCAGCCATACTTATCATGGTGGTTATGTCGTGTGCTATAACCATGATCTTTATCAAGAAGTATTTCTATCACAGCATGGAACAGATGCTGCTGGATACATACAATTCCTGCAATGAACTGTTCGGACGGGATGAGGATATAGACAGCAAGGAGCTGGCGAATGATGTGATCAATCAGTCAGGTGCGATGATATTTATCTTCGACAGTGTGAATATGCATGTGTACACGACGGTGAACGAGGAGGCTGCGGTATATAACAATCTGTCATTCATAGCGGACTACTTCAATTACAGCGGTGGAAAGAATCCGGACAATCCGAAGATAAAGAGAAAGCAGATAGAAAAGACAGATAAATATGATATACAGATCACAAATGACAGGAATACAGGCAATAGCTATTATGACGTTGTCGGATTCCTTGACAATGGATTTGTAGTCATCATCAGAAAGCCAATTTCCAGTGTGGACTCAACGATAGTTACATCTTTGAAGTTCTTCTTATTCGTATTCTCAGTTGTGGCGCTGCTTGGATTTGTGATGGTTTATTTTATAAGCAATGCGGTTGCAAGGCCGATAAAGAATCTTGCGTCGGTTGCAAATCGTATGGCACAGCTTGATCTCGATGTGAAGGTGGATCATGAATCCAATGATGAGATAGGTGAGCTGGCGGACAGCATGAACGAGATGTCATATCAGCTGAGGAACACGCTGACAGAACTTCAACAGGCAAATGCTAAGCTGCAGACGGATATTGATGAGAAGGTACAGATAGATGAGATGAGGAAGGAGTTCCTGTCCCATGTGTCACATGAACTCAAGACTCCTATAGCGCTCATACAGGGATATGCAGAAGGTCTTAAGGATAACGTCATAGAGGATGAAGAGAGCAAGGAGTTCTACTGTGATGTTATTCTTGATGAGGCTGGTAAGATGAATAAGCTTGTCAGACAGTTACTTGATCTGAACGAGCTTGAATTTGGAGTTGACAGGGTTCATCCTGTGGTATTCGATATAGATGCGCTCATAAAGAATGTAGTGGATTCATCATCCATTTTGGTGGAGCAGAACCATGCGGAAGTTGAGCTGGCGGATGAGCTGAATGATGTGTGCAACGTATATGCAGATGAGTTCATGATAGAGCAGGTATTCACCAATTATTTTACAAATGCACTTCATTACTGCAACGATGGAGGCAAGGTCAGAGTGTGGACGGCGAATAAGGACTATGATCAGCCGAGAAGGACTGAGGATGGACTCGTCACAGGCAACTTGAGAGTATTTGTATATGATGAGGGACCGAACATTCCTGACGATGAGCTTGATAAGGTATTCATTAAGTTCTACAAGGTGGACAAGGCGAGAACGAGAGAGTATGGTGGAAGCGGTATTGGACTTTCTATAGTTGCGGCGTCCATGGCGGCTCACAACAAGAACTATGGTGTTTACAATGTGGAGAATGGAGTGGTATTCTACTTCGATCTTGATATCATACATCAGGATGATGACGAACCGGAAATGATACCGGAGAATAGCGCAGATAACACGTCGGAACAATAAATACTTTGCAAGAAGGAAACTTTTAGGCTATAATTCTAAGGGTTTCCTTTTTCTGTTGGATTCTGGCAGCTGCAAATATATTTATAAAATGGGAGAAGATTATGTCATACAGTGCAAAAAATATTGAGGTGTTAAAGGGACTTGAGCCGGTAAGACTGAGGCCGGGAATGTACATTGGCAACACAGGGCGAAGCGGACTGAACCACCTCATACAGGAGCTTATAGACAACTCGGTGGATGAGCATCTGGCGGGGTATTGCAACAATATATGGGTGAGCATCAACGAGGATGGATCGGCAACCGTGTCTGACGATGGACGAGGCGTTCCGGTTGATATCCACGAGCAGGAGGGCATTCCTGCGGAGCGTGTTGTATACACAGTGTTGCATGCAGGTGGCAAGTTTAACAGCTCCACCTACAAGATAAGCGGTGGACTTCACGGAGTAGGTTCTGCGGTTGTAAATGCACTGTCTAACAAGCTTATAGTAGATGTTGCCAGGGATGGCTACCTCTATCACGATACATATGAGAAGGGAATACCGACAACTGAGCTGGTTGACGGTATGCTTCCAAAGACCAAGCTTAAGGAGAAGAGAACCGGAACCACGGTAACTCTCTACCCTGATGATACAATATTCGAGACAGTAAAGTTTAAAGCGGATGCCATCAAGCAGAGGATTAAAGAGACAGCATATCTGAATCCGAATCTTACGATCACTTTCCAGAACAAGAGGGATGGCGAGGAGCCTATAGTGTTCCATCAGCCAGGGGGACTTGCAGCATTTGTTGAGGATATATCCCAGGGACTCACACATACATCACCGGTTGTCGCCATATCAGGTGAGAAGGACGGAATCGCCGCAGATATAGTATTTCTGATGACGGAGGACGGCGAGGAGAATATCATAGGATTTACCAACAATATCACGAATCCTGAAGGCGGAACCCATGTGACTGGATTCAAGTCAGCATTTGCCAAGCTTATCAACAACTATGCGAGAAATGAGCTGGGCGCTCTGAAAGAGAAGGATTCCAACCTGACGGGTGCAGACATAAGATCTGGCATGCAGGCAATCATATCCGTAAAGCATCCTGATCCTCAGTTTGAGGGACAGACCAAGACAAAGCTTTCAAATACTGACGTGTCAAAGGCTGTTGACGATATCGTGAAGGAACAGCTCACAGTTTATTTTGACAGAAATTATGATGTGCTGAAGGATATAGTTGACAGGGCGGTGTCGCTCTCCAAGAGAAAGGCGCTTGAGAAGTCCAAGATCAACATCAACAAGTTCTCATTTGAGGGAAATGGCAAGCTGGCAAAGCAGGAGTCCTCGGATTCATCTAAGTGTGAGATATTCATAGTCGAGGGAGATTCGGCGGGAGGCTCAGCCAAGACCGCGAGAAACAGAAAGTATCAGGCAATACTTCCACTTAGAGGTAAGATACTCAACGTGGAGAAGAAGCCTGTTGCAAAGGTGCTTGAGAATGCCGAGATCAAAGCACTCATCAATGCATTTGGCTGTGGCTTCATGCAGGGTTACGGCAATGATTTCGATATAAGCAAGCTGAATTATGACAAGATAATCATCATGACGGATGCCGATGTGGATGGTGCCCACATAGCGACACTTCTGCTGACATTCTTCTATAGATTTTATCCTGACCTTATCAGCGAGGGTCATATATACATAGCTATTCCACCTCTCTACAGGGTTGGTGAGGGCAAGAACATCAAATATCTGTACTCAGATGATGAGCTTGCAAAGTACAGAAAGACGCACACGAACAAGTTCACGATCCAGAGATACAAGGGACTCGGTGAGATGGACGCAGACCAGCTCTATGAGACGACCATGAATCCTGAGACAAGGCTTTTAAAGCAGGTATCAGTGAACAGCCGTATCGAGGCAAATCAGCTCACACAGACGCTCATGGGAACTGAGGTTGCGCCTAGAAGAGAGTACATAGAGACACACAGTGCGGACGCTGTACTCGATATCTAAGCTTATATAGAGTTATATTTGAGAAATACTGCACAGCGTGTTTTCACAGTTTGTATGATGAAAGGGATAGATCATGTCGGAAAAGATATTAAATGTAGATTATGAGAGCGAGATGGGACAGTCCTATGTTGACTATTCCATGTCGGTTATAACAGAGAGAGCTCTCCCGGATGTAAGGGATGGATTAAAGCCTGTCCAGAGAAGAATACTTTACTCACTGGATGGTCTTGCAGGCTCCGACAAGCCACACAGAAAGTGTGCAAGAATAGTCGGAGATACCATGGGTAAATATCATCCACACGGAGACAGCTCAATATATGAAGGACTTGTAAATATGGCACAGAACTGGAAACTGCCGATACCACTTGTTGACCCACACGGCAACTTTGGTGCGGTGGACGGTTCCGGTGCTGCTGCCATGCGATACACTGAGGCGCGTATATCCAAGTACACAGAGGATGTGTGCATGAAGGATCTTCCGTTCTTCAAGGATCAGTTCATACCAAACTTTGACGGAACGGAGACAGAGCCGACTTTCCTGCCTTTCCAGGTGCCCAATATCCTGGTGAGCGGTTCAACCGGTATAGCAGTAGGTATGGCGACAAATATTCCTACACACAATCTCGGTGAGGTCATAGATGCCACAGTTGCATATTTGAATGATCCAGAGATAGAGCTTGAGGATCTGCTTGCGCTCATGCCGGGACCGGATTTTGCCACAGGTGGAATCATCAATGCAACACCTGAGGAGCTGTATAATGTGTATGCCACAGGACTTGGCAAGATCAAGGTGCGCGGTAAGGTAGAGGTCAGGGATATCGGATACGGAAGAAAGAGCATATGTGTCACAGAGCTTCCATATACCATGATCGGAGGCACTGCCAAGTTCCTCGATACTGTTGCAGAGCTTGTCAGAAACAGAGAGCTTCCAGCGGTCGTGGATATTGCGGACAGAGGAGACAAGAATGGTGAATGTCTGTGTATCGATGTGAAGAAGGGAACTTCTGACGAGGAGATACAGAATATCATCAATATATTATATAAGAAGGCAGCCCTTGAGGATACATTTGGCGTGAATATCAACTGTATCAACAACGGCAAGCCAGAGGTCATGGGACTCAAGAAGATACTGAAGGTATACACAGATTTCAAGTACGGTCTGTATGACACGAAGTATAGAAAGCTTCTGGCACAGCAGGAGGAGATCAGGGAGATCAAGATGGGACTCCTCACAGCTGTTGACTGCATAGACCTGATCATAGAGATACTCCGCGGAAGTACAAAGGTTGCGGATGCGAAGGCGTGTCTCATGCATGGAGATACATCGAATATAAAGTTCAGATTCAAGGGCTCAGAGGCGGATGCGAAGTTCCTGTGTTTCACAGAGAAGCAGGCTGATGCGATACTTGCCATGAGACTTCAGAAGCTCATTGGTCTGGAGATCAATGCATTAAAGAAAGAGCTGGCAGACGCAGAGAAGCTCATCAAGAAGTATACAAGACTTATGGAGTCCAGGGATGCCATGAAGCAGCAGATGATAGATGACATGCTTGAGATCAAGGCCAAGTATGCCATACCTAGAAGAACACAGATCCACAATTATGGAACTGTTGTTGTGAAGAAGGCTGAGGTTGTGGCTACAGATGTGGCTGTACTCCTCGACAGATTCTATTACATCAAGGTTGTAGATGCAAATGTATACGAGAAGAACATCGACCAGATCACGAAGGATTACAGATTTGCGGTTAAGTGTCAGAATCTTGACAGAATAGCGGTATTTGCCGACAATAATCAGGTGTATACGATCAAGGTTGCAGACATCATCAAGCTTCAGGCGAAGAAGAACACCAGCAAGAAGGGCGGCGGAAGTCTTATAGGACGTCTTGCCGACAAGGGAATCCAGGTGTTCGAGTTCTGCAACATGAACGGTGACGAGAACATTCTGTTCATGGACTGTATAGAGCATTTTGTGACGGACAAGCTGTTGTTCGTGAGCAGGCAGGGCCTTGCCAAGGTAGTCGACGGCTCCGCATTTGACACTACAAGGCGTGCTGCAAATGCTTCAAAAGTCGGTGATGATATAATTTACATAGGTAAATTCTCTGAGGGAGATTTTATTATTGCACAGTCAGAAAAAGGTTATTACATAAGAGTTGATATCTCTGAGATCCCTGAAAAGGGCAAGGGTGCAGCGGGAGTCAAGCTCATCAACTTAGAGGGTGACGATGTCATTGAGTCTGTATTCGTGGGAAGCACAAAGGATACCTTCAAGGTTGGAGACAACGAGATAATCTTCACCAGAGTTAAGCCAGGCAAGCGCGGCGGCAAGGGAAGCAAGCTTAGGTTCTAGAAAAAACTTTTGAAAGGACAGAGACAGATGATTTCAATTTTGGATTACGATGCAGGTAACATAAAGAGTGTTGAGAAGGCAGTCCAGTATCTGGGTGAGGAGGCTGTCATCACAAGAGACAGAGATGTGATCATGGCGAGCGACAAGGTGATACTTCCGGGAGTTGGAAGCTTTGGAGATGCCATGAATAAGATCAGGGAATATGGCCTTGAGAACGTCATCTATGATGTTGTGGATGCAGACAAGCCGTTCCTTGGAATATGCCTTGGACTTCAGCTTCTGTTCAAGACCAGCGAGGAGTCGCCGGAGGCCACAGGACTTGGAATCTTAGATGGTGAGATACTCCGTATACCAGATGCGCCGGGACTTAAGATACCGCAGATAGGATGGAACAACCTTGAGATAAATCCAAAGGCAAGACTTTTCAAGGAACTTCCTGAGAATCCATATGTCTACTTTGTTCATTCATATTATCTGAAGGCTAAGAATCCGGAGGATGTGGCAGCATCCACATTCTATTCAACTCAGATTCATGCCTCTGTGGAGCATGGCAATGTATTTGCATGTCAGTTCCATCCTGAGAAGAGCTCAGAGGTTGGACTTAAGATACTGAAGAATTTTATAGACCTGGAGGTGTAGAGCATGCATACAAAGAGAATAATACCATGTCTTGATGTTAAGAACGGAAGAGTTGTAAAGGGTGTAAATTTTGTAAATCTTATAGATGCCGGGGACCCGGTTGCAGTTGGCGCAGCATATGACAAGGCGGGAGCTGATGAGCTTGTATTCCTTGACATAACAGCATCATCAGATCAGAGAAATATTGTGGTTGATATGGTAAGGCGTGTGGCAGAGACTATATTTATCCCATTCACTGTTGGCGGCGGAATCAGGACAGTTGATGATTTCAAGGCGATACTCAGAGAGGGTGCGGACAAGATATCAGTGAACTCAGCAGCCATAGACAATCCTACACTCATAGCAGATGCGGCTGACAAGTTCGGAAGCCAGTGTGTTGTGCTTGCCATCGATGCAAAGAGACGTGATGACGGATCCGGCTGGAATATATACAAGCATGGCGGACGTATCGACTGCGGAATAGATGCAGTTGAGTGGGCCATGAAGGCTGCAGAGCTTGGCGCAGGAGAGATATTGCTGACCAGCATGGACTGTGATGGAACAAAGGCGGGATACGATATAGAACTCACCAGAACCATAGCAGACAACGTAAACATACCGGTTATAGCTTCAGGCGGTGCGGGAACAAAGGATCATTTTTACGACGCTCTGACTGAGGGCGGAGCGGACGCAGCACTTGCGGCATCACTTTTCCACTATAAAGAGCTTGAGATAGGAGATCTGAAGAGATACCTTCAGGACAAGGGAATTCCTATGAGACTGTAGAGAGAAATTCCTTTAGTGTATTTAGCTTGGAAGATTTTCTCTAGGAACATGATTTTCAAAAAAAGGACACAAAATTATCGCCTTTTTGCCAAAAGTCTTTAAAAAGATACAATTTATTTAGAAATTGTATCTTTTTAGGCTTTTATGGTGAATTAGCGATAATTTTGTGTCTTTTTTCTAATGAGAGACTTATTAGAGATCGTATCCGAGGAAATTAAAAAAAATACTCTTCAGGGGAAGCCCCTGAAGAGTAAAACTAGCTTATAGCAGATAACGAAAACTTATTACTGCTCAATATATGTAGAATTTCCTGATGCTGTATTGTCATCATCTGAGTTGGAGATACCGTAAGAGGCAGCATCCTCGGATGCAATGTCATCCAGGTAAGGATTGCCTGTGTCAACTCCCTCGGCATGCAGGGCGTCATTGAGCCATGGATCGTTGTAGTCTTCGACGTTCATGCTGTTAAATATATATTTTCCATTCTTGTCGAAGAAGAGCTCGCACCAGCCGCAGCTATCAGGTGTACCTCCGATGAGGATGACGCTGTGTGAGCCGTCCGCGTTCTTGATCTCATGACGGAAATATTTGTCAGGACCGCATTTGTCGGTGATATCTTCCTTGGTATCTCCGAGAACAAGGTATAGACGACCATTTTCAACTTTCGTGTAACCATTGACATCATCTGTGGATATTGTGAATTGGATGGAGTTTCCCTCACTGTTTTCCTCGTATGTCACTTCGGTACCATTTGCCAGGTGGAACGTCTGCTTTATGTAATCGATGGCAGCTGAGACCGTTGTTCTTGTTGCCGGGATGCACAGTAGGACTGCACACACAGCGGCTGCGATGGCCGCATATCGGCATATGCGGACAAGCCTGCGGTTTGGGTTTGATCTGCCGGTCTGAGTTTGTTCGGCGAGCTTTGCCCTGAGATTGTCTTTGGCGTCCTGAGACATGGTCACGTTGTCCATGGTGGATTTGTATAAATCGGTTATATCTTTATTATTCATAAACTATTCCTCCTTTAGAAATTCTTTTAGCTGATCCCTTCCGCGGGATATCCGCATGGAGACTGCTGAGACTGACAAATGAAGCATCTTAGCGATCTCCTTGAATGAATACCCCTCGTAGTAGTGCAGATACAGAGCCGTGCGGTATGTATCGGGCAGCCTGTTTATGGCTGCAAACATTGACTGTTCCTCTATATTGAAGCCACTTGTGAGATCATCGTTTGCCAGCTCTTCATAGCTGCTGTTCAGTCTGTTTGCCGCTGATTTCAAATGGTTTCTGCACATATTTGCGGTCATGGTGAGAATATAGGACTTCTCACATCCCTTTGATATGTGAGGACTTTTTTCTATAAGCTTGGTATATACATTCTGGACAATGTCCTCGGAATCCGCTATATTGCCAAGAAAACTCATGGCCAGACGGAATGCATTGTCCGAGTAATTGTCATATAGTTCAAGCAGTTGCTGCTGCTTCAAGTGTCATCACCTCCGTGGTTTGTATGTATGAGAGAATCAGGAATCATGTTCCTTCTCAATTGAGTTCTCATATATAAAACAAATCAAAGTATCAAAATAGCACATGGATACGAAAATTTCTATCCCAAAAATCAATATTGAAGATTGCTTCGTAATTTGTACGGGACAAAAATGTACCAGATGTACAATAAGACCTGACATGAGATATTGATTTTACAAAAAAGGAGGACTGCGTAGGACTGCGTATGAGCAAGGCGATAAGCAGGCATAGATCAAAACACGATATTGATAACAGGCGGGGCGTTATATTATACTTAAATCTGTTGACAGAAAAGCTATTGATCGGGGGAATGAAATATGATACTCAGTGCAAGTAGAAGAACGGATATACCGACATTTTACTCGGAATGGTTTTTTAATAGAATAAAGGAAGGATTCCTGTATGTGAGGAACCCTATGAATGCGCATCAGATAAGCAGGATAGACCTCTCGCCAGAGGTTGTTGACTGCATTGTGTTCTGGACAAAGAATCCCATACCGATGCTTCCAAGGCTTTCGGAGCTGGACGCTTACAAATACTACTTTCAGTTCACTCTGACAGGTTATGGCAAGGATATAGAAGCAAATCTGCCTGATAAAAAGGAACAGCTCATTCCTGCATTCCAGGAGCTTGCCGGAAGAATAGGAAAGAAGCGTGTTATATGGAGATATGATCCGATAGTCTTTACGAAGAAATACACGCCGGAATACCACATAAGGGCATTTACACAGATTGCAGAGGCGCTGGATGGCTGCACTGAGAAATGCGTCATCAGCTTCGTTGATATATATGCCAAGAACAGGAAGAATATGCAGGCTGTGGATAGTTATGAGATGAGTCACGATGATCTGGAAGTATTTGCAAAGACGATAGCGGACATTGCAAGATCACATGGAATGGCGGTAGCGACCTGTGCAGAGGTGGTGGATCTGGAAAAGTGCGGAATTGAACACAACTGCTGCATAGACAAGAAGCTCATAGAGGAGATGATCGGCTGTGACATAAAGGTGGCAAAGGATAAGTCCCAGCGCCATGAGTGTGGCTGCATGGAGAGCGTGGAGATTGGCTCATACAACACCTGTCTGAATGGATGCAAATACTGTTATGCGAATTACTCGCCGGATGCGGTGAAGGCTAATTGTGCGTGTTATGATCCCGCGTCACCGCTTCTCTGCGGTTCGGCCGGTGAGTACGACAAGATCACAGAACGAAAAGTGAAGTCACTGAAGCAGACTCAGCTCAGCTTCAGATTTGACGGTCAGGAATAACAGAACGGATAAATATAATTAGGAGGCGTAGATAATTGAGGATATCTGAAAAGGAATGGGAAAACATTAATTTCAGAAAAAAGAAATACAGACAGCTCAAGGCGGCGCTCGATGAGGCTGTCACAGGAAGAGATAATAAAGTATCTGCATTTGTATTGTGCGAAGATGGAAGATACAGCACGGAAGCTATCGACAGGTTGGTAGATGAGCTGATAAAGTCCATGGATGAGTACGGAAACAGACACAACATGTGGTTAAAGGCTCTGGGGGATGAGAATGAGGCAGGAATGCCTGAGAAGTTCCGGGAATTTGTGTCGGACTATCTGTATTGTATTATTCGTCTCATGATAAGTAATATGGATTGGGTAGAGAAGGTGCTCACATGGCCGTTTGAGGATTCTTTTCAGCAGATATTGTCACATGCCGTGGAGGTGAGAAGGCTTGCAATAAAGTCTGATGTGGCAAAGTTCTGTGAGCTGTGGAGTGAGTCGTATTACTGTGGCAGGGGAGACGGCAGTCTGTTCGACATATTTACACTGGCGTACGAGTCGCTTAAGGATGTCGATATCAGCACAACTTTGACTCCTGAGATGAGGTCTATGGTAGAAAAATTGTGCGGGGAACAGAATGCTGCATACGAGGAATATCTCAAGGAGGCAGAAGAGGATGTGATGTCTGATGAGGAGATAGATGCGGCTTTGAGTGAATTTGATGAGGATGAAGAATATAATCAATACATGGATGAGATGCTTGAGCGCACAGAAAAGAGCGAGAATGAGTTTAAGAGAACATTTATCGATGCGGAGGTGTATTGCCAGCGCTATATCAGGCTCAGGGAGATCTTCTATATGGAGCTTGACGGTGACGAGATGAAGCATGCCATGGCTGAGTTCGATGATCTTGTTGAGGGAATGATCGACGTATTCCTGTGCAGGCGTGGAATGTCATTGTATGTCGATGTTAAGGAGTTTGTCAGATCATATACCTGCATAAAGAAGCAGATAGACAGGATAAAAGAGCTTTGTTGGGAGGTGTAGTCTGTGGCTGGATTCAGAGATGATTTTTACTGCAGGGTGGGCCGCGATTATCACGAGCACATGGAGAATTCTTTCATATATGGATATGTCAGGAGAGAGCGTGAACAGAACCTCCGGCTTCGAATAAAAGAAGAATTTTTCTGCCTTGCCGACACGCCTTTCAGCAAGGGAAGGTACACAAGATTTCTCGTAAGAGCGCTGCTCACAGACAGGAATCTTGTGGCGGGGATGGATGGGATCATGTCTCTTCGAGAGCTGGTGGAAAAAGCCTCGGTGGGTGAGAACTCCATGGAAAACATGGAAAATGGCAGCATCCGTGAGCAGCTTATAGGACTGTCAGAGAGTCTTGACAGGCATCCAGTGCTTGATATAGATGTGGATGTGCTTAGAGCGGTCACAAATGAGGTTTTAGGTTCATTTGAATTTGAAGGGGAGAAAAAGAATCCGTATGTTCAGCTCACTTCGCTTTATATGGATCTGGATCACGGATTGATTGATGGTTCCGATTATATAAAAGGATTGCTGGATTTTTTTGCAATGAACAGCAAATACATACCTGGAAAGACTGATATGGCAGTCTTGCAGGCAAATGCATTGTCCGTGTGGGGAAAAGATGTTTTTACCGGGGACAGAAAGTCGGTTGACAAGCTTGCCAGGCTGGAACAGCTTGCGGGAAGTGATGAAGGTTCATTTGCCAAGTTTGCCGATTCTCTGATGGAGAGAAATTATGCAGCAGAGCTTACCGAGAGAATTCAGGATGAAATCCTAAAGGTGGAGATCATCACACTTTTGTACGATGCAGGATTTTCTTCTGATAATGGTACATACAGACCTCCCGGGAAGAAAGAGAAAAGTATGGAGATACTGGATGCGTATTTCAAGTATGTGGGTGGAAATCCATTTGATGGACATGGTGAATCGGCTATTCCAGGAAATTATCTCACATGGAATGAATACTATGATGCCTGTGATGAGCTTAAGGATATATTAAATGCAAACAGGAATGATATGAGACACTACAACGTGTTTTTGCCAATGTGGCTAGACAGGGAGATTGGCGGTGGCGTGTTCCTGATTGGCAGAAACCGGTTTGAGGAGTCTGCGGGAGTACAGATAGACAGTAACTGTGAACTCGGCGTGGTATATTTTCTTGGAGTGGAGGAGGGACATGCGTTTGAGTTTTCTGCGTTTCAGTCAAGCAGCTACGACAGAGATGCTTTTCCGGGGATGGAGGAGGCTGTCAGCTGGTTTCAGAACTATGATTACAGGGAAGATGCCCTTGAGGAATACAGAAACTGCAACAGTGATGTCCCTTCTGGATGTCCAGATGTATTCTTGAAATTTTTCGAGCATACGATGGCTGAAGAAGCACATGAAGATATGGTAAGCGATGAGGATATGGCGGAGACTTTGGCGGAATTCGACAGGGAGATTCAGGAAGACAGAAAGAGGGAAGCACTTCACTCTGTTATGAAGAAAAAACACAGGAACCCGTACCGCACAATATACTGATAAAATTGGAAGCAGCATTAGAAAGGACATAAGATAATTATGGCAAGTATAGTTAATTTGAAGGAATATCTTAGAAGAGTGTTCAATGATTTAAAAGATTACACGGACGGACTCAGTACGGAGGCATTGGAGGAGTTTCATGAAAAATGTCGTAAGCTGTTCAGAAACGGAGAGGGAGATTACACTGACAGGCATCTCCTCGCCTATTATGTAATGGAATATGCCAGAGCATATGGATTTGAATTCTCCCGTGCTTATACAGATATACTTGCCAGAATTCGAAAGTGTAAAAAAGAGGTATCGTCGGTGAGCTTTGGATGTGGAACCGGTATAGATTACTGGGGAATGTCCCACGCAGCCAGAGTGATGCTGAGAGATGATGAGGTATCACTCAGTTATGCAGGAATCGATCCTGTGGACTGGGCATACAAGGTATCCGATTCACCGGATATGCCTGAGGGAGATCAGGTAGATATAAACAGTGTTCATGGTCATGCCGGCGGGGATGAGTGCAGGTGTTCGGATTTTGGTGAGTATCTCAGTCTTATGGAGAGTGACAGATCAAGGAAACTCCCGGATATATATTTCTTCCCACATTCGCTGAAGGAGGTGTGTCTGCACACCGTTCCAGATGGCGGTGCAGAGCAGTACAGGTATAATGCGTATCAGTCCATGGCACGTTTTTCAGGACTGATCGGAAGCAGACTGGAAAAAGGCGAGACTTTGTATATAGCGGTTACATATAGGAGAAAGCCCCAGGGACTTGAGCATTATCATGCATATGATACGAGATATGCGACATATCTTGTTGACTGCCTGGCCCGCAGGGGACTCAAGGTGAGTCAGTTAAAACCTGGGCATATTACAAGGCCCGGATATCAGGATATGGAAATCATAAATGACACTGAGGAGAATAAAAAATAATACTTCAGATACGAACAGAATCATTTCTATACAGGAAAAAAGTGTGCCGACGGAGAGAAAATTGAGCTGTGGCAGATGGGAAATGATGAATTTGGTTCATTTGACAAGCTGTTTGATGGAAAAGATAATGCACCGGCAATCACGGATGTACAGACATGGATCGATGTGGTCGGACGGAATCTGCATTCCATGGATAGTGTAGCGAATATGTGCTATCAGGTGTTTAAGATCAGGGCAAATGAGAGCGATGATGCAGCTATACAGAACGCTTATTTATATGGGAATGAATGTGTGGATATGGTGGAAAAAGCACTAAGGACATTTGAATTTCCTATAGAGAAGGATAGATTGTCACTCAGGGCGATGGTTTATAATCTACATAAACATCTTGAGTCACAGGATATGCATGAGCAGATAACCGATAAGGTGATCATCAACATGGAATCGATTGCAAATGGTCTTATAGATGACGGGCTGCTTCAGGCTGACATTGACGATGATGGCGTAACCTATAATGAGACAGTACTTGGAAAGCGGATGGGAGTTTATGTGTACAAGGACAGAAACGGCAGAAATGCTGTGGGACTTGACTCATTTGCCCAGCAGTCGGTTGTTGCCAATCTGGTAAGTGGAGGGTATCTCAAGGCCGTATCAGGCAGGAATGAGAGGCGTTCGTAGAATTTACGAGACATAAAAATATCATGTGTATACTCTAAGCATGAAAACAAAACATTTGCATACACTTCGGAGAAAGAAAGGAGTTTACACATGGATATAACGAATATGAAAGAACTTTATGCAGAGCTTATCAAAGCGGCTGGAAGAGGGTTTAGGAACAGGAGCATAACCAATCCTGCGGTTGACTTCACCAAAAAGGCAAAGGCAGGGGTCTATGACTCTATGACAGATGAAGAGTATTATGAGGAGCTTGATAAGGTTGAAGAGCTGAACAGAGTGTGGGAGCACAAATCCAGCAAAACAGTTGGGGAATTATTGCTGACAGCCCTGGAAAACTTAGATATCCGGGATGAGGATGTGAAGGACATTTCAGCAACACTGATGTGTGCTTACGACAAGACTGATCAGGAGGATATTCCGTGTGATGCGGATGTGAACAGCAGGGTAAGTGACATAACATTTGGCGATCACCGCAATAGACAGGCTGCTTGCAGTTCATGGGCGGCGGAGATGGTCTTTGATGAGGATGAGATTACATCTGATGCATCAGAGGATCATATTCTGAGTTCACCTGCCAGGATATACGAGTATCTGGACAGTAAGGTGTATGGGCAGAAGGATGCGAAGCGTGCCGCTGCCATGCTTCTGTGGAACCATGTGAATGGCAGGAGACAGAATGTGCTCTTTGCAGGTCCGACCGGCTGTGGTAAGACAGAGATATTCAGGCAGCTCGCAAAGCTCTACCCGAATATAGTGATCCACAATGCCACCTCGCTTACAGGTACGGGCTGGAAGGGCAATACCAAGGTCAGAAACCTGTTTGACGGTGTGGATCAGAATAAGATGAGTCACCTGATCATTGTCCTTGATGAGGCAGACAAGATGTTCGAAGATGCAGACGACAGGCATTACAGCTACATAGTCCAGAATGAACTGCTGAAGGTCCTTGAGGGTGACCTGGTCCATTTCGATGGCAATCCATCGGGCAATGAACCCACCCTTGATATAGATACATCAAATGTAAGCTTTGTATTTCTAGGTTCATTTGATTCTATGGTCAGAGCAAAGAATATGGCGGTGAACAATAGCAGGCCAATAGGTTTTGGATCTGCCCACGCTGACGAATCATTTGATGGTTATAAAAGCATATTCACCCAGGAAGACCTGGTACAGTATGCAAATGTCAGGAGTGAGGTCGCGGGACGTATAGCCACTATAGTGCAGCTGCGTGAGATGACAGAGGATGATTTCTACGCCATCTTAAATACCAAGGGTATCAGCCCGGTTGACAAGCTTGCTGACTATTACGGGGTACGGCTGAAATTGTCGGCAAAAACAAAACACAGGCTTGCAAAGGAGGCAGCCGAAAACCGGATGGGAGTACGTTTTATCCGCTCGCAGATACAGAGAAAGCTTGATGACGAGCTTTTCAAGGATTGCAGCAGGAAGGAGTACACCATAGCATAAAATAATATATATATAAATCGAGTATCAGTGGGAGAACTGCAATGTGATTATGCATTGTGGTTCTTTTTTTGTAGATATATAAACTCCGTGAAAAAAACGGAAAAAAGATGACCGGTGATATGATTTATTTACAGTCTGAGAAAAACTGAGGAAAGCGGGAGTGTTGAGAACGAAATTTACGATTGGAGGAAGATGAGATCATGTATCGTTTTGGAGTTTATATTTTTTGTTTTATGGTTATGTATGCATTTGGTCATGACAAGCTGGTAATGCTCTGGAAGATACTAAAGATTGCCGTATTGGTAATTGCAGTAATATTTATGGCGAGAATGTATGTCCAGAATCGGCGCATACATTCAAAGGCTGTTGCGACTGTGACAGAGGTGACAAATGATGACTTGATGGGGGAATATAGTCAGAAGCTCACGCTGGAATATACATATGATGGCAGGAAGTATGTTGTTGAAGATCTGCAGACAATAAATCTTCAGGCGAAAAAAGGGGAAATGTACACAGTACATTTCAGTTATCGTTCTCCGGATCAGATTAAGTTTATACAGCCGGATGACAAATTAAAAAATAAAAGAAAATAGCATTGCTGGAGGAGTATTGTGGAGGTGTATAAGTGTATGGTGGATACAGAGATTAAAACGTATGAAAAGAACTGGGTGAAAATTGCAATATGTCTTGCCAGGATGTACGGAGTCAGCGAGTGTCTCAGCACCCTGCCGAATATTCCGTTGGACGAGATCGCAGATATGGTGATCGACTGGACAGACGAGTATATAGAAAATGGACGAGATCTGGGTGACGGAAATGATATAGTAGATTTCTTTGAAATAAAAATAAAAAATCTGGAATGTGAATACTGAGCATCTAGTTTTCGGATTTCACAAATTCAATTATATCGGAGACCGGACAGTCAAGAATGTTACATAGCACATCAAGTGTCTTGGTTGTTATAGCTTCGCCATGTTTCATTCTGTGAATAGTATTGGCCGGTATACCGTGCTTAAATATGAGAGCATATTCAGTGATGTTCTTTTTGTATAGTGTTTCATAAAATGGTCTGTAAGAAATCATATGAAAAACCTCCATTACAGATAAAACTATCACATTTCATGTAATTACTATGCTCAATACATTGACTATAAAATACTTTGACAACAATAGAAAGAAAAAAGAATTTGTTTGACAGGGACAGGAGTAAGTATGAAAATGGTATGTAGTTGTCTGCTGTATATTGCTGACAGATTGCGGAATAAAAATTAAAGATAACAGGTAAGGAGCAGTTTTAATGGGGGTTATGATAGATAAGATGAGGAATTTAAGCTTCCGTCAGTACAGCTTTGAGAAAAAGCTGCGCGACATTGAAGCAGAGATGAGTGGCAGGAACAGGTCATTTCTATCAGAAATTACAGATATAAATGGAGAGTACAGCGAGGAACTGATAGATATTTTCATAACAGCATGTATAGATTGTATAGAAGAGTATGGAACAGCCAACAACATGTGGAGAGGGAATGGTTTCAGATCGGTAACTTCTGAACACATGCCGGATGTGCTCCGGGAATACCTGAGCGATTTTATCTATCTTGCAATAAAGGCGATATTGACAGAGGATTATCTGGGAGGTGAAGAGCTGGTTGAACGGCCTGTGACTACATTTGAACAGATATACTTGATGGCGGAGGAACTTGGATCAGGTGAGATGAGATTTGACGATGTGTTTACTGAGTTCTACTGCGGCGGGGTGCAGCGGGCCAATCTTCTGGCATATTGTGATCCTTTATACGAGCTGCTTTCGGGTGAGAAGATAAAAAGCCTGATAACAGATGAGATGCTTGACAGGGCAAATAAGCTCTATGAGAAAGATGTGGAGCGTATCAACGGTTCATATCAGAAAATAGAAGATCTTCCTGAGGAGATAAGAGAGGAAATGGAAGATTGGAGCGAATCGGTAACTGGGGAAGAGATGCCAGATATCATTGGGCTTTGTGATGTCCAGAATCCTGACGTGTTCTGCACGAAATACAGACGCTTCAGGGAAATATATTTTTCCGATGAACTTCCGCGGGATATCGATCTTGCAAATGTAGTAAAGAGAATGCTCAATATCTATCTGTGCAGCATAAATGAGTCATTATATGGGTTTGAAGATACATTTTCTGATTCATATATTTACATGAAGAGGGCACAGCACATGATAAGCTGTACGACGGAGAGGCATGCAGAAGGTGGGGCTGATAACTGATGAAGGATTTTAAGAGGGAATACTATAAAAGTCTCAAAAAAGACTTTGATGAGAAGATAGAAAAATCCGCCATATTCATGTATATAAGAGACGAATATGAGAAAGATGTCGAAACACATGGTTTGGCGAAAGACAAAAGGAATTATATAAAGCTTCGAAGCCTTCAGCTCAGATATGATTGTGGAGAGATTGATCTCCCTGGGTTTATAGAGGAATTTATAAGGATAAAGCTTAATATGCCCAAGATCAATATGGAAAAAGATAAAGCCGGTGCTGTGTATGGCAACAGAAAGACTATGGCCAGAGTGAAGAACAGACATCTCATAAGACATAGTTTTGACAGATTTGCAGATGAGCTTGTGGACGGAAAACGGAAGACAAATGATATGCTTAGAGATATGTTGATGATAGCTGGGGAGAAGCCGGATATATTTGCAAGGGCAGTCAGGAAATGCTTCAGAGATGAAGGAGTGGTTTCTGTTTCTGATAATAGTCAGGAATGGGATCTTCCGTGTGAGAACTGTCAGCGTCCTGGTATTGTGCAGATGATAACATATGAGATGCTGTATGCCATAATAATGTACGATATATCTGCCAAATTCTACGACATGGGTTTCAGACAGGTCAGGAGAGATGGGGGCACGGGGCGTATCGATAATCACCCTGAGATAGAGAATCTTGTTCCCAGGAAAAAGGATAAAAGCCTGGATCTTGTAGATCAGTTGTTCATGACTAAGAGGTTGAATAACCCATTTACAGGAAGCTCGTGTAAAGAATCACAGCAGGATGAGAATAAGCTGGAGGAGGAGAGCGTAAAGCTTCTGGGTATACTGAACACGGCGCAGCGGACAGATATATGTGTTCCGCTTAAGATAGACCCGATGACCGGATGCGGCGTGTATATATTGGGAAGGGATTATTATACGGACAGAAGTCTCAATGTCATGAAGCGCAGGGCTCAGTATTGCAGATTTGGGATAATCGAGCTGGATCCCGGCCTGGCACCTGACACGATATATGACATAAGGACCATAGATGATACTGATCCAGATGAATATCAGTCAGTTGTGGACATTTGGAGAACACAGGTGGTGAGTGATGCGCGTGAGGAGCTAAGGGAGCGCAATGGCGTGATGCCTGAGGGATGCTCGGATTATTTCACTGGTTGGTTTTCTGAGGAAGACTGGATGGAAAGCTGTATAACCGATGAGGAGCGTATCGCATGTACAGAACAGCTTGATAAAGACAAACAGTGGTTTATGAAAAGATATCATTGAAAATTGTTTTTATAACTTGAATTAAAACGTGAAATGGCACATCGTATACGGAATATTATTCTGTATGCGATGTGCCATTTTAGCATTATTTAAATATATAATATAAGATTATTTATTTATTCATATTCTTGTTCGCAGCGGCGAGCATGAGTTTGATTCTGTTGACCTGATTGACCTCAGATGCACCCGGATCATAGTCGACTGCCACGATGTTTGCCTCAGGATATGCCTCACGCAGATGCTTGATAACACCCTTGCCCACGATGTGGTTTGGAAGACATGCAAACGGCTGTGCGCACACGATGTTCGGAGCACCGCTCTTTATGAGCTCTATCATCTCACCGGTAAGGAACCATCCCTCACCATTCTGATTTCCTATGGATACGATTGGTCTTGCATAGGCAGCAAGCTTTTCGATATGGGCAGGAGCCTCAAATCGCTTGCTTTTCTCAAGGGCCTCCCTTGCAGGCTTTCTGAATGATTCCAGAACCTTTATGATAGTGTTGCTGACTATGGCTCCCTTCTTGGTCTTGCCAAGGAACTCATAGTTGTAATTGTTGTTGTAGAAGCAGTACATGAAGAAGTCCAGGAGATCCGGCATAACAGCCTCTGCTCCCTCTGCTTCCAGCAGGTCAACCAGATGGTTGTTGGCTGATGGCAGGAACTTGACAAGGATCTCACCGACTATACCAACTCTAGGCTTCTTGACATCAAGGAGTGGAAGAGTATCGAAGTCATGTACGATTCCCTGGATATTCTTCTTGAATACAGCATTGCTTCCAGTCTTTGTCAGACTTTCAAGACATATATTCTTCCATTTTTCATGGAGTGCATTTGCTGAGCCCTTTTCCTTCTCGTAAGGTCTTGTCCTGTACAGACATCTCATGAATACATCGCCGTATATCAGAGCCTGCATAGCACGCTTTACTACCTTGTAATTTATCTTAAAACCTGAGTTCTTCTCAAATCCCTGGGCTGACAATGCTATTACAGGAATCTGTCCGTAACCAGCCTTTGAAAGAGCACGTCTGATAAATCCAACATAGTTGGTTGCACGGCATCCACCACCTGTCTGGCTCATTATGACAGCAAGCTTGTTTACATCGTATTTGCCTGATGTGATGGCACTCATCATCTGTCCTACAACGATAAGAGATGGGTAGCATGCGTCGTTATTTACATATTTCAGACCAACATCTATCGTCTCCTTGGTTGCATCCGGCAGGATCTCAATGTTGATTCCCATGCACTTGAATGCAGGTGCAAGAAGATCGAAATGGATAGGAGACATCTGAGGTGCAAGAACTGTATAGTCCTTCTTCATCTCCTTGGTAAATTCTATTCTGTTGATGGCACTGCTTGACGGACATGTCTTGTAGTGCTGTTCATGTCTTGAGTTGACCGCGCTTATGAGGGATCTGATTCTGATCCTTGCTGCACCTAAGTTGCTGACCTCATCGATCTTGAGGACAGTGTATATCTTGCCAGACTTAGTAAGAATATCATTTACACAGTCTGTTGTTACGGCGTCCAGACCGCAGCCAAATGAGTTGAGCTGTATGAGCTCCAAATTGTCGCATGTCTTTACATAGTTGGCTGCCTTGTACAGTCTTGAGTGGTACATCCACTGGTCGGAGACGATAAGAGGTCTCTCAACCTTTCCAAGGTGTGCGACTGAATCCTCTGTAAATACAGCGATCTTGTATGAGTTGATGAGCTCAGGAAGACCGTGGTTGATCTCCGGATCGAGATGGTATGGACGGCCTGCCAGAACGATACCGAGCATGTCATGTTCATCAATGTATCTGAGGGTTTCTTCACCTTTTGCACGTACATCTTCCTTGACTTTCTCTGCCTCTGCGTACGCAGCATGTATGGCACTTCCAATCTCATCCATTGTCACATCATAGTACTTGGACATCTCACGGTACATTCGCTTTACGAGAGCTTCCTCATTGTCCAGTGCCACAAATGGTCTGATGAATGTTATGTTATCAGCCTTGAGTTCCTCCATGTTGTTCTTGATGTTCTCTGCATAAGAAGCAACGATAGGACAGTTGTAGTGATTGTTTGCCTCAGGAGTCTCGTTCATTTCATATGGTACACATGGGTAGAAGATGGACTTGATTCCGTTTTTCAGCAGCCACATAACGTGTCCGTGTGAGATCTTGGCAGGGTAACACTCTGACTCACTAGGTATGGATTCGATACCCAGACTATATATGTCTCTAGATGACTTTGGAGACAGCACAACTGAGAATCCAAGCTTCGTGAGGAATGTGTGCCAGAAAGGATAGTTTTCGTACATGTTGAGTACACGTGGAACACCTATCACGCCGCGCTTTGCCTCCTCAGGCTTAAGTGACTCATAGCCAAATATTCTTCCAAGCTTATATTCAAAGAGGTTAGGGATGTTGTCTGCGTTCTTCTTCAGACCGACACCCTTCTCACATCTGTTTCCGGTGATGAACCTCTTGCCGTTTGAGAATTTGTTTATGGTGAGGAGACAGTTGTTCGTACATCCTTTACATCTTGTCATGGAGCTCTCATATGTGAGCTTTCTAATCTCCTCGATAGGGAGCATGGTAGTGACAAATCCCTCTTTGTATTTGTTTCTTGCTATGAGGGCAGCACCAAAAGCACCCATGATACCTGAGATGTCAGGTCTTATCGCTGTTCTTCCTGATATGACTTCAAAGCTCTTTAAAACCGCATCGTTGTAGAAGGTACCACCCTGTACCACGATGTTTTTTCCGAGATCCTTTGGATCCGTGAGCTTTATAACCTTGAGCAGGGCATTTTTGATGACGGAGTAGGCAAGTCCGGCGGATATATCAGCCACGGATGCGCCCTCCTTCTGGGCCTGCTTAACCTTTGAGTTCATGAAGACTGTACATCTTGAACCGAGATCTATAGGTGTTCTCGCTGTTATTGCGATGTGTGCAAAGTCTGCGATATCATAGTTCAGTGACTTTGCAAATGTCTCTATGAATGATCCACATCCTGATGAACAGGCCTCGTTCAGCATAACGTTATCTACAACGCCGTTCTTGATCTTGATACACTTCATATCCTGACCGCCGATATCAAGAATGCAGTCGACCTCAGGGTCGAAGAATGCTGCGGCTGTGTAGTGAGCTATTGTCTCAACCTCACCGAAATCCAGAGAGAGAGCCTGCTTGATAAGAGCTTCACCGTAGCCTGTGGAGCATGATCCGGCGATCACTGCGCCCTCAGGAAGCTTGCTGTATATGTCTTTTATGGCTCTGATAGTAGTGTTCAGTGGACTTCCGTTGTTGCTGCTGTAGAAGTCGTAGAGCAGTTCGCCGTCAGATCCGACAAGAGCAACCTTGGTTGTGGTTGAACCTGCATCGACACCGATGAAACAGTTTCCTTTATATGTAGCGAGATCACCGCGCTTTACAGCGTATTTGTTGTGATCCGCCTTGAATTTCTCGTAATCCTCATCACTTTCAAAAAGAGGTGCAAGTCTCTCCACACCAGAGGAGAGATTGAGCTCCTGGGAGAGAGCGTGGATGAGCTCTGAAAGCGTCATGGACACCTCAGGTTTGGAGTTCATGGCAGCACCTACTGCGGCGAACAGATGTGAGTGTCCTGGATCTATGATGGCGTCACCTGTAAGATTGAGTGTTCGGATAAATGCATTCTTCAGCTCCGGGAGGAAGTGAAGAGGACCACCTAAGAATGCGACATTACCCTTGATAGGTTTACCACATGCAAGACCTGAGATAGTCTGGTTGACAACGGCCTGGAATATGGATGCAGCCAGGTTTGGCTTTGTAGCTCCCTCGTTGATGAGAGGCTGGATATCCGTCTTAGCGAATACACCACATCTTGCAGCGATAGGATAGATGGTATCATAGTCCTTGGCATAGTCGTTAAGACCTGATGCGTCAGTCTGCAGAAGTGTAGCCATCTGGTCGATGAATGAGCCTGTACCTCCGGCACAGACACCGTTCATACGCTGTTCGATTCCGTTTGTAAAATATATGATCTTGGCATCCTCACCGCCGAGCTCTATGGCAACGTCGGTCTGTGGTGCATAGTCCTGCAGTGCCTCTGATACACAGACTACCTCCTGTGTAAATGGCACACCGATGAGCTGGGCGAGAGCCAGTCCGCCTGAACCGGTGATACATGGATTGACCTCGTTCTCGCCGAGGGCATCCTTTGCTTCCTGTACAAGATCCTTAAGTGTTTCTTTGATATTTGCAAAATGTCTTTTGTAATCGGAGAAAAGTATCTTGTTGTCCTTATCGAGGACAGCAACCTTAACTGTTGTTGATCCAATATCAATTCCTAATGTGTACATAAAACAACCCTTCCAATTTCTTTTGTGTGTTGAATGTGTTTGATTTCGACATTTCTGCCGATAAAGCTACTTTATTATAGTGTAGCGTTTGAAAAAATACAATGACTTTATAAAAACTTAACCATTGTCAGACAATGTTGAAATTATTGATTTTTTCTTGTAACTATATGTGTGCGACGGAATATTTTATAAAAAAGCCTTTCAGGGGTAAGCTATGAATTTTGATGCCTGTAATGGAGTTATTCATGTAGTAAAAAGAGGAGATACACTGTATAAGCTGTCCAGAATATATAAGGTGAAGCTCAGCGATATAATATCCGCCAACCCTTATATAAACGTATACAATATGCAACCGGGGGACGAGGTGTGTATTCCTGTGATCGAGGAGGAAGATTTCATTATATATACAGTGAAGGAAGGCGATACATTTGAGGATATCCTCAAGAATACGGGTATATCTCCAGATGATCTGTTTAAGCTCAATCCAGATCTGTATAAGGTGGCTCTTGCGGAAAATATGGAGATCAGGTACGTTGACTTTCAGAAATAGATGCATGTTAATATCCATATAATATCGATACAGGCTGCCGGTTTATTGCTGGTAGCCTTTTTGCTGGATACCAGGTTAGAAAAACTTAATTATTCTACTGTTGTAAACTCATTTTTTATATTATATAATTCATAAGGTGTAGTTTAAAAAGTACGATAGGAGTTTTCTATGAATATAATAAGTAAGATTGAGAAGAAGTTTGGCAGATATTCCATTCGCAACCTCACATTATATCTTATCATAGGTTATGGTATAGGATATCTGTTGTTCATGTTTCAGCCAAAGATACTTTTCATGTTGACGCTTGATCCTACGGCGGTAATGCATGGGCAGGTGTGGAGACTTTTCACATGGATAATCACGCCACCGGTATTTGGTGTTGATATATTCACTATAATCATGCTGATATTTTATTACAGCCTGGGATCTTTGCTTGAACGTACTATTGGTACATTCCTTTATAATCTGTATATGTTCAGCTCTATGTTGTTTACCATGGTGGGCATAATGCTTGCACACATATTCTGTACCTATATAATAAGATATGATTATATGAGCTCGACGGGCTATTTTGCTTATGCATCAACATATTATATATTGATGTCCATATTCCTTGCCATAGCTGTGTGCTATCCTGATATGAGTGTATTATATGCAATGATCATACCGATCAAGATGAAGTATCTTTCGATAATATATCTAGTTATGATAGCGTATTACTTCATCCAGGAGACCTTTATGGGAAGAGTGAATATAGCCATGTCACTTGTTAGTTTTGTGATATTCTATTTGAGTACGAAGAACCTCAGAAGATTTTCGCCAAAGCAGATGAAGAGACGAAGAAATTATAATAAACAGGTCAGAACGGCGAGACAGGCGAATGTTGGACACAGATGCGTGGTCTGTGGAAGGACGGACAAGGATTATCCGGATCTGCAGTTCAGATATTGCTCAAAGTGTACTGGCAATAAAGAGTACTGTCAGGACCATCTGTTTACACATACACACAACTGAAAGGAAATTTACGATTATGTATAATGAAGAGAAAAAGCTTATAACTGATATACAGAGAAAAAAGGATCTGGATAAGAATCTTGGACTGTTTGCAGATGCCGCATATAAGGCTGATTTTGAGTATGCATGCCAGAAGTTTACACTTAATTATCTGACACTTAAGGAGATGCACATGGATGGTGACATTCCTGATGATCCATATATTTCACAATGTCAGATAGCTATAGACAGGCTTGCAGGTGATTTCCTTGCCGGTGATAAGTCGGAATGCGAAGAAGCAGATATAAACCTTATTGCGGGTGTCAGAGACAATATCACGCGCAAGATGAAGATACTTACTTCCTACACAGATGCATTTGAGATGTATGAGTATATTCTCAATAGAAAAGAATACAGTTACCCGGAGAATGTGACTGATGAGCTTCAGAAGGAGCTTGATTCTATAGATGCCGGTGAGTTTGCTGACGAGATATACAGATTTGTATTTTCGGATTCTGACAAGGTTGCGGTAAATTCGAAGCTGCAGGCACTTATTGGACAACTGCCTATCAGAATGACAAAAAACAGATTCTATGATATCATTGGTGATACACTGGATATATATAATGGCGTGGAGAAGGAATCACTGGATCAGTTTATAGATATGGTGGAAAGTACTGCATTGATAAAACTTCCGGATGGCTTTGACACTGAGTATCCGGAGCTGTATGAGGCGCTTGGAATCCTGAAGAATGGTGATTATACAGATCTTGATGTGGAAGGCTACAGGAAACTGGTAGACGTTCTGGATAGAAGCGCTGCTTTTCTGAATTCGGTTGTTACAGAATACATGCTTATAATAGAACTGGTCAACGATCTGTATGTTATGCTGCTTGCGGTATCGGTCAGGGACAATACATCAGAGAATTGTCATAAGGCTATGGATGTGGTAGCCAGAGCACTCAAGGCCGGCGATGACGAGCTGGAGTCTGTATATACGATGTTGAATGATATTGTTGGTGAGCAGGAGCTCGCAGGTGAACATAAGATCATGCTGGAATCAGCTGTATACGATATAACAACAGGGTATGTCCAGGATATAGCACAGAATGGACTTGAAAAGACATACAGGGATCTTGAGGTTATGGACAAGCTTCTTTCAGGAAGCATGTTTGTTGATATAGACAATATTGCCATGGCTGGAGTTTTCAATGTGGATAGTGATTATATAGCTGCATGTAAGGAGAAGCTCGCAGGAGAGTTTGCTGATCTTTTCTCGGAGAATTCCATGACTGTCAACAGGGCTGTTATGGCTAAGATATTATCAAATATTCCGGTATTTTTCAATACCACAGAAGAGATAAAGGAATATATCCAGGGATCTCTGCTGAGATGCAGAGAGAAGAGTGAATTGCTAGCTGATTATATAGTGATAAAACAGATGATGGAAGAATAGACTGATAATGTACGTATATACAGGTGATTGATATGGTCATTGACGATAAGTTCTATGTCGGTGGAGCCCGTGACAGACAGATCATCAGAATGGTCAGGGGAATAAGAAGATTCCACAGAGTTAAATATATACCAGGAGTGTTTGTTGTAACACTGCCCCTGTTTGATGACGGGATTCTTGAGATATATGAGCTCAACGAATTCAGACAGAAGGTGTACAGGGATATGTCTGATTCAATACATATAGTCGGTGCTGCACCATCCAGACAGCAGGCTGTACGACTTGTCAGAGATATTATTGATGATATATATATAAAGACCGGAGATGTGGATGTGAAGGGCTTTTTTGCCAATCATGGATAGAAAACAGGTCTAAGGGGATGGAGTATGCATATAGTTTTGTTGATATTGAAGATACTGCTTATAGCTGTGCTGGTGATAGTGGGTCTTGTGATAGTACTTGCACTCCTTGTTCTGCTGGTGCCAGTCAGATATAAAGCATATGTCAGAAAGCTGGATGATATATGGGCTAAGCTGACAGCCAGATGGCTTGGATTTGTTCTGTGCTTTAAGGTCACATATGATCAGACGGATGGGCTGGCCTACAAATTACGTCTATTCGGTGGAACGTTGCTTAGCAGTGATAGCACAGAATCACGCGGCGTGAAGGAGAATAGAAATTCGGCAGATATTGGTCCATCACCTGTGGGGGGGAATGACGGCTTTGCAGATGAATTTCCGTCAGCAGCGTATGATGACA
Source organism: uncultured Coprococcus sp. (assembly GCA_934247115.1). GTDB lineage: Bacteria > Bacillota > Clostridia > Lachnospirales > Lachnospiraceae > Coprococcus. The sequence goes on from CAKQIY010000012.1 coordinate 43,539, forward strand.
GGGAATTTCTTCTTAAGGATGATGAATTTTTGGAGAAGCCTGAAGGTATATTCCGAAGGCTGGGACAAAAGATTGATTCCATTGGCAGAATGATCGTAGAACAATTTAAAGATCTGTCAGAGAAATTTGCTGGTCTGAAAAAGAAAAAAGATGGCTATACTAAGCTTATGAATAATGTCAGAACCAAAGAAGCGATAAGAGTGGTAAAAGGCCAGCTTATAGTATTGTTGAAACACCTTAAGCCTACACGTCTGAAAGGCCAGATAGTGTATGGCGCAGGTGATCCTGCGGATACGGGACAGCATCTGGGCTACATGAGCGTGCTGTTCCCGCTGTATTACGATCATATAGATATAACACCTGATTTTTCGGAGAAGAGACTTGAGGGAGATATCATGATCAAAGGCCGTATCAGGCTGTGGACAGTGGGGTGGTGTGTTCTCAAGGTAATATGGAACAAGAATGTAAAAATAACAATATCACGTTATAAGAAGATTTCGGGAGGAAGTTGACATGGCAAATAATAATATCGAAGGAACACTTAGTACCCTGTTCAATGGCATGGATGGGTTCATATCGTCCAAATCAGTGGTAGGTGAACCGGTATATGTTGGAGACACGATAATAATCCCTCTTGTTGATGTGAATTTCGGCATGGCTGCCGGGGCTTTCAATAAACAGGATGGCAACAAGGCTGCGGGGGGGATTGGAGCCAAGATGAGTCCATCTGCGGTGTTGGTTATATCAAATGGAAGTACCAGACTTGTTAATCTCAAGAATCAGGATGCGGTGACCAAGATTATAGATATGGCACCGGAGGTCATTGATAAGGTGGTAGGGCTGTTCAAAAAGAATAAGACAGATGAGGAGAATGCAGTGGATCAGGCCATAGATGAGATGGCCCAATCGGAGAATACAGAGACCGAATAGACATGCATTATTACAAGATCACCACATATAATGATAGTAAATCATTATGGTGGTGATTTTTATTTGGAGAAAATTTAGTGGTTTTGCATTCTTTTTTACTGCGGTGGGAGTCGTTATTGGATATTTTATAAGTGGATTTGTGGAATTCCTGGTCATAGTTATTCTGCTTCTGTTGTCATATATATTTTCATGCAGATAATAAGGGAAATGTAATGGGAGATTATATAAGAGTAAAAAAATAAGAGTGCAGATCATTGGGATCATCACTCTTATTTTTTATCAGAACTGAATCGGTGATATTATGCAAACATTATGCACGCTCGACCTTACCAGATCTTAAGCAAGATGTGCAAACATAAATCTTCTTAGGTGTTCCATCAACTACAGCCTTAACAGACTTGACATTTGACTTCCACATCTTGTTTGCTCTTCTATGAGAGTGGCTCACTTTGATACCGAAATGAGCACCTTTATCACAAATTGAACATTTTGCCATAATAGCACCTCCTTCAATGAATAAACTAACTTACCTTCTAAGTTCACAACAAGACATATAATAGCAGATTATTTTTCTATATGCAAGCACATTTTTTAATTTGTTGTAAATGCAGCAAAAAAAGGTAAAAATTCCCTGTTGTACTGGTTTCCTTGAATTTTTCATAGTTTATGATATAATTGTAGATAATTATGTGTATAATCTGATACAAGACGATTCTTGCGGTCATGAGCTTATATGGAAAGGAGTTAGACCATGAAGGAATATATTAATGGAAACAATGGAAAAGTAAGTATAGATGAGAGCGTTGTTGCACAGGTTGCAGGACTTACAGCACTGGATTGTTTTGGAATAGTTGGTATGGGAATAGTCAGTGTAAAGGACGGAATAGTCAAGCAGCTGCGCAGAGATAATGTATCAAGAGGTGTTAATGTACGGTTTGATGAGAATGGTGATATAGTTATAGAACTTCATATAGTTGTTGCATATGGCGTGAGCATAAAGGCTGTCACAGATAATCTCATGCAGTCGGTTAAATATAAAGTAGAAGACTTTACTTCATTTAAGGTAAGTCAGATCAATGTCTTTGTAGAAGACGTGAAAGTGCTTGATTAGTTTGGAGGATAGAGAAAAGTGAGTAATACGATTGATGCGCTTGCACTGAAGAAAGCATTTATTGCTGGTGCGAATAATCTTGATAAGAATAAGGAGTACATTAACGAACTGAATGTATTTCCAGTGCCGGATGGAGATACAGGTACGAATATGACACTTACAATATTATCTGCAGTCAGGGAGGTTGAGGCTGCTCCTGATGATATGAAGTCTATAGCAAAGGCAATGTCTACAGGATCACTTAGAGGAGCAAGAGGTAATTCGGGTGTTATCCTGTCACAGTTGCTCAGAGGATTCAGCAAGAAGGTGCAGGACAGCAGAACGATAGATGTACATGATATTGCGGATGCGTTCCAGAAGGCTGTGGAGACAGCTTACAAGGCCGTAATGAAGCCGAAGGAGGGAACTATCCTCACAGTTGCCAAGGGTATTGCATCCAAAGCCAGAGAATGTGCGGATGCAGATATGTCTCTGGCGCAGTTCTGTGATGAGGTTATAGAGTACGGCGATGCTGTTCTTGATTCAACACCAGAGATGCTGCCGGTTCTCAAGGAGGCGGGAGTTGTAGATTCTGGTGGACAGGGACTTATGGTGGTACTTAAGGGTGCTGTGGACTGTCTCATGGGAAGAGTGACCGTTGAGCTCAGCAAGAGTACAGGAGCTGTCAATGTCACTCCATCGGCTACAGGTGCCGGCAGCGACAGTATATCGACTGCCGATATCAAGTTTGGATATTGTACTGAGTTTATCATCAACCTTGAAAAACCATATGGTGAAGCTGAGGAGGATGATCTCAAGAGCTTTCTTGAGTCCATAGGGGATTCCATAGTGTGTGTATCTCTGGACGATATTGTCAAGATCCATGTTCATACTAATCATCCTGGACAGGCATTTGAAAAGGGACTTACATTGGGCTATCTCACGAACATGAAGATAGACAATATGCGTATCGAGCATCATGAGAGAGTTATCGGTCAGGCAGAACGTGAGGAAGCGGAAAAACAGGAAGAAGATAGACAGCATAGAAAACATGAACACAGTGAACCTATGAGCAAGTACGGCTTTATAACTGTCTCCATGGGTGATGGTCTCATGACTCTGTTTGGTGAACTGGGAGCAGACTATGTGATCGAGGGCGGACAGACAATGAATCCAAGTACTGAGGATATGCTCAATGCTATAGATAAGGTCAATGCAGAGAATATATTTATACTTCCAAATAACAAGAACGTAGTTCTTGCAGCCAATCAAGCTGCTACACTGTGTGAGGACAAGAACATAATAGTGGTACCAACAGCGAATGCACCACAGGGAATAAGCGCTATGATAGCATTTGACAGTACTGTGGATGTGGATGAGAACAAAACATCCATGAGGGCTGCGGTGAAGAATGTGAAGAGCGGTCAGGTAACATATTCTGTGAGAGATACTTCTATTGATGGCAAGACTATCAAGGAAGGTGATATCATGGGAATCGGTGATAACGGACTTGTCAGCGTTGGCAGTGATATAGAGAATGTTACATTTGAACTTATAGCCGACGCAGTGGATGAGAATTCGGAGGTTATAAGTATATATTATGGTGCAGATGTGACTGAAGATGCAGCCCGCAGCCTGGCGGATCGTGTTGAGGAAGCGTATCCGGATGTGGATGTCCAGTGTTATTATGGTGGACAGCCTATATACTATTATATTGTATCTGTAGAATAGTAAAGATGTTAGAATTTTAATGCTTATTACGAGAGGTACGCGGATGGAACTGAAGGACTCCATAACAACTATAAAGGGTGTGGGAGATAAAACTTCGTCGGTGTTTGCACGGCTGGGGATATATACAGTACAGGATCTTCTTCTGTATTACCCCAGAACCTATGTCACCTATGAGAATCCTGTGGATATAGATAAGCTGCAGGCGGGAAGCCGTCAGGCAGTGAGGGCTGTGATCAACAGCAGGGCGGAGATCAGAAAAATTCGCGGACTCACTCTCGTAGTGGTATATGCAAAGGATTACTCGGGGACAATTAAGCTTACATGGTTTAATTGTCCTTTTTTACGTAATTATTTTCATATTGGACAGGAGTTTGTGTTTGTGGGTGATGTTGTCTGCAAGGGTGGAATGATGACCATGTCACAGCCGGAATATTATATCACGCCGAAATATAACGAGCTTATGAATGTGTGGCAGCCGATATATACAGTGACAGCGGGCATATCATCCAAGACTATCCAGAAAGCGGTCAAAGGGGCTTCAGCTGCCATCGACAGGATGCCTGATTATCTACCCCAGAATGTACGTGATGAATATGGCATAATGGATATCAGAAAGGCTGTTTCATCAATACATTTCCCACAGGATGAGCTGCATCTTAAGAGCGCAGTCAGGCGTATGGCGTTTGATGAATTCTACAGTTTTATATCCAATATGCACAGAATAAAGAATGATACGGCATTTGTATTTAACGAGAACCGGATAGAGTGCGATGAACAGGTCAGGCTGTTTATTGAAAATCTTAAGTTCAAGCTGACGAATGCACAGATGAATGCTGTCAGGGATATGCTCTCAGATATGTCATCTGACCATGTCATGAACAGACTTGTACAGGGAGATGTGGGCTCTGGTAAGACAATTGTGGCAGCGATAGGATTGTACGCAGCGGCGGTCGCCGGATATCAGGGGGTGATCATGGCTCCCACTGAGGTGCTTGCGGTTCAGCATTTTAAGGAGCTTGGATCTCTGCTTGAACCATATGATATACATGTTGGACTGCTTACCGGATCTATGACAGCAAAAGAAAAGCGGGAGATGTGCCGGAGGATAAGAGATATGGAGGTTCAGATAGTTGTCGGAACACATGCTCTTATACAGGATAAGGTCGAATACAACAGACTTGCTCTGGTGGTCACGGATGAACAGCATCGTTTTGGAGTAAGGCAGAGAGAAAAACTTGCAGAAAAGGGTGTCAATCCACATATTCTTGTCATGAGTGCTACACCTATACCTAGGACACTGGCAATCATAATGTATGGTGATCTGGATATATCGGTTATAGATGAGCTTCCAGCTGGGCGTATTCCTATCAAAAACTGCGTTGTTGATGAAAACTATCGCAGGACTGCCCAGAGTTTTATCATGAAGGAAGTTTCGCAGGGACATCAGGTATACATAGTGTGTCCGATGGTGGAGGCCAGTGAGGTCATGGATGATGTGGCCAATGTGACTGAGTACACAGATGAGTTGAAGAGCACAATAATGGAAAATTATGGATCTGATGTTAATATTGTGTGTCTGCATGGTAAGATGAAGGCCGATGAGAAGAACAGGATACTTGAAGATTTCACCAAAGGAAAGATAAGTATATTAGTGTCCACGACTGTTATAGAAGTGGGTATCAACAATCCGAATGCGACAGTCATGATGGTTGAAAATGCGGAACGGTTTGGTCTTGCCCAACTGCATCAGCTCAGAGGAAGAGTTGGACGTGGCAGCTTGCAGTCGTATTGTATATTCATGAGCGGCAGAAAAGATAAAGACACCATGGAGAGACTGAACGTTCTGGCAAAGTCAAATGATGGTTTTTATATCGCTGGGGAAGATCTCAAGATGAGAGGTCCCGGGGACTTCTTTGGAATCAGACAGAGCGGAGAGCTGATGTTCAGGATTGGTGATATATATAATCATGCAGATATGTTGAGAGCTGCACAGGACGTATATGATAAGTATGGTGCGCAGATAGAAGACAGGCTTATCCAGAGTGGTGATGACAGGCTTTATACCATGCCTGTATTATAAAATTTATATGAAGGGACCCGATGTTATTGGGAGAACAGGGGGAATATTATGAAGAGTAAGAAGAATAGAATCATGGTGATAGCCATAATAGTTCTGGCTATTGCTGTGGTTGTTATGGGAGGCATTATCTGGAAGATACAGAGGGGCAATGGCAGTGCGGGCACTGCGGACAGCGGCGCAGATACAGAGGCAGAAGCTGATGTTGATAAGAGTACCGATGTGGCATCAGATAGTACAACAGAACAGAAAGAGGATAGAACTGCGGATGATGATGACCGCCAGAAGTCTGAATTCTACGCAGTTATAGGACATGACAACACCTGGGAAGCGGATGGCAAAGCATGTGCGACTGAGAATATAGATATATACAATAAGTCGGCATCAAATGTATCTGAGTGGAAGCTGGAGATCATATATAAAGGTAAACCTGAGATAGATCAGATATGGAATGCAAAAGATAAAATAAAGGATAATACAGTGGCTCTTACGGCGATGGATTATAATGAGGAGATTGCGGCGGGGCAGAGCATCAATCTTGGGTACAATATTTCGTCGGATGATCTGGAGATAGAGGATTACATACTATATATAGATGGCACGGAATACAGAGGAAGTGATATCACACCTGCTTCGTCATCGGCTAAGAAAAAAACGGAAAAGTCGGAGGATGCTGATGATAAAAAAGTTAGCACTGGTGGTACAAAGAAAACTGGAAATGCCGCTGCAGAAAAGGGATCACCATTTGCGAATCATGGAGTGTTATCAGTGAAGAATACGGATATAATTGATAAGAATGGAGACAGGTATCAGTTAAAGGGTGTGAGCACACATGGAATAACCTGGTTCCCTGATTATGTGAATAAAGATGCGTTTGCTACGCTCAGGGATGAGTGGGGAGCTAATCTGATCAGACTTGCCATGTATACAGATACAGGAGACGGCTATGGTTACTGCAGTGGAGGAGATAAGAATAAGATCATGGATCTGGTGGATACGGGAGTTTCGGCTGCGTCGGAGCTGGGAATGTATGTGATAATTGACTGGCATATACTGAATGATAGTGATCCAAATACGCATATTGAAGATGCAAAGGAATTCTTTGAAGATGTATCGGCAAGATATGCCGGCAAAGGAAATGTTATATATGAGATATGTAATGAGCCTAATGGCGGAACGGACTGGAGTAGCATCAAGAAATACGCAGAGACGATCATCCCGATAATACGTGATAATGATAAGAAAGCAATCATTATAGTTGGAACTCCTACATGGAGTCAGGATGTGGATATAGCGGCAGACGATCCGGTTGCAGGTTATGATAACATCATGTATGCGGTGCATTTTTATGCGGCAACCCATAAGGATGACATCAGAAACAAGGTGGAAACAGCATTGTCAAAGGGACTGCCGGTGTTTGTGAGTGAGTTCAGTCTGTGTGATGCATCGGGTAATGGTGGAATTGATTACGACTCATCAGATGCATGGTTTGAACTTATAAATGACAACAATCTGAGCTATTCGTCATGGAGTCTGTGTAATAAAGCTGAGACATCAGCTCTACTCAGTCCTTCATCATCCAATACAGGAAGTTTTACAGATGATGATCTGTCTGAGACTGGACGATATATACGGGATCGTATTCAAGGAAATTAAGACGTATTTTTCTTGTAATTTAGTGCGTACCGTGTTATAAAAAAACCTGTAAAATAGTCTAAAAAACATAGGAGAAAAATAGTATGAGGGTGATAGCTGGAAGTGCCAGAAGCCTGAAGCTGGTAACTGTTGATTCAATGGATACCAGACCTACAACTGACAGGATAAAGGAAACTTTGTTCAATATGCTTTCGTCTGATATACCCGGGTGCAGATTTTTGGATCTTTTCAGTGGCAGTGGTGCTATCGGGATAGAGGCGTTGAGCAGAGGTGCAGAAAGAGCTGTATTTGTGGAGAATAACCGCAAGGCGCTGGAGTGTATACGTAAGAATCTCAAGTTTACAAAGCTTGATGCAAGAGCGCAGGTTATTTCCGCTGATGCAGAGAGTGTCATTGGTACTCTTGAGAGGCAGGCGGATGTGTTTGATATTATATTCATGGATCCTCCGTATGGAAGGCTGCTGGAAAAAACGGTTTTGGAGAGATTGTCGCGTTCGTCTATCGTAGATGACAATACGGTGATCATAGTGGAATCGGATCTTGATACAGAATATGAATATCTTGATCCGCTTGGCTTTGAAGCATATAAGGTCAAGAAATATAAGACGAATAAACATACATTTATATATAGGAGACTTGAAGATGAGTAGAGCGATTTATCCTGGAAGCTTTGATCCGGTCACACTTGGACATTTGGACATAATAAAAAGATCTGCTGAGATGTTTGATGAACTCATAGTAGGAGTCCTGACCAATACGGCAAAATCTCCATTGTTTTCTTTAGAAGAACGTGTTAATATGTTAAAGAATGTAGTTTCGGATATCCCAAATGTAAAGGTTGTTGGATTTGAAGGGCTTTTGGTTGATTTTGCAAGACAGAACGACATAAAGGTTATAGTTAGAGGCCTTAGGGCTGTGACAGATTTTGAATACGAGCTTCAGATTGCCCAGAGCAACAGGAAGGTTGCGCCTGAGATTGATACTGTTTTTTTGACGACCAATATTGCATACTCATATCTAAGCTCCAGTGTTGTCAAAGAATATGCAAGCTTTGGAGTAGATGTGAAGGATTTTGTGCCAGAGGAGATACAGGGGATTCTGAGAGAGAGATTTGATATTGGCAGACGATGAATAGATACTGCATATTAATTTGCAATTGATATATTAGGAGGAGAAGAACATGGCAAGAAAAGGTATTGAAGAGATGATCAGTGAGATAGAGATATTTATTGACAATTGTAAGTTTCAGCCATTGTCATCCAGCAAGATCATAGTACCAAAGGAAGATCTGATGCAGATGGTAGGCGAGCTTAAGCTTAAGCTTCCTAGTGAGATAGAGAGATGCAAGAAGATAATGAGGAATAAGGAGGCTATTCTTGCTGATGCCAGAGCCAGAGCTGATTCGATCATCACAGAATCGGTGGCAGAGGCTAACAGACTTGTCGAGCAGAGCCAGATTGTGGAGATAGCCAACAATAAAGCCAATGAGATAACTGATATGGCCAGAAGACAGGCTGATCAGATAATTGCAGAGGCCAATGCTGATGCACAGGAAGTCAGAGCAGGCTCTATGTATTATTCAAAGGACAAGCTCACAGAGATCAGCCAGTATATCAATGCTACGCTTCAGGCTGAGAAGGCTAATTACGAGAATCTCATCAAGGCTTTGGAGGATAATTCTGCGCTTGTATCAGACAATATGGCTGAGCTTGATGTAAGCATTGCCCAGATCAATGGTGTACAGGAGCAGCCACAGCAACCTGAGCAGGATTCTGCATTTGCTGCAGATGAGGAGTACAATGTATATGGAAAGACAGAGTACACTCAGGGCGGTGATGATCGGTATGATGATTATGATGACGAATACGATTACGAAGAGGATGAGGATGATGACGATGAGTATTTAGACGAATGATGTCTGGTTCATCGGCATAGATAAAATAGCGCGAATGAGGCACATGAGATGCCACACAATAATTTGCCTGTAATATATTTTGTGAAAGACAGTCCCGATTCATGTATCATCTCCATACTTTGGAATATGGCGGACACGCCTCCAAATGATGTGAGAGATATAGTCAGGACTGTTTTTGCGTGTATTGGTATATTGAGTGACTGTATCATCGGAACTCCGTTGCTTATCTCAAGAAAAGAGGTAAATATAACCGGTATTTCCCCTGGAATATAATGGAGTATAAATTGGCTGGCTATGGAAAAGATGACCATGTATACACCTATCACAGTAATGTTGTGGATGGAGCCTGTGATAATGCTGTGATAACTGTGGGAAAGGCCTGCTGATGCTTCAGATAATGCTGTAGCTGCATTATCTGATATACTGTCAGTTGTGTGTAAAACATGTCTGAGGATCAGGACAGCTGCTGTAAATATGAGCTGTGGGGCATATATACACAGAATAAGAGCTGGAAGCGTAATGCTGTATTTTAGATATGAGCTGTATATGTATCCGTACAGAAACATAGGACTTACGTTGTTGCACAGAGGGAGAATGGTCTGCGCATCTGTTTTTTGGAGGAGACCATTATTATAGAAATAAGACGCAGCTATGGTTCCTGTTGGAAAACCACACATCAGTCCTATGATGAGGGTGATCGTATATGCAGAGGTGCGTCTGAGCCCGTCTGTATTCAGTGTGTTGATGATCACGCCTGCTATAAGCATAAACGGAAGCAGAACCGGAATTATAGCTGAGTACCAGAGAGAGAGCCCTGATCTGCAGCCTTCTGTTATAAGAGTGGCATTAAAGCAGGTACACAATATGATAGCTGTGATAGTGATAATAAATAAAAAGTTCTTCATACAGGATATGTATGCAGAACTTTTTTATTTATGCTCTTATTATTGACTGACGAAATTCGTCCTTCATGTGTGTGTTGTATTTTCTGTATATGATATTGTTGTATATGCTGGAGGCTTTGGTATCATATGCGGCCATTATCTTTCCTGACTGGCTTTGAAGTAGATTGAGCTCGGGATGTCTGGTTATAACAGGTATTGGCGAAGATTTCTTTATAGCCTTTACGATGGTGCCAGATTCCACACGCAGTCCAAGGAGTTTCATATAATATATCCAGCCGTCATGTTTGAACATTTGGTAATCATCGTTTCTAAGCCCGATGATTGAGTGCAACAGTCCGCGTTGTATGTGAGTCATGGTATAATTCCTGCATTTTAGAGCTGCAGATGTTTCAGAGAATGACATTTCAGCACTCAGTTTTGAATATCTGTTGAATAGATCATGGTCCATATCTACAATATCATGTCTTGTGACCGGCTCATTCTGTAGAAGCTTGGAGACGTTTAAAAGATATGACATATCATCTTCGAATATTGGAAATGTTGATCTGTATCTGTCTGCCAGTATATCAAAGCATTGTTCAGGTACATGCCTTCTGAGTGTATCTATGGATGCCTCATTCATGAGCATGTTTCTTATTGCTGAAGCCGAACATATATCGTGGTCAGTGGACGTGCTGTTGTACCCTGAATATTTCCGTGGAATAAGCACAGGCTTTATGGATGATCCTGTACGCATGAGGGCTGAGAGATATTCAATGGCAAGTATGTTATTAGGACTTGCGAGTATGCTTTTCAGTTTTTCCTGGGATGCGGAGCTTCCTGGTTCAGTGCCATTGCAGCATGATTCCGGATGATGGTGTATATAATCGGCAACAGCAGATGCTCTGGCGATGCTGTAGGTGTATCCGCTGGCCATAAAGCTGCGTATGTGTTCTGATACCTCGGGTGGCTCGTTGGTAACTATATGTGCTATACATGATAGGAGCTGCAGATCGTCGGTTTCAGCTCCAAATGAAATGTAGTCTATACATCCGCAGGCGTTCATCATGTGTATCGCCGCAGTTGCGTAATCTCCGGCACTTGAGGTTGCGTAGACAAATGGAATCTCGAATACGGCATCCGCACCGCAGCGTATAGCAATCTCTGCCCTGGTATACTTGTCTGCGAGAGCAGGAATCCCCCTCTGGAGAAAGCTTCCGCTCATAAAGCATATGATATGATCGGCTCCTGTTATAGCCTTTGTCTGTTCTATCTGGTACTGATGTCCTTTATGAAAAGGGTTATATTCACATACAATGCCTGCTGTACTCATGTTACCTCCTGACACATTATGAGCTCACATCTGAAAAAAACATATTCTTTATTTTATTATAATAGTGTAAATGTGTAAAGTGTGTTATAATCATCCTGTCAATATCTAAGGTTAAAGCATATTATTCAAAAAACATCAAATATCTGCATGTGCAGAATCAGGACTGTGTGGTCATTGTCAATCCATTTTATTAGTGTGTACATAGTGTATAGCATTTATGAATATTTTGTGTGAGGTATTTTATAATGCGCAGTTGTAGATAATGAGATATGGCTGTTGCAGATATTGTAAATATATATGTGTATACCATTGCGTTACCGTGATGTACGGAATAATGTACATGATGAATGATAATATATTACATGCAGCCGGGAAATGGTTAATTAGTGGTTGACAAAATGATGAATATTTTATAGTATAAGAACAGTAATCGAACATATGTTTAGGAGGAACGTACGATGGCGAATAATTCAGGTAATGTGAATAATGAAGATAAGAGAAAGGCTCTTGATGCCGCTATAGCACAGATAGAGAAGCAGTATGGTAAGGGATCGGTCATGAAGCTCGGTGATTCTAATGCCAACATGAATATAGATGTTATACCTACAGGCTCACTCAGCCTTGATATAGCACTTGGACTGGGGGGGGTGCCAAGAGGAAGAATCATAGAAGTGTTTGGACCTGAGTCAAGTGGTAAGACAACTGTTGCACTTCATATAGTTGCTGAGATACAGAAGAGAGGCGGAATAGCAGGTTTTATAGATGCAGAGCATGCGCTTGATCCGACTTATGCCAAGAATATAGGTGTGGATATTGATAATCTGTACATATCACAGCCGGATTGCGGTGAGCAGGCTCTGGAGATAACAGAGACCATGGTCAGATCCGGAGCAGTGGATGTTGTTATAGTTGACTCGGTTGCCGCTCTTGTCCCTAAGGCAGAGATAGATGGCGAGATGGGAGATTCACATATGGGACTTCATGCCAGACTGATGTCACAGGCGCTCAGAAAGCTCACAGCGGTTGTCAGCAAGACAAACTGTGTGGTTATTTTTATAAATCAGCTTAGAGAGAAGGTTGGTGTTGTATTTGGTAATCCTGAGGTTACAACTGGTGGACGTGCTCTTAAGTTCTATGCGTCTGTGAGACTTGATGTAAGAAGAATAGACACACTCAGACAGGGCGGGGAGATAGTAGGTAACAGAACCCGTGTAAAGATAGTAAAGAATAAGGTGGCTCCTCCATTCAAGGAGGCTGAGTTTGACATAGTATTCGGTAAGGGAATATCCAAGGTGGGAGATATACTTGACCTTGCAGTTGCCAACAATATTGTAGATAAGTCAGGAGCATGGTATGCATACAATGGAGATAAGATAGGTCAGGGTCGTGAGAATGCGAAGATGTATCTGGAGAATAATACAGCCATCTGTGATGAGATAGAACATAAGGTGAGAGAGGCTCTTGGCGTTGCGGGCGATACAGCTGATCAGCAGGAGACTACTGATGGAGAGTAAGATGCGTACTGCTGATCGGTCAGAAATTGTTGTGTATATATATAAGAATTGTAACAATGGCGGTTTTCGCGGGAGATACATGTAGATGATGGTTACAGATATTAGAAAGATAGACGATAAAAGATATTGCCTGTATATAGATTACGAACCATTTTCCTCTGTCTATTCTTCGGATATAAGAAAACTAAAGCTGAAAGTTGGCGATGAAGTTGAGGAAGAGACGATGAATCGTTTTCGCAGGGAATATCTGTTTCGTCGGGCACTGAATAAGGCGGTCAACTCCATAAAGTTTTCAGATAAGTGTGAATATGATATAAGACAGAAGCTTAGAGAACTGTATTATGATAGCGAGATAATAGATCACACTGTAGACAAACTTAAGTCATATGGCTATATAGATGATTATAGATACGCTGGTGGATATATCAGGAGACATATGGCGAAGAAGGGGCTACGTGTTATTGAGTATGAGCTTAGCGCCAAACGAATATCACAGGATATTATTGATCAGGCTATAGAGGATGCGGACTTCCCTGATGAGATGGCGACTATTGCATCTATCATAAGAAGGAGGTATTCAGTCAGGGATCTTGCAGAGAAGAGGGATAAGGTCATGACATATATGTATGGCAAGGGATTTGATCATAGAAAGGTATCTACGTGTATACGGCAGATACAGATGGAATTGTCGGGCGATATGAGCGATAGTCCATACAATGAATGCAATGGCCTGTAATGTCAGAACATAATGTACTATTGTCAAAAAAAGAGTGTGTATCTGGTCATAATTACTTGACATAATTAAGCAAAAATATTAAACTTAAATAGTTGTATTCTTGTACAATGAAAACTTAATAAGGAGGTGCTCCTGTGGATTCACCAATAGTATGGGGAATAATTGCTGTTGTCGTTGTTGCTCTGCTTGTTGCTACATGGTTTATAGCTATTGCTTATCGAAAGAACATAGTAGAAAACAAGATAGGAAGAGCGGAGTCACAGGCAAGAGAGATTATTGACGAAGCTCAGAAGACCGCCGAAGCTAAAAAGCGCGAGATATTGCTTGAGGCAAAAGAAGATTCGCTTAAGACACGCAATGATCTTGAGAAGGAAGTTAAGGACAGACGTGGAGAGCTTTCACGTATGGAGAAGAGAATTCTTGCTCGTGAAGAGAATCTTGATAAGAAGACTGAAGCAGTAGAGAAGAAGGAAGCTAGCTTAGCTAACAAAGAGAGCGCGCTGGATAAGCAGAAGGCAAAGGTTGAAGAGTTACAGGCGAAGCGATTGCAGGAACTTGAAAGAATTTCAGGTTTAACCTCTGAACAAGCAAAAGAATACTTATTAAAGACTGTTGAAGATGAAGTAAAACATGAAACAGCAGTTATGGTCAAGGAATTAGAAACCAGAGCTAAAGAAGAAGCGAACAAGAAAGCAAAAGAGTATGTTGTCAATGCAATTCAGAGATGTGCAGTTGATCACATTTCAGAGACAACAATCTCGTTAGTTCAGTTGCCTAATGACGAGATGAAAGGAAGGATAATAGGTAGAGAGGGAAGAAACATCAGAACTCTTGAAACATTGACTGGTGTAGATCTGATCATAGATGATACACCGGAAGCTGTTATATTGTCCAGCTTTGATCCTGTCAGACGAGAGGTAGCTAGAATTGCTCTCGAGAAGCTCATTGTTGATGGAAGAATTCACCCAGCCAGAATTGAAGAGATGGTTGAGAAAGCGCAGAAGGAAGTAGAAACCATGATGCGTGAAGAAGGTGAAGCTGCTACTCTTGAAGTAGGAATTCATGGAATTCATCCTGAGTTAGTGAGACTTCTTGGAAAGTTGAAGTTTAGAACAAGCTATGGTCAGAATGCTCTAAAGCACTCTGTAGAGGTGGCTCAGTTATGTGGTTTGTTGGCCGGAGAGATAGGTGTCGACATTAAGGTAGCAAAGCGTGCTGGATTACTCCATGATATAGGAAAAGCTCTTGATCATGAGATGGAAGGTTCACACGTACAGATCGGTGCTGATCTTTGTAGAAGATATAAGGAATCAGCAATTGTTATCAATGCAGTGGAATCACATCATGGCGATGTTGAACCAGAATCATTGATAGCACTTCTGGTACAGGCTGCAGATACGATTTCTGCTGCAAGACCGGGCGCGAGAAGAGAAACCTTAGAGACTTATACTACAAGACTTAAGAAGTTAGAGGAGATTGCTAATTCTCATAAGGGTGTAGATAAGACATTTGCTATTCAGGCAGGTAGAGAAATTCGTGTAATGGTAGTTCCAGAGCATGTAAGCGATTCTGATATGGTATTGCTGGCCAGAGATATAGCTAAGCAGATAGAAAGCGAGCTTGAATATCCTGGACAGATTAAGGTTAATATTATAAGAGAGTCACGCGTAACAGACTACGCAAAATAATGAATAGGGTTTGTAGAGCAATCTACAGACCCTTTTTTGAGTTTGTGCAGAGTGAAATTGTCCGATGCTGAGATGGTGAAATGAATAGTAATGCCATGTAAAGGGAGGTTTCATGAGAATATGGAAAAGTATAAAAGAATTGGGCTGGATATAGCTTATAGGGCACATATATTCAATGTGTATGATGATCATCTGTTGCTTCCGGATGGAAGAGAGGTTGTGTATGATTATATTGATCACAGACCGGGGGCGTGTGTACTTCCGGTGGTGGAAGAAGGGCGCATACTGCTTGTGAAGCAATACAGAAATGCTATAGATGATATATCATATGAAGTGCCGGCAGGACTCATAGATGATGGGGAGACACCGGAACAGGCGGCTGCACGGGAACTTAGAGAAGAGACTGGATATGAAGCAGACAGTATGGAATATGTAACGAGGACAGTTCTGGCTATTGGAACCAGTAATGAACAGACTTATGTATATATAGGCAGGGGGCTTACAGCTGGACAGAGCAGCCTTGATGAGGATGAATTTGTTGAATGTGAGATAGTTGATATATATGATGCGATCCGTATGGTGAAGAACGGACAGATAGTTGACTCTAAAACGATAATAGCTATATATGCATATATGATGGACGTGTCAGGCTCACATAAATAAAAACAAGCAAATACACACAGGATAAGTGCTTGAATTAAAAAAAGTGAAATAATTTAGCAAAAAATTATGTCAATATGTGGTATACATAATTGTTATACACACCCTATTTGGTATTTTGAGGCGAAAACGCTGAAATGCCTGTATTTCCTTGTTAAAAATGTGTTTGATTTTATTTACATTTCTATTTATAATGATGTTTAGTCTACATAACTAAGGGGATAAATTAGTGGAACAGTACATAGACAGATATGTTGAATATTTAAGAAATGTAAAAAAATCAAGTGAGAATACTATTGCGTCATACAGAAGGGATTTGCTGAAGTTCTCCAGGTATTTCAGGGAAAAAGGAATGATCAGATTGGGGGATATCAACGAGACATATATCAATTCCTATGTGCTGGATATGGAGAAACAGGGAATGTCCATGGCGACTGTATCGAGAAATATTGCTTCGATTAAGTCTTTTTATGCTTTCCTTATAAGGGAACGACTAGTCGATGACGATCCGGCGGAGAGAGTAAAATCGCCCAAGATAGTCAAAAAAGCTCCGGAGATACTTACTATCAATGAAGTGAATAAGCTTCTAGACCAGCCAACCAACAAGACTCCGAAGGAGATACGTGATAAGGCTATGCTTGAGCTGTTATATGCAACCGGAATAAGGGTCACCGAGCTTGTGACGCTCAAGCTTACTGATGTCAATATGAAGCTTGGATTCATAGAATGCCATGATGGAGACAGGACACGAACTGTGCCTGTTGCAGAGGTTGCACAGCGAGCTCTGAGCAGATATATTGCAGAAGTCAGGGATGATATGAGCGGTGGAAGCGATTATCTCTTTTTTAACTGTAAGGGCGCACCTATGACAAGACAGGGGTTCTGGAAGATCATAAAGTTCTATGCGGCAAAAGCTGGTATTGATAAGGATATAACGCCTCATATGATAAGACACTCATTTGCGTCACATATGCTGGGCAACGGCGCGGATATTAAGTCTGTACAGGAGATGCTGGGACATGTTGACATTGCCACAACACAGATATATCTGACAAATAAGCAGAGTAAGCTCAAAGAGGAATATGCCAAGGCGTATCCAAGGGCTTAAAATAAAATAACTTATAGACTAAGGAGAGAATCAAATTATGGAAAACAATTATTATCTTCCTGCGCAGATCATTGAAAACAATCTTAAGGGTGCAGTTGGAAAGGCTAATCTGAAGTTGTATAAGATGATCATGATGGGCTTTTTTGCGGGCATGTTCATTGCAATTGGTGCTGAGGGCTCCAACCTGGCGGTTCATACAGTAGACAATTTTGAACTTGCAAAGACACTTGCGGGCTGCGTATTCCCTGTAGGACTGATGATGCTTTCGATAATTGGCGCGGAATTGTTCACAGGAAACTGTATGATGATCACTGCAGTTATAGACGGCAGAATAAGACTTGTTCAGATGCTTAAGAATTGGGTTGTTGTTTATTTCAGCAATATGCTTGGTTCAGTGGTTACAGCAGCTCTTATCTATGGAAGTGGACAGTTTGATAATTCGGCGGGAGGACTTGGTGCATATACCATCAAAGTGGCCATGGGTAAGACGGGACTTGACTTCGGCAATGCCCTTATGTCTGGTATTATGTGTAATGTGCTTGTATGCGTTGCCGTGCTCATGTCGTCATCAGCGAAAGATGTGATCGGCAAGCTCTTTGCATGCTTTTTTCCTATAATGGTATTCGTAATATCGGGTTTTGAGCACTGCGTTGCCAATATGTACTATATACCAGCCGGCATAATGGCGGCCTCAAATAGCAAATATGTAGATAAAGCATGTGAGCTTTATGGTTACACTGCGCAGCAGATAAGTGATCAGCTCACCGTGGGAAATTTCTTTGGAAAGAACCTCCTTCCGGTAACAATTGGTAATATTATTGGCGGCGGAATCATAGTAGGAATTGGTATCTATATTATTAATAAACCTAAAAAGGCAGAAGTGTAGTATAAGAAAACTATCAGCAGAGAATAAAAGTGAATATAGAAAAATAAAAACAGATCCGGTACGCATATGAGCATACCGGATCTGTTTTGCGCTGTGTATGTTATAGAGTAAAGGATGCATAATTAGCGCTTGTAGAAATCTACGATCTTATCCATTCTTGATGACATGTTTTCAAATATAAGATCCAGAATCGTAAGCGCGGTCATTGCCTCAACAACCACAACTGCTCTTGGACCTATGATAGGGTCGTGGCGGCCTTTGATCGATACCTCTATGTTATCTCCAGATTTGTTCACAGTCTTTTGTGACGATGCAATGGATGGGGTAGGCTTAAAATGCGCCTTTATTATAATGTCAGATCCATCGCTCATTCCACCAAGAATGCCCCCTGCGTGATTGGTTTCCTTGACAACATTATCACCATTCATGACAAATGCATCATTGTTATGTGAACCTCTGGCACTAGAAACCTCTGTTCCATCGCCAATTTCGACGGCCTTCACAGCTCCGATGGACATAACAGCCTTTGCAATGCATGCATCCAGCTTATCAAATACGGGCTCACCGATTCCGGCCGGCATGCCTTTCACGATGCATTCAACGCTAGAACCTATTGAATCATTCTCTGCCATGCAGTCCTGGAGAAGCAGTGATGCTTTTTCATAGGCCTCTGCATCTGGCATATTGAGATCATTCTTAAGTATGAAGTCTGCGTCAAATCTGCTTTTGCCTATATGTACATCACCGATAGAAGATACATATGTGGTTATTGATATTCCGAGTTCTTTCAGTACTTTTGATGCAATCGCACCTGCGGCTACACGTCCTATTGTCTCTCTGCCTGAGGAACGTCCGCCGCCTCTGTAATCCCTGAACCCATATTTTTCATCAAATGTATAATCTGCATGACCTGGTCTGTAATATGTAGCGATATCTCCGTAATCTCCAGAACGCTGGGAGGTGTTTCTCACCATCATGGAAATAGATGTTCCTGTTGTCTTGCCTTCAAATATTCCGGATAATATCTCCACTGTGTCTGATTCCTTTCTAGGAGTTGAAAATTGTGAAAAGCCCGGTTTCCTGCGGTCCAGGAATACCTGGATATCTTCTTCGCAGAGAGGGAGCCCTGCAGGACATCCGTCGACTACAACGCCCAGAGCCTTTCCGTGGGACTCTCCCCATGTTGTGATAGTGAATTTATTCCCTATGGTAGAACCTGCCATAATATCTCTCCTTTCGAATTGCAACGTAAATGTAGATAGCTGCGCCGTACAAGCACAATCTAACTTGGTCATTATAGCATATACATTCCGGACATAACAAGAAAATAGTCAAATGCTGTAAAGCGTGAAAGTGCTGATGGTGCCGAGTGAAGTAAATGTTCTGAAAAATCAGGTTGTTATAGGTATATGACGGGTGTTACAATAAAACAAAATATAGAAAATGAAAGGACGTGCGCAGGATCATCTGCATGGATGGTTATGTACAAAAAAGGTGTGATATGGAGAAATATTATATAGTAAAGTCAATAGATGGAGATTATGCAAATCTTGTGGATGAGAATGTTCAGGATGGGGAGACCAAACTGGTTGCAAGGGCTTTGCTTCCGGAAAATATTGCAGAGGGAACAAGGCTTCGTTACGCATTTCTTCAGTATGAGATTGCAGAGTAAATTTCCTCTTTACAAATAAAAACACATATGTTATTCTACACAAGGTCAGCTGACACTTAGTTTTAGGACACCTCTAGGCCTTTTGCCCGGTGTCAGCCATGTATATTATTTATAGGAGGATTGTTATTATGATAACAAAAGAGCAGAAGCAGGAAATTATCGCTAAGTATGGTAAGGATGCAAATGACACAGGTTCAACAGAGGTTCAGATCGCGCTTCTTACAGCAAGAATCAACGATCTCAACGGACATTTTAAGGCTAATCCAAAGGATCATCACTCAAATCGTGGTCTTCTTAAGATGGTTGGACAGAGAAGAAATCTTCTTGCATACCTCAAGAGTAAGGATATCGAGGCATACAGAAAGCTCATCGAGAGCCTTGGTCTTAGAAAGTAATT